>CALVWQ010000008.1 GCA_944367535.1 uncultured Clostridia bacterium
GCCGGTGGAAGAATTTCTTATCATGAAATCTCCTTCGCCGAGGGGTACGCGGGGCGTTTCTCCCGCGCCGAACGAGCCGTATAGACGCACCTCGTCAAATAGGAATGTTCCGTTATATACGTTAAGTCCGAGATACCCTCCCGCATATTCGCCGATATATACTTCAATCACCGACAGTCCGTTTACCGCAATGCTGACCTCTCCGTCAAGTAGCGTAAGTGAATAATCAACGACGTCGCCCCTCCGCAGTTTAAGCGGATAGGACGCGACCGTAGCGCCGCCGGCCTGCCATAATTTTACTATGCCTGCGGCATAATCGTAATTGGCGCAGTAATAATTATAAAACGACTCGTTTGCTCCGAACATTATTCCGAACGCCACGGAATTATCGGCGACGGAATTTATTTTTGCCGAGACGGAAAAATTATAAGCGTTATAATCGGAGTATAAAAATCCGTCGCCCGACGATGAGCCTATTATTCCCCTGTCTTTTTTCCAGCTGCCCGTATACAGAGTATCGAATTCGATATCGCTGTCGTAAATTCCCGAAAGCACAGTAACCGTCATGCGGTGAACCTTGCCGCCAGACGAAACGGAAAGTACGCTCGTACCCGTATATGCGCCAAGCACTTCGCAACTTCCGTCCGCACGTTTTGTCAGTATTACGTTGCCGTTGTCTGAAGTATATTCTATATCGGAAAAGTCAAAGGACGGATTAGGAGACGAAGCAAGTACGGTCATGCTCTTTCCGACTTCCAGATTTGCGTTTTTGGAACTAAGATAAAAGTCATCAAAAGAATTTCTTGCGGACTCGTTGTTCCAGATCGACGCCAACGGATAAACTGTCGCGGAAACCGTCGCCTCGCCGTCCGAGGTGAGACTGAATCCGTCGCTGCAAGACTGGGCAAACAGCGCGAAATTGCCCACCGCTTGCCCCGAACCGCCTTCGAACATGAGATTTGCCCCGTCATAAAAGATACGGATCGTCACAACTCCGTCCTCCGGCACGAGCGAATGAGAATATTTTATCCGATACATAGACGTCTGAGCCGCGGTTAGTGAAGAATCGCATCTGTCTACCGTTACCGTCTGTTCGGACAAATCGTAGATAATACGCGTTTCCTCGTAATCGGACATGGCGATTTTAATTGTAACGCTGTCCGCCGCCGATTCGTCAGAGTTTATTCCTATGACCGCCTCGAAAATAGAGGAATTAACGCCTTCGAGAACGTTATCATCTCCGACGGTCATGTTGTTTTCAGAAAAAAGCGGTTGCCCGCGCAGGGACTCGTATTCTTTAAGAACTGTACGGGTAAGCACCTTCCTGCCGCCTATTTCCTCTATGCCGAGTTCGGTCAGCATCGTCATCCCCCCGTTCCAGCACGACCTTATTCCGCCGTCCTCGTGATAAGAATATTCGTCTACGTTTTTCCAGTTAGCCGCCCAGGAAACGGCAATCCTACGTCCGTCGGGAGTATCCGTAAAGGTCTGCACCGCATAGCTGTCGGGTCCGAAAGAATATTGTTCGAGGTCGCCTTCACGCACAAACAGCCCGTTGCCGTCGACAGAACCTAAAACGTAGAACTCGTTGGGATAACAATGCGTCTCGCGGGTTGTCCCGTTATACTCGTGCGACTGGGTCTTATCTTCGGGTGATAGCAACAACACCCAGGTATCATCTATTTTGAAAATGTCGGGACATTCTCCCCAAAGTCCCGTCGAGCCGATATAATTCCAATTAAGGAGATCGTCGGAGACAAACTGCACTATCTCTCCGCCGCCGACTACCATCATCCACTTGCCGATCTCATCCATCCAGAATACTTTCGGATCCCTGAAATCTCCGCGCGCCTCTTTGCCGCTGCCGTCCTGCGCGGCGGAAGAATCGTAATCGTTGGGAATAATCTCACGGTATGTGGAGATATCGTAAAAGTAACCGTCAGCTGAATATGCTATACTCTGCCGCTGGTCTCCCGCCCCCTCGGCAGGATTCTGGTTCGGCTGAGTAAATATGGCGTAGAAACCCGCCCCGTTATATGCTCGCGACGCGTTTTCCTGCGAAACGTATACCGCGCTTCCCGAAAATATCGGACCGCTGGGCACGTCGGGATTGTAATTATTCCAACCGGGCATATTCGGGAGTATGGCGACGCTCTCTTCCTGCCAGTGTATAAGATCCGTGCTTGTGGCATGCCCCCAATGCATGGTGTCCCAGGTATTACCCGTCGTCGCGTACTGATAATACATATGATATTTCCCTTCCGCATAAAGAAGCCCGTTAGGGTCGTTATTCCAGTTTTCAAGCGGGGTGTATGTCAGCTGCGGACGGAATTGTTCCAGCCTGTCGTTTGACGCGGCATAAACATTCAATCCCGTACCGACGATTATAAAAGCCGCAAAGGCCGCCATGCAAACTATTATTAAAATAGGTTTCAGTACTTTTCTGAACATCGTGATTTCTCCTATTGAATTGACAAATCAAAAGTTTTATGATAATATGTTAAACGATTGATTTATTTTTTTTCGGAAGGTAAAATTATGTCAACCATCAAAGATGTCGCGAGGATTGCGGGAGTAACTCCCACAACCGTATCCCGTGTTCTTAATAACAGAGGATATATAAGCAATAAGACGCGTCTTAAAGTACAGGACGCCATGCGGCAACTGAATTACCAGCCTAATTCAATTGCCCGTTCGCTTCAAAGAAAGCGCAGCGATCTCGTGGCTATTCTCGTCCCCGATTCATCATCGCCGTTTTATACGGGGCTTATTCACGAAGTAGAACGGCAATGCTATAAAATCGGAAAAAAACTTATATTATGTAACAGTATGACCGACCCTCAACTCGAACACGATTACATCAGCATCTTAAACGGTCAGAACGTCGACGGTCTTATTATCTGCTCGCATAATATAGATATAGGCGAGTATGAGAATCTGCCGTTCATGACGGTGTCCTTCGACAGGATAATCCCCCATACTCCGCTTGTTGCTTCCGAAAATTTCAACGGCGGAAAGATTGCTGCCGAACATCTTGTAAACAGAGGTGCAAAACATCTTTTGCACATTTCCGGTCCCATGACCAAAACCACTCTGGTCGGACACGACCGTTACAAAGGCTTTGCCGCGTACTGCACATCTCACGGCGTTCCTTTCGACCTTATGCAGACAAAAGACAATCTTCTTTACGACTACTATTTTTCTTTCGTGGAACGGGAAATAGCGGATAAAATATTCGATTATGACGGGGTGTTCTGCTCAAACGACATTCTGGCATACGCATTGTTCCGTTACGCAGTAAAACGCGGCGTCGAAGTTCCGCAGAAACTGAAAATCGTAGGATTCGATAATTCAGTATTTACCCGTATGCTCGATTTCCCTAAACTGACGACAATCGCCCAGGACGAACGCTCCATCGCGAAAAAACTTATAGAAAAACTGTTTTCCGAAGACAAGACCGCAACTTATATTCCCGTCCGCCTGATTGAGGGCGAAACCACATAAACTTCGATAGTATACATAAAGTATACCGCCGTTTTAATCTGCTCCCGCCCCTTATCGGGGCGGGTAGTTTATTTATGATTTTACATTACGGATTTAGTGTAAGAAAGAAAGAGATCTGCGCGTTTAACGGACCCTCAAAATGAATAGCTATCCTGTCGCCCGCATTTGCCGGATTTGTCTTTTCGAATTCTGTTTGCTTTTCAAGCCAACCGTCGGGCGCCTCATTAAAATCTCCGCTTCCGTTTGTCTGTATAAATATTCTCGCGTTCCCGCGCGTTTCTCCCGTATACGTACCGCTTATAGTATAACTTCCCGTTTTCTCTATCTCGAACACAAACGCTATTCCGCCTTCTGTTTTCACCGTCAGAGCGTTATCCCCCGCACTGACCGTATTCGTGCCGTTTATTAGCTCTCCGCTCTCATAAATATACAGGTTTGTATCGTTTACATCGGTAAGTTTGGTTGGGTTAAAAATTATACCCGGCTGATATACTTTCCAGGGAGAATTTTCGGCTATCACTTCCGTATAATCCGCGCTCGTCTTCGGGTTTGCTTTTGCAAGCCCTTTATATGCCGCTTTGAGTTCCGTTAGCGCGCGATATATCTCTCCTTCGTCCGCGTCGGATTTCACGTTTACTCCCTCCGCGGAGGTTTTTGCCGAGACGAAAGCGTCATAACTATCCTCCGTATATATTCCCTCATCGTTGTTTATTCCCGATACGGATACTATATAATCGCTAAGAAGCGTTTTGCTTATATCCATTTCCGCGCTCGTCGTTCCCACTTCAAGCGTTATTCCCGTTAGCGTGTCGTCTCCACTGTTATCTCTCAATACAAGCATGAATGCCGCTCCCGCCCCCAACGTTATTCTCTCCGATATGGAAAGCGGAGCGCTTGAAGAATAAGGATGCCAGTCTGACAGCGTTGTAAACGTCCCGTCAGCGTTCATCTTGACGTACGCGAGTGCCGCCCCGTTGGAGCCGCCGCCGAGATATGTCGCCTGCCCGTTAAACACAAATTCTTTTGTATCGCCCGAATAGTTACGGAATGCCAACGTCGCGCCCGAAATATACATTCCGTTTGCGGAAACGTACAAATCCCCCTCTTCGTATCTCTGATTTGTCCCGTTATACGTAAGTTCATGGCAATCGGTTACGTGGAATCCGCCGTCATACGAAACATTCGTTTTGAGGTAAATAAATCCTCCATCGCCCTGTCCGCCGAAACTGTCGGCAAGCCTACCTATATTCGGCGAAAACTTTGCGAAAAGATTTATATTGCCCGATACGGTATTATTTTCGAAATCCCATTTTTGAGTATAATCTCTGTTATACCAGCCGTCGAATTTATATCCCGCTTCCGCAGAAGGATTTTCGGGAGCGGCTATCTTATCTCCGTAATATACGGTTTCCGTCTGTTCGGACGAGCCCGAAGTATATTTTAAAGAGAATCCCGTATAAGTATCTTTAAATTCGTTTTCATCTTCCGCCGCAACGAATCCGCCGTCCAGCATACTCTTTGCCGCAGAGGCAAGAGATATTTCGGCGGGTCTTTTCGAGTAATATGCGGTGCCGTCGATTAATACGTATGAAACAACCGTTATATTGCTGCCGTAATATTCTTTTGGTATGTCGTATACATATATTGCGGATTCCATATACTGTTCGTTGGCGCCGTCATTGTTTTCGTCATATTCTTTAAGCTGCCATCTGCCTGTCGTGTCGAGGTCTTTTGCCTTTTCTTCGCCGACTTGGAGCGTTCTGCCTTCGAGGGCGTAAGTCTGCGCGACGAGAGTCCCCGTCTTAACGTCCGAGCCGCCTGCGACGTACTCGTCGTATACTGCTTTACTCATAACGGTCTTGAAATTCACGCCCGAAGTATACTGTTCGTTTTCCACGCGAAGACCTATCGTCCTGACATAAAAATCGCTCTCCGCAATCGTTACACCGTCGGCTTTTACGGCAGTAATCCCTATGCCGAGCGCGTAGCATATAAGCGCCAGCATCGCTATTAAAGTTATCAATCTTATTCTGATTACTTCTTTTTTCATAATCCGCACCTCACAGAAAAGCGTTTTCTCCGCTTATCCAGTCAAGCTCGGTTCCGACCTCGTAACCAGACGCGTTAAGTATGTCGCACGCGGTAGATACTGCATTGACCGAAAATTCGGGACTTGAATATGCCGCCCTTTCGATCCACCTCTTTTTTTCCATTTTGACTTCCTCCGAATAATTTTAATTTTGCGGCATGGGTATTTCAATCCATGTTCCGCCGTTTTCGTCTTCTTCGTCCTCTGTGTCGCCTTCGGCTTTTCCGTCGTCTCCGCCGTCCGTGCCCGATGTTTCTTCTGTATGAGACGGCTTATCATCGGCCGAATCGGGTGCGCAACCTGCAACCGAAAACACGGACATAACGGCAATAAGCATAAGAAATATAATCTTTCGCATAGCCGACCTCTGTCAGTTAAGGGTAATCGAGAAAGAGATCTGAGCGTTTACCGCGCCGTCAAACTGTATCGCTATCCTGTCGCCTGCATTTAATGTGTAAGTTTTGTTAAAACTCTCATCGGTTCCTATCCAGCCCGCGCTCGTCTCTTCAAGATATTCTCCGCTTCCGTTTGTCTGTTTGAATATCCTTCCGTCGCCGCGCGTTTCTCCCGTATACGTACCGCTTATAGTATAACTTCCCGTCTTCTCTATCTCGAACACAAACGCTATTCCGCCTTCTATACCAACCGTCAGAGCGTTATCCCCCGTACTGACCGTATTCGTGCCGTTTATGAGCGCTCCGCTCTCGTATGAATACAGATTACCGTCGTTTATGCCGTTCAGCCTTGCAGGCTCCCAGTTTATACCCGTCTGATATACTTTCCAAGGAGAATTTTCGGCTATCACTTCCGTATAATCCGCGCTCGTCTTTGCGTTTGCTTTTGCAAGCCCTTTATATGCCGCTTTGAGTTCCGTTAGCGCGCGGTATATCTCTCCTTCGTCCGCGTCGGATTTCACGTTTACTCCCTCCGCGGCGGTTTTTGCCGAGGCGAAAGCGGCATAGCTATCCGCGGTATATATTCCATCATCGTTGTTTATTCCCGATACGGATACTATATAATCGCTAAGAAGCGTTTTGCTTATATCCATTTCCGCGCTCGTCGTTCCCACTTCAAGCGTTATTCCCGTTAGCGTGTCGTCTCCACTGTTATCTCTCAATACAAGCATGAATGCCGCTCCCGCCCCCAACGTTATTCTCTCCGATATGGAAAGCGGAGCGCTTGAAGAATAAGGATGCCAGTCTGACAGCGTTGTAAACGTCCCGTCAGCGTTCATCTTGACGTACGCGAGTGCCGCCCCGTTGGAGCCGCCGCCGAGATATGTCGCCTGCCCGTTAAACACAAATTCTTTTGTATCGCCCGAATAGTTACGGAATGCCAACGTCGCGCCCGAAATATACATCTTGTCTACGGAAACGTAAAGTTCGCCATCTTCGTATCTTTGGTTTGTTTCGCTGTACATAAGTTCGCTGCAATCGGTTACGTGGAATCCGCCGTCATACGAAACGTTCGATCTGAGGTAAATAAATCCTCCATCGCCCTGTCCGCCGAAACTGTCGGCAAGCGCCGTTATCTTTATCACGACGGTATCGAGATAATTTTTAAGAACCGCCGTAGCCGCAATGATTTCCTGCGATGTCTTGGAATCGTCGTTATACACCGCCGTAGCCGCGTCAAGTTGCGAAGTAATTTCGGCGGCGCTTCCGCTCATAAATGCTTCGGCATTCAGATATGCGCGCGCTCTTTCTATCTGATAATTGAGTTCGGATTTTGCAGCGGCGGTATCGAGCATAAGTCCGCTTACTGCGGTACGCAGTCCGTCAATCACGTCGCGCAGTTCCAGATACGTCATACCCGTTACCGAAACGTCTTTCGCTTCCGAAAGCGCGGCACCGAGAGCCGCAAAACTCTCCGCGGTATATTTTCCGTCGTCGTTTGTTATCTGCTCCGCGGCGGCTATTTCGGCGGCAAGCCCCGCCTCGTCCACCTGTCCCTCGTCGTAACAGCCGACTTTAAGCGAAACGGTACAGCCGTTATTGTTGTCGAAGAATATAAACATTACACGGTCGCCTTTATTGAGTTTGGCGGCGGTCTTTATTTCCGTCGACGAGGCAAAGCCCCTTCCGAACAGCTGATATTGAGACCCGTCCGTGCGGAGAACGTGCGCCCTCACCCAGACGTCGGAAGCGGGCGTACCCGCAACGGTTATTTTACCCGTAAAGTGTACGGTGATCTCTTTATCCCATTCGTTGACGTATCCTATCGCGACGTTATTGCCCCTCACGACTCCGTCTGCGTCTATGCCGGTGCCGCTGTTGCCCCATACGCCGTCGTTTAAGGTGAGTTCATTAACGTCCGTCGGGCGTTCGCCGCCGTCCCATGTATAACCGACAGACAGATACTGCCAGCCGTAGATGCCCTGACTTACAGTATTGAAGTCGTAAGCATAGTCGGCAATCAAAGTGGCGTTCGGGTCATATTCCACGTTTTCCGCTCCGGGATTGCCTTCGCCTATTCTCAGATAATAATTCCCGTCGGAAGTGCCTGCGGGATTGCCGGCAGACCTTACCGAAAGAATAAGATAGTCGCCCTGTTTTACCTCTATACCGAAAAGCTCCGCCACCGCGACGTTGTTTCCGTCTTTAAGCACGGCATCGTAAAGCACGGTGCGGTTTCTCAGAACCTTGACCTGCACCACGCCCGAATTGCTCCTGTATTCCGCCCTGTAATCTATATGCCCGTCGGCAGGCGAGGTCCAGACGACTGCCGTAACGTATCCGCCGCCCTGTTTCATATAGTCGGCTTTGATTTCGAGTGCGTCGTTGACCTCGGGGGCTTTATGTCTGTATTCCCAGATTTCGCCGTTAGTGTTGTATTCGGACATGGGATACAGTTCGTCAGCCTCTTTGCCGTAAGCGTATATGAAGCCGTTCTTGCCCTGTTCGCCGAAAACTTCTCCGTTCATCTCGACGCCCATTCCCCTGTCGTAACTTATTTCGAAATCGCCGCTTAAATCTGGCACCGTTTCTGAAACGAGTATTATTTCGGGAGAGGAGATTGCGGATACGAGAGTCCCTATGCCCGAGACGTATTCGCCGCCGCCCTCTCTTACGGCAAGGCATACTTGCGCCCCGTCCGTATCGGCGGTAAACTGTCTGTAAATGACAGAGCCGACAAGTTTTTCGCCGGCGGCGAGATACACGCCGCCTCTTATTGTTACGAGGTTTTTATCGTTTTCGAACGCCGCTTTACCGTTACCGGCGGTAAACACCGGAAGACCGGAAAGATCGGATATATACGCTGAGGCAACAAAACTGTAAACGCCCGCCTTGCCTGCCGTGAATTCGGCCGCACCGTCGCCGTAAATTTCCGTCGTGGCCGACTTTTCTTCATTTTTCTTGTCGGTACCGACTCCTAAATTCATTAAAACCTGAGCCGCCTCTTCCGACGAGATTATAAATTCGGCGGTATTGCCCTTTGCTATATATCCGCCGCCCGCAAGCATGGTAAGTTTTCCCGCGGAAACGGTATGCGAACTCTCCTCCGCCCCGTTGACGTTAACGGTTACTTTTATGTTTTTATCCGAATACAACGCAATATTGTACTCGGTAAAATTGTCCTCTTCCGCGGTGTAGACGAATTTGCGGCTCTGACCCGCCGCAAGATCGAATCCGTTCACCGCTCCCGTGAGCCCGTCAGAGGTAAGTCTGCCGCCGAGGTTCAGATTGTCGGCATAATCCGACGCGGTGTAGATATGGAAGTCGCTGAAACTCACATTGCCGTCCTTTGCGAATACGGCTATGTTTTTATTTCCTATATTTCTTATTCTCGAAGTATAAGCGACGGTATTGTCGATATAGAGCGTAACGACAGAACCCTCCGTAAGCAGCGCGAGGTCGTATTCCCTACCCGAAACGAGATTTACATACCCGGACGAAAGTTCCTGAGTTCCCACCATGCCGCTACGCACTTTGTCCGCGCCGGGAACGAGCGTTATTTCCATTATGCCCGCCGTCTGGGAACTGACGGCAAGCGCGAAGCCGAACTCCTTAACGTCGTCGTCGAAGCTTACTTTCGCCGTCAGAAGATAAGAAGAATATTCCTTGCTTACGGTATGATAAGTCTTATCTTCAAGAATAAGGTCGTACCCGTTATATGTCTTCAAAGCCTCGTCGAGTTCGCGTTCGACCGAATAATAATCATACACCGAGGTCGGAGCGGAAACGCTTAGGCTTCCGTCCGAATTGGCGGTAAGTTCGTGTATGCACAGATTGCCGCCCCACGAATAATTCCAGCCGACATTCGATCCCTTGTTTCTGACCCAGCCTGCAAGATATGTTCTCTCTCCGTCCTGCGCCGTCTTTCCCGCATAAAATACATGACTTTCGAGAGCGGAATTATATATCGAACTGAAAGGACCGTATTTGTTGTCGGAAACGGCATAGAACATTCTCCCGTTCGTACCAACGTTCACGTTCACGGCGTCCGAGCCGTCTGCGCCGCCGTTGAGCGTATCCTGCACGGAATATGTGAGGTACCATTTCCCGTCTATCTCGAAAAGGTCGCTGCATTCGAGTACGTTGGCTCCCAGTCTTGTATCCGAGAAAATCACGCCGTCATAGGTAATATCTCTTAAATCTTCCGAAACGGTGAATTTCGCTATGACGGGTTTGCCGTCCCTGCGTGCGGAAACGAGAAGAACGAAATGTCCGTCCTCAAAGAATGCTTCCGGGTCTCTGAAATCCCATTCCTGAAGGTCGCAACCGGGTATATCCGCCGCACGCATGACGAATCCGTCGATTTTTTGGAAATTGTCGAGATTACCCGATGATTTTGCGACCATAACCGCTTCGGGAGTATCTTTCTTGAAGCCTGTATAGAAGAAATAATAGTCGTTATTTGCCTTTACTATACTGCCGGTACCGATCATGCTGTCCTGCGCGGTGCTTTCGCCCGCAGGCAACGCCTCGCCCCTGTCGGTAAAGTTTATAAAATCGGTGGTATCGACTCTGTAAACGGGGTGATTGGATATACCCGCTCCGTCTGCGAGATAAAAAAAGCTGTAAACCCCGTTTTCGTAGAACGGCATAACGTCGCCCACCGATATGGAACCGTTTTTATAGCGCACGGTATACTGTGCCGCCGCTTCAAGACCCGCAGAGTTTTCCCCCGACAAATCCGCGTCGCCGTAATCGAGTTTGCCGGGAACCGACGCGGTCTTCGCGCACGCCATAAACATACAAAGAATAAAAACGACAAATAAAACAGTTATAAGTGTCTTTTTCAGATTTCTGCTCATTTTCCTCTCCTGAATCACTAACGTATGTCTGCGTTTCCGAGCGTTACGGCAAGCACGTCCGTTACTTTGCCCGATACCGCAGAAAACAGCGTTTGCGGACGAGATACGCGATAAGCTCTCGTACTTAAAACGTCCTTTCCGTCGACATAAATTTCTATTACCGACCCGTCCGTAAAGATATCGAAATCGTGAATTCCGCCCTTTGCGGTAAAAGGCATGATTCCGTCCGAAAGGTCGGCGCCGTCAAACTTACTTTTTGTTCTGACCGTAAGTACGTCGTCAGTTACGGTAAGTACGGTAAATTCCTCTACGTTATCCGAAATTCTGACTTCCGCGTTCCCATCGGTGCGAAAACTTATTTCCGCAGCCAGCGCGCCTGAACGCACAATGCCGCCGCTTATAGGCAGGATATCCTTTTTAAGCGATTCGACCGAGGCAACGGGTCGGATATTCAATGAATAATCCTCCGCAATACCTACCTCCCGCGGCAGAGAAAGACATCCGCTGTATGTACCGTCTGGCGAAGACCTCCCCACTAGTTTTTCGGGCATCCAGCCGTAAAGAATGTTCTTTCCGTCCGCCGATCCCGAAATATTGGTAGCGTAATAACAGGTCAGAGACCAGTCAACGACTCCTCTGTTTTTCACCGCAAGGCGCTCGCCGTCGAAATCGCCCGAAACATATTTCACCTTTCTGTCGGTAATAGTAGAATAAATAAGCGCATACCTGCCGTCCGAAACCAGCATATTCGGACATTCGATAATATTCTCGCTGTCCGTAAACAAAACCGACACATATTCCCAATCGGTAAGGCTTCCGCCTTTCGATTTGTATAATAATATTCCGTTGGTCTGCTTTTCGCCCTCGCAAACAATGCCGCAAAGCAATAAATACTTCATTCCGCCGTAAGTGAAAACAAACGGATCTCTCCATTCGAGCACTTTAAAAGGCTGGCTTTTTTCATCCATAACTTTGCCTTCTTCTCTTATTACGGACGTAAAATCGCGGTTTGCGACCGCAAACTTCTGACGCGCGTGTTTCTGTATCGCCCAATCTTCGAAACCTATCGAAGTATATATGATAATGTTATTTTCGCCGTTTTCTACCGCGCAGCCCGAAAAACAGTATTTTTCGCCCTTATCGTATTCGGGGGCAAGAATAATTCCTTTTCGTTTCCAATTTATAAGGTCGGTACTCGTGGCGTGCGCCCACTGTATATCTCCCCAGTCGCTTCCCGACGGATTATACTGATAACTAAGGTAATATACGCCGTCGCGGTATAATGTACCGTTAGGGTCGTTCATCCAGTTCTTTTCGGGTGCAAAATGATAAACGGGTTTATTTAACATAGATAATCAGTCCTTTTCAATAACGTTTTCTCGCTGTTTCAATGAAGTTTTTCTTGCCGTAAAATATTAATCGGCGAATTCTACATATCCTTTATGCCCTGAGTCGCAATCCCCTCGATATAATATTTTTGCAGGAACATGAACAATATTACAATCGGAAGCGTACAGATAGTGAGAGCAGCCATAAACTGTCCGTAATGACCCGCCCTTGAATTGAAGTCTGTTATGGCAATCTGAATATTCCACATATCCTTATCTGTAAGAGTGAGCATGGGCCAGTAGTAGTCGCTCCATTTCCCGAAGAATTCGAGTATGAAAACCGTGATGAAAACGGGTACCGCCATAGGGATCACTATTTTAAAGAAAATAGCGAAGGGAGCGCAACCGTCGATTTCAGCCGCCTCGATAACGGCATTGGGAATACCCAGGAAAAACTGTCGGAACATAAATACGTAAAAACAGCTCATCACGCTCGGAAATATAACCGCCATAGGAGTATTGAGCAGGTTAAGTTTACTGACGACCATATAGAGTGCGAGAGTTATACCCTCGAACGGAATCGTCAGCATGATTATCATGAACGACAAAAGCAGCTTACTGCCCTTAAACGGGATCTTGGCGAGCGCATAACCCGCGAGCGAATTACATAACAGCACCAGCACCGCGGTGGAGAGCGCATAAAACAAGGTATTGAGCAGATAACGCGCCATAGGTATACGCGAAAAGACCATTTCGAAATTGGAAAGAACAAGTTTCCTAGGCAGAAAATCCATGATGGAAGTGGTCTGCGAAGAGAGAGCCTGTATGGGGTTTAACGACGTAATGAACATAAAAAGAAGCGGCGAGATAAAAATTATGCCCAAAAGAATATTTACAGTATACCTGACCGCAAGAAGCGCGCGCTTTTTGCCTTTTTCTCCCGTCTTAAAGAAAATCTTTTTGTTTGAAACCGTATTTTCCATAATCAGATTCTCTCCTCGATATATTTTTCTCTGTTTACACGGTATTTGTCGGATAGTTTCTTAAACCATTTCGCCGCCGAATTTATAACTATGAACGCCGCCGTGAACAGCATCGCGATTGACGAACCGTATCCTATCAGTTTATCCGTCATGCCGCGCTCGTAAATGTAAAGCACGATGGTCATGGTCGAATAATCGGGACCGCCCGGAGTATCGGGCATGATATAAGGTTGAGTGAAAAGTTTAAAAGCGCCTATAAGAGTGATTAAAAACACGAAGCTCGCGACATCGGTTATACATGGAAGCGTAATGCTTTTAAACCTCGTGAAACCCTTTGCACCGTCGAGGGAGCCCGCCTCGTACAGTTCCTGCGGGACGTTCTGCAAGGCGGCGAGCAGAATTATCATCTGATAACCCGCGCCCTGCCATGCGGACATCACAATAATACTGCCCATTGCCTGATCGGGATCGTTTAAAAATCCCTGAGCGGAAAATCCGAGCGCGCGGAGAATTACGTTGAAAAGTCCCGTTTCGCCGTAGAAATTTTTAAATAGCAACGCGATGACCGTCATTGATGTAATGACGGGAGCAAAATACGCGAGTTTGAATATTCCGAAACCTCTCGCACGGCTGTTGACGAGCAAAGCGAACGCAAGCGCCATTCCAAGCTGCAAAGGAACAACGAATATTACGAACTGCAATGTATTGAGTATCGCCCTGTGAAATACTTCGTCTTTGAAAAGTTCGGCATAATTTTCAAACCATACGAAACGCGTTATGCCGCGAAGCATATGATAATCTGTAAAACTGAATCCGAAAGCGAGAACTATCGGGACGACTAAAAACATCGTTCCGAAAACTATCGCGGGCGCACAGAATAACCAGCCGACCATATCGTATTGCTTTTGTCTGGCAGATTTTTTTCTTACCTTTTGAAGCATGACTTATCTCCGATTACAATAATTACGGAAGTCCCGTAAAGGCTTATTTATATGCGGCCTGACGTATCTTGTTGTCTATCTGCGTGGCTGCGGTGGTGAGTTTATCCTGAATATTTACTCCCGAGGACTGTGAAACGATTTCGTTCAGAGCGCCCGAGAGTATCGGCGAAAACTCGGCATAAGCGATGGTCTTTATTCTCGGAGCCGCGGCTTTGAAAATCTGTTCGCGCATACGGTAATACGCCCCGCCCTGAACGGTCGAACCCGATTTATATTCGTCCATACTGTCGTATAACGATTTGCGAGCGGGAGGAGATGCGGTATCTCTCGAAAAACTCTCGCACGACTCCGCACTCGTAAGATATTTGATGAATTCCGCCGCCGCGACCCTTTTATCCTCCGCACAGTCTTTAGATATTGACAATGTCCAGCCGCCGCACGGAACCGAATACGAGCCGTCGTTGTTGCGGGGATAATATGTCGCATCCCAGTCGTTTGCGATGTTGTCGAACTCATTGAACTTTGTTATGTTCTGTGTGCCCGTAAGGAACATTGCGGCTTTACAGGTGCCGCCCGAGGTCTGAGAATTGGTTCCGTCGTCGTAAAAGTCGGTACCGCCGGCAGAGGGATTTATCGCATTGTTTTCGCGAAGATTCCTAAGATATGTCCCCGCCGCTATTCCGCGCGAAGAATTGAGGTTTCCCGTCGCCGTAAGATTATCCTCGCCGAGTATGTTACCTCCCCACATGGGTGAAAAGGCATAACTCATCCATTCGGTCTTATCGCCGGTTATGCTCAGTCCGTATCGCGTTATGTTACCAACTCTTGTAGTCATCTTCTCGGCAATCTCCGCAAGCTGGTCGAAAGTCCATGCGTTATCGGGAGATGTCGGCAGAGTTATAAGCGTACCGTCAGAAAAGCGCGGATTTTTAGAAAGAAATTCTTCCATAAAACTCTTGCGGTAAAATACCATTATCGTACTGTCCACTATGCTTAACGTATAGAGTCTGTAGTTATATGTTCCCTGGTCGATAACGTAATCCATAAAGTCGGCGAGATATGTTTCGGTTATATAGTTGTCTATGGGTATTATCATGTTGTTATAAGCCCAGTTACTGACGTAAGGTCCGTCCATATACATGACGTCGGGAAGTCCTTCCGCGACGCGCAGACCTATCTGCTGTTCGTAAGAACTCGAATCCCCGCGCACAAGCGCCTCTTCCGAAACCTTTATACGTCCCGAATATTCGCTGTTAAAACTCGCAATGGATTCCGCCCACCAGGCCTCCTGAGCGTCATTGCCCATAGGTCTTATAAAGGTCAGCGAAATTTCTTTATCCGTAACGAATTCCTCGCCGTCCTGCAACCCGAGAAATTCGTCTTTTCCCGTAACGCTGCCGTCCTTGTTGCAGGAGACCAGCACCGACACGGAAAGAAGCATGGCCACTAAAACGCATAATAATTTTTTCATCACCGTCTCTCCTTGAAATTTATATAGGATTATAATAATTTAATTATATATATCGGAATATAATCACTTAATTATATTCAGTATTCTTTAATTTTTTTTCGTTTGTTATCAATTTTTATTATCGGTAAAACCGCATATACGGCTTCAAATACCGATAATATCTGATTTTAATAAGCCGTTTCGGCTTATTAAAACGGGTATACCCGTTTTTCAATATTATTTAATTGTATGTTGATTGAAAAATTATCTGAGAAAATCAAAAGCCGTATCGGCATAGACGGTACGGTTTAAAAGATTATAACGATTCGAACTTGTATTCCCCGTCCCCTTTCAATATTATAAAACTTTCCTCTCTGATCATCGCGAATTCTTTTTTCGGAAATATATATTTTCCGAAATCCCATCTGAAATCGTAATCGGTGAAGAGTTTATGAAGGTATTTATCGAAAAGCGGCATTACGACAAATTCCGATTCGCAGTCGAATATCATTACCATTTCGGTGCCTTTCAGTTCATTCCCCATGTACCGCGCGGGTGTACCCTCCGCACCGTCCGCCGTAACCGCCTTTTTAAGCTGTCCGAACGCGCGAGCCTGTTCGATATTTCCCTTTATAAGACTTATAAAAAGGTATAACTCCGCTATTACTCCGACAACCGTAATCAGCAGACTTATATACGAGGGAAGAAAGTTATCCCTGCCGTTAAAAATCCCCAATAAAATCAATAAGGCGCCGAGTACCAGAAAAACAGGAAAAAACACCTTGTATTTTTCCTGTACTTCCAGTATGCGCCTTTTCTGATATTCCAATACCTTTTGCTTTTCTTCGTGTAAGACGGCCATATTCCCCCCCCTCTTTACAGAACTTTCCGGAATACAAAACGTCGGAAAACTGAAAATATAAACATATGTCAATCGTTTAACATATTTATATTTTATCATATTAATGATAGCTTGTCAATATGTTTTTAAAATTTTTTTAACCGTCAGGACATTTAAATTAAAAAAAATATGTTACATATAAAAAAACCGTATTTACACCATATTTAAAATGTTTCCCCTTCTTACTTAAAAGCGCAGAAGGGGAAACAAAGTGATATCAACTGTAAAAAGTTACTCTGATTACAAAAGGAGTCTATTTTTTCAAACCTTCCAGAATTTCAAGTCCCTTTTCGATAATGAGTTCGGCGACGCCGGCTTTGAACGAGGAACTTCTCGCCTCATAACCGCCTTCGTCATAGGAATCTTTCATAGGGAAATATCCGTCGCTCGAATTTGTCAGACAGCAGGGAAGCACCATTTTCCAGCCTTTCGCCTTTTTCAGTTCTACCCCTATGGGCGTGAAAGGCTCGCCAGGTATACCGAAGAACACCGCATCGCCTATCGCAACGGCACTGAAAAGAAGCGGAAAGAATTCGGGACCTTTTTCTAATTTTATCATGCGTTCCGCCTCCGCCACTACAGTGGTCAGCATCATGCCCTTAAACGGAATAAGTTCGTCTTTACCCTCTCTGTGCAACTTCTCTATTTCGTAAGCCTTTTCCATATCCTTGGGGTCCGGCATGTTTGAGGGAATATTCACAACCTTCTGAATATATTTTATTTTATCTACGGGCACATACTCTACTTTATCGTAGACCTGCAAAACGGAAGCCGCCATGACGTTGCCGAGATGTCTTGCGTGTCCGTATCCTCTCGAAACGTCGTCGAAATCCATAAACATATCGTTCAAACTCCGCCTTTCGGATGTACGTTCACGTGGTTTACGTCCCCCTGTGCGCCGTTGAAGAACACGCATTTAGTATTGTCGAGAGCTTTCTCGACCGTTCTTCTGGTAAATCCGGGCCAGTCCGCGGATATGAGATTGCCGCCCACCGTGTCAGGATGATTGTCGAAATTGACAAGTACGACGGTATCGGCGTTCTCCCTGTCAATTCTTATTACGTTTACTCTTTCGTCGACTATGCCTATAGGTTCTTTAATATCGGGATTGTTCACCCCGGGATTAGTCTTTATCGAGCCGTCTTTCATCAAAAAGCGTCTTAAAAACGCCACGTCTTCAGCCTTTCCGATGCCTAAACCCATTCTCGCGGGTTTAAGGTCTCCTACCGCCATGACGGCGGCGTCCGTCATTCTGCGCATGACGAAAGAATAATATTCTTTCTGCAAATCGCTCTCGGCTTTTTCTGGTGCGCACAGATCGGGACCAGTGTGAGTATGTGTCGCGTGAATAAACACCGCTTCGGGAGAGATACCCGTCGCCTCGGCTATTTTTTTGTCTGTAAACGCCGAGCACGTCGCCCGCCACACCGACGTTGTCTATGGTCGCGAGCAGCGCGGTAGCGCCGTCCTTTTGCAGCGCGACCGCGTTTATTTCAAGCGTGTCTAACACACCTTCGAAATAGCGCGGTTTAAAATATCCCGAAACGGCTATTCCGAGCATCGGCGTAACGTCTACGCGGGAAAACCCCGCATAAAAATCATATTTTATCATTTTAACCTCCGCACGAAAACTTCAACTTCGGTTAATCAGTATCCGACCTTTTCCCAGCACTCGAACGGAGCCGCTATTTCTTCACTGACATACACCTGAGTTTTCATGAGTTGCAACATAGAACTCGGAATGAGCGGAGAAACCGGTCCGTGAAGAACGAGTCTTGATGTCATTCTCTGCCACGACGAGAAAGTGTTGTTGGTAAGAAGCGCGTGAACTTCTATCCTCTCTCTCGCGTTCTTGACGTCGACAGGTCCTATCGTCGCAGCTTTGGGCGGGACGTCCGCAATATATCCGGACTGTCCGAACACGCCGTGAAGCGAGTTCTGCGCAACGGTAAGCGGATGCAGCGTAACGATTCTCGCTTTCATGGAGAGATATTCGTCCATGCTGTCCGTCATAAACTCGCTGACGGGGTCTATAAAAGCCATATGTCCCGTCCAGCCTGGCGAGGAAGAACAGATATCCGCGCCGCCCTCCGCAGTCGGTTATCATGTCAGAATAAGAATTGATGTTCTTGTTAGTGGGATAATGCACGTTCGAAAGCGGCATTCTGAGTTTTTCGTCTATTTCGTATACGAGATATTTGAGCATGGAATGAGCAAATCCCGCCTTATATGTCCCGGGCGCGATGTTGCCGTTTTCGTCCGCCCATTCGTCCATCGCGAAAATGTGCACGTTTCTGCAATCCACCTTGAAATAGTTTATAAGCTGCGCGAGCGGAATATATGTTTCGGGCTCGGGGTTTCCGAGAATAAGGGTTATTTTCTTACTTTTTTCGGAAGCCTCCTTTATTCTCGAAAACAATGTCGCGATAAGCACGGGATGCGGATTCATCATGACCTTGATATTGAAGTCGGGATTGGGATGTTTTTCCAAATCTTTTCCGCTTATCTTTCTAAGTTTTTCGCAGAGTTCCCTGTCTTTAAAGGGCACAAAATCTGCCGGTGTGAATTTGAAATCCGTTGCGGGTTCAAAAATTTTGCTCATATTGATTCTCCTCTGAATATTACTTTTTTTATGTTGAATTTATCGTCGACCATAATAATATCGGCGTAATTTCCTTCTCTGATTGACCCCTGTTTTTTAAGACCCAGCACTTCCGACGGGTTCAATGACGCGAACTTAAACGCATCGACGACCGAACAGCCCGTATGCACCATAAAATTGGCGCAGGCAATATCGAGAGTAAGTCCCGACCCCGCTATTTCGCCCGCGAAATCAAAATGAATATCCGTAGCATCCTCGTATCCCGCGGGCACGGGTCCGTCGCACACGAACTGGTCTGATATAAGGATAATCCTGTCGTCACCCTTTATTCTGCGCACAAGCCGCTGCATATACGGGTCTACATGCAATCCCATTTTAACGGTTATAATTTACCGCCTCGTCCACGCAAACGCCTCTGCACTCGGAATATTTGAAAATCGTACCCGTGGCGTTTGTGTGATGCGTACCTATTTTAAGACCGTAAGGAATATATTTTTCCACCTGTTGCGGCGTAGCTTCGCTGTGCGCCACTGCAAACACCGCATTATCCGTCGCCGCGCATACATCCTTTACGAACTGTTCAATCCCCTCTCTTTCGGGAGAAATGCACCACACGCGCGTATACTCTTTAACTTTTTCTATTATTTCGGCATAATCTTTTCTGTCTATTTTTCCCTTCCAGGTATTTTTCTCCCTGTCGCAGCCGAAATTGGGATTAAGATGTGGCCCTTCCATATAAAAGCCCAAAAAATTAGCAAAATCCCCGCGGCGGTACGCATTTAAAATAGCGTCCGCCGCGGCGAGATACTGTTCCTTTGTCAGATTATAGTAAAGCGCGGGCAATACGCCCGTAACCCCATGCGAAAGCATATACCGCGAAGTTTCTGCGGGGTATTCAAAAAGCCACTTATTGTCGGCGGCATGCGTATGAATATCTATAAGCCCGGGGCCAGTATAAAGTCCTTCCGCGTCGATTTTTTCCGCATCGACGGGCACACATACGTCTTTTGCCCGTCCTCGATTAAAACCGTCCCCGACGGAATAAGATGATCTCTCATGACGAGAGTCGCATTGACAACCGCTTTAAGCATTTTTAGTGTCCCTTTCCGTTAGATTTTTTGCCGCATTTTACGACTTCAATAAAATTTTATATGAAAGTTTCAAGACATATCAAGAAAAATTTTGAGAACAGAATTTATATTTTTGCCTCTATACCTTTTATTTTGTACTGTCCGTTCTCGCAATACCAGAAAACTATTAAAATGTTACCGTTTTTAAGAACAGTGGCGGAAGGCTGGCCGAATTTTAAGTATGCAAAAATATCAGCCATATTTCCGTCTTTAACAAGCGGAGACTGAGGTTCCCACACGAGAGTTTGGTCTTCGATGTTCCACTTCCCGTCCGCAAGATTCACGGTATATGCGTAACCCCCCGGCCTTTTGGCGTTTTTTCTGAGAGAATGGAGTGCCAACAGCCTGCTCCCTTTAAGAGCGCAAAGCGACGAAGCCTGACCGCCTATACCCGTATCTGCGGGCTTTGTGAATGTCTTGCCGTCGTCATAAGAAACCGTGAAATGATTGTTTTTCGATGCACCCGTCAACGTATCTTCATTCCAGCCTATAACCACGATTTCACCCGTTTCCAACTGGCAGAGCCGCTGTTCGTAACAAGTAGTAGCATCGCCCTCGAACTCCATACATACGGAGTCGTCGTTCCATGTCTTGCCCTCGTCTTCCGACACGAGAAGTCGTCCGCACATTCTCTCTTTCATGCTTCCGTCCCAGGAAGGAAACCCCGTAATCGGCGTAACCCATTTTCCGCTTTTAAGCACGGTTAAAGGAGCTGACGCTTCCGTGCCGTTATCGAAACGAGTCTTAACCCTGTTGTATCCGTCCCACGTCTTGCCGCCGTCGTGCGAGCGCGTGAAAAAGACAAAATCGTCGAGCAGTCCTCCCGTCTCGGGATTCCCTATGGGCAGAGCGGGGTCAGGTCTCGGATAAGCGTACCCGAAACAAATATATTCGTCATTTTTAAGGTGAGTTATCTTACAGGTATCGGTAAGGGGCGGATTATCGCATTTATTATCGAATATAAGCCGCGGTTCCGACCATGTCGCTCCGACATCCGTACTCTCGGAAAGATAGGTCGCGCCGTCAACCGATTCAAACGCCTCGCCTATAATAAAACTGCATATAAGTTTTCCGTCCTCGCTTAAAGCGATATACGGAAACGTCGCCTGCCTCGATTTGAGTTGGGGGAGTTTATTGTAAAAAATATCATAACTTTTAAGAATTTTCATTTTACACCTCTTAAACCTAATTATTTTTTGACGTTATTATTATCGCACTGTATCGCGTAATAAACCTTTCGTTTTTGCCCTTATCCGATTAAAACAGTCAATATATTTGAGCAAATATATTGGGACCGGATAAAAATCTACTTAAAAAAACCAACGAAAATAAACGGTTTTTAGTTAAACTTTGTATATTTAGGCGTGCTTTTAAGCCACGACACCGAGAAAAATAAACGCAAAGAATCTGCAAAACTATATTAAATCGGCAAGACCCGCAGCGTAAAGTTTCTTTTCCATGTTTTTCATATATTCCGCGTCGGGCATTCTTGCGGGGAAAACGGTATATCCCATATCGTAACCCATGATGCTCATTATAGCTTTCCAGTACGCTATTCCGTAAGGGGAAACCACGGCATCGTCAATTATCACCGCGTTCATTCTATCCTGTAATTTTTTGGCGGCCTCCAAGTCCTTATTAAGAAAAGACTCGTATATTTTAACCGCGGTTTTGGGACAAATATTGTAAGTGGTACCGATAGCGCCGTCCGCACCCTCGATAAGTCCGCATACAAAAGTCTGGTCGGGTCCGTTTAGCATATTCAGTCTGTCGCCGTAACGCGCGGTTATACGCCCGAAAGTATAATAGTCGTTTACGGAAAGTTTCAGCCCCGCAATGTTTTCTATGCGTGAAATTTTATCCGCGAACTCGACGAGCGGACAATTAAGCACGGGCGTAACATAAGCATAAACGGGATACCTGCTCTTTTTTGCGAGAAATTTGTAATATTCTACCACTTCGTCCGCTTTATAATAACTCGTAAGCGACGGCGGCAGCGACGCTATTGCGTCGATTTTAAGAGAATTGGCATGTTCGGCAAGTTCCACGGAATCGGCAAAAACTCCCGCCCCTATATGAGCGACTATCTGTCCCCGTCCGCCGTTAGCCTCAACAACAGTTTCGAGCATTTCCTTCCTCGTAGAAACTGGAAGAACTGTACATTCTCCCGTATTTCCGCAGACATAGAAGCCTTTCAGACCGTTCTGCAACTGATAATCCACAAGTTTTCTGACCGTGTCTTTTTTGACTTTAAGATTTTCGTCGTACACGGAAAATATTGTGCTGTAAACGCCTTTTAACAGTTTCATGTTTCCCTCGTAAATAGATTTTTAATTTATAAATTTTTTGTATCGGTTTTTAATTTGTTTTTTAATATAATAGCGATTTTGAATATATAAATATCATACCGCCTCATTTTTGAGGCGCCGATAACCTTTCAAGCTTCTCACGCACATATTCCGTTTAATTTTGTAAACTCCGACTTTTATGCGCAGCGGTATCAGTACTTAATCTCGCCGGCGTACTTCAATAGTCCGCCCGTCTTGCAAAAGTCTTGCACTTTGCCTTGTCGCACTCGCGGTAATCGCCCGTTATCTCTATGCCGTATTTTTTCGCCACACGGCTGTAAAGCACGTCGCAATGCCCGCAATAATCGTGATAAGGCTGAGTATAAGACATTTCATTCAGCATGCCGCGTGAAGGACAACCCTTCATGTCTATTTCGAAATAATTGTTTTCCTCGTCAAGCGTCATGGTAAAGTCGCACGCTTCCTCGTTTAGACTCTTGTTCCAATAATTCCAGCAGCCTTTAAGCCCGTCTTTTTTCAATTCTTCTCCAAGCCTCGGTTCCACATATTTGTCCGAAATGTATTCCCAATACCTGATAACTTCGGCTTTTCCGCCTTTTTTTTCGAGAAATTTAAATAGTTCGCTGTAAAGCGGTATAAATTCAGTACATGAAATCATTTTGAATTCCTCCCAGTTATCGTCCCGAACGTAAATTCGGTTTTTCCGTCTTTCTCGTCATAATATTTCACTTCAAAGTCAAGTCCGCACATTTTGGCAAGCGTGCCGTAAACAGTATAAGTCGTTTCCTTATACCAACGCGACGGAGTATGCCCCGATGCTTTCATAAAAGTAACCGCGGGGCACTTATCGACGGTAATCGTAAGTACATCGCCGTCGATTCATGCGTGAAGGTATTGCTCCCATTCCTCTTTTTTATAAATATCCGTAAAATAATTTTTGAGTTCGATTAGTCCTTTTTCGATAACCGCCTGCGCGAGAGGTTTATAAAAACTCTCGGCATAGCAAGCGAGGTATTCCTTTACGCCTTCGTCCCCGTAATTCTCGCCTACGAAAGATATCCCTATATCCCCCGAAACGAAAAAATCCCTGTGCAGGTATTTATTTTCGCCTGCTTTTCTCTCGATAAAGAGTTTAGCCATATATTTCTCCTTATAAAATTTTTTCCAAACAGCCGAAAAGCTCGGCAGCATTCTTATAAAAAATATTTTCCTTGTCAGCTTCGGAAATATCCGCATAATCTATTCGGCCCCGCTGAAAAGCACAAGAATACGTGTCGGTACCGAATAAAATTCTGTCGGAACCTATGCTGCTTACCGCAAATTCGATAACGTTGTTTGCGGAACTCGCCGCACCCGACGTGTCGGTATAAATATTTTTATGTCTTGAATTTTTAATCGCGTTTATCCATTCTTCTCCCCCGAGATGCGCGATTATCAGTTTCATTCGCGGGTAATCGTCCGCAATCTTCGCCGTTTCGGTGATATGGTCGGGATGCATAAGCACAGGTGCGTCAAGTTCCGCCGCAAAGGAAAATATCTTGTCCGCATAGTCGGTTACCGAATATCCGTGATATACGGAATGAATTTTAATTCCTAAAACCTTGTCGCCTTTAAGCATTTTTTCCGCCTGAACGAATGTTTCGTCATTCCGAGGGTCGACAACTACCCACTGATAAAAGAATTCGTCCCGATCAACCAAAGAAAAAAGCGCAGAATTGCACTCACATATTTCCTTGTCGGAAATTACCGACGAAAAAGAACTCACCGCGCACGCTCTGATGTTTAATCTTTTTCGTTCCGACTTTAAAAATTCTGTATCGGCACGATAACAATTGTCGGTTTTCGTATCGAAAACCGAACCGCTGTTGTAATGACAGTGAATGTCTATCGCAGGTATCATTTTTATCTTCTCCCCCTAGTTATCTGCTTTTTATTCTGATTTTACTTTTTTATGTTTTACTTTTTTATGCGGCATGCTATTACAACATGAATTTTTGCAGCCGATTTTTTTCGAGTTTATCATATCACCTCAATTTTCATATTTCAAGAAATAATAAAGCCAACTTTTATTTTTTTATGTCCGATTTGTATACTTTTTTTCGTTTTTTTATATTTTTTATTGATTTTTTCGAACACTAAAATTATAATAAAAAGCATACAGAAAAATTAGGTAATACGATGTGCAAAATTATAAAATTCAGACGGGAAACACGATTTTCGAAATAATATTTCAAGCCCCTTCGGATAACGGAGACAATATAAGCGAATACGCGAAAGACGCCGTAAAACTGCATTATCACAGCGCATACGAAATATTTTTCGCGATAGGTTCTCCGCTCAATATTTTTACGATAGACGAGGTGCTCGAACTGAAAGACAGTATAGTAATAATACCTCCGTTTTTCAACCATTATGCCGTATGTTCGGACAACATTTTCCGCTTTACCTTTCAGTTATGCGATAAAGGTAAGACTGGAGAAAATCTCTTTTCTTTTCTTAAACATATGCTGAAAGGAAAGAAACCGAAAATCTATCATGCGTCCGCGAAAATAATAAACAATGCGGTTGCGCTTTCGGACGCCTTAAAGTTCGCCGCTCCGACGGACATATATAAAATTCAGCCGCTTTTCTCTCTTGTGTTTCTTAATATAGCAGACCTCGAAGTGCAAAAAACCGGCGGAGAACACAAACGTGACTTCGAAAATTATCAGAGTAACGTAAGCGCGATTGATCGCATAATTTCACTCGAATACAAAAACGATATAAATTTAGGTTATCTCGCCGACAAATTACACCTCAGCGAAAGACAGACGGCAAGAATAATAAAAAAGAATTATAATCAATTTTTTCCGTTCTTTTGTTAAACAGGCGGCTTACCGTCGCCGCAATGCTTCTATCGACCTCTGATATGAAAATATCACAAATTATAGAAAAAACAGGATTTCAGACAAATAATTATTTCTTTTCTACTTTCAGAAAAAAATACGGCGTAACACCTCTTGCATATCGCCGTGGAGAGAGGGATTATAAATAAGAAATTTGTTTATATAACTAGCGTTATTTTTCGTTGATTTTTACCTTACTCACATATTTCTGCTATGCGGTTACTCATTTTTTACAAAAAATAATTAAATTTACCGCACAATTAAAGCAACCTATTTCTCTTTATTGTTTTTCACAGCTTTCAATTCATCTGGTTATTCAAAATTAAAAAACATAAAAATCTCGTCAACTTAAATTCACCTAACGAAAAAATCCGTACCTGATAAAGTCACCCTACTAAAAAACATATACCTGATTTTAATATGTGATAACATATTCAGATGAACATATATACGAATAGAATTATAGGCAATATATTGCTAAAATTTATTTATTAAAATCTAATTTTATCTAAAAAGGAAAATGCTAACTATGAATAAAATACGATTTACATTTTTAGGAACCGGAGCAGCCGACTATCCCGAGGATTTCGGAATGGCGAAAAACAAATTCGATAAAGATGTTCGCCGCGCCTCGTGCGTCTTGATAAATAATCAATTTTTAATCGACTGCGGGCCTCACGTCCTTGAAAGCCTTAAAATAAAAAGCTGTTCTCCATACAAAAATACCAAAATATTTATAACGCATACGCATAGCGACCACTATAACCAAAAAAACATTGAAGACATTGTAAAAAAAGCGCACTTTCCCGTAAAAATATGGTGCAGACGGGACGCATCAATAATAAAAATATCCGATACAGAGATTATAAGAATGACCGAGGGCAAAAAGTATTTTTTCGGGGACGGTTTTTCGGTTATCGCAACAGACGCCAATCACGACGAAAAATCTTTTCCGCAACACTATTTTTTTAATTTTTCAGGAAAAAAATTTTTTTACGCCTGCGACGGAGCATGGTTTCTGACCCGTTCTTACTATCTTATTAAAGACGCGGAACTCGATATGATAGTTTTCGATACGACGTGCGGCGACTACCTCGGGGATTACAGAATGGCGGAACATAACAGCATACCGATGATACGCAATATGTTGCCTTCATTAAGAACAATAAACGCCGTTACAAGTAAAACAAAGATTTTTTTATCGCATATAGCGCCTTCTTTACATAAATCACATAAGGAAACTTGCAGAATTGTTAAACAAGACGGCATGATTCCCGCGTATGACGGACTTGACGTTTTCTTATGAATCGTATCTTTTATTTATAATATCGACACGGTTTTTACCGATAAAATAGAAAAAGAAACCAAATCTGCGCTTTATATGCGCATATACCCATATGTGCACTACAAATTAAAACACGACAAATTAAAAAGAATTTTTAAATAAAAAGGTAATTTAACAGAAGTTTTAAATTTTTACGTTTTTTTTGACAAATTGAGAAAATATCAAAATCATTGAAAATAATATTTTTATTATATATAATATTCTGTAATTTTATATTTTAAAATTATCTTTTATAATCTATATTATTTTAATCTGGTTTACCTTATAAATAAAAAAATACGGATATCGGAATCCGTAAAGTTATTTAGCAGATTATTAAAATAACTTTTCAAAACGAGATTCCGATATCCGTAAAATTTTTCACCCTACAACCGCGCCGAAAAGAAGATAAAGAAGCGGTATCGTAATAACGGAAAGCATTGTCGATAACAACGCCATGACCGAAGCCGAATCTCCGTCGCCGCCGAACTGCACGGCAAAAAGCGTTACACTCGCCGCCGTCGGCATGGACAGTAGAAAGAACACCGTATATTTAATTTCTATCGACACGGGCAAAAACGCCACACCGAGAATACATACAAGCGGCATCAGTATAAGCTTTGCAGCAGACGAAAAATACGCGTATTTATCGAGGAACAGATTTTTGACATTAATATTTGCAAGCCGTATTCCGATCACTATCATTGAAAGCGGCGTTACCATATTACTTAAAAATCCGAGACTGTCCATAAGTTTTGTCAGAATTTTATCTGTTACAGAGCCCTCCGGCGCGACGTCTACTATCGGAACGCGAACGGTTATAAATAATATAAAACCCAAAAGCAACGAAATGATAACGGGATTAAGCACGATTTTTTTTACGGAAACGCTCGACCTTTCTCCCGTCATGATATAAACTCCGAAGGTCCAATTTAAAATATTGAAAACGGCAAGTATTATGGCTCCGTAAATAAGAATCTCGCCGAGAGAATCCGTTCCCGCGAAAACAGACTGTAAAAAAGGCAGTCCCATAAATCCGCAATTAGAAAAAACGGAAGCATACCTCAAACATTTTAATTTCGCGGTAAGTTCGCGTTTTGCAGTCAACAGAAACATAATACCGATCATTATCAGATGCACCGCCGCGGATATTGCCGCGACGATAAGCATATTTACGGCGATTTCCGCCTTGAATTCGCTTTGAAAACTCGTAAATACAAGCGCGCACTGACAACCGTACAGCACCACGACCGACAGTGCTTCGCTCGCCTTTTCGGGCAGCATTTTACATTTCGCGAATATAAATCCCGGCACCGCAAGTATTACAAGCGAAAAAACAGTTATAAGCACGTCAAGAAAACCGATTTCCATAGTTATCTATTTCCTTTTTCCTTCAAGATATTCCGCTCTCGCGCTCCTGTAATGAACATCGTCTTTAATAAGTTCCGCCTTTCCGCTTCTTATATATGAAACAAGCGAAACTTCATCGTTTATATTTTCATCGACAATCAATCCACCGGTAACGGGCTGCCCGAAATGATGATAATCGGTTCCCGACATCTCCGTAAGACCGTTTTTTCGGCAAAATTCCGCGGCGAGTTCGTTCCGTTCTTCGTGGTGATAATGCCCGTTGAAAGCCTCCGCGCCGTGCATATACGCGGGGTCTCCGAGTTCTATGCCGTCTCTGAACGGGTGCGCCTGATACATGAAGACTCCGTTTTTGTCCGCAAGACGGAAAAGTTCACGCTGGGTAAACGTAAATAACGGAGGGTTATCATACAAAAATTTTTTATCGAAACCGTAAAGAATATACTCGGCATAACCGTGTTCCGTGCGCACGCATACCTCCGCGCCGATAAAGAGTTTCAACCCGTACTCTTCACAGCATTTTTTCATTATATCGCCGAGCGAAAAATAATAATCGAGTTTTTCCTTTTTACTTTCGCCAGGGTAATTATTAAAGTGCGCGGCGGCATAATGATTAGTAAGCACAATACCGCCGTATCCGTATTCGGAATATACCCGTGCTATTTTTTCGGGAGCGGTGGTCGCGCAGTTGCTCGACCCCAAAGAATGACAATGAGTTTCGATTTTAATCATAAGTATTTTTTCAATTCCTCATACACAGGTTCCGACTGAAAACCTTTATTTGCGGCAAGATATACCGCAGCAGTATCAAAACGCGCGTCATGAAAACCTTTACACCTGGAAAACAGTTTTTCCGACGCGCCCTTTACGTCTCTTTCCGTCAGATAAAAATATCCGCAAAGCTCCGTAAGCGACGGATATTTATATCCGTTACCCGAACGCTTTAACAGTTTGCAGACGGGCGTGGATTTTTTCATAGTACAAAAAGAATCTCGCACATAAAAATCTTTGCCTGTACGCGCAAACTCCGCACGCATGAACATAAAATCAAAGGCGGTATTATGAGACACGACAATGTCTGCCGCAGTGAAGTCGCGCTCTATCTCGTCCGCAAAATCGGCAAAACATTTCCCGCCCGAAAGCTTTTCTAGTTTAGGGACGGACAAGCCGTGAACGGCAAGTGCCCCGTATTCAACATAATCCACGGAAAAGAACATGTTCCGCGCCTTGCAACTTTCTTTGTCCTGCATTATGTAAGATAACTGGCAGATGCTCCCAGGCACAAGTCCCGTGGTTTCAGTATCGAAATATAAAATCATAACCAAAATTTACAAAAGGGGCAAAACGCAAACGTTTTGCCCCTTTTATTCATAGTGAAACCGTTAGCCCAAAAGGTCGGCATACACGCTTTCGTATATCTTAACGCAATCCTTCGTTTCATAACGGTATTTATTCACAATCGCATTCTGATTTTTGGTCTGCGCATTGGAAACCGCCGTAGATATAACGCTGTCGGTCAGAAGGTACAGATAGTTATCGGTATCTTCAAAATCGTCATAAGTTTCAATCATATTGTTGAAATATTCCGTCCAGTCTGCCGCACCGTTTTTATCAATTCCGAGAGTATCGAGATAACCCTGCAACGTTTCATAATCAGGATTTACCGAAAGCACTTCCGAATAAAACATAATATGATAACCGTAATCGGACGCGACAATAATATAGCTGTCTTCCTGAACTTCGAGGAGCTTCCTGCCTGCGGCGGCAAAAGTATCAACGTATTCTTCGGTGTTTGACCCGTCGACCGGCGGCTTGACTATATAGCCCTTACCGCTGTTGAGAGAACCGCTGTCGGTAGAAAACGCAAAAAGCAATTCCTGGATTTTCTCGTCGTATTCCTCGACACCCGAAAGTTTATAAATCTTATTGTTATACACCGAATCTCCGAGGTCTGTATAAGAAGTCGAATCGTCTATCGTGCCTCCGAGATACCCGTTCATAAAAGTGATAAATTCATCAAGGCCGAAAGATTTTACGCTTTCTACTCCGTATTCGGCAACGTAGTCATCTTCTTCCGCCTGTTCGGGATTCAAATGTTTGACAACGCCCTGGAAAGCCAGACTGTTTGCAGCGTCTTTCGCAAAGGTATAATCGCCTGTAAATTTAAAGATGTTTTCTTCAATCGCTCCGTCATATCCCGACGCTATCCAAGACGAACGCAAGTCGCTTATTACGGTGTTTGCAAGTATATCCTTTCTGGCGGTAGCATAGTCGGCGTCGGAAATATTGGGGTTGTCCGTCTTTATTTCGCTGATCGCCGTTTCCTGATAGTCGTTTACTCCGAGAAGAAGATTATAAACGTACCCGTAACCTTCCAGCCCGCAATAAAGTATAGGCTCGGTAGCTGTCGTATTGGAAAGCGCTTCTATAAATTCCGTGTTGCTCCAATTAACCTGTTTATTGTAAATCTCGGAGTATTTTTCGGCAATATCGTCGAAAGTATAAGTTTTTCTCGCCTCGTCAATCACTTTTTCGTTATATGCCGTAAGCAGTTCGTTCTCGTAATACGATTCGAGAGTCTGTTTATAATAATCGGTAGTTTTAAGGTCTCCGTCCCTGTAATCTCCCAAAAGGCTGTTGTTCTGCAAAAGTTTCACTACGTCGTTAAACGCTTTGCGGCGGTAGTCTTCGTTCATATTGGAAAGGAGAAGATTTGTCTTTGCGTTATCGGCACGGACGTATTCTTCCTTTTCGGCTTTTGTAACTTCCTTTTCGGCATTGGCGGCATCGGTCGGAACCGTTCTCACTTCTCCGATAACCGAATCGCCCTTTTTATCGGTGCTGCCGTCGTCGGTATAGCTGTCAAGAAGGTCATTCATGGATTTAAGTGTTTCGTATTTCGCGTTTAAAATCTGTTCCGCGTCCAGATAAGCCGCAACGGGATACTCGGAATAATTTTCCAAATCTTTTCCGTCAGCATCTTTGGCATTTACTTTTTCGGACTCCATGACCGCATTCTGAACGAGAATCCTGTTATTCACGAGACTGTCGAGAATAAGCGTAAAAGTCTGCGCCTGCGTATAATTATAGTATTGGACGTACATATTACCGTAATTGAGATACGCCATAATCATGTCGCTCTTTTTAATCTCGTCGCGCTTCTCCGCACCGGTAATCTGCACTGTCGCCACTATCTGATTCATGTCGCGCTCTATGTCGGTAGTAACCAGATTACAACCCGAAAAAACCGACATCGACATAATAACAGCCATGACCGCGCTCGCGAATGCAAGTAATCTTTTCTTCATATATTTTCACCTGCTCTGTAAGTAGAAATTTTCATTATACCTATTTAGTATATACTATAAGCCCGAAAAATGCAATTAAATTTAGCATCAAAATGGCGTATTTTTATTCTCTCCGCCCGATTATTGCGCGGCGGTTTCCAAAAAAGCGCGCATTACGCACAGCATCTGCGCGTTATTTTCGCCATGGCGGACAAATTCGAGTCTGGGTTTACCAGACATTCCTATAATGATATCGCCCGCATTTTTATCAAGCGCAAACTGCAAATTCTTATCCGCAAACGCCTTAAAATCATCGAAATAAATACACGCTTCGGTCTTGTTTACCGTTACTCCGCAAGCGGATAATTTCATCGCCATACGCTTTACCGCGGAAATATTTATAAGATTTTCCACTTCCGACGGTAACTCTCCGTATATCTCCGAGAGCGACTTTTTCAATTCCGCCTCGGAAGACACGGAATCGAGTTCGGCAATTTCCTTATAGGCGTCCATGCGCGAAGTCTTGCTCTCTATATAGCTATCGGGAATAAACGCCGTTACGCGCACGTCGAGCTCGGGTATTTTTTCTTCCTTGCCCGAAAGTTCTTCACGTAACAGTTTACTGTACAGTTCGTATCCGATTTTATCCATATGTCCGTGCTGTTCGGCGCCGAGAATATTACCCGCTCCGCGTATTTCGAGGTCGCGCATGGCTATTTTTATCCCGCTGCCCATCTCGGTGAATTCGGTTATGGCGTTGAGTCGTTCAAATGCTACGTTACTCAGAATTTTATCTCTTTTAAAGGTAAAATACGCGTAAGCAAGCCTGTCGCTTCTTCCCACCCTGCCCTTTAACTGATAAAGCGTGGAAAGCCCGAGCCTGTCGGCGTCTATTACTATCAGGCTGTTCGCCTTGGGCAGGTCGATTCCGTTTTCTATTATGGTCGTTGAAATAAGCGCGTCGCTTTCACCTCTGTAAAATGCGAGCACATTCCTTTCGAGCGTTTTTTCATCCATTCTGCCGTGCACGACGGTGATTTTCAGGTCAGGAAGAAGCCTTTGCACCTTTTCGGAAAAAGTAAATATGCTTTCAACCCTGTTGTACAATATAAAAACCTGTCCTCCCCTGTTCACCTCGCGAGAAACTACGTCTTTTATCAGTGCATCGGTCTCCTCGGTAACATAAGTCTGCACGGGAAGTCTTTTTTTAGGAGGAGTGTTAATGACGCTTATTGAGCGGATACCCGAAAGCGACATGTGCAGCGTCCTCGGAATGGGCGTAGCGGTAAGAGTAAGCGCGTCTACGTTCTTTTTTAAAAGTTTGATTTTCTCTTTATGTTCTACTCCGAAACGCTGTTCCTCGTCTAGAATAAGGAGTCCGAGGTCCTTAAACCCCACGTCCGAACTTAAAAGCCTGTGAGTGCCTATCACGAAATCGGTTTCTCCGCGCTTTAACGAATCAATAATTTTTGTCTGTTCCGCAGAAGTTTTAAATCTGTTTAAACATGCAATTTTTATCCCGAACCCGGCGAAACGCTTTACGGCGGTATTGTAATGTTGTTCTGTAAGGATAGTCGTAGGCGCGAGCATTGCCGCCTGTTTTCCGTTTTCAATCGCCCTGAAAACCGCCCTGAACGCCACTTCGGTCTTTCCGAAACCGACGTCTCCGCATACAAGTCTGTCCATCACGCGTCCGCTCTCCATATCGGCTTTTATCTCTTCGTCTGCCATTGCCTGGTCGGGCGTCTCTTCAAACGGAAATGCGGCGCCGAAAGCTTCTTCGAGTTCGGTGTCTGAGCGGAAGGCAAAACCAGTAAGTGCATTGCGTTCGCTGTAAAGTCTTTTTAAATCGAACGACATCCTCTTTATGCTTTCGCGGGCGGCGGCTTTTACCTTTTCAAAGTCCGTCCCTCCGATTTTAGAAAGGCGCGGATTCTTTTCTCCGCCGAGATACCGCGTGAGAATATCCATTTGTTCCACGGGCACATACAACACGTCTCCGCCGGCATACTCGACCGAAATATAATCTTTCGTTCCCTCCGTGGTGGATATTTTTTTGTTGCCCAAAACCCTGCCTATACCGTGTGTTTCGTGCACGCAATAATCGCCGGCGGCGGGAGCGCTGAAAAATGCCTGCTCCTGCCTTTTAGCCCTGCGTGGCAAAGTGCGTTCTCTCGGTTTCACATAAAGATTGCCGCTGCCGATAACGACGAGTTTTTCCTCGTGAAAGATAAATCCGCGCGACAGCCTTTCACCAGTTATAGCAACGCCGGAAAGCGGAACCTCTTTATTTACCGACGAGGCAATCCCACGCTCGGAAAGGTCCAAAGAAAATCTTTCGGAACGCTTCTCATCGCCCGTACAGACAAGAACCGAATATCCGCCTCTAAGCCAATTTTCTATATCCGTATATACTTCCTTGAAATCGAGGTGATAATCGGCGACCGCGCTTACAGAAGGATTTATAATGTTGAGAGGATTAAAATAAGGTATAGATGTTGATAAAGCCTGTAACGCCACTACACGGTAAGACATCAATTCGTCTTTAAGCCATGCGGTATCAAACTGATTGCCGCGCGAAAAATCAAATATCTCGCCTTCTTTCCATAGCGACGCGCACCGCTCGGAAAACTCACGCGCATAAAGACAGGCGACGTCGTCGACGCGCCGTGCCTCGTCGATGATAACAACAGTATTTTTTGCGAGATGTCCGAAAATACTTCCGCAATCACAGGAAAGCGAAGCAAGTGCCGACATGTTTTCGGCGTCATAATTATCTATCGCGGTCGAGAGGTCGTCCGCGATGATTTTCTGTCGGGCATAACCCTGTTCGGGCACGGCAGCAAGGCTGTCGGAAACCGCCCTTTCGAAAACCGAAGGTTCGTCGTCAATAAACACGAATTCAAGAGCCTGAAAAATCTCGCAGAAATCGATATATCCCAGGTTTTCATGCGTTTCCGGGTCGAATTTTTTGACAGATTCCACAGTGTCTCCGAAAAAATCCACGCGCACGGGCGCTTCCGCATTTATTGCAAATACGTCGAGGACATCTCCGCGCACGGCAAAAGTGCCTTTATATTCCGCCGCGTCCGCCCTCTTGTAACCGAGCGCCGCCAACTCTTTCACGCAAGACGCAATTTCCGTTTCGTCCCCCGTTCTTAATATCATACGCCGCACTTTCTCGGTACAAATCTGCAAAAGCGTTTCGGGCGTTACTATTATTACGTCGGCTTCACGCATTTTACCGAGAGCGGTAATGCGCGCATACAACCCGTCCTTGGAAAAGGCACGCGAGGCAATAAGCGTTTCGTCCTTCGGCGGGATATAAACCGCTTTTTTCCCCGAAAATTCGGTTATGTCGCGAGCTGCCGCCGAAGCCGTCAGGGGGTCTCTGACTATATAAAGCACGGGGTCTTCGACGCAGCAGACGAGAAAACTCTTGAACGCGTCGTTAACGCCGAAAACCGCCGAGGGTATACCCTGGCGGATTGAGTCGACAAATTCTCTCACCGAATTGTCGCGATTTTTTTTGAGAAATAACTTTTCGAGCATATAAACCTGCGGACCGCGGTGCCTTTCAGTCGTGCACCGCACTGCCGTTATATTGTCCCATGAGCTCCAAAACGGATTTACCGCCCGCGAACTCCGCAGCCGCTTTGCCGGCGAGCGTAACAGCTCTTTCGAAGAGCGGTTTATCTTCCTTTTTTATTCCTGACAGCACAAACTCGATGAGCGGAACCATCGTTTCATTCATGGGTCTGAACCCTATACGTATACGGGCAAAATTTTCCGTACCCAATTCCTTCACTATGTTGCGCATGCCGTTATGCGTACCCGCCGAACCGTTTTGCCTGATACGGAGCACGCCTGCTTTAAGATCATAATCGTCGTAAATTACAAGAAGATTATTTGTGCTTACCTTAAAATAATTTATTAGTTCTCTCACGCTTTCGCCCGAAAGATTCATATACGTCAAGGGTTTTGCTATTATGACTTTTTCTCCGCCGACATGTGTTTCGGCAAGCATGGCACGGCATTTTTTCGTACAGAACTCCGCGCCGAGTTTTTCCGCCGCCGCATCTGCCGCCATAAATCCCAGATTATGAAAGGTATTCTTATATTCTGCATCGGGATTTCCGAGCCCTACGATAATTTTCATAAAAGCACCTGAATAACTTTTTTATGTCAAAAAAGCCGTTATAAAACGGCTTTTTTTATTTTTGTTTCAGTCCTCGTAAATTGCCGAGAGCGAAGAATCGTAATAAACGGTAGTAATGGCTCTCGCAAAGTATTTTGCCACGGAAATAACTTTAAACTTGGGATTTTTTCTAATAGTATCGGGAATATTTATAGTATCCAGCACAACTATTTCTTTTATCGGGGAGGCGTTAAGCCTCTCTATTGCAGGGCCGCTCAGAACACCGTGAGTACAACAGGCAAAGACTTCTTTCGCCCCGTTGTCCATGAGAGCCTGCGCTCCCTGACATATAGTTCCCGCGGTATCAATCATATCGTCGACCATTAAACAGGTTTTACCTTTTACATCACCGACGACGTTCATCACCTCGATGGCATTTGCTTTCGGTCGGCGTTTATCGACTATAGCGAGAGATGCGCCCACCCTCGACGCAAAGTTTCTCGCCCTGCCTACGCTTCCGACGTCGGGTGATACTACAACCCAATTTTCGTCCATTTTATTTTTGAAATATTTTGCGAGAAGCGGCGCTCCGTAAAGATGGTCGACGGGTATATCGAAAAACCCCTGAATCTGTGCCGCATGCAAATCCATAGTCATTACCCTGTCCGCACCCGCGCTGGTCAATATATCTGCAACGAGTTTTGCGGTAATCGGGTCTCTCGGACGAGCTTTTCTGTCCTGCCTGGCATATCCGAAATACGGCATAACCGCCGTAACCCTGCCCGCCGATGCTCTTTTACATGCATCAATCATTATAAGCAATTCCATAAGATTGTCGTTTACGGGCGCGCTCGTCGGCTGAATGATGAACACATCCTTTCCTCTTACTGTCTGCGGCAGAGTGATACTTATCTCTCCGTCCGAAAACTTGCCCACTTCCGCGTCAGAGAGCGGGATTTTAAGTTCCGCCGCGACGGCTTCCGCCAAAGGTCTGTTGGAATTCCCTGACAGTACTTCGATTGTGTTGCCGTGAGTAATCATTTATTCAATTCTCCCAATGTAACTTTATGTACATATAGTACGCTAATATTGTAAAATAATTAAAACAAATAGTCAAGGGTTTTGAGATTTTAAAAACATTTTAATCAAAATATTTTGATTTGAATATTAAAACCGACATTTGACTCTCCAAGAGACAAACAATGCCTTTTAATCTATTGCTTTTGAAAAAAAAATATGATAAAATATTTTTATCATTCTAATCAGGAGTGTTTTTATGAATAACGACAACGAAATTACTCTGGGTCAACTTTTCAAAGTAGTAAAAAAATCTTTCAAACGTGCAATAATTTATATACTTATAACTCTTATTGTCGCAACGGCGGCTCTTCTTACATTGCGCTCTTTCGTATCTACGCGAGCTTACGCGTCAGCACTTTCTTTCGCCACCGCCGACGAAAATGCACTTTCGGTGATGAACAGAAACAAAAGCAACGTCGTAAATCTCGCCCTCACCAAAAACGATAAAGACCTAAGCCTCGCAGACATAATAACCGAAAATCTCACCGTTTCGGCAATCGTGCCCGGAAATTTGGAAAACACAGAGGATTTTGTACCCACTACTTTCGTAATATCTTTAAAATCGACGAGTGAAATCAAATTGTCCGGTAACGAATATAAAAGCATAGTCGACGCCGTAACCAACGAATATATGAATCTGTTTGCGGCTAGCACTCTTCCCTCTTCGGTTATAGACAACTACTCTATGCCCGAAGAAAATTCGGATATAGAATACTTTCAGATTGCCGACGAACTTCTCGACAACACGAACCTTTTTTACAGCACGCTCACTTCGTATCTGAGTGCAAATTCGGAACTTTCCTCTTACAGAAACGTCAATAACGGAAAAACGCCTCAAGACATACTGAACGAACTAGGTGCGCTGAACGCAAAAATAGAAAGCTTACAGACAATGATAATAATAGAAAGACACGAAAAAGGCAATCTTGAAAACGTAATCGATACACTACTTAATAATGCTACTGCAAAAGAAGCCTCGTATACTCAACAACTCGAATCGGCAAAAGAAGCAATAAGCAATTTCCCCAATTTTACAATCGTAGTAGACGGTTCTACCCCGGTAGACGCCTCTGCGCAGGCAATGTACGACGCATACCTCGCGTTACAACAGGACGTAAAAACATATACCGAACTTGCCAGTCAGATGACCGAAAAAAAGACTACTCTCACTTATTATCAGACGTTGCTCGGAAGCACTCCTGCGACGGATAACTCCACCATACAGGGACAGCTGACTTCATATAACGACTCGCTCCGCGGGATAATAAAAGATTACAGAACCATAGCCTCTGAATATAATGAAAGCGCGTATCTTACTTCTAAAGCGAAGGTCGTAAATCCCGCACACTCATATACCGACAGTTTTATAGACGGCACTTTAATAGCGATAGTGCTTGTAGCGCTCGCAATCATAGCATATGTAGCGACATGCTCCAAGACTTACTCATTGATTAAGAAAAACGGTACACTTACAGATGACGCGAATGTCGCAAACAATTAAATTTTATATATAGACCACGGAAGATACAACTAAATAACAGCACGGCGCGTCCGAAATCGGACGCGCCGTTAATTTATATTCTGCTTTAAAAATAGTTATTCATTTCTTTTTCTTTACGAATTTCCCGAATGCCTTTCCGAGGCTCTCTGTTAAAAATTTATCTCGTAATATCAAAAGAACTATAAAATATGACGCCACGCCGGCAAAAATCAATAAAATCAGACTCGTAACATTTACGGGCAACGCTTTTTTCAGAAGTATTAAAACCGCAAACATCAATGCACCCGAAATAATATATTTTACCGCGCCGCCGAAAAACTTACCTATACCGAATAACTTTTTATGAAATACATAACCGAGCTGTATCGAAACGCCTATAAACTCTGCCGTAACGGAAGCAATAGTCGCGCCTACGGAGAAAAATTTCGGAATCAGAATCAGGTTAAGGCACAGGTTTATGACGGCAGCAATCACCACAGCCATCAGGTTTACGTTCTGCTTCCCTATCGGGATAAGAAAAGACACGCCGAAAATCTGTGCCATGCCCACAAACAGAACGAGCGGAGAAAAAATCTGCATCAGTAACGCGGATTTACCGAAATGCTCGCCGAGATACACGGGGACAAAAACATCCGCCACCGCAATGATTCCGAATATCATAGGCACGGAAAGCATCCAGACAAAAGAAGTCGCACGTTTTATCAGACTATCTATTTGCTCGGAATTGTTTTCGGAATAAGCGCGGGATATACGGGGAACCAGAACTGTACCGAGCGCCGTTATTACGGTTAATGCCATGCGCACGATTTTTTCGGCATAATCGTAGTAGCCGTTTTCAGCCGCGGACTGCGAGAACCAGCCTATCATAGATTTGTCGAGCACGGTATAAATCTGCGTCGCTATTACGGGAATAAAGAAAATCAGAATAATTTTAAAGTGTCTGAAAGGTCGAACACATTTGCTTTTAACTATATATTTTGGCAATAACGCCCACATCCCCATGTTCCCCAGCAACAAAAATCCGCATTTGCCGAGAGTATAAAGCCACAAGTCGTCCGGCGATTTGACGAAAATAAAAATAAATGCAAAATCGAGAATTTTTGAAACAAGCCCGAATATTACCGTCTTTCCGAAGTCTTCGACGCCCTGAAAAAACCACGTTATATCGAAAACGACGTTTACTATATTGAGCGTAAAAATAAGATTTATGATAAAATCGGTTTTTACAAGCGCAAGATAAACGCCGTAACCCGCAAGCGCTATTATCGACATGAAAAGCCTTATAAGGAAAATTTCCTTAAACAGCCTGCTTCTTGAAACCGCGTCGTCCTGCACCTTTCCTATCTCCCGATGTGCGTAAGTGGTGCTGCCGATAACCGCAAAGAGCACAAAATACGATACTATCGATTCAGAATAGCTGAATCTCCCCACACCGTCCTCCAGAAGCACGCGTGATACGTAAGGGATCGAGATTATCGGAATAAGTATGACAATAAGTTGATATATTAAATTGAAGATATAATTCCTTTTTACGCTCTTTACCATTTAAACATCAGTTCCCGAAAGTTTCTTTTAAATTTTTCCACCTCTTGTCTTTTTCGCTCAATATAAGCGGCGTGCCGTCGGCGAGCGTATACCCCGCACTGTCGGCCGTTCCGCGATACTCGCCGCATATCGGCCATTCGACTCCGATATGCGGGTCATTCCACGCGATTCCGCCCTCGTCGTCGGGATGATAAAAATCCGTAACCTTATAACAGAATTCCGCGACGTCGCTGAGCACGAGAAATCCGTGCGCAAACCCCTCCGATATATAGAACTGCATTTTATTTTCTTCCGTGAGTTCCACGCCGTACCATTTCCCGAATGTAGGACTTTCGCGACGAAGGTCGACGGCGACGTCAAAAACTTTTCCTTTTATTACTCTGACGAGTTTTCCCTGCGGATGCTTTTTCTGAAAATGCAGTCCGCGGAGCACTCCTTTAACGCTCATGGATTGGTTGTCCTGGACAAACTCCATATCGAGCCCGAATGAAGCCAGGTCCCTTTTATTGTAGGTTTCGGTAAAATACCCGCGATTATCTCCGTATACGGCGGGTTCGATTATATAAAGCCCTTTTATAGGCAATTCTGTAACTTTAACTTTACCCATATTATCTTTCCTTTTACGAAAATAATTCTTTCAGAAAAACCGAATCTGACACTATATTGTCCCAATCGTAGAGCGCAGCCACTTCTGCATTTGTTTTTTTGTCCGAAACAAAATCCTTCTCTTCCATAATTTCTTTAATTATGTTTCGCAATTCCCCCGCAGTATTATAAATTCTGCCGTTTCTGCCTTCAAAAATAACGTCTTTCGCGCAACCCACGGGAGTAGAGAGAATATAATTATTGAAAAGAGCTGCCTCGACGAGCACCAGCGCGAAACTTTCTTTAACGGAGGACAAGACAAATACTTTCGCCTTTCCGTAAATTTCGGATAACTTCTTCCTGTCCTCAACCGAACCCGTAAAAACAATACTGTCTTTTAACTGAGGATTTTTATGCAAAAACCTTTCTGCGGCAACCTTGAATGCCTCTTCCACAGGCCCCACGAACATAAACTTCCAACCGTTTTTCAAATCCGTTCCGTTCAGTGCTTCCAACATCATCATGTTGTTTTTCTGACTTGTGCCTATTCTGCCCACCGTAATGAACAAGTTTTCTTTTGCGGAATTTTTCGCGTCGGCGGAAAAACCCTCGGCATTATATCCGAACCGCATAAATTGAAGTTTATCGCTTATCTCGAAACCTTTCCAGCCGTTTTCTTTCAGATAATTATAAGACGCTCCGGTTTCCACTGTAAATATGTCGCAGTTTCTGACAAATTTTGCAAATCGGTTATGAAAAATTAAAGCGGAAACCCTTTTTTTCAAAGACATTGTCTGTCCGTCTGTCGGCGAAAAATCAAGTACCGTCATCACCTTGCCCGCAGGGTTGAGTTTTTTATAATAATTGCAAAGTTTTGCGCCCGTCCGGTCGCCGTGAAAAGTTACGAACAGGTCTGTTTTACGAGCATTGGACTTAACATATTTTTTGTATTCCGCATAAATTTTCGCCTTGATCGCCTTTTTGCCGCACGAAAGATTGATTAAATTTACGCCTTTATACTCTTTTTCCGTGAGCGGTAAACTTTCGTTGAAAAACAGACCGTTTCTCACTTCATCGAACACGATATTTGCGGAAACCCCGTAAACTTTTGAAATATGATACATCAGATTAAAGGGCGGTTTTTGAAACTCTATCCGCGAAAAGCGGAATGAAGTACAGAACAGCGTCGCGTTTTTCGTTGCGCACATTTCAGTAAACTCCTTTATCCTTCAAAATTTCAAGATACCTTTTAAGCGCGTCCCGCCAGTCAGGAAGCGGATTAAACCCGCACTCTGCAAGTTTGCTTTTATCAAGCCTGCTGTTAAAGGGGCGCACGGCGGCAGACATCCCGTATTCCGCGGTAGATACAGGTATCACTTTGACGGAATACCCCGCCTGTTTAAAAATCTCGCAGGCGAAATCATACCAGGAAATATAACCTCCCTCGTTAGTAGCATGATAATATCCGTACTTTTCGGTCACTATCATGTCGGCAAGAAGTACCGCGAGGTCGGCGGTATATGTAGGTGTTCCTATCTGGTCGTTAACCACCCTTATCTCGTCGTGAGTTTTTCCGAGTTTAAGCATTGTCTTTATAAAATTATTGCCGTTAACCCCGAAAACCCACGCTATTCTCACAATAAAAAATTTATCGAGCGTCTTCGAAACGGAAAGTTCGCCTTCGAGTTTGGTCTTTCCGTAAATGTTCAGCGGTTTATAATCCTTACAGTCGGGTTTCCAAGGTACATCTCCCTGACCGTCAAAGACATAATCGGTGGAAATATACATCATTTTACAGTTTATTTTTCCGCACGCCGCGGCGATATTTGCCGTACCTGCGGCATTCACCACACGTACTTTCTCGGGGCAATCTTCTGCGGCGTCCACGGCTGTCCATGCCGCGCAGTGTATTACCGCGTCGGGCTTTTCACCTAAAAGCACCCGTTCGACCTCAGAATAATCGGTTATATCCATATCCTCTATATCCACGCCAACGGGATTATGCCCGCAAATTTTCAGTCTTTCTACAAGGTCGCTACCGAGTTGTCCTTTTGCTCCCGTAACAAGTATTTTCATGATTTAACACCGTACATTTTTTTATAGTATTCGATATATTCTCCCGAAATGATTTCCTCCCACCATTCCCTGTTTTCGAGATACCATTTTACAGTTTTATCTATTCCCTCCGAGAAAGCAGTTTGGGGCGTCCACCCGAGTTCCGAAGAGATTTTCGTCGGATCGATAGCGTAACGCAAATCATGTCCTTTTCTGTCGGCGACGAATTTTATAAGGCTTTCGGGCTTACCGAGTTTTTTAAGGATAATTTTCACAATGTCGATATTTTTCATTTCGTTATGTCCGCCGACGTTATATATTTCGCCCGTTCTGCCTTTGTGCAGAATAAGGTCTATCGCCTTACAGTGGTCTTCCACGTAAAGCCAGTCCCTGATATTTTCACCAGTACCGTATACGGGCAAAGATTTATCCGCCAACGCATTGACTATCATGAGCGGTATAAGTTTTTCGGGGAAATGATAAGGCCCGTAATTGTTTGAGCATCTGCTTATTGTTACGGGAAGACCGTAAGTCCTGTAATATGCGAGAACAAGCAAATCCGCAGACGCCTTGCTCGCCGAATACGGACTGCTTGCCGAAAGCGGCGTTTTTTCGGTAAACATAAGGTCAGGTCTGTCCGTAGGAAGGTCGCCGTAAACCTCGTCGGTCGATACCTGATGAAACCTTGCGACGCCGAAATTCCTGCATGCGTCCATAAGAGTCGCCGTGCCGAGTATATTGGTATTTAAAAATAGGCTCGGGTCCGTTATGCTCCGGTCAACGTGGCTTTCGGCGGCAAAGTTCACAACCGCATCAGGTCTTTCTTTGCCGAACAATTCAAAGACCGCTTTTCTGTCGCAAATATCCGCTTTGACAAATGCGAAGCGCGGGTCGTTCAAGACGTCTTTCAGTGTAGACAGATTCCCCGCGTAAGTAAGTTTGTCAAGACAGACAATTTTATAATCGCCGTACTTATTCAGCATATAATGTATAAAGTTTCCGCCGATAAAACCGGCCCCGCCGGTAACAATGATTTTCATATTAAAACCTTTTCAATAATTTATTTTAAGAGACTAATTAAGCCCGTCCCTGAATTTTCCTGCAACGACATCGGCAATGTATTTTCCGTACTGATTTTTAGACATCGGCTCGCATAATTTTAGCGTCTGTTCCGCGGTAATCCAGCCGTTAAGATAAGATATTTCTTCTATGCACCCGACTTTCCTGTGCTGATGCGTCTCTATCGCCTTGATAAATTCCGTCGCCTCTATAAGGCTCTCGTGCGTTCCCGTATCGAGCCACGTAAAACCCTGCCCCAGAATTTCGACGTTGAGCCTGCCCTCTTTAAGATATAATTTATTGAGGTCGGTAATTTCGAGTTCGCCGCGCGGCGAGGGCCTTAAAGATTTTGCGTACTCCACGGCTTTGCCGTCATAGAAATACAGCCCCGTTACACAATAATTGCTTTTGGGCCGAGCGGGTTTTTCCTCTATCGAAACCGCCCTGCCGTCCGCGCCGAATTCCACGATGCCGAAGCGCTGCGGGTCGTCCACGTAATAACCGAATATAGTGGCGCCTTTACCCGATTCGGCGCTTTCGACCGCACGGCGAAGCCGCTCTTTCAGACCGTGCCCGAAAAATATATTATCTCCGAGCACCATGGCGACGCAATCGCCGTTTATAAACTTTTCGCCGATAATAAACGCCTGGGCGAGCCCTTCGGGAGCAGGCTGCACCGCATAGGAAAGATTTATGCCCAGCTCGCCTCCGTCCCCGAAAAGTTTTTCAAACCTCGGTGTATCCTCGGGAGTTGATATTATAAGTATATCCCTTATACCCGCGTTCATCAGCACGGACATAGGATAATATATCATCGGTTTATCGTATACGGGAAGCAGTTGCTTGCTCGTAACGCGAGTAAGCGGATAAAGTCGCGTACCCGAACCGCCAGCCAAAATTATACCTTTCATTTTTATCCCCTTTTAAATCTCCAATATATTTTCGCCCTTTTTTATTCTCGTCAGATATTCTTTTGCGAGCGCTCTGTTGCAACGTGCTATCTTCACGCTTTCGCCGCGGCGGAACAAAGTCTTTATCGCAATGTGTTTAAGCTCTGCGGTTTTAAGCACTTTCAAATATTTTACGGTCGCTTTTTCACCAAACGAGATATAAAGGTAACGCATCATTCCCTGCATCATAAGTCTGCAACGCCTTTCGCTGAACCTTGTCTTACCGTTGAAACTCGCGCCCTCCAAATGCTGCATTTTTGCGTCGGGAACGCTCATGACTCTATAACCCGCGTTTTTGACCCTGAAAGTAAATTCGCTCTCTTCCGCATACATGAATATCCTCTCGTCAAAACCTTTGAGACTGTCGGCAATATCTTTTCGCACCATCATGTCCGCGCCGGTGATATATCCGACTTCAAGAGGCTTCCCCGTATAATTAAACTCGGAGGACAGCGCTTTTTTAAATATTTTTCTGAAAAAAGATACAATAAAACTCCTGTCCCGCCTTATTGTACGAGCGTCCGGCAACTTTCTCCTGAAAGAATGTGCGGGGTTTTTATTGAAATCGAAAAGATTTCCGCCGCATATCCCGCACTCGGGGTTATCATCCATATATTTTACGAGTTCGGTTATGAAATCACCCATACACAAGGTATCAGAATTAAGCCAGAGAACGTATTCCCCTTCGCACACCTTTAACCCGAGATTAAAGGCCTTTGACGTACCGAGATTTTCGGTTGCGCCTATATATTTAATTCTGTCTTTAAAGTATTCTTCGAGCATTGCACCCGAGCCGTCTTTACTGCCGTTATCCACTAATACTATTTCGAAAGCGGTTTCTTTTGTGTTGTCAAAAATACTATCAACAGCGTTCTTTGTCAGTTCGAAGGTATTGTAGTTTATCATAATTACGGAAACACGAATCAATTTATTTCCGTTTTGTTTTATCGATGACATATCTGTATCTCTCCGTATATTTATCGGCTATCACGTCCCATTCCGCATCGGAAGAGTCGACCTCATACTTGACGGTCGGTGAATCCTGTACGCAAAGCACGGCGTCTTTCACCTCCTGCACACTGTTTCCGATAAGCATGAATTGTTCCCCCTCAAAGAGAGATTCCTCACTGACGGGTTTTGTGGTAATGATTTTCGTCCCCTCCTGTTTTGCGGCGAGCATGCTGCCGTTGCGCGGGGAAACTCCGTCTTTAAATAAAAGCAGCGCCGCATCCGACGCGCGGAAATAATCCCCCACTTCCGAGTCGGCAAGATATCCTACGGGAATGACGTTTTCTTCTAGTCCGTTTTCTTTTATAATCTTTGTGAGACTTAAGAAAAGCCGTTCGCCGCATTTTTCGCCGTTAAAATCGCCCATTATAAGGTAAACGGAATCGAGTCTGTTTTCCTTTTTCAGTTCAGCGAAAGCATTAAAAACCACGTCGAGGCACTTCTTGTCGTTTATCCAACCGAAAAAGCAGAATATTTTCGTATTTGCGCCCCGTCCCGAAAGGTATTTTTCGCGCAATTCCCTTATATGCTCCTCGGACGCGACGGAACGCGGGATATTGGAGCCTATGTGAATAACGCTGACTTTATCTTGATCTATCAATCGCTTGTATTGCTTTTTTATCTCGCGTTTATAAGCCTCCTCCACAACTACGACCGCGTCCGAAAACAGTATCGCGGGAATACGTGCAAGTTTTGACATTTTACCGTTATAGGTATATTCGTGCAGAGTATAAACGACCTTTCGCTTTTTAAGTCTCAGAATCAAAGGCAAAAATATAAAATTTGCAAAACTGCTGTTTTTATATTCGCTTGCCGGAAACTGAAAATGTATGACGTCGGGGTCGGTGTCTTTTACGAATTTCAAGAATCTGCGCAGATATTTAAGCCCGTACCATTTGTCTACGACGTTATACGTCGTTATCCTCTCGTCGGGATCTTTATCCGCCTTGTCGGACGTTAGAACGCTTACCGAAACGTCGTCGCGCATCGCAAGATGGCGGCATAACAGTTTCGTCCCGTCTGCAACGCCGCAATGTATAGGCGGGTATGACCCGCTCACCATAAGTACTTTAATTTTCTTATCCTTAACGTTTTCCATTTATCTAAACCAAATCCGACAATTTCAGAACAGCGCTCGGCGCACTGCAACGCAAAATTTCTTCCTTTTCTTTATTTTTAAACACCGTATAGTAATACAGATAAAACCATATAAAAATATTATACGGCTCGGGTACGGAAATCATCATGAGCAGCACCACGAGCAGGTACGGGAAAAAATATTTCAGTTTTTTCCTCGGCAACGCCCCCAATAACTTTCTGAGTATAAACAGAAAGTAAATCAGCAATCCGACGAACCCTACGTTACAAATCCAGGTGGAAAACAAATCCTTGCTCCTCGAACTGCCGAAGCCCACGCCGAAAGGATAATTGAGCCCCACTTTAAGCATTGTTATAAATCCGTCCCAACGCTCTATACCCGAAGTGTTTTCGCCCCTGAGTTTTATAAGCAGTGCGGATACGATATTATAAAAATTATCGAAAAACACAATCACCGCCACAACGGCACAACCCATGATAGCCGCCGCCGCAATAAAAACTTTTTTCTTCCTCTTCAAATCTATATTTGCCAAAAAATACAATAAAATGAATAAAATTATAAAAATCAAGCCTACCAGATAGGTTGAGGATGCGGAAAGAATACCTATCCATAGAGAAAGAATCATGAAAAGATAATCCCATATACCTTCTCTCATCTGCCATACGACTATAATCGCGGTAACAAGATAATAGCACAGCATCGAAGCCTCTATGCAGGGACCGTATATACGGGTGCCCTGGACGTTGCCGTGTACGCCCTGTCTGAAAAAATCGTCGAAAGGAAGCGAAAAGTAAAACGCAATCATCTGATAAATACAAATAAGGATAACCGCATAAAACCCGTATTTGAAACTTTTTATGCAACCTGTGGCAACTTGTATATCATTTGAATATTTTAATATATTGTTAAGGAAAAAAACACAAAAAAGAAGATATATTAACTGAGTAATATTGTGAAAAGAGAATTTAAGCGGAGTATAAAAACCGTCCTGGTCAATAATTATAATTTCTTTATTTTCCAAAAAGAGCGGAAAAACAATACTTATGCAGCAATATGCAACAAATATAAGTAATGACAAATCTATTCTTAATCCAATGCTTCTGTTCAAAAAAAATCCGAGCACAAAATATATAGTAAAAAAATAATAAGACGGTTGAAATGAAAAAGCAGCGACGTTTATAACGCTCGACCCGCTGAAACCGGAAAAGAAAATCGCCGAATACAGAAAATACTTGTCCTTTTTAAGGACAAGAAAAATAATCGTAAGCAATATACAAAAATAGCCCAGATATGTTATCTGCATCTGATTTTACCGTTCCAGAATTTCTAATAATTTTCGGGCGGATTTTTCCCAACTGTATTTTTCGAGTTTACTCAGGTCGGGTTCGATGAACTCGATATCGGATATTTTTTCCGCTTTGTCAAAATCCGCAAACGTATAAAGCCCCTCTCCTATTTCGCGAAGCACGGGTATATCGTTGCATAAAACCCTTTTGCATCCCGAACATAACGCTTCTATCGGCGGCAGTCCGAACCCCTCGTAAACGCTCGGAAATAAAAACGCTTTGCAATTTTTATAGAGATACGAGAGTTCTTCGTCTTTTAGATAACCGGTAAAGTAAAGATTTTCCGACAAATCGAGTTTTTCTTTGGCAAAAGACCTCGCGTTGCCGCCCGCTATAATGAAATTTTCATCGGGATTAAGCTTAGCAAGTCGTACGATAGATTTAAAATTCTTATTCGGGTTCATACTCCCGACCGCAAGATAATAATCCTGAAATTTATCTATAAACAAAGGTTTTACGGGCTTAATATCGGCAATATGTTCTCTGCCGCTGTAAAGCACATCTACCCCATTTACCCCGTAAAATTCCTCTATTCTTTTTTTCATATATTCAGAAACCGTGAATATATGTTTATAGCGCCTTACGTTCAGCCGGTTGATAATTTTATAAACAACCCTCTGTCTGAAAGAAAATCCTTTCGGCGCGTCAATACAACCGAGGTCATGCAAGACACATATACCCGGGAAAAAAACAGGCGCGACATTACAAAAGTTTATAAGGGTTTCCGCCTTTAAGCGGCGGCAGATTTTGGGAAGAATAATCTGTTCCCAAAAATATCCCGCTTTTCCCTTTGTCTCGATAACGTCTATATTTTTAAAATCGATTTTGTTTACGGTGCCAGAAGGTTTTATTATGTGAAACTTGAAACGTTCATCGTTAATTTCATCCAGTTGTTTAACTAATTCCGATGCGTATCTCTGAACACCCGTTATTCTCTGACACAGAAATTTTCCGTTTATATAAATATCTTTCAAATTATTCCCTCGGCGATTTTACGCAATATAGTGACTATTAAAATAATTTATCAATAAGATTATTGATGTTTTCACGAAAATTTTCCAAAAGAAAATTGTGTTCAACACGAATTTTTGCCGCCCTACCGTAGTTTAAGCGCATTTCTTCGTTATCCGCCAAAAGCCTTATGGCTTCCGCGTATTTTTCGCTGTTTCCGTTTTCAACTTCCAGTCCCGTGATTCCGTTAAGACTGACATAATTTACGCCGCTCCCTTCAATGGTAAAAGTAACGGCAGGCTTTCCAAAATACATCGCTTCGGCAAGAGAAACTCCGAACGCCTCATTCTTAGTTATCGAAGGAAAACAATAAATATCGCACGCCGCCATATAAGCGACAAGTTCGTCGTCGGAAATTTTCCCCGTAAACTTTATTTTTCCGTCTCCTTCCGCGAGTTTTTTAAGACTCTCCGTAAGAGGTCCCGTTCCGCCTATGAATATCCTGAAACGGTCGTCTAAATATGCGCTCGCCCTGATAAGATACTCCATTCCTTTGTAAGGCACGTGACGTCCAACTGCAAAAAGAATGATTTTCCCCTCATTTTCGGAACGTATTTGTTCTTCATGTTTTTTGACATTCTCGTTTACAAAGATTCTGTCGGTGTTCACGCAATTAGGGATAACGGTGCATTTCTCGCGATAAAGCGGCAAATACTCGCTGTACTCTATATAATTAGGGCTTGTAGCGACAATCCTGTCCGCCCTGTCGCAAAGCCTTTTGTTCTGACCGTGGAAAAACTTTTTAAGAAATTTTTGCTTGACTATATCAAGATGCCAATAAAGTATGAGTTTAAAATTCCGCGAAGAAAACTTTAAGAGGCTGTGCGCCACAAAAGGGTTGGGATAATGAAAAATCACGATTTCGGGTTGAAATTCGTTCATTATTTTTTTCAGTGCGCGGCCGAAACCCAAAGCGATGGGCTGCGAAGATAATTTCGCCTGACAGCCACTCCTTATCACTTCCACACCGTCCACTATATCTGTATCGTCGCCTTTTTCATGGTTAAAACATATTACCTTGTTGTCATGACCTTTAAGCGCGTTGACACAATCGCGTGCGACCTGTTCCACGCCGCCCACAAACGGAAAATAATATTTGCTTATGTGAAGTATTTTCATTTTCAGACCCGTAAAACGCGGTTTATCCCCGCTTCAATATATAATCAGTATAACACAAGCGAAATGCGGTGTCAAGGTTTTGTCTGTTTATTGACCTATTATGAACAAAAAACGCCCTGCTTTCGGCAGGGCGCAAAAGACAATCATATACTTGCGATTATTACTGTAAGTTTTCCTTTTATATTTATAATTTCTTTACTTCCTATAAACCATGTATCACCGAGACCCGTATTATAACTTATGTGCCCGTTACCTATTTTCCCCGCCCCGTCTATCACTATAACCGCCCTGAACGATGCGCCCGCGGCGGCAAGCGAAAGTTCTCCGTCCACTATATATTTTGTCGCGACAAAATATTTGCACTGCCCGAGCAGTTGTTTTCTGTACCCCGGGAATTCAAGTACGCTGTACTGCGCCTTGAAATCGGTCTTGTTTTTCTTTGTCTCCAACACCTCAAACGCCTTATCTAAATGCAGTTGACGAGATTTCCCTTTGTAACCCGTGCGCTCGTAATCGTAAAGCCTGTAAGTAACATTCGAAGACTGCTGAATTTCGCACACGAGGCACCCCGCGCCTATCGCGTGTATGGTACGCGCTTTAAGGAAATAAGTTTCGCCTTTTTTAACGGGCACTTTATTCAGGACCTGTAAAATAGTGTTGTTTTTTATTCGTTCGCGTATCTCGTCCTTAGAAATATCCTTGTTAAAACCCATATATATATAAGCGTCTTTATCGGCGCCCATAATATACCACATTTCGTTCTTTCCGTAATCCCCCTCGTTCGGGAAAGCGTATTCGTCGTCGGGATGAACCTGCACGGACAAATTTTCTTTTGCGTCTATAAATTTTATAAGCAGCGGAAATCTCTCGTAATCCTGCGCTTTCCAACCGAGATTTTCCTTACCTATAACGTCGATATATTCGCCGAATTTAAGCCCCTTATATCTGCCGCTTGCTATCTTGCATTGCCCCGCGCTGTGAGCCGAAAGTTCCCAGCTTTCGGCGATTCTGTCGTGCCGTCCGATGCTCTTTCCCAGAATATCGTGAATCTTGGTTCCGCCCCATACATAGTCTTTCAGTTCGGGTTTTAATTTTACGAAACACCCTTCTTCCGCTTTTTCCACTGCCTTTGAAGTGAAGTTTTTGCTGTTTTCGGTTTTTATGAGCGTTACCGCCCGCCGCCCCGAATTGGTTATCTCGTAACTGACGCCGCTTTTAAAGAATATATTCTCGTTTGCCTTTGCAGACCTCGCTTCTTTTTCCTTTCCCTGCACGCTCTCTACGCTGCCGTCCAGAACATAATAATTTACGCATGTCCCGACGGCAACAGTATCCTCCATTACACTCTTTGGATAAATGGTTATTTTGCTTACTTTATAATCCCCGTCGAAACTGAGCGATTCCTCAACGCCCCAATCCTGATAGTAAACGGGGTAATCGTCAAAAAATTTCTTTTCGTTCTGATAATAGATTTTTGCTATTTCCTTGACGCCCGTCTTGCTGTCCTTTCGGGTAATAAATACGGCGTCTTTGGTATTGGCTATGAGTATGTTTTTAAGGTCGTTCGCGACGACAAGCCTGTCGCTCGCCGTATTGATAATACTGACGTCTTTGCAATTATAACTTATGCAGACGTTGTGATTATCTTCCTGCCTGCCGACAAAGTTATAATAGGACATTATATCGGTTATTCTTTGACAAGAAACTTTGGCGAGTACCATTTCGAATTCTTCGGTACTCATAACATCCGCCATGCCCAGATGGCTGACATAATCCCTGCTTTCTACAAAAACATTTTCGCTGATGCGTATATTTTTACACTGTTCGATAAAGGCATGGTCTACATTTTTTAAAATGACCGAAACTTTACCTCCCATTATTCCGCAGTCCACATAACACGATTTTCCCCAGACCGAAGTATAACGTATCCTGCCACCCACATATTCGAAATAATGATTCCCGTACTGTTTTTCCTTTGGTGCGGTAGCTACAACGCCGATTTTATCTTTCTTGATGACTTCTTTAAGGTGCGTTATGCAACTGTTATATTCACCGTCTATGACATTATCCGTCGAAACAATTAGGAATTCTTCATTTCCCTCGAAATTGAGTGCAAGCGTGATAATGGAAGGAGCAGTCTTCATGGGAGATTCTTCCATAAGTATGGAATATTTCAAGTCCTGAAAATCCTGCAACTGTGCTTTAACTATACTTTCATGTCTTTTGTTGGCGATTATAATAAATTCGTCACAGAAAGGTATGTTCCTAAGGATTGCTTCCTGGAACATAGAACGACCTTTCCTGATTTCCATAAATTGTTTGGGATAATTTTTTCTGGACAGCGGCCACAATCTGTCGCCGCTGCCTCCCGCCAGAATAAGACACTTCATATTTTTTTATAATAAAGCTTTATATGCAACCTTTATATTAAACGCCTGTGTTATAAACCGAGCATTTCGGACAGTGAGTCTTTCAATATTTCAAGCCTTTTTATAGCGGCTTGTTCCGTTTCGCACACGACGCCCATATATAATTTTATTTTAGGTTCGGTTCCCGACGGACGAATACAGCACCAGCCTCCTTCAAGTTCGAAATACATGACGTCCGACTGCGGAAGTCCCGTAGTTTCAACCGCGCCCGTATCGGTATCTGTGACTGTATTTTTAAGGTAATCTCGCACCCTCACGACTTTTTCGCTGCCGATTTGTTTTGCGGGATTATTTCTTAAATTTTCCGTGATTTGCCTTATCTTGCCTGCACCGTCGGCGCCCTTCAAGACCTTGGACACGAGCGCCTCTTTATAGTATCCGTATTTACGGAAAAGATTATCCGCCGCTTCGGGCAAAGAAATTCCCCGCTCCGCATAAAATGCAGCCGCTTCTGCAAGCGCGGCTACTGCGGCGACGGCATCCTTATCCCGCGCATGCGTACCAAGAAGGCACCCGTAACTTTCCTCGAAACCAAATATAAAATCAAAAGCCCCGCACCGCGCACAATATTTTCCGCCGTTTTTCTCCTTAGCGGATTCAAAGAGTTTAATTTTCTCGCCTATATATTTAAAACCTGTCAGCACCTCTATACAGGTTACCCCGTATTCTTTCGCGACAGCCGCCGCCATATCCGTCGAAACAATTGTCGTAACAATCGCAGCGTCCTCGGAATGAACGGGCAGTAAGCCTTTTGCTCTTTTTTGAGACAACTGATATTCGGCAATGAGTATGCCCGTCATGTTTCCGGTAAAAGGCACGTATTTCTCGTTGCCGTCTTTTGCATATATTCCAAGTCTGTCGGCATCGGGGTCGGTAGCCATAACTATATCCGCACCCACTTTTTTTGCCAGTTCGAGAGCGTAGGAAAAAGCCGCGGGGTCCTCGGGATTAGGGTATTTTAACGTAGGGAAATTCCCGTCGGGCTCGGACTGCTCGGGTACGGTATAAACATTTTCGAATCCGAGTTCCGAAAGTATCCTTAAAACGGGCACCTTCCCCGTCCCGTTGAGCGGAGTATAGACAATCTTTAACGACGGCGCACGCTTTTTCAGAACGTCCGCGTTAAGTACGTTTTTTTTCAGTTCGGCGATATACGCGTCGTCGATTTCGCGGCCGATAATCCGTATAAGTCCTTTTTCTTTCGCACTTTCGAAGTTGATTCTTTTTATGTTCTTATAATCGCCAACCGCGCGCACGCTGTCGATAATCATTTTATCGACGGGCGGCACAATCTGTCCTCCGTCCGAATAATATACTTTATATCCGTTATATTCGGGGGGATTATGACTCGCCGTGATAACCACTCCCGCCGTCGCGCCGAGAGTTCTCACCGCAAAAGACAGTTCGGGGGTGGGGCGAAGCGAATCGAAAATATATACTTTAAGACCGTTTGCCGCAAATATTTCGGCGCTCCTTTTTGCAAATTGCTCCGACATGTTTCTGCTGTCGAAAGCGATTGCGACGCTTCCGCCTTTATTCTGCGAATTTATAAAGTCGGCAAGTCCCTGAGAGGCTTTTCCGACCGTATAAAGGTTCATTCTGTTCGTACCCGCGCCGAGTATTCCGCGAAGCCCACCGGTACCGAAAGAAAGTTCTTTGTAAAACCTGTCCTCTATTTCCTTTTCGTCTGTTATGCTTTTTAATTCGGCTTTCGTTTTATCATCGAACACATCGTCCGAAATCCATCTTAAATATTCTTTTCTATAATCGCTCATAATAATTCGGTCTTTCCGTTTGCTTTAAGAATATCGGTTATTTTTCTGACATCCTGGGCCCTGTCTTTGGGGCAAACAAGAACAGCATCCGGAGTTTCAACAACCACCAATCCCTTGACGCCGAGCAGCGCCACCGTTCTTCCTCCCGAAACGACAAACGAATCCTCCGTATCGACGAGAACGTTGTCGCCCAACGAAATGTTCCCCTTTTCGTCCTTTTCGTGCAATGCCCCTAACATATCCCAACTTCCCACGTCGTTCCAACCGGGGTTGCACGGAAGAACGTAAATATTATCGGCTTTTTCCATAACTCCGTAATCCACTGATACGGACGGAAGATTGCCGTATATGTTTTTTATGGCATTTTCCTCGTCGGCAGTACCGAATGCCTTTCTTATTTGCGCAAGTCCCTCATAAAGAGAGGGCATGAGCTGTCTTATTTTCTCCAAAATTACAGAAGCCTTAAAAACAAAAACGCCGCTGTTCCAAACATAATCTCCGCTCGCAAGATATTTTTCCGCCGTGTCTTTATCGGGCTTTTCCACAAAACAAGCGGCTTTTCTTACTCCGCAAGTTTCTTCGCCTACCTTGATATACCCGTATCCCGTAGCGGGAAAAGATGGAGTTATCCCGAGCGTAACGATGCCTTCCGTCCGTTCCGCCGCATCGGCCGCTTTTTTCAGAACGTCTGCATACTCCTCTTCGTCCTTTATATAAGCGTCGGAGGGTGTTACGATTAAAACTCCGTCGCCGTGGAGAGTAAGTATTTTTACTGCCGCATAACCGATACAGGCGGCAGTATTTCTAGAACAGGGCTCCTTGATGATGTTTAAGGACGGATAAAACTTGTCCGTAACTTTTTTCAGATTTTCAGCCTGTCCGACGTTCGTAACTATAAATATGCCTGCTTCGTCAACTACCTTTTTCAGCCTCGCAACTGTCTCGTTAATCATTGCGTTTTTACCGCTCAGATTGAGAAGCTGTTTAGGCATGTAAATTCTGGACATGGGCCAAAATCTAGTACCGCCGCCGCCGGCCATGATTACGCCGAATCTTATCATTTTATCTCCTACTCGCCACTTCTGTCGAAAATAACCATAAAAAGACCTTTAAATATAATTTTAAGGTCTAACCATACGCTTTGTTTTTTTATGTACTCCAAATCAAGTTCCACCCACTTATCAAACTTGATGTCGTTACGATTCTTCTGTATCTGCCACAAGCATAATAATCCGCCCTTTACCAAAAGCCGCTGTTTCTGATACTCGTTATATTTTTCAACTTCGCATGGTATCGGCGGTCTGGGTCCGACAACACTCATGGAACCGTTAAAAATATTGAAAAGCTGCAACAATTCGTCAAGACTCGTCTTTCTTAAAAACTTTCCGAACTTTGTTATTCTCGGGTCGTTTTTCATTTTAAACGCAGGCGGATCGGCCTCGTTTAGGCCTTGTTCAATAAGTTTTTGTTTCATCGCCTCGGCGTCGGGTCTCATGGAACGTATTTTATAAAATTTAAAAGGCTTTCCGTTCTTGCCTATTCTCGTGGACACATAAACGGGGTTATGAAAATCTTCCAGCCACTTTATGAGAAGACATAAAAGAATCAGCCATGAGAACAATATTATTGCAATACCGGAAGAAAATATATCAAAAGTCCTTTTTAAAAATAAATAAAAATTATACCTGCACCCTTTTTTTAAAGGCGAGGCTGACTCTTTATCCGTAAAACTCGCATTTTCCGATTGTCCGGTATGTATATTTTCCACGTCCTGCGGGACGGAATTCTCGTTATTTTCCAACACAGTACCCTCAAATGTCATGCCAACTATATATTTAAGTATATCATAATATAATTTTATTTGCAAGCGTAAATACGCCAACACGTAAAAGCGTGTAAACTAAAATGCCTTGGTTTTTTTCCCCGTTCGTTTGCGCCTGAAAAAATTTTTTATAAGGGCGGCACAATCGTCCTCCATGACACCGCCGATAAATTCTGTGGTATGATTTAGTCCGTTAATGGTAAGCACGGGATAAAGACTTTCCGCGCATCCGCTCTTTTTTTCGTGCGCCCCGAAATAAACTTTTTTTATGCGCGCGCCCGCAATCGCCCCCGCGCACATGGCGCACGGTTCAACGGTAACATACATTTCTGCGCCGTCAAGCCGCCAGCTCCCTAGCTTTTTGCAGGCTTTTTGAATCGCCTCCGTCTCGGCATGAGCCACTGCGGACTGTTTTCTTTCGGTGCGATTCTGCCCTCGGGCAATCACTTTTCCGTCAAGCACGATTACCGCGCCTATCGGCACTTCGTCGGCCTTGTCCGCGGCGCACGCCTCTTTAAACGCGGCGCGCATGAATTTCAATTCCATTTTTCCTCCGAAAACGCGGTTATCGCCGCTCCGACAACATTTCTGTTTTTCGAGAATATACTTCCGGCATGTTCTTTCCCTATAGGGTGCGAAAGACTGTCCTTTCCTACCTCAATCGTAAGCGCGGATATCCCGAGTTTTTCTATGCACCAATCCTTATAACCGCCCGCCGAAATTCCCGCGCTTTTAAGCGGATATCCGGTTGCCTCGGATACTGCGCGGGCAATATAAAAATCTCGCTTTCTTTTCTGTCCTGTTTGAAAAAACTCCCAGTAAATTTCCTCACCCTTGCAATGATAACTAAGAGTGATATCGGGTTTGACCGCGAGAGTAAAATCCCTGAGAGCGCGCGTTTCGCTTTCGGAAAAAGGAAATTCTCCGATGTAATTTTCCGCACCGCGGATACGCGTGTTTTTAGCGCCGCTTCCCCACCTCGCGTCGAAATTAACGTTAAGGTCGACGCCGTTTGCATTGGCTTTATAAAGCGGGTCTTTCGTCTCGGCGATAAAAATCCCGTCCGGATTTACTGCCGGTATAAAGTAAACCGTACCTGTTCTGCCTCGCCGCCGAAAATCTTCCGCCTGCATCATGGCAAGATAGGATGTTATATACTCTCTCGCGTGTATCGCATATTGCGCTATAAGCACCGGGCTTTCCGAAAAGGACACTTTCACATAATAAACGGGTCTTTTCATCTCGGTGTAACCGATTATACCCTTTTTTCCTTGAAAGTTTATGTAAAATTCGCTAACATCTGAAAAAACACTCATACGACATAGTATGAATTATTTGTGATAAGCGCTACCCCCTATAATTGAAAACGCCCTGTAAATCTGCTCCGTAAGCATTAAACGGAAGAGTGTATGCGGAAAAGTCATATCGGAAAACGAAACAAGTTGTGCCGCCGCCTTTTTTATCTCGTCCGAGAGGCCGTAAGAACCGCCTATGACAAAAGTAATCACTCCATCTCCCGCATCCGTACACTCCTTGATTCTGCGGGCAAAAGTTTCGCTCGTGAATTTTATTCCTTCTATCGCCATCGCGAAAACCTTACCCGCGAGATGAGGCCTGATACGCTCCGCCTCCCTCCGCAAAATAGTTTCTTTCGTCGCATCGACTACGTGCGCGAAATTTTCTTCCGCGATTTCCGTAATTTTAAATTCGCAGTAACGCGAAAGCCTTTTAGCGTACTCGGCTATTCCCTCGGAATAATATTTTTCTTTTACTTTTCCCACCGCAACAACATTGATTTTTATCATTACGCAAACGCTCCCGCTACAATCATGGCGACGCAAACGACAACGCCGAGTATGCCGTACGGAAAGAAAAACGCCTTTATTTCCCCCGCATTTCCCTTTGAAACGCCATTTTTACGACACAAGTTTTTATCCTTACTTTCAGTCGGCACATATAAAACAACGCGTCCTTTTTTAACATAATAAAACACAAAAAACACCACGCAAACCGACAATAATACAAGTCCTCCCGCAATTATGAGAGGATTGTAAAGATTCACTTCCACTCCGAAATGAGTGAAAGTAAGCACGGCGAAATTATTGAAAAAATGTGCGATGACCGCGGGAAGTACGCTCGAAGCGGAACGCATCAGAATAAAGAGCGCAAACCCATATATAAACTGGTAAAAAAATTGCGAAAGCGAACAATGATACAGTGAAAAACAAAGCGCATTGACCGCCGCGGCGACAAAAACTCCCGTTCCGCCAACCCCTCCCGCAATTGCGCCGCGGAAGAAAAACTCCTCAGCCACGGCTGGAAAAACGGCGAGAAGCAGTACCATGACTAAATACTGCCACGTTTCATTGAGAGGTATATTATTCTCGGGAACATTTATACCGATTTTGTCAAGTCCCTCCGCCACAGCGATATTGATAAATCCAAGGCCGAAAAACATGCCCGCGGCTAGTGCGACTGCAAAAAATATATAAAAGGGATTAAACTTATTTACCGCACACATGCCGCTAAATTTTGCTTTACATAATTTTGATGCGATGATGAGCGTAACCGATATGCTAAATACCGAAAACAGGGAGTTTATCGCATAAAAAACAAAACTCCCCTCTTCGGCAACGGCAAAAAGAACGGCTTGTCCTATAAAAGCCGCCGCAAGATAAAAAATCATCATAAAGGCGAATGCCGCGCCCGAAGCCGCGCCGCCTATTTTCGTATTGCCGTTGTTCATCGTTTACTCTTACAACCAAACCGCTCGGCACAAGATTTGTCACGGACGCGGTCTGCCGTTTTTCATAATTTATTTCCAGGATAAAACAATCCGCCCCCGTAAAATCAGGCGGATAAAAAATTTTTTTATTTCGCGGAAAGTTCTTCTGCAAGCGCGATATCGCGTTCTAAAAACTCACGTTCCGACTCGTCGCATTCAATACCCCGAAGCGCCGTCTTTATCGACGCGATGTCCGTTTCCGAAAAAGACAGTCTGCCGTCCGTAATAAGCCAGTAAAAGGGATTATATTCCGAATAATTTCCCTCGCAAAGCTGCTTTGCCTTTAATAAGGCGGATTCAATCCCCTCGCTTAAATAGATAGAAACCGTAAGTCTGCCGTATGCCGCTTCGCGCGCGGAATAGTATGAGGAATATTTAGCGTCATACTCTTCGCAGTAATCAGCAAATTTTTCGTTTTCGATAAACAATGAAAGGTACTTTGCCGCGTCCTCCGACATGTCGTGTTCGTCTATTTTTTCGCACAACAGCGCAAGTTCTTCAAAGTCGCCCGTCTTTTCATAACTGCGTATATAAAAATACGCGGCGGCGGAATCGTTGCCCGCGCCCTCGAACAACCTCGCAAGCGATACAGGCCGAAACAATACGAACGCCCCGAAAATCAGCGCACACAAAAATATTATGGCCGCAAGCGTTACGGCGGCCGTTTTTAGAACGAGTTTAGACAAAATGCATATCCCCGCGATACCTTTTCGTATATATTATTTTAACAGACCCGAGAATAAAAATCAACCCTTTAATAAGAATTTTCCCGTATTTGTAATTTACCGCGCTTATTTCTCATATTTTATTTTCGGGAGATGTTTTTATGAAAAAAATCGGAATATTGTTTTTATGTCTTATCAGTGTTTCATGTTTTATGTATTTGACGGGATGCAAAAAAGACGAGGGACTTGCTCCTTTCGTGAGCGAACTGCGCAGCGAGATTTACGAAGGGCAAAGCGACAGTTATCAGATAAGAGCGTCTTACGGATTTCGCGAAGAACCGTTTACAAACGACGGAAGCGTAGGAGAAAAAGTTTACAGACTCACATTCCGCATGACCGGCTTACAGACCGACAACACCGAACGCACCGTGTTTTTAACATATAAAGGCGTGGAATATAAGAGTTTATTTTCGCTTAATCCCGTAAGCGACATACTGACTGCGACTTTGGAAATCGAAGATTTTTCGGAAAAGGAATTCAGTGCCGTGATATTCGCGGGCTCGGCTGCCGAAACAATAACATTTAAATCTATAATACCCGAAAATGCGCTCGACTATCGCGCCGCCCTCGCGCTTTTTGAGAAAAACCAACCCGCGCTCGCCGACAGTTTCAAGGACGAAAACGGAAATTTCTGCGCGGAAATCTATGCGCGCATAATCTTCAAAGATGAAAAACCGTTCTGGTATATAGGTTTTGCGAGCGGCAACAACAGGATCAAGGCACTGCTTCTCGACGGCGTAACGGGAGAAGTGCTCGCAACAAGAGACGTTTTATAATAATTTCTGTCCCGCCGACTTATCGGCGGGACAGAAAATTTTTCTATTGAAAAAAGTTTAGATAATGTATGGCTTTATATGTCATCCACGTTTATAAAGAAAACAAAAAATTTCGCATAAATATCTTATGTCTTAAAATAAGTTCAGTTTTCGGAAGTGCGAATCCACTCATATCCGCAGAATGTTTTTCTTAAATATACCGCCGAGGTATTATTGTTTTCCAGTGCCGAGGATTGAAAAGAGTATTTTCCCGCCGACCAGCCGCAGGTGTTTCCGAACACTACTTTTGCAAGGTTATAACACCCGTCGAACGCGTATGCTTCGATTCTCGTTACCGAAGATGGAATATTAACCTCAACGAGAGTTTCGTTCCCCGAAAATGCGCCTGCGCCTATTGCAACCACGGGAAGCCCCTCGTATTGCGAAGGAATGTCTATGATTCGTGAGTCGGTATCCGCTTCCGTCAGAACAACTCCCCCGCTGCCGTCGGGAGAAAAAACAAAGTACAATTTATCGTGATTATTATCTTCATTCTGTTCGCCATCCTCCGTATTCTCTTGCTCGGGAGGCTGCGTTTCGGAAGGATTTTCAAACGACGAATCCCCCGCCGTGTCCTTTCCGCCGTCATCGAAGGGCAAATCGGAAACGTCGGATTGTGTACCGTCCCCTTCGGCCACTTCTTTTTGAGCGCACGAAAACAAAAGAAAACAACTTGCGACAGTTATAATTACAACCACCAAAACCAAAAATTTTTTCATTTGTAAATTTACTGCCGCGCGACCCGGAATTCGGGGCGCGCGGCAAAACCGTTTTAGATTATTTATTGAAATTATCCTTTAAGGAAACAATCTCGCTCAGGACTTCTCCGTCTTTTACGGCAAATCTTTTGAAATATCCCGTCCTTATGAACTGATAGACCTTATCGGCCGAATTATTCATTACATAAGGCTCCACCTTGCCTTCGAAAACTTTCAGACTTTCCTTATTCATTCTCTCAGAAAAATCTTGTCCCGGATACTCTTCGTCGTTAAGGAGATAACCGTACTTTCTTATTTTCACATCCACGGCATCATCCGCATTCACCCATTGTACGACGCCTTTGACCTTTATGCCGGAAGTATCGTTGCCGCTTTTGGACTCGGGAACATATGAGCATATAAGTTCCTTTACTTCCCCGTTATCGCCGAAAATTACGTCGTCGCACTTTATAATAAAAGCCGATTTAAGTCTTACGTATCCGTCTTTTTTCAGTCGGAAATATTTGGGCGGCGGCGCGACCGAAAAATCGTCCGCATCTATGAATATGTTTTTGGAAAAAGTTATTTTTCTCGTCTTACCGTCGCCGTCTTTGGGGTTAATTTCAAAATCGAGTTCCTCGCTCATGCCGTCGGGATAGTTGGCAATAGTAACCTTGACGGGTTTTAAAACCGCCATGGCGCGTTCGGCATGTTCGTTCAGATATTCCCTTATACACGCTTCGAGGTAACTTATCTGCACTTCCGAATTTGCCTTGCTGACGCCTATTCTGCCGCAAAAGTCTTTGAGTACCTCGGCGGGAACTCCGCGGTTTCTTATCCCCGCGAGAGTAGGCATACGCGGGTCGTCCCAGCCCTCCACGGACCCGTCCTCGACGAGTTTTTTCAGGTATCTCTTGCTCATTACGAGATTTGTTACGTTAAGCCTTGCGAATTCTATCTGGCGCGGCTTGGGACTGAATCCCAATTCGATGCCGACCCAGTCGTAAAGCGGTCTGTGGTCCTCGAATTCGAGAGTGCAAAGCGAATGCGTTACGCCCTGCATATAATCGCAGATAGGGTGAGCGTAGTCGTACATGGGATAAATGCACCAGGTATTGCCCGTCCTGTGGTGCGGCTGGCGAAGTATCCTGTATATGACGGGGTCGCGCATATTGATATTGGGAGACGCCATGTCTATCTTGGCTCGGAGGCACTTTTCCCCGTCCGCAAACTTTCCATCCTTCATCGCCTTAAAGAGTTCGAGATTTTCTTCAACCGACCTGTTTCTGTAGGGGCTTTCCTTTCCCGCCTCCGTAAGCGTGCCGCGGCTCGCGGATATTTCCTCCGCAGTCATATCGCAGACGAAAGCCTTGCCTTTTTTTATCAGTTCGATTGCAAACTCGTATATTTTTCCGAAATAATCGGAGGCATAGGTTTCTTTGTCCCATGTAAAACCCAGCCACTTTATATCCTCTTTTATCGCTTCCACAAATTCCGTCTTTTCCTTCGAGGGATTCGTATCGTCGAAAAACAGGTTGCATTTTCCGCCGTACTTTTCCTTAATTCCGAAATTGAGGCATATGGACTTGGCGTGCCCTATATGCAGATAACCGTTTGGCTCGGGCGGAAAACGCGTATAAACGCTTTTCACCACGCCGTTTTCAAGTTCGTCGTTTATTATTTGTTCGATAAAGTTAGTCGCTTCCGCCATAGATTACACCTTTTATCAGTTAATTTAATTAAAAGTATAGCACATTTTACCGAAATACAAAAGCAAATTTAAATATTTTATTAAACTATTCTATTGCTTGACTTAAAAGTCATTATAATGTAAAATTGTTTCTGTTATTCAAAATAAAAACGGACGGTAAACTTATGTCAATCAAACCCGACGACAACAAGATGGAAAAAATAGTCAATCTATGTAAAAACAGAGGTTTCATATTCCCCGGCAGCGAAATCTACGGCGGGCTCGCCAATACTTGGGACTACGGACCTCTCGGTGTGGAACTTAAAAACAATATCAAACGCGCATGGTGGAAGAAGTTCGTTCAGGAGAACAAATACAACGTGGGGCTTGACGCCGCCATTCTGATGAATCCGCAGACGTGGGTCGCCTCGGGTCATCTTGCGGGCTTTTCGGATCCCCTCATGGACTGCCGCGAATGTCACGAAAGATTCCGCGCCGACAAACTTATCGAGGACTGGGCGGCGGAGAGCGGTTATACGCTGGAAAAACCCATAGATTCGTTTACCAACGCCGAGATGAAAGCGTTTGTCGACGAACATAAAATACCCTGCCCCACATGCGGCAAACATAATTTTACAGACATAAGGCAGTTCAACCTCATGTTCAAGACATTTCAGGGCGTTACCGAGGACGCGAAAAACACCGTCTATCTCCGTCCCGAAACGGCGCAGGGTATATTTACAAATTTTGTAAACGTACAGCGCACAACGCGCAAAAAGATACCGTTCGGTATAGGACAGATAGGTAAGTCTTTCAGAAACGAAATCACGCCCGGAAACTTTATATTCCGCGTCCGCGAATTCGAACAGATGGAACTCGAATTTTTCTGCAAGCCCGGCACCGACCTCGAATGGTTCGATTATTGGCGCAGCTTCTGCCGCGACTGGTTACTTTCCATCGGAATCAAAGAAGAAAATCTGCGTTTACGCGATCATTCTCCCGAAGAACTCTGCTTTTACTCCAAAGCCACGACGGACTTTGAATTTCTTTTCCCGTTCGGCTGGGGCGAACTCTGGGGAGTTGCCGACCGCACCGATTACGACCTCACACAACACAAGAACGTTTCGGGAAAAGACCTTTCTTATTTTGACCAGGAGACCGGCGAAAGATATATTCCTTACGTCATCGAGCCGAGTCTCGGTGTAGAAAGAAGCGTTCTCGCGGTTCTATGCAACGCATACGAAGAAGAAGTAATCGACGCCGAGAAAAACGACGTCCGTACCGTTTTGAGGCTTCATCCCGTGCTTGCTCCTTTCAAAGCCGCAGTTCTGCCCCTTTCAAAAAAACTCGGAGAAAAAGCGAGCGTGATTTACGAAGAACTCTCCGCGTACTTCCCCGTTGATTACGACGAAACTGGCTCTATCGGAAAACGCTACCGCAGAGAGGACGAAATAGGTACTCCCTTCTGCATAACTTATGACTTCGATTCGGAAACCGATAACTGCGTAACTGTCCGGGAGCGCGATTCTATGGAACAGGTCAGGATTCCCGTTTCAGAATTAAAAGCATACATCGAAGAAAGAATAAAATACTGATTTATTTATATTAAACCGATTAAAATATAAAACCCGCCCGCCGGAACTGTCCGACGGGCGGGTTGTTTATTATTTACTTTACGCCATTTTGAAAATTACCTTTTACGAGATAATTTACATATGTCGTCTTCGCGAAAGCGCACGGTTCAGACCGTCATGCCCGAAAGGTATTTTTAATACATTCCGCCCATACCGCCCGCGGGCATCTGCGGAGGTTCGGGCTCTTTGATGTCCGCGACAACCGATTCGGTCGTTAGGAACACGCCCGCAACCGACGCCGCGTTTTCGAGAGCCGAACGGGTAACCTTGGTCGGGTCGATGATGCCGCTTGCCACCATATCCGTATATTCGTTGGTGAGTGCGTTGAACCCGTAATTGGGCTTATCGGCTTTTAGTATCTCGTTAAGTATTACCGAACCGTCCAGTCCCGCGTTGATTGCAATCTGCGTCAACGGAGCCTGTACCGCTTTAAGTACTATCTGAGCACCGGTCTTAGCGTCGCCTTCGAGAGTGTCGGCATACTTCTTTATGCTCTTAATAGTGGAGATAAGAGCCACGCCGCCGCCCGGAACGATACCTTCCTGAACAGCCGCTTTCGTCGCGTTGAGCGCGTCCTCTATGCGAAGTTTCTTTTCCTTCATTTCCACTTCGGTAGCCGCGCCGACATTTATTACGGCTACGCCGCCCGCAAGTTTAGCAAGACGCTCCTGCAATTTTTCCTTGTCGTAATCGGAAGTTGTAACTTCTATCTGCGCCTTTATCGCCTGTTTTCTCGCCTCTATCGCGGCGGGATCGCCGGCTCCTCCCACTATCGTGGTGTTGTCCTTATCGACTTTAACGGTCGCAGCCTTGCCGAGCATATCGGTGGTAACGTCTTTGAATTCGTATCCGAGTTCGGAAGAAATGACCGTGCCGCCTGTTAAAATGGCTATATCTTCGAGCATAGCTTTTCTTCTGTCGCCGAATCCGGGTGCCTTTACCGCAACGCAGTTAAATACGCCTTTGAGTTTATTGACGACAAGCGCCGCAAGCGCGTCGCCTTCCACTTCCTCGGCGATGATTAAAAGCCTCATACCCTGCTGCGCTATCGGTTCGATAACGGGCAATATCTCCTGAATGGAAGAGATTTTCTTATCGGTTATGAGAATAACGGGCGAATCGAGCACCGCTTCCATCTTATCGGCATTGGTAACCATGTAAGCAGAAGCATAGCCCCTGTCGAACTGCATTCCCTCGACGGTCGTGAGTTCGGTCTTGGTGGTCTTGCTTTCCTCTATGGTTATAACGCCGTCTTTACCGACCTTTTCCATCGCTTCGGAAATAAGTTCGCCGACTTCGGGGTCACCCGCGGAAATTGACGCAACCTGACCGACTGCGTTCTTATCCTTAACGGGCTTGCTAATCTTTTTAAGCTGTTCTACCGCCGCGTTTACCGCGCCCGAAATACCTTTTTTGAGAATTATCGGATTTGCGCCCGCAGCGACGTTTTTAAGACCTTCCGAAATCATCGCCTGGGCGAGAATAACCGCCGTGGTGGTGCCGTCGCCGGCCACGTCATTGGTCTTGGTGGAAACCTCTTTGACGAGCGAAGCGCCGATATTTTCGAAAGAGTCTTCAAGTTCTATTTCTTTCGCTATCGTTACGCCGTCATTGGTTATAAGCGGCGCACCGAATTTCTTTTCCAGAACTACGTTTCTGCCCTTGGGGCCGAGCGTGATTTTAACGGTATCGGCGAGAATGTCAACGCCTTTCTGCAAAGCCTTTCTTGCTTCTTCGCCGTGTTTCAATTGTTTAGCCATAATTATTTACCTCCTGTTACTCAACAATGGCGAGTATATCGCTTTGACGGATAATCACAAGTTCTTTTCCGTCAACTTTAAATTCACTGCCCGCATATTTCGAGTAGAGAACTTTATCTCCCACCTTAACCTGCATGACGACGTCTTTGCCGTCAACCAATCCGCCGGGTCCCACAGCAACAATCTTAGCCATCTGCTGTTTTTCCTGAGATGCCGACGGTAAAATAAAACCGCTGTTGGTTTTTTCTTCCGTTTCAAGCGCTTCGACAACTACTTTGTCGAACAAAGGTTTAACCTTCATTATTTATCTGCCTCCGTTTGATAATTTAGCACTCTTAATACCGAAGTGCTAATTACTATTATATACGAAGCAAATATTTTGTCAATAAAATATCGTGAAAATTTAATAAATTTTTAAATTTTTTTTTATTTTTGAAAATCAGCCGTCATATAAACATAAAAATGTCATAATAACATAAAAACGCCGCGCGGGAATTCCCGCGCGGCAAAAAAATGCGTTCTGAAAAATAAACGGAAAAAACAGAAAGCCGAAAATCTGAATTCGGGGCTACCGGAAAAACAGCGGCAGATTTATTTTAATGCCGATTTTCATTCGGCGTCTTTTTTGCTTTCCATGACCAGATGGCGCACTTCTTCCATGCTGTCCACATAATTGGTTCTGGTTTTCTTTTCCATACCCTCTTTAAGAGCGAGCGCACCTATCAGGGAAATTGCCTTTTTAAGCCCCCTGTCGCTCTTTACCTTTACGGTGAACGGCGTTTCGGCATAAGTCTTTACGTCGGAGAGGTCCTTCTGGAAATATATGCGTTCCTCAAAATCCTTGCAGTCGAGCGCGAGATGAAGTTTCATCGTCCTGCCTCGCGCGCTTATTTTTGCGACGAGTTTTCTGCCGAAACGGAAAGAAACGAAACGATTCGACAATCTCTTATGTATCTTTCTGTAAGAATTGAATTCATTGACGATTTCGTCGTAATATTCCTGAGTTCTGACGTCGAGTTCGAGCATCTTTTCGCAGAAAGATACCCTCCTGTTAAATATTTCCCTGTCGTCCTCATCGTCTATAAGTTCTCCGATTTCCGCCGTGTCGTCTGCGGCTGCGGCTTCGCTTTCCGCCGCCTCGGCGTGAGCCGTTTCGGCCGCAAGTTTGGGCGCGGGCTCGGGCAGAAGTTCCACCGTACGCGACTCCGGCTTTACCGAAGTTACGTATCTGTAAAACCGCACCGCCAGCAAAATGACAAGTATTGCGGCAAAAATTGCGGTGAGCGAAAGCGAAAGTTGCAATGTTGTACTCATAATGTTTTTCCTCCTACAAATTATCGAATCAGGCGAAATTCCTTTCGGGCTTACGCCTCGGTTCGCAAGTTACGTTAATACCTAGATTTCTGAGCGTCGCCTCGTCCACATGTGAAAGTATAACGGACGAATGAAACTCGGAACCTTTAAGTTTTTTCAGCTGCTCCATCGCTTTTTTCGCGGTGGGGTTTGTTACGGCGCTTACCGCGAGGGACAAAAGAATTTCGTCCGTATGAAGACGCGGATTCACGCTGCCGAGATGATTGATTTTAAGTTTTTGTATTGGCTCTATAACCGCCGAGGAAATAAGGTCTATGGAATCGTCTATGTCCCCGAGCACTTTCAAAGCGTTTAATAAAAGCGCCGCGGAAGCACCGAGAAGGTCGCCCGTCTTTCCTGTTACAAGCCTTCCGTCCGGCAATTGCAGCGCCGCGCACGGCGTACCTGTAACGAGTTCTTTTTCGAGCGCCGCGCCGACGACTGCCCGGTCGTTAATAGTTACCGACATCTTCTGCATAAGTATTTCTATTTTAGAAACGGCTTCTTTATTGATTATCCCCTTTCTGACATCGAGTTGAGCGGCATAATATCTTCTTATTATTTCCTGTTTTGCCGCATTTCTGCACACCTCGTCGTCCATTATGCAGAACCCCGCCATATTGACGCCCATATCGGTAGGAGATTTGTACGGGCAACTTCCCATAACTTTATTCATTACGGAAAGCAAGACGGGAAAAACTTCCACGTCCCTGTTATAATTCACAGCCATAACACCGTAAGCGTCCATGTGGAAAGGGTCAATCATATTCATATCGTTCAGGTCGGCAGTCGCCGCCTCGTAAGCCGCGTTGACGGGGTGGTTTAAAGGAATGTTCCATATAGGGAAAGTTTCGTATTTTGCATATCCCGCCTTTACCCCGCGCTTATTTTCATGATAAAGCTGCGAAAGGCAGGTCGCCATTTTCCCGCTCCCGGGACCCGGCGCGGTAACCACGACGAGCGGTCGTGTGGTAACAATATACTCGTTTTTGCCGTATCCCTCCTCGCTCACTATCTTTTCAGGGTCCGAAGGATACCCGTCTATCGGATAGTGTCTGTATACCTTTATACCGAGAATCTCCAAACGTTTTCTGAACGCTTCCGCTGACGGCTGAGCCGCATATCTCGTCAAAACCACGCTCCCGACGTAAAAACCCTTCCCGCGGAACACGTCGATAAGGCGAAGAACGTCCGAATCGTATGTGATGCCCAAATCGCTTCTCGTCTTATTTTTTTCTATGTCGTTCGCATTGATTACTATTAAAATTTCCGCCTCGTCTTTCAGTTGCGAAAGCATTTTTATCTTACTGTCCGGTTCAAATCCGGGAAGCACGCGAGAAGCGTGAAAGTCGTCAAAAAGTTTGCCGCCGAATTCGAGATAGAGTTTATCGCCGAACATGGCTATTCTTTCGAGAATTTTCGCCGACTGCATTTCCAGATATTTTTTATTGTCGAAACCCAATCTGTTTTTCATAAGTGCAGCGTCCGTCATATAATAAGGTCTGCCTCTTTCAGTTTTTCAACAAACGCCTTTATATCGGCGGCAGCCGTTGCTTCGTCCACGTCGTATTCGGCAAGGAGCGCGTCTTTAAGCCCCTTTTCGTCGCAACCTTTTTCAAGCAGCTTCCATAAAAACGCACCCGTTTCGTTAAGATTGATGACACCGTTAAACTGTTTAACCGCTTCGCCCACCGCCACTACGAGATAACTGTCGGCAACCTCGCGCAAAATAAATCCGTCTTTAATTTTCATTATTATCTCCTTTACTCATGACGCCGTAAGAAAGTTCGGCGGCCTCTCTCGAAATATTACAATGCAATCTGTAAAGCCCTACGCTTTTTAAAAGCCTGTCGACGATAGACAGATATTTATCCATTTCCGCCACTTCGCCGGGGCGCAGCGTCTGATTGAGCACGACGGGCAGCATTTCTCGCGGCGTGATTTTCTCGATGGAATTTTTTTCTCCTCGCTTAATCTCGCATATCGCCGCGATTTTTACACGGCAGTTGGTGTCGAGACGGTGTTTTCCGTTCCACGGCGTACCGTAAACATAGAAATCCCCGTCGACGAAACGGACGATAGGCTTATCGTCGTTTATCATAACGACTTTGTCGCCGAGCATTTCTCGCCAAAGTCTCGAATGAGTCGATTTACCCGTGCCGCTCGGCGCCGTAAAAAGATATGCTTTCCCGTCCACGGCAAGCGCGCTGCTGTGAAAAATTATTCCTTCTCGCTCTTTAAGCGCATACTCGCAGAGTTTACGGAAAAGCGCAAGACTTTCAAGGTAAGCGTCGGGAAAACCTTCCGCGCCCTCCTTTCCGCGTTCCGCGGCAATGTCGTCCCGAGTGATTTCTACGGAAAATTCGCTCGGCGCGTCGCCGTCGTAAAGATAATTTTTGCAAAGCGCGGGAGTATAAGCGTATATGTGATTTGTTTCAAAGACTATGTCTGCGATTTTATAACGTGGCATATTTCGGATGAAAACTTTCTCCCGCAAGATATTTACTTTATTATTTTATCAAAGCGCGGTAATTTTGTCAATATATAATTTGATTTTCCTGAATGTTTTATATATAATATTGTATATGAGAAACAAAAAAGGCATAACGGCGTTAATATTGGCGGTAATTCTGGTATTCACGTCGCTCACTTCCTGCAAGCGTCGCGACTACGCGGACTTCACAGCTTTCGCCTCCCCCGTTCATATAGAGGTGTACGGCAAAACACTGTCCGAAGAGACCGTTAAAGAGATACGTGAACTGTTTGCGCTTTTAGAAAACGAATTTTCGCTATCGGTACCCGATTCTTTTACGTCCCGACTCAACGCGCTTCAAGCGGGAGTTTTTCTGGAAACCGACGAATATATTGACGCCCTTTTTGAAATATCCGCTTACTGCCACGATTTTACCGACGGAAAATTTGACCCTACGGTCTTGCCGTTCACGAAATTATGGCGGTTCTACCCCGATTTTCCCGTATACGATTTCACTCCGCCTTCCGCCGACGAAATAATGAGAATTTTATCCGACGGCATAACGGGCTTTAACAACATTATCTTCGAAAGCGGCGACAAAGTCTTTAAAAAAACCACCCGCACCGAACTCGATTTCGGCGGCATACTCAAAGGATACGCTGCGGATAAAGCGGCTGAAATTCTTAAAAAATACGGTCATTCGGAAGGATACGTCAACGTCGGAGGAAGCAGTCTTTATATTTTAGGCACAGACTCTTTATCTGTAAAACATCCGAGAAAAGAGGGAAACATTGTGCAGATGAACATAAAAGGCAAAAACGACCTTTCGGTATCGACTAGCGGCGATTACGAGAAAACCTATTCTTACGAGGGGAAAACTTACTGTCATATCATTGACCCCGAAAGCGGATCCCCCGCCGCGACTAACGTCGCGAGCGTGACGATAACGGGTATAGACGGCGGCGTTTCCGACGCTCTCACCACCGCGCTGTGTCTTTGCGGACACTCCCCCGATTTTCCCGACGATCCCGAAAAGAGCGAACTGGTTAATTATATAATGAAAATTATCGGCTCTTATAACGAGGCGACGATTTTTGCCGTTTACGACGACGGTGTTTACCGCCAGATAATAACAAACGCCGACAAAAGCGCTTACACTCTTCTCGACGGGGATTATTCGGTTGTTTTTATAACTAAGAAAAATTAATAACTCACCAAAGAGTCGAGCCATTTGTCAGCCGAGCCCTTTAATGAGCCTTTATTTTTTTCGTTCTCCCAATCGAACATCTGCATGATATAATCTTGTTTTTCATAAGAAAAAACATGATATCTTAGCCCGTCTCCGTGTATCGAACTCGGAGAATTTTTCTTGTAAACCTGAAAATACCGAGATTCGGCAGGCAGCGCGCAGCCGTAATTTGACATGTGTTTATATAAACATCTGTCGAAGTCGGGGCGTTTTTCGGCGGGTACGGCGCGGAAAAACCGCTCCGTTTTTGCCGTCGGGAAAATTTCCGCCCGACATTTTTTATAACAAAGTCTATAAAAAAATTATTTTAATGTTTTTTGTCTTTATGACGTCTTTCCCGTCTTTAACAGCACGGCCAAAATTTTCTTTTCATCGGCTTCGGTAACTTCGGGATTGTCATAGACTACCCTTCCTCCCGATATAACTATAATTCTGTCTGCGATATATACCGCCTCATTGACGTCGTGTGTAACCGATACGGCGGTTCTTCCCGTATGCCGCTGCATATCAAGAAACATTTCCATAATCGAATATTTGAGAGCGGGGTCTAAATTGATAAACGGTTCGTCCATAAGAATAACGGGCGAATCAAATAAAAACGCCCTGAGAATCGCAACGCGGCGAGCCATGCCTGCGGAAAGTTCGGACGGATACTTGTTTTCGTATTCGGAAAGTCCCGTTTTTGCGAGTGCAGAGGCAACGTCAGCATTTTCCGAAGTCAGCAAAAGATTCTCCCTTACGGTCAGGTTTGGCACCAGCCTGTCTTTCTGAAAAACGAAAGACACGCGACTTTCCCGCGGCAGACCTTGTATTTCGCCCGAAAAATCGGTTATGGACGCCATAATGTTTAAAAGCGTAGTCTTTCCCGCGCCGCTTTCCCCCAGAATTACCGTTACTTTTTTTTCGTCCAGAGAAAGATTGAATTTTTCGTATACGGTTTTATCGCCGTATTTTTTGGTAATATCGATCAGTTTAATCATCTGTGCTTCTCCGCCGCCGCGGCCAGCCTTTCGAACACTGATTCGATAATCAGTCCCAAAATGACCGCGACAAGCACCAACGCTATCATTTTTGCCGTCTCGAAATACGCTTTCGAAGTGCTTAAAAAATATCCGAGCGAAACCGCCGTCTGCGAGAGAACTTCCGCCGCAACCATGAGTTTTAAATTAAGCGAAAGCCCCGAGCCTGCCGCGCGGGTAACCTGCGGCAGCACCGCGGGTATCTTGACTTTTGTAAGCACTTTTTTTGCGGGAACGCCGTAAACTTTACACATTTCGAGAAGTTCGCCGTCCACCGAATCGAGCGCGTTTTCAAGATTTGTAAAAAGCGTGGGAAATACGACGAGCATTGTAACAATCATAGGCGCTATTTCGGAATTTGTCCAGACAAGCAGCAAAAGTACGACAGCGACCGTCGGAAGAGCCCTCAAAACGGTAACGAGCGGCGCGACGAGCCTTTCAAAAATCTGATTTTTCTTTGCCGCAAAAGCCGTAACACCCGCAACGACGAAAGACACGGCAAACGCCGCAGCAGCGCGCAAAATCGTTGCGCCGACGGCGGCGTAAAACTCGCCGTAAGCAAAAAGCGCAAAAAATTCTTTAACCGTCCGCCCGACCGACGGCAGCACGTAAGGGTTGTCCGTCGCGGCGGCGGCCGCAGCCCATATCAATATTATGGATGCAAGGGTTATAATCGGCAACAAGGCGTTGCGCAATTTATCCCTCATCCCGTCCGCAAAACGTCGGCGCGCATCTTTTTCGTGTTTGTTTTTTATATCGAGCAAAACTTTGTCCCCTTTCGGTTTCAATTAGTACTATCAGCCTTCAATGAGAAAAAAATCGTCGTTTACGGCTTTTGCAGGCGCTATATCGAGTCCGACGCCGACATTTAATATATCGTTTATATATGCCTTTACATCTGCCTTGGCGTTTGCGGCGCTCTGCCAACTTATATTGCAGGCATCGACTACTGCCGAAGTTATGGTCGAAGCATTAAGAGAGGGCGTAAATCCCGCGTTGTTTTCAGCTATGTTATTGTTTACCGCACTGACTGCGTCCGCAGGATTATTTTTAATCCACTCGATATTACCCGCGAATTTTTCCGATATGCCGCTGACTACCGACTTATAGTTATCCGCAACGCTCGACTTTACCATAAGCACCGCCTGCGGATATGACTTTGTCTCCGAATCGTACATTTCCTGCAAACTAAGCCTGAAATACTCCTTGTCGGGCGAAAGATTTTCAAGGTATGTCGCCGCGGGCTCGGGAAGAAGTCCGTAAGAGAGCTGCCCGGATTTTAAAAGCGGAATCATATCCTGTGCGGCACTGAAATATCTTAAAGTTATCTTATCGGCGGCAGCTGTATCCCCGACCTCTATACATTCGGAAAGTCCCGCCTTCGAAAGTGCGGCGCGCAGAGTAAGGTCGGGAACAAGTCCTTGACCTATAACCCCTAAAACTTTGCCTTTAAGCCCTTCCGCGTTCAGATTTGCATCAGTGCTCATGATGAAAAGATTGCCGTGCGTGATTACCGCCGCCATCTTATAAGGGTCCTCGGAATTTGCCGTATAGAGTTTGCTTGCGGCGTTGACGGGAAGTATGACGAAATCCCCGTAACCTTTTGCGCCGTTCAAATAAAGGCTTATTTTGTCCGAGGAAACGACCCTGTATTCAAACGCGGCGTCCGACCCGAAATTTTCGTTATCGTTTATAAACTTTGCAATCGCAAGCGCGGGCGCGCCGTCCGGCGCATAAAATGTAAACGTCTTGCCCTCTGTGTTTTCGCCGTTATCGCATGCGACAAGGCCAGTACACAAAAAACATAATACACCGATTAAAACCGCAAAAATTTTTTTCATGAATTCTCCTTTGCGCCGAAAAGAAACTCCCTTCGCAATAATGCGGAGGGAGGAACACAAATCATCAAAGCATATCGCTTTGAAAATTACCGTTATTCATCCCTTCACTGTCAGGCGCACCTTTTAGTTTAGGTATTTTATCGCTTTTATTGTAAAATTATTATAAAAAAAAGTCAAGCACATTGACGGGTGTTTTTATAAATTTCGCCCTTTGCCGACTTTTTTTATCGAATATGAATCAATTTATGCCGTTTTCCCTTCTTTCCTGCAAATATTTTCTTCGTGTCGCCTCGCCGCCGCGAAGATGTCTTTCCGCAAGATTACGAGTTAAAACCTTCTTTACTTTATTGTATAAATCAATGTCGATTTTCTCCAACCTTTCAGTAACGTCTTTATGTACGGTTGTCATAATTCCGAATGGCGGAATCTATTAAAAAATCTCCTGCAATTTTCAGACAAATGTCTACGTTTCCGTATTTATCGACTTCTATTTTCCGCACGATTTTCTTCAATTGTGCGTTAGTCATGTCTTTGACGTTCACAATCGATTCGACGTTTTTAAACATTCGGTTCAATATGCTCTCCACTCGCATCTGCCCGACCTTATCACATTGTGTGATTTTTAATTTATTTTCGAGCGCAGCTATTTTTTCTCTGGTTCCGCCTATTTTTTCGTTCAGTTCGTCGCGCGTGATAATGTCGTCTGTATACATGTTCATATATTTGGAACGTACAATATTTAATTTTTCGATATCTCTTTTAATCGCATTCTCATAATCCGAATTTCCCTCTTTTGCCTTATATACCTTTGAGAACTTCTCCACGAAATATTTTACGACATTGTTTTTACCGTTAAGAAGATTCATAAAATAATTTTTAAGCGCGTCTATGAGTTCGTTTTCATCGACGGAAGTCGCGTCGGGACATGTATGTGCTCCGTTTAAGTTTCTCGCGGAGCACACCCAACGCACATAGACTTTTTTATATTTCCTCTCCATACGTCGGAAGGACCTGCCGCATTCCCTGCATTTTATCAATGTTGAAAAAATATATTTACTGCTGTAACGTTCCCCTTCGTTCTTAAAAGAAATCCCCCTCCGAGAAAGAATTTTCCCTGCTGCAACAAAGGTTTCCGTTTCTATAATTTTAACGGCGGGATTGACCGTTATCATCCATTCCGACTCGTTTTTTTTCCTTCTCTCGCCGGTGAGAAAATCCGTAACTTCCTGCTTTCCGTTTATAATTCTGCCCGTATATATTTCATTTGAAAGAATTCTGAAAACGGAATTTGACGACCAATTGCAGCCGCGCTTGGTCTTGATTTTCTTACCGTTTAAAATCTTGGCTATTTTTGCAGTCCCATACCCCTCAATTGTATAAAGACGATAAATTTCTCTGACGACTTCCGCCTCGGCATTGTTGACGTTAAGATTAAAATAATCGCCCGATTTTTTATCGTACCCGAAGACAAAGTTGGGCACTCGCCCTTTTTCCGCGTTTATTTTCTTGCCGAACTTTACGCGCTTTGATGTGTTTGCGCTCTCTTCCTGAGCAAGAGCGCCGAAAATCGTTAGAACGAATTCGCTATTGCCCATGCTTGTCATGTTGGCGGTAAGAAACTGCGTTTCGATACCGAGTGCTTTAAGTTTTCTGATACATTGCAAAAGGTCGACGGTATTCCTTGCAAAACGCGAAATATCTTTTACGACAACCATATCGAAAAATCCTTGTTCCGCATCCGACATCATCTGCAAAAATTCTTTGCGGTTTTTAATTCTAGTACCCGAAAGCCCCTCGTCGGCGTATAAGCGCACGAGTACGTCGCCCGTTCTTTCGGTATATTCCGAAAAAAAATTTTTCTGTGCTTCCAAACTGTTCAATTGGTCTTCTTTGTCTGTCGAAACCCTGCAATACGCCGCTATTCTCATTCTCCGCGCCTTTATCAGTTCATTAACGTTCAATTACGTCCGTAATAAATTTTATTTGCGGCAACAAAATAATATTCCCTTTACTGAAAAATGACAGAATAACAGTTGCCCCGTAAAAAAATTTTGCGGGGCAACTTACAGCCGTAAAAATCATGCTATGCTTTTTAAATCTATCGGAAAACTACTGTTCTCGTTTTTATCCGATTATTTTTAAAAAAAGGTATAGCCGTTTATATAACTAAAAAACTCCGGATAATAAAATCTTACAAATCGTCAAATTTCCTTTCTGCATAATTTTGTAAAGCTTTTTTACATCAATATCGTTTTTCCCGTTCTGCCGCTTTCATATATCGAACATATTATTTTCTGTATTTTCAAAGCTTCCGCGCCGCTTATTTCGGGCTCGGAATCGTTTATTATGCTGTCATAAAAATTACGAATCTGTTTAATATGCTGAAATCCCCAGTAGTCCTTACCGCCCTCGTAAACGAGAGTATCTTCCGTCTGTCTCACATGACATTCCTCGCCGTCCGAATACCTGATATATGCGTCGTTATATGTGAGTTCGACTTTACCTTTTTCGCAAAACAAACGTATCTCTATCGGTTCGTCACAGCCATAATTATTCATTGCCCAAAAACCGTATTTCACACCGTTTTCGTAAGTTATAAGCCCCTCTGCGGAATCTTCCACCTCCATAATTTTATGCCCTCTGTTAGCAAACGAAGCGTATACTTTCGCGGGGCTGCTTCCGATAAACCAGTTTACAAGGTCGATAGAGTGTATTGCCTGGTCGATTATCACTCCTCCGCCTTCTTTTGCCCATGTGCCTTTCCAATCCGAAAGCGAATAGTAACTGTCGGGCTTACACCATGTAAGGACCGACCTCGCGGAAATTATTCTGCCGAGCCTCCCCGAATCGAGAGCCCTTTTCACGAACACGGAAGCGTCGTTATAGCGGCATTGAAAAATTACTCCGTATTTAAGTTTTTTGTTTTCCGCAAGCTTTACGTTTGCAATGGCGTCCTCCAAATTGATTGACATGGGTTTTTCCGATAAAACATGGACGCCGTGATTTAATGCGTATTCGGTTATGACGGGATGAAGATTGTGCGGAGTGCAGACATGCACCGCGTCGGGTCTGACCTTTTCTATCATTTCCCTGTAATCGGTAAATGCCGCCGACCCGAATTTTTCAGCCGCGCGCTCTGCCCTTTCTCTTTTTATATCGCACACGCCGACAAGCGAAAGTTCTTTCATCACGGAAACGGGCGTGGCATGCATGGTAAAAATATTGCCGCAGCCTATTATCGCCACTTTTATTTTATCCATTTATTTATCTCCCGTTTTGCCTCTTTCCTAACAAACTCAACCGATTTAAGCGCATCGATAAGCAGTGCCCGTTCGGGCACAGCGCCTTTTTCGGCGCAATCGCAAAAATATACCAGTTCGTTATAATATCCTCCGAGGTCCGAAATGTTGCCGCCCTTTTCCCCGTCTCCTTTTATTTCGGTTTTCTCAATTTTAATTTCTCTTGCGCCGTTATCGTCGTATAACATAAATTTACCGCCCGCATATTCAATCGTCGCCTTTTCAAACCGCACGCGGAAAGTTGCCTCAAAAGGATGCGAAGCCGGAAGATCCCATGTACCCTCGACACTGACGACGAAATCGGGATATGCCATAAGCGTATTTATATATGAATTTTCTTCTCCCGCCTTATTTTTTACTGTATAAGAAGTTTCCGGCAGGCCGAAAACGGACAGCACGAAATCTATATCGTGAATATGCAGATCCTGTCCGGCGCCTCCCGACAGCGAACTATCGGTCAGCCAGCCGTTATACCCCCAATCGGGACGCGGGCTGATTCTCCTAAAATTTGCATTGACGACTTTACCGTAAATGCCCTGACTTATATATTTTTTTAATTCGATGTATTCGTCCCAAAACCTT
>CALVWQ010000009.1 GCA_944367535.1 uncultured Clostridia bacterium
AACGACGACGGCACTCGCAACAGTTTTTTCTCGCACCTGCAATTTCTCGAAGAATTTTATCGCCTGATCCTTTCGGGTATTAATGCGGACAGTCTGGAACTTCTCAACAAACTCACGGTAGAGGTTTACGCGAGAAAAGGCATAACGCCGACGACCGATCTTTCGGTCCTTTTGCCGCAGGACTATCCCGTCTTTGACGACCTTGCGGCACTCATACAAGAAAAACTGCAATCGGCAAAGGACGATTACAACCGCGCCTGTCTGAAAGTCATTGAGAACTATATCGCAAAGTTCAAATCGGGCGGCAGAAATTCTAATTTGTGGAACGGCGCGTCCAGCTTTGAAACGGACGAAAACTTTGTATGTTTCGATTTTCAGAAACTGCTCGCTAACAAAAACGGAATGATTGCCAACGCGCAAATGCTTTTGGTCTTGAAATATCTCGAAAACGAGGTCATCAGGAACCGCGACTACAATCTCAAAAACGGAACGGACAGAAAAATTATCGTTGTCGTTGACGAAGCGCATCTGTTTATCGACGAAAAATATCCGATTGCGCTCGACTTTATGTACCAGCTCGCAAAGCGTATCCGCAAGTACAACGGCATGGAAATCGTCATTACGCAATCGATCAAAGACTTTGCTGGAACGCCCGAAACCGCAAGAAAATCTATGGCGATCATCAATGTATCGCAATACTCACTTATCTTTCCGCTTTCGCCCAGCGACATGACGGACCTGTGCTCGCTCTATGAAAAAGCAGGACAAATCAACGAAATCGAAGCGGACAATATCGTGCATAACGAGCGCGGCTGCGCGTTCTTGATCAGTTCGCCCGAAAGCAGGACAAATATCCGAATCGTGGCGACGCCTTATTTTGAAAAAGTTTTTGGTTGAGGAAAAGAAATATGGAACACAAAGTATTGGCGTATCGCCATAGTCAGGAAGTGGACGGAAAAAGAACACAGAAAGAGGAAGTCAGTATTATAGACAGCCGGACGGAAAACGGTGTTACGACGTATATCGTGCGAACGCAGGACGGAATCGAATGTACGGCGATCTATAACATCTTTACAAATTCATATTATGCCGACGACGTTTACGGCATTATCGAATCAGAACCGCGCAAAAGCCGCGACTTTGAAATGTAAAATTTATAAGGAGAAAATCAAGAATGGAAAACGAAAAGAAACTGAAATACAATCCCGAAGATATGATTGAGTCGGCAGACGCGCAATTTCTTGCGTGGATGAAAGAAGGCAGGTATGCGGAGCTGATCGGTACGATGCCCGATCTCGGCAAATATTCTCTGCGCAATCAAATGCTCATTCTCATGCAGAATCCGAAGGCGACATTCGTAAACGGAATGAACGCTTGGAACTACAAGCGTCGGCACGTTCAAAAAGGACAGACTTCAATCAAAATCATCGCCCCGAAATTTGCGTCGAAAGTGTCCACCGACAAAGACGGGAATATTACCGAAAAAACGCTGGATACCGTAACGGGCTACGAAGTCAATTTTGTATACGACGTAACCCAGACGGAGGGCGAACCGCTCAAAGAAATTTTCAAAGACAATACGGCTCTCGAACGCTTTGAAACGGTCGCGGATGCCATTCAGGATACCGCCAAAGACTTTGAATTTACCAGCCACACAAAGGAAACGGACGAAAGCCACGGAATACTCGATACGCTGAACAAGACCATTTCCGTTCGTTCGGACCTGACCAAAGCGGAAGCGTTGCGCGTACTCATCCAGCAGGTCGCAGCGGCAAACGTGCTTATGCGGGACAGACGGCATTTTCAGGGTATCATGCCGGCCGATATGCAGAGCATAAACACGATCGAAGCAAACGCTGTTGCATATACCGTTTGTAAGCGTCTGAACCTGAACACACCTGCGCTTATCTCTCCTGATTTTGAGGGAATGAGCGATTCCAACATTTCACGCTTTGCGGAGAATATTGGCGTTATCCGTTCAATTTCTCAGCGCATGATCAATGCTGCGGAAGGAGCGGTCGCAAAAGAACTGTTTGCCGAAGCACAAGCCGCCGCGGAGGCGGAGAAAGAAAAGCCTGAACTCACGGTGACGGACGTGAAACCGAAAACGCAGAAAACCGTTCGTCAGCCGAAACAGGCACAGAGAACGAAAAACGAGGCGGTGATGGGATGATAAACGGAGAAATCATACCCATCCTTGAAGCGGTGGAATTCAAATCCAAAGACGAACTTTTAACAAAATTGCGGAATATGCGGGCGGCAACCGTCAAACTTGCCCCCGCTGACCGGCGTGTTGTCAAGCAAATGCTCGGAATCGCCATTCAGGAAGTGTGCTATACGTCCGAGCGGGAACTCCTGCGGTACAAAAATTATACCGACTATAAAAAAGGCAAACGAAAAAAGGAGAAAGTACAAAATGAAGCTGGATAAAATATACGAACAGGCTCAAGCCGAAGATAAGATCGTTGCGGTCGTAAAGTTTCCGTATCAAAAACCCGAAGTTGTCACTATCGGCAAAGGATTAAGCCCGATACAGGAAGTTGTGAACGGTAATATTGACGTGGTATATCTTCCGGATATTGAGGATATTCACGGATTTTGCAATGACGAAGGATTGCTGATCGGAATGGAGCCGAATTTCTATCGTCCTGAATGGAAGGATGCGATCATGGGGCCCGCTGTGTTTTTCAGTTCGGGCGCCGACGGCAGCAGTGAAAGCCTTTCACGCGAGCAGATCAAGACGATCACGGATTATCTCAACGCAAACAGCGTGAAAAACTATGGAGAATTTTACACAAACGTCAAAACCGATTTTGCGTTCTATAAGCCGAAAGCGGTTCCCGAAATGTGAGGTAAAACTCTATGCGTAAGTTTGAAAACTGTGACATTTTTGCCGTACTCGGCGAAATTGTTACGAATAACACAAAACACTACCAGAGCGACTTTGAAATTGACAAAGAAATTCTTGCAAAAGCAGCAGAAGAAAAAAATGTACGGGACAGAGAATATCTTTGGATGTCCCGGCCGTGCGGAACGCATTGTCTGAAAGAAAAAGACGTTTTTCTGAAAGGAACTTCTGAACATCATACATGGACTGCTTATGCAGGGCAAGCTTCTGAAATCGTCGCGTATGCGATCAGTATCCATAATAATGAGAGCGAAATTATAAAAGGCGATTTATACGAACTTGATTACGCAAAACACTGCGAAGAAACGAAAAAGAAAGCCTTTGCCGTAGAGTCGGTACGGATTCATTGTAAAGATGGAGAGGAACTCATTTTTCCATATAAAGAATGGTTTTCTGTAAGTCGTCGATATGAATACGATGAGAGGGAATTGCTTCCCGCCGATCCTGAAGACTATGCGGAACTTCTCAACGAAATACGAGCGGAACGCCTGAATACAAATTACTTCCCTTGGGACGAGAGAAAACTGAAACTCGAATACGGTGATTTGCCGACTTTCAGAATTTACCAACTGAAAGACGATGCCAATGAAGGCTTGTTCTTGTCCTATCACACGATGAAAGAGCGTGGTTGGAAGATTGATAAAGCCAACTATGAACTTGCCTATATAGGAGAGGATAGTGTCGGCTATTCGCTTGATGACTTGTATGAAAAATTCAATCTCTGTCGCCCGTCAGACTTTTGCGGACATAGTTTGTCTGTCAGCGATGTAATTGCTTTCAGTGGGAATGGTACTGTAGAAGCCTATTATGTTGATAACTTTGGATTTGAACCGCTACCGAAATTTTTCAATACAGCGCAAAAAAAACCTGCGCAAATGTGAGGTGCTTATGGACGTAAAACTCAACGGACTGACGCTGCACGTCGAACCCGATTGTTATCCCCCCGATCCGCGAAAGGATTGTGACCATCTTGGAACAATGTTGTGCTGGCACAGACATTATTCGTTCGGAGATCAAAACGAATATAAAACCCCTAAAGATTTCCATGAGAGCAAAGAAGCAAAAAACATATACGTTTCGCTGCCCGTATATATGCTCGATCATTCGGGGACGTATTTCTCAACGACCGGATTTTCGGATGTCGATCCCGATCGTTGGGACTGGGGACAACTCGGCATTATTTACTGTACGGAAGAATCGGCGAAAAAATGGTTTGGGTATCTGCCGGATAAAGAAACGCTCAAAGCGCAATTAAACAACGAAGTTGAACTCTACAATGATTATATGAACGGCGCTTGGTTTGCTTTTTATATAGAGGGCAAAGACGGTGAAATCGAAGATTCTTGCGGCGGATTTTTCCAAAACGGAGATTTTGCCGATGTGCTCAAAGATATGAAAGAATACACGGATAAGGATTACCATTCGCTCTTTGATAAGCTTGCTGTAAAATACAAAAAGCAAGCCTGTATGTGAGGTAGGAATGGAAGATTACAGAAAAAAGATATTGAAAACGCTCGATCGGTTTCAATACAGCCGCGGACGTCGGGAAGTTTTTCTTGACGTTGTGGAATATGTGGCATTGACCGTTGCTACACAATTTGATCCGTTCAAACAAGAGGAGCGTAATAATCGAATGCAAGAAATTGTTGCCAACTATAAAGGCAATGACGGTACAACATTTTGTGCATTGCTTACAGATATGCTGTCCTATCTCAAACAACTGCCAAAGTCTTTGTCAGCTTATTTGGGAGAAATGTGTATGGAAATCGAGGCCGGCAACAAAAATGCCGGTCAGTATTTTACGCCATACGACATATCCAGACTAATAGCCGAAGTTACGATTTCAGAGCCGGCTGATAAAGACAAGCCGATTACGTTGTGTGAGCCGTGTTGCGGATCGGGCGGAATGGCACTTGCGGCAGCAGAAGTATTACAAAATTATGGTTTTAATTATGCGGACAAACTGCTCGTCGTAGCAAACGATATAGACCGACATTGTGTGCTTATGGCATATACACAACTTTCCTTTGCTGCGATCCCCGCCATTAACAAGTGGCAAGATACACTTACACAAAAAACGTGGGATGCGTTTGTTACACCTGCTTTTGCATTGCAATTTGATAAATTCAGCCGAATTTACCATAGAACGGAATCTCAAATGTGAGGGGGTTAAAAATGACCGAAAAACAATATGACTTGACCGAACGTATGGAAGAAGAATATGTCGCACATATAGAAAACCTGCTTAAAGAGGATAAACAGACTCGATGAGCGACAGAACAGAATTTTATGTCTCTATGCTTACATACGTCAAAGAAAACGATTTGCCTTCCATGCAGATTCAGGCGCTTTCTGCTACAGGTACGCCCTTAAAAACAATGTACGAATGTTTTATGGAAAACGACGGTGATCTGATCCAACGCGCAAATACGGCGGTCAGAGTACTGTACCAAACAACCAAAGATTGGAAACATCAAAACCAAATGTAAAGGAGAAGAATCATGCCGAATTGGGTATGCAATCATTTAATCATTCACGGCGAAAACGCAACAGAAATTATGCGTTCGCTGTTAATAAAAAACGAAGACTCGGACTGCAATTACAACCTTGATTTCAACAAGATAATTCCCATGCCGGAAGCCTTGAACATTATAAGCGGTAGCACGACAAATGACTGTGCTAAACTTTTTATCAACGCAATGCTCGAAGGTTGTGATGCGTATGCAAAGTATGCAGGGCTTTATGCAAAAGCCTTTGGAAAAAACTTTTATATGAGCGAAACCGAACAAGCAGAAACGATGAAAAATGCTTTGCGTTATAAAGATCACGAAACGGACGAACTGCTGTTCAAGACCAAAGCCGACGTCTATGCCTATGGCAAACGCGCGTTGGATAATTACGCGAAGTACGGCGCCAAAGATTGGTACGATTGGAGTATTCAGAATTGGGGAACAAAATGGAACGCGTGTAATACGCAGATCAACGACATGAACGATCCGAATATTTATTTCGACACCGCATGGAGTCCGCCGTTGCCTGTTATCAACGAACTTTCAAAGAAATATCCGGATCTGACGTTTGAATTTGCCTTTGCGGAAGAACAAGCGGGAATTTCTACCGGCGATATGGTCGTGCAAAACGGTGAGATAATCAAAGGCGGATTCTTTGACGACGACAGCAAAGAAGCCTACGAAACATTCTTCGAACTTTGGGGTATGGAGGATGAATTTCGTTTCAATGAAAAGACCGGAACATACGAATATATAGATAACGAGGAGACGATGTAAAATGAGTACAAGGAGTTATATTTGCGTAAAGCAAAACGACGGAAGTTATAAGGGCGTGTACTGTCACTGGGACGGATACCTTACTTATAACGGGGCAATGCTTTTAGATCATTACAACAGTTTGGAAAAAGCAAACGAAATTCTTGCGTTGGGGGACATTTCTTCACTCAAAGAAAATCTGTATCCCGATCCTGCGAAAGGTCCGCATTCTTTTGATTATGATAAGCAACAAGAAGGTGTTACAATCGTTTACGGACGTGATCGCGGAGAGAAAGATACGGAAGCAAAAACAGTCGATTTAGAAGCATTGCAATCGGGTGATTCGTGGATCGATTACATATACGTTTTTGAGGACGGACGATGGAAATATTTTGAATACGGTCAATTTTCCGAAGGGTTGAAAGATGTGGAAGAAGATTTGTATGAATACTATGCGGCAAAAGGGGTAAAGCGTCCCGAAAATTTTTATGGCTATCTTACGGATGAAGGCTTTGAAGAATTGCGGTTGAAACAAAATCAAACTCTTATGCAAAAATCGGGGTTGGAAATGTGAGGTGCTATGAAATCATACAAGCAAAAATTTCAGGAAAAATTGGACGAAGAAATTTCAGAATTTCGTCAAAAGGTAAAGTCGCAACCTGCACAGGAAATCTACGAGGATTGCAGCAGGATTCATTTCTACGAATGTATGTATGATTATCTGAATACGGAGGAATTCAAAACTTCGGAATACAAAGCCTTTCTGCAAGCGGATAATACCTTTATTGAAAATCTCTGGTATAAATCACTGGATTTTGAGTGCTTTAATATCGGGAACCCGATTGACGAATCGCTTGTAGTGGATGCATATCTTCGAGACTGTTCCGCCGAGCCTGTTCCGCATTGTATGTGAGGTGAAAGGTGTTGAAAATCAATCGAATATATAATATGGATTGTCTGCTTGGCATACAGAAAATGCTTGAACAGAATATGCAAGTTGACCTGATCGTAACTGATCCGCCGTATTTTATCAAATCCACGAAAGCGGGCGGTAAAAGCGAACTGGCCCGAAGTATCCAGCCTATGAACGATCAGCTTGCACAAAACCGTTTGACCGTTGGGATCGAAGAAGTGTATCTCAAAGCCATGTGGGACGTTATGAAAGTGCCGAACATTTATCTTTGGTGCAACGGTGCGCAGATACCGCAATACATAGATTTTTTGTCCGTCAGCGAAAATGCAAAATGGATATTATCATCTGGCGTAAAACCAACGCCACACCGTTGTTTTGCAATAAATATCTATCGGACAAGGAATATTGTTTATACTTTCGGCGCGGAGCATACTGTCAGCCGCCTACTTATGAAAAGGCAAAGACTGTTTACGATCTGCCAATCAATATCAAGGATAAAAGAGCGTATAACCATCCTACCGTCAAACCGCTTTCCATTATCCGAAATCTTGTAGAAAACAGCTCAAAAGAAGGAGCACTTGTGCTCGATCCGTTTATGGGAAGTGGAACAACGGCTGTTGCGTGTCGGGAACTTAAGCGAAATTTTATAGGATTTGAAATCAATCCGGAATATCATGCGGCGAGCCAGAAACGGCTCGCCGCACCCATTCAAAGCGAGGTGAAAACTTATGAAATACCTTATCAAAGGCAAGCTGTATGATCCGATTAAGGTTGGAGACAAGGGCGACTGGTACGAAGGCGAACCGGACAAAACTTGTGGCGACTGCGGTCGTAAATATGGAGAAATTCACATGGAGAGCTGCGATGTTGAACGTTGTCCTGCTTGCGGCCGGCAAATGCTCTCGTGTGATTGCGGTCCAATTTACAACGTAGAAGATGACATTGATGAACAAACGCTTGAAGAACTTAAAATCAAACAGCAAAAAGAACAGTTGCGTTATGAAGCTGTTGTTGAATATGACCGAAATGCACCGAACGGAAATATATTTGCCATCCTTGACAAAGCGCGTTCTACCTTGGAGAAACAGCAACGTTTATCTGACTACAATGAAATGTGGCAACGGGTACAAAATGCCGAAAATTATAATGCTGCGCTCAGCATTATTGATGAATATGTGCTTTTGCTTGATATGACAAAACCTAAAGCGCAAATGTGAGGTGGCAATGAACTTCAATAATCTACCAGACGAAATGCGGTCATTACCGAATTGGGCGTGCTATAGGACATATACAAATAAAGAAGGAAAACGAAAGAAGGTTATTATCAGTCCTCAGAACGGCAACTTTGCTAAAAGCAACGAGCCAAACACTTGGGCGAATTTTGAAACAGCAAAGAATTATTGCCGGCGTTATAGATATTCGGGACTTACCTTTGCTTTAACGGGCGGTATAGTGTTTATCGACATTGATCACGCCATAGATAAAACGACAGGTGAAATTCTTTCGCCCGAAGCAAAGAAACTGCTGGAAATGTTTCCGGATACTTTTTGTGAGCGTTCAGTAAGTGGCACGGGGATCCATATCCTTGTCAAAGGCTCCTTGCCTGAAAATGCACTCAAACGTAATGATACAAAAGGCTTGGAAATGTACGACAATTACCGTTTTGTCTGTATGACAGGTGATTTGATTTCAGAAACAACTTCACTTAAAGACTGTACGGATACAATTGGGCAAGTTAATTACGATTTCATAGGAAAAAGACAAGAACCGATGTATGTTCCTGCATACGGTATTGCCACAAAGACGGATTCTGAATTGATCGATAGAATACTGGCAAGTAAACAAGGCGATAAATTCCGAAGATTGCTTGACGGAGATATAAGTAAATATCCCAGCCACTCCAACGCTGATTATGCGTTTTGCAAAATGCTTGCGTGGTGGACAAATGATTTTTGGCAAATAGACCGAATTTTCCGCAGCAGCGGTTTGTATCGTGAAAAATGGGACAGTCGCCGCGGAAACGGGACATACGGCTCAAACATTATCGACAGCGTAATGAGTTCGCAGTCGCCGCGTGTTTTTCGGTTTTCGGAAAATGCAATGGAAATGTAATAAAGGAGGAGGTGAAAAATTATGCCGAATTGGGCTGATTGCGAAATGTCTGTCGTGCTTCCCAGCAAAAATGCGGATAAGTTCGAAAATCTGTTTCTTGAGAGAGACAGTGAAAATAATAAAGAGAAAGAAAGATACTTTGCAAGGTGTTTCAAACATTATTCAGAGAGGGAAAATAACAAACATGGTCTGACGCGCTTATTTATTCATTTTGACGCCGCATGGAGTTTGAATTCCTGTATGGTTGACGGCTATCCTCAGGAAAGCGAAGGCAAATGTCCAACATTGGAAGATGTTTGCAAGGAAATGAATGTGATACGCTTATCTGCTTATAGCAGAGAACCCGGATTAGAATTTGAAGAACAAATGCTTTATTCGTCTGAAAACGGCTTTTTTTACGATTCGCGAGATATGTACTGCGAGCCTTGTTATGATTTTCTGGACGAGGACGAAAGCCTTGAAGAAGGAGCGGAGATGTGACAATGATAAAACTTGCAACAGTTTGTTCGGGAATCGGGGCGCCGGAAAAGGCGCTCCAGCTTCTCGGAATTAAATATGAACTCGTCTTTTTCAGTGAGATCGACAATGCGGCAATACGCTCTTACTGTTCCATTCACGGGGAAAACCGTGAAAAGAACTTGGGCGATCTGTCGCGCATTGATTACAGCAAATTACCAAAAGATATTGACCTGATTGTCGGGGGAACACCGTGTCAGGATTTCTCAGTTAGCGGACTCGGCAAAGGGGGCGAAGAAGGCTCCGGAACACGGTCAAGCCTGATGTGGTTTTACATAAAACTCATTGCAGAAACAAAACCAAAAATCGTCGTATGGGAAAACGTTGCTGCGGTATTGAACTGCAAACATTATATGACGTACCGTAAATTTTACTGTACATTAAACAATCTCGGATACAGAGTAAATGCGGGTGTGCTGAACGCAAAATATTTCAATTTACCGCAAAACCGTGTCCGTGTTTTTGTTGTAGCGGTAAGGAAGGATGCAGATATTTCGTTTGCTTATCCGCACGGATACGATTCGGGGATACGCATTAAACACGCATTGTGCGAACGTATCCCCGAAAGGTGTTTTACGAAATCGTACAAGGATGTTTTGCCGTATAATCGGCATTATACTTCTACGCATAACATAATGCCCGTCGGAAAAATCAAAAACTCAAAGTTCAAGCAAACCAACGAGGTTTTATCGATAGACGGCATTTTCGATTGCTTGACAACCAAACAAGGCAACTGGATCGTAGATGACCGGATTCCGCGCGAGAAACCGCTGCGACATCTCGTGCCAAACGAATCCCTGCGGTTTATGGGATTTGAAGATAAGGACTTCTATAAATGCCGATACCGTTACGAGAGAAAAGGGACGAAAAAGATACGCTTCGACAATGTACCCGACGGAGAAATATATATGCAAGCCGGCAACAGTATTGCCGTTAACGTGCTTATGGCTCTGTTCGGAGAAATGTTCGGGATACCTTGGCAAGAAAAAGTTTTCAAAGAACGTATGAAAACAGAAGAAGAACTATTAAGCGAATTGCCGTTGTTTGAATGGATGCGAGAAAATACGGCATAAGGAGGTTGTATGACGAGAGGAAAAATTGTAGCAGTTTTACCGGATGGGCGATTGGTGACGAGTACGGAATTTAACGGCGATATGTACTATTCTGACGGAGGGTATGGACAAGAAATTGTAGAAGTTCTTGAAAACATTGAAACCGAAGAAGAATACATAGAGTTTGTCGAAGATTTTAACGGGCGGAACTTTCGTTATACGGATCGTGACCTGTTCTATGACTGCGTATATGAGGGTTGCGATTTTTACGATATGTCTGAAGAATATTTTTTCAAGTGGTTTTCCGACTACTTCTATGTAAAAAACCTTTCAGATAAAACGGTAATTTTTACAGACGCGGACAAACAAAAAATTGCATTGGAACCCGATGCGCTCGCAGCATTCAAATTTGGGAAATTTTATGCGTGCAATGCGGAAGATTTTGAAAGACGAGATTTTGCGGAAAAACTGAAATTCCTGCGTGAAGGGCTCGGCTGCGATATGGAAGATAACTGCGAATATCTTTGGAATCTTTGTTCCGTTTATGATAACAACCATCGGGGTGCAAATCTTACGCGCAAGATTACAGATTATAACTTTGTTGACAATGAAGATTTGGAGTTCATTGTAAAAGAAAAATCGTTTGACGGCGTAACAAGTCTGCGCGTTTTTATCAATGATACATACGACGCAAACCTTTATCGTTTGGACGGATACGGAAATCTTGCGAACGTGGAAATATCCGATTTTGAAGAACTTATCGATGACCTTGTAAACGATCTCGAACGAGATATTAGAGTGCCGCTGGCAAAACAGGAGGCTTATTTATGAGTAAAAAACAATCATGTAAAGAATTAAGCAGTTTGGAAAAGTTATATATCCTTTTGCAACCCTATATCCGTAGAAGAGAAATAAAAGAAGTATTACAGTGTACTGCGAAAAATGTCAATCAAATTTTTGATTCTGTACAACTTCTTATGAAACAAAAAAATTATCGTATCTTGGATTACAACAGAATCCCCACAAAATTGTTTATGGCTTATTGTCAAATTGATATAGAGGATTTTGTTCAGAGTGCAGATATAGAAATGAAAATGAATAAGGTAGGGAAAAAATGATTCGATTGGTTTCGGCGCCGATCGTGGCGAAAGACAAGGGAAACGGTAAATGGTATTTTCGTATTAAATACTACGAAGATGAACAGTATCGTGATATACGCAAAAGAGGCTTCACAACAAAAAAAGAAGCCAAACTCGCTGAAGCTGCGTTTGAAACTGAATTATTTAAAGGGAAATCAAATGAATTCTTCCAGCCAGTTTGTGAGCCAATAAATGAACCGATTGAAGAAACTATAAAAGAACTGAAAGAAAATTTTGAAAAAGTAGATAAGGGGAAAGGAATACTTGTCAAAGAATTGTACGAAGAATATGTAAAATATATTTCAACAAGACTTAAAGCGGGAAGCGTTCGCTCTGCAAGTGATGTTTTAAGGATTTTTGTATTGCCTGATTTTGGAGAAAGAGAAGTCGCATCGTTATCAACTAAAGATATTCTCGACTGGCAAGAAAAAATTATTGCAAAAGGGTTTGGGTATAAGTATAAGTCTAAAATATATTGCGGCTTTACGGCTATGCTTAATTATGGCATCAAATTTCACGACATAAAAGAAAATGTAGTCAGCAGAGTTGGAAACTTCAAAAACACAGATCGGAAAAAAGAAATGCTTTTTTGGTCGGAAGAAGAGTTCAAACAATTCTATGCGGTCATTGATGACGATTTGTTTAGAGTATATTTTTCTTTCTTATATCTTACAGGTTGTCGAAAAGGTGAGTCGCTCGCATTAACTTGGAATGATATTGATTTTGTTCGTCGTGAAGTGCGGATTAACAAATCATTGAATCGAAAGCAAAAAGCAAAGGGAGAAAAACAAGTTGTCAATGTTCCAAAGGTAGCATCCGATCTTGGATGGCATATTTCAGAATCCAGAAGCTATGAAATAACAACGCCAAAAAACAAATCGTCTTACAGAAATATTCTTATGCCTATGAATCTGGTAAATATGTTGTGGGAACATCAGAAAAGAAGTAAAGAAGAATATGGATATACACCTGATTGGTTTGTGTTTGGCGGTGCAGAGCCTTTATCCGACCAGACAATACGCCGTAGACTGAATGAATATGCGGACAAAGCAGGAGTTAAAAGAATTCGCGTGCACGATATACGTCATTCACACGCATCACTTTTAATAAATAAAGGTCAAAATATTTTGATTGTTTCTCAAAGGCTTGGACACAGCGATGTAACACAAACACTGAATACTTACAGCCATTTGATGCCCAATGTTCAAAAGCAAATTATCAATGCTTTAGATTTTGAAATGTAAAAAGAGGGGAGTTTTCAGAAACTCTCCTCTTTTTCCTTATATATAATATTGAAAGAAGCTCAAAACATATTTGGCAACGTTTGACTTTATTTGCCGTTTAGGCTAAAATAGAGTACAATGAAGTTTGTCAAAAAAGTGGTCAAAAAAATTTTTTAGGGCCACTTTTAGGGCCACTTTTGGGGCCACTTTGGGGCATCTGTCAATATATTGTGGTAAAACAAAGTCCCAACCACAATATATTGTGGTTGGGACACCGTGGCAGGGGAGACGCGACTCGAACACGCAACCGGCGGTTTTGGAGACCGCTGCTCTACCAATTGAGCCACTCCCCTAAAAGAACATTTTGATTATATAATAAATATTGTTTTTAGTCAATTAAAAAGAGGCAATTATGGAAAAGAAATTTAAATTAGGAGTAATAGGGGCGGGATTTATGTCTCGGGCGATTGTAGAAGGTGCAATATCTTCGGGGTTTCTTAATTGCAGCAGTATTTTAGTGAGTGATGTGAGCGCGACCGCACTTGATTATTTAAGTAAAAAGGGAGTTGAGGTAACAACCGATAACGCAAAAATTTTTAGTGAGGCGGAGTTTATTCTTTTTGCCGTGAAGCCTCAGGTTTTCGAGAGTGTGGCAAAAATAACTTCATCAGATTATAGTTATAAAATTATTTCAATCATGGCAGGTGTAAAAAAAGACCGTATAAAGTCATTTTATCCCGAAGCGGAAATTGCAAGATGTATGCCAAATACTCCGTGTTCCGTAGGCTATGGTGCGGTCGGCATGGATGTAAGTTCATTTAAAGAAAAGAGCGATGCCGATTTTATTATAAATCTTTTTTCTTCTTTCGCAAAAGTAGTTGTGCTCGACGAAATAATGCTTAATACAGTTACGGGAATAAGCGGCAGCGCTCCTGCATATTTTTATTTGTTTTTGAAAGGAATAATTGACGCCGCCGTAAAAAGAGGACTTAACGAAAACGACGCCAGGATTCTTGCTTGCAACACTATGATTGGAAGCGGGTTGATGGTTCTTAAAAATTCTGACAAATGTCTTGAAGAGCTCATAGACGCTGTATGCAGTAAGGGTGGTACTACTATTGAGGCTGTTAAAGTTTTTAATGAACATAACATCGGAGATATAACAGATGCGGCTGTTAATGCTTGTATCAACAGAGCGGCGGAGTTGGAAAATTTGTGATGAAGAAAGTAAGGATATATACTGACGGCGCATGTAGCGGTAATCCAGGAGACGGCGGGTTCTGTGCTATTCTTATATACAAAGATATAGAAAAAGTAATAAGCGGTAGTGAATTAGATACGACTAATAACAGAATGGAGCTTGTTGCCGTTATAAAAGGTCTTGAAGCGCTTAAAGAGAAATGTTTTGTTGAAATTTACAGTGACTCTCAATATGTTGTCAACGCATTTACGGAGGGTTGGGTGATAGACTGGCAAAAAAACGGGTGGAAAACTGCTGCAAAGAAAGATGTGAAGAATGTTGACTTATGGGAAAAACTTCTTGAGTTTACGAAATTTCATAAAGTTGACTTTATAAAAGTAAAAGGACATGCCGATAACGAATATAATAACCGTTGTGATAAAATCGCAGTAGAAGAATATAAAAAGTTAAGATTATAAATCTTATTTTACGGATAACTTTTTTTTACGGTAATATAATATAAATATGTCCTGTAAAAAAAATTATAAGCACATAAGGAACGCTTTGTCCGTTCTGACAGTTTCGCTTCTCGGCTGTGCGGGGATAGTGTTTGCGGTTTTATACATTGAAACTTTCTCAAACGGTTTTGTTGCGGAATATGCGACCGTCCTTATTACGGTTTCTTCCGCAATCATAACTGTTTTGACAATGCTTGCAATAATGTTTATCGGTAAAACATCCGGAATATTGCATAAACTGTTTTTTATAACGGTATTTTTAATATCATCGGTTTTAGCAGCGCTATATATACTTAAAATTTCCGGATTTCTTGACAAAATAGACAGTGTTGAGGATTTAAGGTCTTATATTTCTTCATACGGAAGTTATGCTGCGCTGGCCTTTATACTTATACAGTTTTTGCAGGTTGTTGTCTTGCCGATTCCGGCCTTTATCACTGTCGGTGCAGGGGTCTTACTTTTCGGACCGTTTTACGGAGCGATTTATAGTTGTACGGGCATAATACTCGGCTCTCTTGTCGCTTTTTTTATCGGCAGATTATTTGGCTTGAAAGTCGCAAGATGGCTTGTAGGTCAAGAAAATCTTGAAAAGGGATTAAAAACTATTAAAGGAAAAGATAAAATCGTTCTTACTTTTATGTTTTTATTTCCGTTTTTCCCCGATGACATTTTATGTTTCGTGGCAGGAATAACGACTGTCAGTCCGTTGTTTTTTGTAATCATGATTTTTATAACGCGTATCATTTCGGTTTTTGCGTCATCTTATTCCATGAATAACAGCATAATACCTTATGATACATGGTGGGGAATATTGCTTTGGATTATATTTTTTATCATAACGATTTTGCTTACTGTTCTGATTTACAAAAAAGGCGATAAGATAGAAAAAAAGTTTTCTAACTTTTTAGGCAAGAAAAAAAATAAGAAATCTACAAATGATTGATTATGTATTTATGTCAGACATAATCGCGGGATGAAATATGAATATTTTGCTATGTAACGATGACGGAATAGAAAGTAACGGGTTAAAAATACTGGCTGAGAAATTGGCGGCGCATAATAATGTTCTTGTCGTTGCTCCGGATGGAAACCGTTCGGCCACTTCTCATTCCCTGACGCTTTTTAAACCGGTAAAAATTCACGAATATAACCAGTTGAAATGCTGCCGTGCTTATTCAATATCGGGGACTCCCGCTGACTGTGTTAAAATAACTTTTCATCTTTTTAAGGATTTTATACCCGATATAGTTGTCGCGGGAATAAATAAAGGGCACAATCTCGGTTCGGATATTTTATACTCGGGGACAGTGTCGGCCGCTTTTGAAGCCGCTTTTTTCGGTAAACCTGCATTTGCTTTTTCCGCGTTTTCACACGGAGAGAGTAATTTTGAGCTTTTCTCTGATTATGCTGTTAGATTGATTGATGGCTTGATGCCGCTTACTGACGGCAATATTGTTTGGAATATAAATTTCCCCGATATCGGAGTGCCTATTTCGGAAATAAGATTTTGCAGTCTGGGTAAATATGTCTACAATGATGTTTATATTCGAAACGATAACGGTGACTACGAATTAGTCGGGTCGGTTTCCGAGGCTGAGGATGTGGCGGAGGATTCTGATGTAAGGCTTATTAAAAAAGGTTGTATAACCGTTACGCCTTTGGTATATGACCGCACAAACTTTAAAAAATTGAGAGAAATTTCTGAAAAATGCATAGAGTTGTGATAATCGGAGGAGGCGCGGCCGGTATGTTTGCCGCTTATTCTGCCGCCATTAACGGAAATAGGGTTTTACTGCTTGAAAAAAACGAAAAACTTGGAAAAAAGATTTACATAACGGGTAAGGGCAGATGCAATCTTACAAATGATGTCTCCGAAAGTGAGTTCATTAAAAATGTTGTTTCGAATCCTAAATTCATGTACGGCGCAGTGTTTGCGCTTTCTCCCGAGAAGACCATGGATTTCTTTGAGAATAACGGTTTACATTTAAAGGTCGAACGCGGAAACCGAGTTTTTCCTGTGAGTGATAAGGCAAGCGACGTAACAAAAACTCTCCAAAATGTGCTTATTCGTATCGGCGTTGAAATAATGTTGAATTCCGAAGTTGCTTCAATTATTTTTAGGGAAAGTTCGGTAACGGGAGTCGTGTTATCTGAAGGCAGAACTATCGACTGCGATTCGGTTATAGTTTGTACGGGAGGAGTATCGTATCCTCTTACCGGAAGCACGGGCGATGGTTTTAAATTCGCGAAAAGTGCAGGGCATTCTATTGTTTCGCCGAAACCTGCATTGGTCGGAGCGGAACTTCAAGGCGATGATTTTCGTCCATTGCAAGGACTTACATTAAAAAATGTAGGAATTTCCGTTTTTTTGAATGAAAAATGTGTCTACGACGATTTCGGGGAAATGCTTTTTACTCACTTCGGCGTATCGGGGCCGATTATACTTTCTTGTTCTTCGATTATAAACCGAATGAATGTTTCATCTCTTATTTTATCGGTTGATTTGAAACCTGCGCTCGAAAGTTCCGTTCTTGACAAAAGATTATTGCGTGACTTTACTTTAAACAATGCCAAATCTATTTACGGCGTCCTGAGGTTGCTTTTGCCGCAATCCGTTATTTCTTTAATATTAACCCGCGCAAAAATTAAAGAAAAAACCAAATGTGCGGAAATCACCAGAGAAGAAAGGTGCGCACTTGTCTCGGTAATTAAAAATCTTAAATTCAAAATGAAAAGATTAAGGCCGATAGCAGAAGCCGTCGTTACTGCCGGAGGCGTAAACGTAAAAGAAATCAATCCCAAAACCATGGAAAGTAAATTGGTTCAAGGCTTGTATTTTGCAGGGGAAGTTATTGACGTAGATTGTTTTACGGGCGGTTTTAATTTGCAGACTGCATTTTCGACAGGTTTCGTGGCAGGTAAAAATGCATGAATATATATTTCTGTTTTATTTGACTGTTTTAATTGTTTGTTATTGATTGTTTTTTTTGATATAATATTTTAAATTTCAAGTTTTTACAACGGAGAAAAGTTATGAAGGAAAAAATCACCATCGCGCTTGACGGTCCTTCGGGGAGCGGAAAAAGCACAATTGCAAAACGTCTGTCCGGCATTCTCGATATACTTTATCTCGACACCGGTGCTATGTACAGGGCAACGGCATTAAAAGCACTGAATAGCGGTATTGATACTCTTGATTCAGAAGGAGTTTCGGGATTTATCGATAATATCGACCTTAAAATTAGATATATGGGAGGAGTGCAACATACTTTCCTTGACGAAAAAGACGTTTCGGAAGAAATACGCGAACCGCGCGTTTCAATGGCTGCGTCTAATATCTCAAGTTTAAAATGTGTAAGACTTAAAATGGTCGCGCTGCAACGAAAAATTGCATCGGAAACATCTTGCGTGCTCGACGGAAGGGATATAGGCTCTTTTGTCTTACCTGATGCCGATTTTAAATTTTATATAACCGCCGATACTGATGTCCGAGCAAAAAGGCGGTATAAAGAACTGAAAGAAAAAGGGCATGATGTCGATTTCGCTTTGTTGAAAAAAGAAATCGAACAGCGTGATTACAATGACGCACACAGGGATTTTGCTCCGCTTGTTAAGGCAAGTGACGCAATTGAAATAAATACATCTTATATGACGGTGGAAGAGGTTGTCGATAAAATAATTTCCGTTGTAAAAGCGGGTTAATCTTGGAGTTTTAATGAATTGGTTTCAGAGATTTATTGTTAATTTCGCATGCATTTTTTATCCTGTCAAATTTTACGGATTAGAAAATATTCCGGAAGGCGGGGCAGTACTGGTTTCTAATCATCTAAGCCTTATTGACAGTCTTTATTTAAGGAAAATGTATAAAAAAGAAATGTATTTTCTTGCTAAAAAAGAATTATTTAAAAAGAAATGCATAGCTAAACTTTTGGGTTCATTCGGCGCCATTCCAATTGACAGGGATAAACCTGATATTAAATCCTTACTGGCGGCTGCCAATGTTTTAAGACGAGATTGCAAATTGCTTATTTTCCCGGAGGGGACGAGAAATAGAACGGGAACAACAGAACTTCAACCTTTGAAAAGCGGTTCCGTTGTTCTTGCGGTGAAAGCAAAAAAACCTATAGTTCCTATTATAATTTTAAAAAAAGCAAAAATATTCAGACGCAATAAAATGATAATAGGAGAACCTTATTCTTTTGATGAATATTATGAAACAAAAATTACGGACGAAATCGTCGGTGCTATGGATGAAATAGTAAAAGAAAAAATGACCGAGCAACAGCAAAAACTTATTTATATGGTCAACAAGTCCAAAAAAGCGGTTAATGAACATGAAAGTAGTAACGGGTAAGAACAGCGGTTTTTGTTTTGGGGTAAAGCGTGCTGTTGAAAGTGCGGCAAAACTTTCGGGGCCGGGGAATTTCGTACTTGGCGAAATCATACATAATGAAAGAGTTAATGCCAAATTAAAAGATGCAGGTATAATAAAAATCGAAAGTATTGAAGATGAACGTCTTAAAGCCGGGGATACTCTTCTGATACGTACTCACGGGGAGCCCGAAATTACTTTTATTAAGGCAAAAAGTTTGGGGCTCAATATCATTGATTGCACTTGTCCTTTTGTGCGGGATATTCAGTATATAGTACGTAAACATTTTCAAGAGGGTTTTCAAATCGCCATTATCGGTAATGGCGAGCATCCCGAAATAAAGGGCATTAACGGATGGTGTGGCGGTACTGCGGTAATAACTGACAATGCAAGGGTTTTATCTTCAATAAACGCTGAAAAATTGTGCGTCGTTGTACAAACTACCTTTTCCGAAAAGAAATATGAGGATATAATTAAAAATTTTACGCCCATTCACGCAAAAACAGTTGATATTTTCAAAACAATTTGTTATACTACTACCAAGCGTCAAAAAGAAGCTGAACAGATTGCAAAGTTATGTGATGCCGTTTTGGTGCTGGGCGGGGCAAACAGCAACAATACTCAAAAATTATATGAAATTTGCTGTCAGTATTGTAGTAACGTTTACCGTCTGACCGATTATATCGGTTATGATTATTTAAAATTAAAAAAATTTAATAAGGTAGGGATTGTTCTCGGTGCTTCCACGCCGACTGAACAATTTCAGGAGGTTGTCTCAAGTATGGAGAAAGTTACAGAAGAAATCGTCACGACGGAAACTATTGAAAGTGAAGATTTGAAAAACGAAGCGGCTGAACCGGAAACGGTTTCGGCGGTTGAAGAGGGCGCGGAAACGGCGGCTTGCGAACAGGAGAATGTTGAAGTGGCCGCAGAGGACAAGCAAGAACCCTCCGCCGAACAGGCTAATGAAGGTGAAAGTCCGGTAGACGAAAAAACCGAAAAAGTTCCCGTCAAGTCCGAAATGGAGGCCGCCTTTGACAATATCAGACCGAACAAAGATTTCAAAATCGGTCAGATTGTAACGGCAAAAATTTCTTCTGCAAAAGATGAAGGACTTACGTTGTCTATGAAAAACGCCAAAAAGGATTTCGAACTTCCGAAAGAAGAAATGCTCGGCGAGTACAATAAGGACGAATATAAGGATAAAATCGGTTCCGAAATCAGGGTTATGGTTGTGGCTAAAAATCCGATAAAGTTTTCCGAAAAAGCTATGGAAAAAGTCCTTAAAGAAGAGGCGGAAATCGAAGAAATAAAAAAAGGTAAGGTTTTCGAAACGGTAATTACCGCCACCAACAAGGGAGGACTTACGGGGCAGTACGGAAGTTATCAGGTTTTTGTTCCTTCTTCTCAGATTAAAATCGGTTTTGTAAAAGACCTTGAAAAATATGTCGGCAAAACTTTAAGGCTTAAAGCCGAAAAAGTTGAATCTAAGGGCTCGCGCAAACAGATTGTCGGGTCGCAGAAGGTTATTCTTCTTGCAGAAAAAGAGGAACGTGACGCAATTCGTGCAGCAAAAGAAGCGGAATTCTTTGATAATATTCAGGAAGGGGACGTAATTCTCGGTACCCCGGTCAGATTCGCCTCTTTCGGGGCATTTGTCGAAGTCAATGGTTTCGATTGCCTTGCTCACATCTCTGACCTTTCATGGACGGGCTGTGAACAGTGTTCGGATGTATTGGAACTCGGGAAAACTTATGAGTTTAAGATTCTTAAAATAGACGCTGAAAATAAAAGAGTTTCGATCGGTTATAAGCAGTTGCAGCCTAAGCCTTGGGATTCTGTTGCCGATAAATATAAAATCGGCGATGTAATTAAAGGCAAAGTCGTCAGGATAGTCAGTTTTGGCGCATTTGTCGAGGTCGAAAAAGGCGTTGACGGACTTGTACATGTATCGCAGATTTCAAATCAGTGGCTTGAAAATCCTGTTACGGCTTTACAAGTTGGACAGGAAATTGAGGCCAAGATTCTTGATATAAACGTTGAAAAAGAGAAGATGACATTATCTATCAAGGCATTGCTTCCCGAAATAGAAAAACCCGCTAAGGAAAGTGCTTCCGATGAGGGAAAAGGTAAGAAACGCGGGACAAAGAAAGATGACGATGAATTATTTGAGCTTCATGAATGGAAAGATACAGATAATGCGGGTGCATCTATTGCAGAACTGCTCGGCAACTCGGACAAATAATTTTAATTGAAAGTATGAAGGGTCATATCGCAAACGATATGACCCTTTTTTTTGTGTTTTAAATTTTGTTGTTCTATTTTCCCGTCTTATACAATATTATATTATAAATGAAACTGGATTTTTTCCCGCAGAGAATTTCCGCTATGCTTAAGAATTGTAAGGCGGAGAATATTTTTGAAATCCGTTTAAGGACAGGCTATCCCGTGACAGTTAAGGGTATGGACGGATATTTTTTTCTCGGCAGGAACGGTACAACGATTTTTCGCGAAAACGCTGAGATTTGTGATTTTCCGATGATTGAAGAAATTATCGGGAATGTTACCGAAAGGTCGCTGTATGCTTTCAACGACGAAATAAAAAAAGGTTATTTGACAACTTCAGAAGGAGTCAGAATCGGACTTGCGGGAGAATGCGTTTATGATTCGGGTCAGATCGTAACCATTAAAAATTTTACATCGCTTAATATTCGTATTCCGCACGAAATACCTAACTGTTCGGAAGAAATTTATGACAGACTGTTTCAAAATGATATATATAATTCTTTGATTATTGCGCCGCCCGCAATGGGTAAAACGACAATATTAAAAGACCTTATATGCAAAATTAACGATAATTACAGTAAAAATATTCTAGTCATAGACGAAAGGGACGAATTTGGAAGAATATCCGGTAAAAATATTGATTTTATAAGACGATCGGACAAGCTTTTTGCCTTTGAGTACGGGATACGTTCAATGTCTCCTGATATTGTTATTACTGACGAGTTATGCGGGGAAAAGGATTGGCAATGTGTGAAATCCGCTTCAGACAGCGGCGTCAGAATTATAGCGAGCATACACGGAAGCGGATTAGAAGACGTTTTAAAAAAGAAATTTTTTATTGATAACGTTTTTGACAGGTATATCGTACTTGATAATAAAGGTGTTCCGGGAGTTTTAAAAAAAATGTATGATGGAGAATTAAAAGAGTTATGAAAATTATTCTCGGAATAACTATAATGATTTTATGTGTTGTAATTGGTTATTTTTATTCAAAAAAATACCAGGAAAGAAAAAAATGTTTTGAGGATTTCAAGAACTTTAACGGAAGAGTGAAAAATGAAGTGAATTTTTCTCAGACATCATTGATTTCCATCGTAAAAAGTATAAGCACCGATACAGCTTTTAATTCTTATGTTCACGGATATTTTATTGATAAAAACGACAATATTGATAAATTAAAGTTTTTTAATGAGCATGAGAGAACTTTTGTTTCTGATTATATGAAAAATATAGGACAAGGCGATAAAAATTCACAGTCTCAATTTCTTGAAAGTTCGGAAAAACAAATTGAAAAATATCTTGACGATGCCATTGAAGAAGATAAAAAATATCGTCCATTATGTATAAAACTCGGATTTTTATTCGGCTTGATTATATTGATAATTTTATTGTAGGTCAAATATGAGTGTAGATATTATTTTTAAAATTGCGGCTATAGGAATACTTATAACTGTTATTACACAGGTATTGAAGAAAAGCGACAGGGACGATATTGCGACACTAGTAGCGCTTGCGGGGCTTATTATCGTACTTACGCTTGTTATCAATATGATAAGTGAATTGTTTGACACGATAAAAAATATTTTTAATTTATATTGATATGTTGCAGATTGCCGCACTCGGAATAACATGCGCACTTGTCGTGCTGTATTTAAAAAGCATAAACAGCGAACTTTATACCCTTGCGCTGATAGGTTCGGGCATAATATTACTGTATTCCGCTGCCGGATATATTGCGGACACGCTTGATTTTTTTAAACAAATTATTGATATGACGGGCGTAAATAAAGAATATTTTGCGATAATTTTTAAGATTATCGCGATAGGTTATCTTATTGAATTTGCGGCAGGTACTATAGAAGATTTCGGGTTAAAAAGCCTGTCGGATAAACTTGTTTTGATAGGTAAACTTATAATAATAGGTGTTTCAATGCCTATTATTTATGCTATATTTAATCTCGTTTCGGGTTTGTTGAAATGAAAAAGAAGATTTTGATTTTAATTACGCTGTTTATGGTTATAGTATTGGGTGTTACTACAATCCCCGAAAAAGTTTCCGCCGACGAGTTGTCGGATAATATTCAAAGCGAACTCGATAATCTTGACCTTGAAGAATTACAGGACTTTTATGACGGCATAATGAACGGTAAAGATAAAGATTTTAACACCGTTCTCGGGAATATTTTGAGTGGGGAGTATTATTCTGATTACGGTTCTGTTGCCGATTATATAATAAAAATTATTTTTGACGACATATTCAAAATGTTGCCGATGTTTCTGAGCGTAATAGCAACTGCCTTGTTATGCGGAATTGTTCAGAGCGTCAAAAGCACTTTTCTATCCGAAGGAGTGTCCGAAATTATTTTTTTTGTTTGCGTTTTAAGTATAGTCCTTATTTTGTCGGCGGAAATGCTGTCGATATGGAATACAGCAAAAAACATTATAGAAAATATATCTATTTTAAATGAGATTATGTCTCCCATAATCCTTACGTTAATGGTTGCTTCGGGAGGAAAAGTTTCTGCGTCGGTATATAAACCTACGGTAACTTTTTTAACGGGCGGTATTATTAATATAATTGTTTACGCTGTATTTCCTTTAATCGGACTTATGATTGTTTTCTCTGTTATCAATTGTTTTTCGGGAAGTGTTAAACTGTCTAAATTTTCTGAATTCATTACCGGAACGGTAAAGTGGATAATAGGTATATCGTTCACCGTTTACGGTTTATTTTTATCTGTTCAAGGCATTTCGAGCGCAACTTTTGACGGAATATCGATTAAAGCCGCTAAATATGCTATTTCAAATTCTATACCTATCATCGGCGGATATCTTAAAGACGGTTTCGATTTAATGGTTGCGGGTAGTGTCTTGATAAAAAATGCAGTCGGAGTCGTCGGTGTCATTGCATTATTTTACGTTATTTTATCGCCCGTAATACACATGGCGGTTGTCTCTCTGCTTCTCAAACTTACCGCGGCTTTCTCGGAACCGCTGTCCGATTCCAATGTGTCAAATTTATGCATGGGATTTTCTAAGGGGGTAACTTACATTACAGTAGCGATGCTTGCAGTCGGATTCATGCTGTTTATTACGATTTTGCTGATGATTTTTTCCGCAAACGCTTTTATTTAAGTGTGGTTAATTATGAAAGGATGGGTTTTAAGTGTTATTGCAACGGTGCTGATTGTGGCTTTATTATCTCTCATTCTACCTTCCGGCAGAACTTCCAAGGTGATAAAGTCAGTTCTTAATATTATTGTTATTTTGGTAATAATTCAGCCGTTGCTTGTTCTTGATGTTAATAATTTCACGGTAAATAATTTGTTTGATTCTGAAGATTTTTCTTATCAGTATGATTATTTGGAATATGTGGAAAACGTGAAGTTAGATTCTTACGGCGAAGAAATTGTCAACATTCTTTCGGATTTGGGAATAAAAATCGAGAAGTCTGAATTATATATAATAACAGATGGCGAAGCTGATGGTTTTCCGACAGTAAAAAAAATTGTAATAAATTTGGAAAACGCGGTTATCAATACGGATACGGAGCATATAGATATTATCGAGGCTATTACTGATAAACTTACAAAACATTTCGGATTAGACCCGGGGGCGGTGGAGATTCATGAGTGAAGAAAATAAAAAGCAACCTAAAAAAATTACTGAGATTCTTAAAACAAATAAAAAATTGTATTATGCCGTTGTCGGAATCCTTGTTATATTACTAATGTTTGTGCTGTTTGGCAGTTTCTTTACGGAAGAAAAAGACGATGTTCAAACGGACTCCGTAAGCATATATGTAAGTAATCTTGAAGACCGTCTTACAAAACTATTGGCAAGTGTTGATGGCGTAGGTAAGGTTTCGGTTGCGATAAACGTTGAATCGGGTATGGAAACCGTTCTTGCAACCGAAGTAACAGTAAAAGAAACCGCAAACGGTAAAGAAACCGTTGAAACTCCAATAATAATAAATGGTAAAACCGTGGTTTTAAAAGAACTGTATCCTAAAATTTCCGGAGTTTTGATTGTGGCCGAAGGGGCGGGAAGTATATCTGTTCTGAATAAAATACAGCAGGCAACGATTTCACTTCTCGACGTTAATATAAATCAGGTAGAAATTTTGACAATGAAATAAAGGAGAAAAAAATATGTCAAAAAAGAAAAAAATCATCATCTTATCCTGCATGATCGCTCTTTTAGCGGTAACTGCCGTCTTCAATTTCATTTTGACGACGGAACGAATCGACGATTCGCAATCGGTAAACGCCGGTTCGGCAAATTATTTTTCGCAGTACAGAAGCGAAAGGTTGTCTACACGTAACGAAGAACTATTGCAACTTGACGCAATCATAGCGGCTGCGGAAGCTGACAGCGCGGAAAAAGCCGAAGCACTCGCAATGAAAATCGAGATTACGGAAAACACCGAGAGAGAGATGCTTCTCGAAAACCTTATAAAAGCTTACGGTTTCGAAGATGCGGTCGTCGTAATAGGTCTCGATTCGGACAGCGTCAATGTCATAGCTAAATCTCAGGAGCTTACTACCGACGACGCGATTACAATATATACTATAATTTCCGAAGAGATATCAATATCGCCGGAAAATGTAAAAATTATACCTATTTCTTAAAAACGCTATGCAAAATAAATATTTTATGATACAATATTATATATAAAATTTTATCAGAGGATATTTATGGCGCATTTCAAAAAATTGCCGCAAAAGAAAAATGAAGATAAAATCATTTACGGTGATAAAATAGTAAACGGAATCGTGCTGGTGGCGCTGTCTGAAATTACCTATGCGGAACTTTATTCTGCGAGTCCGTATACTAAAAATCATAGTAAAGCTATAAAGGTTTATCAGGATAAGGACGGAGTGCATATAGACGTCAGCGTAAGAGTTCATTTTTCGCAATGCGTTTCGGATATGGCTTTTAAAATTCAGGAAACGGTAAGGCACAATATCGAATCCATGACTGAATATAAAGTTGCAAGCGTTAATGTTATCGTAAAAGGGGTGTTTTTCGATAACAAGAAAATTGAGACTAATAACGACAATACGGACGACAGGTTTGATGCGGACAAAAGCGAGTTTAACGAAGATTCTGCAATCGAAGCGCCATCTGCCGATATAAACGAACCGGCTGAGAAAAAAGACAAATGAGAAGTCAAGCAAGAGAAACAGTATTTAAATTCATATTCTCAAGGCTCTTCAATCCGAGTGATGAAGGGCTTTTTGATGTTTTAAATAAAGATTTAAACGAAAAAGATAAGAACTTTGCCATTCAATTACTGGGATATATCGACGCGAATCTCGGTAAATACACCGAAAAAACGGAAACGCTCGCAAAAAATTGTCGTTCGGGCAGAATTTACGGGACTGATAAATGCGCGATTTTTATCGGAATGGCTGAACTTGAAAATTTTGTCGATAATGATGTTCCCGTAATAATAGATGAAGCGGTAAAACTTGCCGCAAAATACTCCACGGAAAAGAGCACGGATTTCGTGAACGGAATACTTGCAGAATACGCAAAGGAGGTCAGAGGCTGATGGGTGAAATTATAGATGGCAAAATTCTAAGCATGCAAATCAAGGATGAATTGAAAGTGCGCAATGCGGAATTTGAAAAAAAGTTCGGCAGAAAAATCAAATTGGCAGTCGTTCTTGTCGGTGAAAATCCCGCATCAAAGGTCTATGTGCGTAATAAAATCAAGTCGGCTGAATATATAGGTATCGAATCTTTGTCTTTTTACCTCCCCGAAGATGCCGAGGAAGATGAGGTTTTAAAACTTGTTAAGACGCTTGCCGACGATTCTTCCGTCGACGCTATACTTGTACAGTTGCCTCTCCCGGCGCATATAAGCGAAGAAAAAGTTCTCGATATTATTCCCGTCGAGAAAGATGTAGACGGATTTTCGGATAGAAATGTCGGCAAGCTTACATTGGGTAAGGAATGTATAGCAGCCTGCACTCCGGAAGGTATTATTGAGTTATTAAAAAGTAAAAATATAGAACTTACCGAGAAAAATGCCGTAGTAATCGGGCGAAGCAACATAGTCGGTAAGCCGATTGCGCTTTTACTTCTCAGAGAGAATTGCACCGTTACTGTCTGTCACAGTAAAACGGTAGGACTAAAGGAAATATGCAAAGAGGCCGATATTATAGTTGCAGCTATCGGAAAACCGGAGTTTGTCAAAGCTGATATGGTAAAAGAAGGTGCTGTTGTAATAGACGTTGGAATCAACAGAACCGAAAACGGACTTAAAGGCGACGTTGACTTTTTATCAGTCAGGGATAAAGCATCTTTCATTACACCCGTTCCGGGCGGGGTAGGGCCGATGACTATAGCGATGCTGATGAAAAATGCAATCTTATGTGCTGAACGGAGAGAGAGTCGCAATGGATTATGACGCTCAATACGGAAAATATCTGAAATTATTTGAGGAAGAATTGAATCAAGTGTTTTCTTCACTCAATAAAGATGCTCCACAGCTTATCAAGGATGTTATGATATATGCCGTCAATGGCGGGGGAAAGCGAATTAGACCCGTATTATGTCTTGCGACGGTTGATATGCTGAAAGGGGATGTTAAAAGCGCTTTGCCATTTGCTCTTGCGCTTGAATTTATACATTCATATTCACTTGTACATGACGATTTGCCTGCAATGGATAACGATGATTTCAGGCGAGGCAAATTTTCCACGCATAAGAAATTCGGAGAGGCATTCGGGATACTTGCGGGCGACGCTCTTTTAAATTTTGCGTTCGAAATATGTCTTTCGTATTCCGAGCCCAATGAAAAAAACTGGCATGCAATGAAAATTCTCGCAGAATATGCGGGATATAGTGGGATGATTGCGGGGCAGGCTCTCGACCTTTTATTTCAAGGAAGTAATGCAGATGAAAAAGCACTGTATTCCGTTTATTATAATAAAACTTCGAAATTGCTCATGGCACCGCTATTAATTGCTTCGGTTTTATGCGGCGGTAAATATTTTGAAGAACTTAAAAATTTCGGCTATAATTTAGGTATAATGTTTCAAATTACGGACGATATTTTAGATGTTGAAGGCAGCTTGTCTTCTATCGGAAAAACTCCTAACAAGGATGAAAAAGAAGACAAACTGACTTCCGTTAAAATTTTTGGCATAAAAGGTGCTAAATTAAAAGCAAAAGAGCACTATAAAAAAGCGACGGATGCATTAGAAAATATACCGAATAATACCTTTATTTTAAAACTGACCGAAAAGATTTGTGCGAGAAAATCCTGATGAGATTAGATAATCTTCTCGTGGAAAAAGGCATGTTTGACACGAGAACAAAGGCTAAACAAGCAATTGAAAGGGGTGAAATTATTATCGACGGCAGGAAAATTTGCAAACCGTCTTTTGCGGTTAACGATTCTGCCGCCGTTTTTATTGAGCGGAAATTTTCGGAAAGTTATGTTTCTCTCGGGGGCTATAAACTTTCAAAGGCATTAAAAGATTTTAGCCTCGATGTCAACGGGCTGACTGTTGCCGATATAGGCGCAAGCACCGGAGGTTTTACTGATTGTCTGTTGCAAGGCGGGGCAAAGAAAGTTTTTGCCGTTGATTTGAACGATGGTCTTTTGCATGAGAAACTAAAAAAAGATAACAGAGTTTTTAATATAATAAAAAATTCTAAGGATTTATGCAAGGACGATTTTCCCGATAAAATAGATATGCTTGTGGCGGATTTGAGTTTTATTTCGGAAACATTGACAATTCCCGTTTTTTATAATTTGCTTGATGAGGGCTCATACGCTATTATTCTTATTAAGCCTCAATTTGAAAATCGATTGAAAATAAAATTTAAAAACGGTATTATTAAAGATGAAAAAATCTTGATGGCAGCCTGCGAAAAAGTTTATCTATGTGCGGTACATTGCGGTTTTTGTGCGGAAAATATTACTTCCGCGCCTGTCAATGACAAGAAAAACAGAGAATTTCTTATTTTACTTAAAAAAAGTAAATCTCCTTCGCCGCCTTTTTCTGAGTTTATTAAAAAAATATTCATAAAAAAGTGAATAATTGTTGAATTTATTCCGTTTTTGTGATATTCTTTTTTATATGAAAAACATTAAAACTTTAATTTATTTTAACCGTAATAAAGACCCCGAACTGCAATGTCTTGACGAACTTCGCAAGACATTAAAAGGTTACGGGGTTATCTACGATATAAAAGAACTCGATGAGAAAATAATCAAGACCGATTACGATGCTATTTTCGTTGTGGGCGGAGACGGTACTTTACTTCGCCGAACCGAATTTGCAAACCGAAACGGAATACCGCTTATCGGAATAAATGCTGGGAAACTCGGTTTCCTTACCGAATTCGAGCGCTCTGAAATTAAAGATGCGGTAAAGCTCTTCATCGAAAATCAATTAGTAAAGGATGAGCGTACAACGCTTGTAGCAGAGTTTAAAGGTAGAAAATATTACGCATTAAATGACGTTGTCGTTCAACGCGTATATATGGATTCGCGAGGTATGACCGTTACCGTAAATGTAAGCGTTGATTCAAATCAGATTGATACTATTTGCGGCGACGGTGTGATTGTGGCTACTCCGACCGGCTCAACCGCTTATTCGTTGTCGGCGGGGGGCGCTATATTGGCGCCAGGCATAAACGCATTCGTGATAACTCCGCTTTCAGCACATTCTTTTAATCAGAGACCGGTTGTATATTCTTCGGCATCGGAATGTGAAATCGTCTTTGCGGGTGGATTATCTGGCGGTATACTAATTGACGGATTGCTTGTTTCTTTCATAGAATTGGGCGATACAGTTAAAATTTATGCGGCAGATAAACCTACGGTTTTTCTTCGCAGAAAAAGTTTTAACTTTTTTAAGAGATTGGCACAAAAATTTAAGGACAGAAAGGGAGGCGGAATATGACTAAAAATGACAGACTGAATACTATATCTGACCTTATCGAAAGGTATGAGATAAGCACTCAAGAAGAATTGACTGAAAGGCTGAATTCTTTGGGTTATCCGGTGTCTCAGGCAACTGTATCGAGAGATATAAACGAACTTAATCTGATTAAGGGAGAGGGCGTTGAGAAGAAGTTAAAATATATTAAACCAGTCGAAACTAGCCCCGATATGCCTCCGAAAATAATGGAGCATTTTAAACAGATAATTTTATCAATAGAATATGCCAATAACCTTATCATTATTAAAACATTAAGCGGTAACGGTGGTGCGGCGGGAAACGCGATAGATCAAATGAAAATCAAAGAAATTTTAGGTACAGTTGCGGGCGACGATACCTTGCTGATAGTGGCTAGAAATAATAGCGATGCCGAAAAAATAGTCAAGACACTAAGGACTTTTTGATGTTAAATAAACTAATAATAAAAAATATTGCGCTTATCGAGAGCGCAGAAATATCTTTCAGTCAAGGTTTTAACGTTTTGTCGGGGGAAACCGGGTCGGGCAAATCGGTTATTATCGAGTCGCTTAATTTTGTGCTGGGGGCAAAAGCGGACAGGACTTTTATAAGAAGCGGCGCCGATGAGTGTTATGTTTGCGCGGAATTCGATGTTTCGGATTGCGATTTTTCCGACGAACTTTTTGAAGAAATCGATGCGGAAAGAGAAGAAATTCTTATAATAACCCGTAAATTCAGCCTTGCGGGTAAAAACTCCATAAAAATTAACGGTGTAAACGTAACGGCTGGAATGCTCAGAAAATTTACTGCTCGTCTTGTAGATGTGCACGGTCAAAGCGATCATTTTGAACTTTTAAGTACTGTAAATCAATTAAGGTTGCTTGATAAATTCGGCGGTGAAGAAATTGATTCATTGAAAAAAAATATAAAAAGTTTATACGAGAATTATAAAGAAAACTTTGAAAAACTTAAAAATCTGGGCGGAGAAGAAAGCGAAAGGCTTGTTCGTCTGGACATATTAAATTTTCAAATTTCCGAGATTGAAAATTTGGGATTAAAGGAAAATGAAGAAGAAGAACTAATTCAACTGCGAGATAAACTTTTGCATCAGCAGAAAATTATCGGGGCGCTTAACGCCGTAAAAAGTGCCATAAATGATGAGGGCGGGGCTAACGATATTCTGGCAAATGCGTTACGTGTTATTGCGACTGTCGCGTCGCTCGGAAAAGAGTATTCGGATTTTTATGAGCGTTTTCAGAATGCTTATTCGGAACTTTCCGATATTGCTGATTGCGCAGATACGTTTATAGATAGCTTTGATTATACGGATTATGACGCTGATTCGGTTGAAGAAAGGTTGGATAAAATCAAAACCTTAAAGAGAAAATATGGCAACAGTTATTCTGAAATAAATGACTTTTACAAGAGAGCGTTGGAAGAAAGAGAAAAACTTGAAAATTTCAATGAAATCGCAGCGGAATTGCTTGTAAGCGTCGAAAAAATCAAAAAAGACTTGTATGAAAAATATTCATTTTTATCTGAAAGTAGGCGCAAATATGGAAAGATATTTTCCGAAAATGTTTTAAAAGAGTTAAAAGAACTTGCAATGAATAATGCAAACTTCGAAATAAAATTTTCTGATAGACCTGGCTTTGAAAATTGTAAATTTGATTCCGCAAACGGATTTGATAATATCGATTTTATGTTTTCAGCGAATCTCGGAGAGCCTCTCAAGCCGCTATCCAATGTTATAAGCGGCGGTGAGATGAGTAGATTTATGTTGTCGGTAAAGGCACAGACCGCTAAATTTAACGATATTTCTACCTTTATTTTTGACGAAATTGACGCGGGTATAAGCGGAAAGGTGGCAAGAGTTGTTGCTGAAAAACTTTGCAGAATATCGCGTTCTGTTCAGGTTATTGCAATATCGCATCTGCCGCAGATTGCGTCTTTTGCCGATAATAATCTATATATATTTAAAAACGAAAGTGGTGAAACGACCTATACGGGGGTTAAGAATCTTGATGAAAACGATAAGGTCGTTGAAGTTGCAAGGTTGGTTGGAGGTTCTGCGGAAAATGAGTCTGCCGTGGCGCTTGCAAAATCTCTAATTGATGAAGCAAATCGATATAAATCTGTGATATAGAAATTAACCGAGCTGCAAAGTTCGGTTTTTTAATTCTAAATCATGTATATTTACAAATTATTTACTCATTCTACAAGAGTGGAGTAAATATGAAAAAAGTAAAGTCGCTATTTCTTTTAATTTTATTTGTTTTAATTCTCTGTAATTTTACACCGCTTTCGGTATTTGCAAATTCTGCAAACAGCGTATATTTGGGTGGTTTTCCCGCAGGTTTTTCTTTGGAAACACGAGGAGCATTTGTAATGGGGTTATCAGACGTTGTTACATTTGAAGGCATTAAATCCCCGTCGAAAGAAGCCGGTGTAGCAGTTGGTGATATAATACTCAGTATTGACGGTATTGCGGTAAATAACGCGGAAGATGTAGAAAAAGTAGTTAAGGACGAGAAAGAAAAATTATTGGAAATAAAAAGGTGTGATGAGAAAATATTGCTCGATGTTTCGCCAGCGCTTGATATGAGCGGAAATTTTAGACTCGGAATTTTTATAAGAGACGGGGTAAACGGTATAGGGACAGTAACATTCGTGAACAATGGACGCTTTGCTTCGCTCGGACATCCCGTAACAGATGAAGTAGGAAAGCCATTAGAAATTATAGGCGGAAAGTTATATAATTGCAATATTACAGGCTATATTGCGGGCGAAAGAGGCAAGGCTGGTGAACTTCGCGGTACTTTCCTAAAAACCAACGATATAGGTAATATTGAAAAAAATCTTATAAGCGGAGTATACGGAACTTTTAAAGATGGTTTTAATACCGATAATTTTAAAAGAGTAGAGATTGGGGAAGGCAAAATCGGCTCTGCTGTCATTTATACAACAATTGAAGGTGATAGTCCAAAAGAATACGATATTTCAATTGTAAAAGTAACAGACGCTTCAGCGGAAGCTAAAAATTATGTTATAAAAATAAATGATAGAGCATTGCTTGATACTACAGGAGGAATTGTACAGGGTATGAGCGGTAGTCCTATTTTGCAGGACGGTAAGATTGTCGGTGCAGTTACGCATGTCTTTATTAACGACCCGTCGCGAGGATTCGGAATATCTATTGACAATATGATAAATAATTAGAGATTTGCAAATAAAATTAAATATAAATTAAATATAATTATGTCAGACATAATGAATAATTTATATAAAAATACAGAAAATATTTTTAGGAGAGAATATGATGAGAAAAAGATTTTCTGTATTTTTTATTTTTATGGCTTTAATATTGACACTCGGTATATTCAGCGGATTTTCGCTAAACATAAAAAAGCGTGTATTGGCTGATGAGTTTGTTAACGTAAAAAGCAAATCGGCAATATTGATGGATTTTAACTCGCATACTGTTGTTTATGAGCATAATGCAAAAGAGCATTTACCGATTGCCAGCATGTGTAAAATCATGACTTTATTGCTTTGTTTTGAGGCTTTGGACGACGGAATTATCGGCATGGATGAGGAAATTGTTGTAAGCGATACGGCTGCGGGAATGGGTGGCTCACAGGTTTTTTTGGAGGCTAATGCAAATTATAAAGTTCATGAGTTATTAAAGAGCATTGTTGTTGCTTCTGCAAACGACGCATGTGTGGCAATGGCTGAAAAATTGTATGGAAGTGAATCTTCGTTCGTTACGCAGATGAATAACAAAGCAGCTGAACTTAATATGAATGATACCGTTTTTACAAATTGCACGGGGCTTCCCAAGGTGGGACAATATTCTTGCGCTCGGGACGTTTCAGTCATGTTTTCAGAACTTCTAAAACATAAAGAATACTATGAGTTTTCATCTATATGGATGGATGAAATAACTCACCCGAAAGGAAGAAAAACAGAGATTTCCAATACAAATAAACTAATAAGGTTTTATCAGGGGTGCGACAGCGGTAAAACGGGTTATACAAGCGAAGCCGGACACTGTCTTGCCGCTTCGGCGATTAGAGACGGTATGAGACTGGTATGTGTTGTTATTTCGGCACCAGACAGCAAAACGCGTTTTGCCGAAGTGTCTTCAATGTTTAACAAAGGTTTTGCGGAATATACAAATAAACTTTTAATAGATTCTTCTAAACCTCTTGATTTAACAGTTGAGGTGCCCGACGGGAAAAAAGATACTGTTTCTGTAGTTGCGGCGCGCTCCGTTTATTTGTTTTCTTCCAAGCATGTTCAGCGGAGCGTTGAAATTGATTTTCAGCCTTCTGAGAATCTAAAAGCTCCGGTTTATAAAGGAGATATTGTAGGTAAACTTATAGTATATGAAAATGGAATTGAAATAGATTCGGTAGATGTTGTTTCGGTTGAAGACATTCTTGAAAAAACCTATTTTGATTATATAAAAGATATTATGCGCGATTGGGCAATTATTTGACCACAACTTAATCTAACCAAATTATCATAAATTTAATAGAAAAATCAAAAAAGCCTGTCGTTTAGTATTCTTTAAATTAGTACTATATTATTAGACGGGCTTTTTAGATGCAAAAAATAACCGATTCAATTTTTTTATTTAATAAAGAAAAATTATATATGATTATTTTTTCAATAAATAAAGATAAAAAATTTATAAGCAAATATGTTGATCGACATTTTATGGTACACTTTTAACAGATTTTGTGATTTTCATTATTAAAGTGCCGTTTAACAAGAGGTGCTTAAAAAATTATTCCGATTCAAAGTTTAATTTGTTTTTTCCTATTTTTTATATAAGTCCTTTTAAATATGATTATAATTTTTTTTTAATATGCTTTTATTGACTTTTAATTGTAATAAATGTTAAAATTAAAAAAAAGTTTCGGAGTGGATTATGAACCAAAGACAAACGCTTAAAATAAACAATAAAGGGCATCTCGAAATAGCGGGGGCGGACACGGTTGACCTTGCAGCCGAATTCGGTACTCCTCTTTATGTCATGGATAAATCTTACATTAAAAATATGTGCAATGTCTTTGTCAAAACTCTCGCTGCCGAGTACGGAGAAGGATTAATTTCTTATGCATCGAAAGCTTTTTGCTGCAAAGAAATTTACAGAACAATCGATTCTTGCGGACTTGGTGCCGATGTCGTTTCGGGAGGAGAGTTGTACACCGCTTTATGCAGCAATTTCCCCGTTGAAAAATTAACGTTTCACGGCAATAACAAATCATACGATGAACTTTTATATGCAATAAAGAATAATGTGGGGTATATAGTTATCGATTCGGAAGGCGAGGCGGAAGATATTGAAGAAATTTGCGCTGAAATCAACAAAAAGCAAAATGTTTTGATAAGGGTAAATCCGGGGGTTGAGGCACATACTCATCATTATATACAGACTTCGAAAGTCGATTCGAAATTCGGTTTTTCCATTTCCGACGGCAGTGCGGAAAGCGCAATACTTCTTACGGCGTCAAAACCTCATTTAAATCTTGTGGGACTGCACTGTCATATAGGTTCTCAGATTTTTGAAAAAAAATCTTTCTGCATAGCCGTTGATAAAATGACGGACTTTTATAAACATCTTCTGGATAAATTCGGTATATCTTTTTCCGTGCTTAATTTAGGAGGCGGGTTCGGTATTTACTATGCGGGAGACGATGCCAAAATATCGTCGGACGGATATGCCGACTATATAAAAGAAATATGCGGCGAATTAAAGCGCTGCGTTGCCGAAAAAGGTATACAAAAACCTTATCTTATTTTGGAGCCTGGCCGTTCGATTGTGGGCGAGGCGGGGATAACCCTCTATACAGTAGGGAGAGTAAAAGAAATAAGAAATATTAAAAATTATCTTGCCGTAAACGGCGGTATGTTTGACAATCCGCGATTTGCGTTATATCAGGCAAAATACAGTGTTGCCGCCGCGGGACGCATGAACGATAAATCCGAAAAACTATATACTATTGCAGGTAAATGCTGTGAAAGCGGCGACCTTATAGCCGAAGATTGTCCTCTGCCTGAAATGAGAAAAGGGGACTTGCTTGCAGTATTTTCTACAGGCGCATATAACTATTCCATGGCGAGCAATTATAACAGGAATCTTATACCGCCCGTCATTATGGTGGAAAACGGCAAAGCGAAATATGCAGTCAAGCCTCAAAGTTATGTTGACCTTATACGAAACGATGTTTGATTATTATAGTGCAAGAAAAAACGCTTATTTGCAATAAGCGTTTTTTCTTGCTTTTTTTTGACTTTTATTATATAATATCAATATTACGGGGTGCTGCGTATGGTAGATAGAATTATTCATTATATTTCAATATTTCTTGCGCTTATAGTGGTTCTTCCCGCACACGAATTTGCGCATGCGTATGCAGCCGTCAAATCGGGTGACCCGACACCAAAAATGAACGGCAGATATACGCTCAATCCGCTTGCACATTTTGATCCGATAGGACTTATATGTTTTGTGCTAATAGGATTCGGATGGGCAAAACCCGTTCCGATAGATCCTTATAATTTTAAGAACTATAAAAAGGGGCTTTTTTGGGTATCTTCTGCGGGAGTGATAGCGAATTATATAATTGCGTTCATTGCATTTCCGTTATTTTTGCTGTCGCTTTATGTCCCTCAATTCGGATATTTTACCGAAGTATTGCAACTTACTCTCAATTATATATTCGAGTTAAGTATTGTATTTTTTATATTCAATCTTATACCGGTTTATCCATTGGACGGTTTCAGGGTTTATGATGCTCTTTCCGTTAATCGCGGAGGGCTTTACAGGTTTTTGCGTTTTTACGGAATATACGTGTTGTATTTTCTTTTCTTGCTTAGTTTTATTGCAGACTGGACGGGAGTGTGGCAGCTGGATATACTAGGGACTGCTATGAATTTTATTGCTTTTTACGTTCAGTTTCCGATTACCGCACTTTGGGGGTTTATATTTTAATGGCGGAATTTGAATCGGTGGTCGATTATTCGACTAAACTTAAAATAGGAATTGAAGAATTTGACGGACCACTGGATTTGTTGCTGCATTTGATAAAGGAGGCAAAAATCGAAATAAAGGATATTTTTGTTTCCGAGGTTACTCAACAATTTTTGCAGTATATGGAAGGTGTTGACGTATTAGACGTTGACAAGGCGAGCGAATACCTCAATATGGCGGCGACATTGCTGGAAATCAAATCAAAATCCATTCTGCCGAGAATAGAAGAATATATGGATGACTTTGAGGACCAGGAAACAGCACTCATAAGACAACTCGAAGAGTACAAGTTATTTAAAGAGGCAAGCGAAAAACTTAAAGAACATGAAAATGTTCTGAGATTTTACAAGGAACCCGATAAATCGGTCGGTAACGTAAAAGTCGTTTATACGGATTTTAATCTCGAAGGACTTATAAAGGCATTTTCAAAACTCATGATGAGAGTGGATGACAGGAGATGGCAACAAAATGTCTTAAAAGAAATTCCGAAAGAAGTTTTTACCGTCAAAGATAAGGTTGAGAGTATAAGGAATGTTCTTCTAGAAAGAAATAGCGTGAGTTTTTTCGAGATGTTCTCACATCATTACACAAAAAACGAACTTATCACTACTTTTCAGGCTATGCTCGAACTTTTAAAACTTCAATATATAACGGTCGAACAAAACGGGGTGTTTGACGATATTACTTTAACTTTAAGGGAAGACAGAAATGAAGAGCTCGGAGAAATTGACGAATATAATTGAGTCCATTTTATTTGTTTCGGGAACGCAGGTCGCAATATCCGATATGACGGATAAACTCGGCGTGTCCGAAAAAGACATCATGAATGCCGTGAATAAATTGAAAGAAAAGTATGGTGAAAACAGCGGTATTCAATTGCTTACCTTTAATAAAAAAATACAATTCTGTTCTAATCCCGCTTACAGCGAGGAAGTTTCTTCTGTGCTTAATCCTATCAAGGAGCGAGAGCTTTCGCGAAGCATGTTGGAGGTTGCGGCAATTATTGCATATAAACAGCCAGTTACGCGTATCGACCTTGAAGAAATACGCGGCAACAGCGAATACGCTGTGCAAAAACTTCTTGAACTCGGCATTATCGAGCCGGTCGGAAGAAAAGACGCCGTGGGAAGACCTGTTATGTTCGGAACCACCGACCAGTTTCTGAAACGGTTTCAAATATCTTCGCTTGACGAGTTGCCGGATTATGAGGAACTTATAAATAAAATCAGCCTTATTCACGCACAAAATGCAGGGGATGATTATCTTTACAAAAAAGATGTATATGTGGAAGATGATGCAGCGGCAACGGCGGACGATACTGAAACTCATAAAGATAACGTTAATGCTGCTCGGGATAATGAAAAAAGCGGTACGGCAAATGATAATTTTGAACTTCCCGATATAGACGATGAAGAAATACCTGATTTTCTGAAAGGGGAAGATTTTGAAAAAATACAATAAACTTTAAATTTTATTATTTTAGACGCGGCTCAATTAGGCGGAAATACCATAGGGAATATTATTATGGAAATAAGTAAGCGCACTATACCTTGCAAGCAAGACAGTGCGCTATTTTATTTTTTTATTTAATTATAGTATAATAATAGAAAATTATAAAATTCACGAGAAAGGGGATTAATGTGTTTGTTGTTAGAACTTAATATTTGTGTAAAAGCAGATGAGGTAAATTATGAAGAGGAAAAATTCTTTTCGAACGAACAAGAACTTATTGAAGATTATTTACTCACATTATATAGGAACGGACAAATTTATTCGGATTATAACTTAATAAATATAGGAAAACACAAATACAAAGCATTTATCAATGTACCTAATTCGGAAAGTATCAAGATAAAATATAATAACGAATATGTAAATCGTTCTTTTAAGTATCTTATTATTCAAAATAAAAGGATTGAAAAGAATATTTTGTATGACCACAACTGTCATATTTTAATTATCTTGAAAATTGTATATTTTATAATTGTTTGCAAATATTAAAAATAGTGTTGACGGCTACGCTGATTATATCGGTGATTTTGATTTTCCCGATTTTTATCAATATCGAATTGTTTTTTTCCAAAAACTTAAAACGTCTTTTTTTTGCTTTCAGGCTTTTCGGTTTTATCAGTATAATAGGCGGATATATCGAAAGTGTCAAGGAGGGATTTGCGCTCCATATAACTGAAAAAAAGGCGTTTATATTGTCTTATTCTACGCTACTGAACATGAGGAAAAAAGTCAAACCGCTTAAGGATTATCATTTTAAAACAATTTATTCATTGTCCGAAATAGGGTATAAAGATAATTCCGTTGCGGCGGTAAGCGTGGGCTTCATGATAAATTATATCGGTTTTTTTGTGTGCAGAACATTGGAAAACGAAAAACCTTATCTTAGTATTCGGAACGATATCAATATTTATGAAGGCGAAGATATTTTCAACTATTATTTCAGCGGGACCGTTATTGTTAATATTCTTACGGTACTTTTAAGTATTATAAAAATTATAGCGGGGAAAGTATATTATGCAATCAGAAAAGGAATACAACAGAATAAACAAAGTAATTGAGTCGGCGATGAAAAATCTCGGCAGTCTTATAGACGTAAATACCGTCGTGGGTTCACCGATAAAAACCGAAGACGGAGATACGGTGATTCCCGTTTCCAAGGTTACTTTCGGTATCTTGTCCGGAGGAGGTGAATACGGCAAACTCAATATTTTCAAGAAAAGTTCGGATTTGCCGTATTCGGCGGGTAACGGTGCGGTTGTTTCAATAAAACCTTGCGGATTTTTATTGAAAACGGAAAACGGCGGATACAGGGTTTTATCCATTGCAGAGAACGCTTACGAAAATCTTATAGAAAAAGCAGCGGATTTAATCGTAAATTCTCAAACGAAAGAGGACGTCAATATATGAAAAAAATATTTAATTGTTCAATAATAATGTTTTGTATTTGCACTGTATTTTTTTCAAGTAATCAATTTAAAACAGTAAATGCCGCTGGCGGATACAGTGAAATTGTGATGGAAGTCAATTCATTAAGAGTTTTACATCAAAATAACGCCGACGTTAAAAAGTATATGGCCAGCACGACCAAGATTCTTACCGCAATTGTGATAATTGAAAATTGCGATTTGGGTGCAACGGTAAGAGTCGGTAAAGAAACTGTCGGGGTAGAAGGTTCAAGTATTTATCTTGAAGCGGGAGAAGAACTTACTGTCGAAGAATTATTATACGGTTTGATGTTAAGGTCAGGCAATGACTGCGCCGAAACACTTGCTGTTTTTTGTTCGGGAAGTATTGAAGAATTTGCAGAACTAATGAACGAAACCGCCGAAAAAATAGGTGCTGTTAACAGCCATTTCGTAAACCCTCACGGTCTTCACGACGATAATCATTATACAACTGCGTATGACCTTGCGCTTATTTCGTGTTATGCCATGAAAAATGAGACTTTTAAAGAAATAGTTTCAACGAAAGTAAAGGATATTTCATGGAGTACGCGAGATTACAACAGGCACCTTATCAATAAAAACAAGATGTTAAGTGAATTTGAGGGCTCCACGGGAATCAAAACGGGGTATACAAAAAAGGCGGGGAGATGTCTGGTGTCTTCTTGCGAGAGAAACGGTATGGAACTTGTATGCGTGGTATTAAACTGTCCGCCGATGTTTGAAAGGTCAAAGGATTTACTTTCTGAGGCATTTAATAAATATGAAAACTGTTTTATTTTGGAAAGTGATAACATACTCGACTTCATAAATGTTGAAGGGTGCAGCGAACAATGCGGGGTATATCTGAAACAGGATGTTATTTTGCCGCTTACGCAAGAGGAAAAAGATGACCTTGATATTGTTTTCGATTATCCTGACAGTATTATCCCGCCTTTTGAAAAAGACAGAGAAATAGGCAGTATTAAACTTTATAGTCAAAATAACTTGATTTTTGTTCAAAAAGTATATACTATAATAGGGATGAATTAATTAAGGAAAAAATAATATGCGGATTAACAGATTTCTCTCCGAGAGCGGAGTATGTTCAAGGCGGAATGCAGATAAACTGATTGAAGAAGGTTGCGTCAAAATAAACGGAAAAACAGCCGCTCTCGGCTCGGAAGTCGATGTGGGGTCTGACAGGGTTACCGTAAACGGAAAAGCGGTTAATCCGGTAAAAACCTATGAATATTATATAATGAATAAGCCGAAAGGTTATGTCTGTACCGTTAAGGACGATAAGGACAGAAAAACAGTCATGGATTTATTGCCGCATACTTCCGCTCGAGTTTTTCCGGTCGGAAGATTGGATTATGATACAGAAGGCCTTCTGATTTTGACAAATGACGGCGACCTTACATATAAACTGACACATCCGAGGAATGAAATTCCCAAAACATATGTTGTCAAAACAGAAAAACCGCTCAGCGAAAAAGATATTTCGGCTTTAAGGTCAGGTGTGGTGATTGACGGAGTCAGAACAAAAAAATGCAATGTCTCACTTATAAAATCTACAAGTGAAGGTGCAAAATTACATATAACCATTACAGAAGGAAGAAACAGGCAAATAAGGAAAATGATAGAGGCTGTCGGAAACTCCGTGGATTTCCTAAAACGTATAAAAATAGGAGAATTGACTGTTTCGGGGCTTAATCGCGGCGAGGTAAGAAAACTCACAGACGCGGAGATAAATTATCTTTTGTATTTATAATCTAAAAAATAATTTATATTAAGTTAAAAGTTTTTATAAATTTATATTTTCTACAAATTTGAATATAAAAAATAGCAATAAAATAAAACGATAAAAGCGGTATAAAATGCCCGGAGCCCCGAATAAATACGGGGCTCCGGGCATAAAATTGAGATAAAATTGATTATAAATAATATAATTCTTTTTACAATTTGTTATTTGTTTTTATCATCGGTTTTAACTTTTACAAAATCAGTTTTTGAAAACAAAAATTCGAATATAAAGTATGCAAAAGAATTAAAAAATATAATACAAGGAACAAAAATAAATTTTATAAGACAGGGTTTATCTGTAAAATTTACATTTAGAAGGAAATTCAATGCAAAAGTAATGAGCAATAAATTGAATAGCACTATCGCGCATGTTAACATTCTATCGCCGCTAATTGGCTTTACACGTGTTTTTTTGGGATTTCCGATATATTTTATCAAAAAAAATGTAAACAAAACAATAATAAGAACCGAACCAATTATTACTGCGGAATCGGAGAAAACATTTTTAAATCTTATAAATAAAACCATGCTTTCAATAATTGCAAGTATAACAACGCACAGAACGGAAAAAAATTGTAATTTATTTTCATACAGGTTGCCTTTGGGCCGTGCTGCGCTTTTTGATGAAACTCGGACTTTATAGCCTTCTTTTTCGGCTTTGACCACTAAATCGCTGAAATCTATTTTTCCGCTTCGGTTTTTAACATCTTTCAACTCCGTGTCCAATGTGTCGGCAAATTTCTGGATGGGTTGCTCAGATAAATTGCCATGTTCTATATCAAGTTCTTCTATATGGACTTTTTCTTTTTCATTTTTTTGAATTGCGGTCGCTTTAATTATTCCATTTAAAATATTTCTGAAATTAATTTCTTTTACATCAGCGTTAGATTCAGTTATTTGTTCCTGATTACGAATATTATTAATAACCGGCGTATAACTAACATCCTCCTGTGTGATTTTGACCGATTCAATATTTTCAGGTTTAACCGCGTCATTCGGCATATCCGTCAATTCGGAATTTTCAAAATTGGCATTCTGACGCTCTGAGACAGAATAATTGACGCTTGGTTGGGGAGAAGGTTGCGCTATGACAGGAACGACTTTTTCAGGTTGAACATTCATCAGTTTATCTATAATAGCGCGAGAAAAAGCCCAGTTTGTTAGATTTGAATCTACAAAATCCTTGCCTTTTTCGGTAATTTTTATAAATTTTCTTCTTCCGTCTTCAGCGTCAAACCAATATGATTTTACATATCCGAGATTTTCCAGCCTTTTTAAAGAGCTGTAAAGTGTTGCCTGATTTAACTGATATTGTTTTTCGCTTTTAAGGTCAACCGTATCGATTATTTGTTGTGCATATTTATCGCCATCTAAAAGAGTATGAAGAATGATGGTATCAATATGACCGCGAATAAGGTCGCTTGAAATTGCTTGTTCCATTTTTACGCTTTTCGCTCCGAATATAATAAATCTTAAGTTTTATATAATGCAATATTATAATTATTATACAACAATACCGAAGAATAGTCAAGAAAAAGTAAAAAAATCAGGTCGGGATTATATCAGACATAATGCGGATACAATCTAAGGGGCAAAATGTGACTTAGTAGGCACAATCCAATATTAAGCTTTATATAAAAATAATATTAGTATTTTTTAATATTATTAAAATTTTTTATAATTTATTGAAATTTTATAATAGATAAAAACAAGATTGCTAAAAAAGTTTTTTAAATATTAAAATTGTTGTTTTAAGATTTTAATAATTTTTCGGTTAATTTGACGTTATTAACATTTTCGACCCTTAACTATGCGTAAAAGCCGTGTTTTGCGCATAGTTAAGTATGTCTCTTACCTATTGAAAAATGATAAATCGCCTGATAAAATCTATTGATTTTTGTTGTTGATAACTTTTCCCCTTTGCATATTGATGATGTTTCATTAAATTAAACATTGCTAAAATTCCTTTACTTTTATTGTCTATAATGGTAAAATTTAAATTATGAAAGCAAAATCTTATTTTGAAGAACGTGAAATTTCATGTACGGACCGAACTGAAGCAATTGTAGATACTCTTCCGTATTTTGTGAGAGATTTTTTTATAGGTGTCGAGCACAGAACCTCACCTTTAACTCGCCTAAATTACGCATATGACCTTCGCGTTTTCTTTGACTTTCTTTCTAAAAAAGTTTTTCGTGGCAAATCTGTGCAAGATATTGAATTAGAAGATCTCGACTCGTTGGAAGCTTCGGATATTGAATATTTTTTAAGTTATCTTTCGCATTATCAGATTAACGGTAAATCAGAACGTTGCACCGAAAGCGGCAAGGCAAGAAAATTATCTACCCTGCGCGCCTTTTATAAATATTTATTTAATAAAAACAAGGTTAAAGCCAATACCCCAACAAAAGTCGAAATGCCTAAGATTCACGAGAAGGAAATAATTCGTCTTGAAACTACTGAGAAAGTCGATGAAATAGGAAATATTTTGAGTGTTGTTGAAAACGGCAGCGGACTTACAAAAAAACAATATTCTTTTCATAACAGTACAGGACTAAGGGATACTGCAATTATCACGCTTTTTCTTGGCACGGGAATCCGTATCAGTGAACTTGTCGGATTGAATATAGAAGATTTTGATTTTTCGACTAATAGTTTCGTCGTTACCAGAAAAGGCGGTAACAGAGCTGTCCTCTATTACAATGATATGGTTTCCGATGCGATAAAAAATTATCTTTCAGTCAGAGAAAACATTTCTGGTTCGGATGATTCTCATGCTTTGTTTTTGTCTTTACAAAACAGACGGATTTCAACACGTCAGGTGCAGGAATTAGTAAAAAAATATGCCAGAATAGTTTCACCGCTCAAAAAAATTACTCCTCATAAACTGAGGAGTACGTTTGGAACAAACCTTTACCGCCAGACAGGAGATATTTATGTTGTGGCAGATTGCCTAGGACACAAAGATGTCAATACAACAAAAAAACATTATGCCGCAATTACCGAAGATGTACGGAAAAAGGCGGGGCTTTCCCTTACAATAGGAAAAACTGACAAAGATGAATAACGAGTTTTACTCTTTTATTATACCTGTGATTTTGATTATTTTATAATTTTTATCCGGTTCTATGCACTTACCGCAATTGTCGCATATTTTTGTCGGGTCAAGGTCGCAGAAATCGTCTTCGCATTCGTTATATTCGTCGTATGATAGATTCTTTGTTTCAATATCTTTCATTGTTTACCTCTTATTCTCTATTATACTATTTATTTTTGAAAAATACAAGAAAAAAGTTATAAAAAATTAAACATTTGTTTGCATTCTATATCCATTTGGTGTATAATATAACCATGACGAAAGAGAAATTAAACGAAAAGTTGGCGGAAGTTTATAAGTTTACTTATGACTATATTGAAACTCACGGTTTTCCCCCATCAGTACGCGAGATTTGCGCAAAACTCAATATTAAGTCTACCGCTACGGCTTATACTTATATAGAACGCCTTAAAGAACAAGGGCTTTTAAATAAAAGTCCTCAAAAAAAACGTGCAATAAGCGTATCTGGTCCGCGTGCCTTTAAGTCTGTTCCTCTTGTCGGAGTTATAACGGCGGGCAAGCCTATTTTTGCCGTTGAAAATCTCGAAGGGTATTTTCCTCTACCCTCCGATTTCGGCGGCGATAATGAATTTGCCCTTCGAGTATCGGGTGAGAGCATGATAAACGCAGGCATTTATGACAATGATATTATTATTGTAAACAGACAGGCAACGGCTGAAAACGGTGAAATAGTCGTTGCTCTTGTAGGTGATGAAGCTACCGTGAAGCGTTTTTTCAAAAGAGACGGCAAATTCGTGCTTCATCCCGAGAATGATTCCATGAGCGACCTGATTTACGACGATGTCGCTATACTAGGTGTAGTAAAAGGCTTGATGCGTAAATTCTGAATTTTTCATCAAAATAACGTCATAATTTCAGATATTCAAATTGTATAAGGCGATTTTACAGTGTTCGTAAGTAAGACCCCCTTGCAGATATCCGATATAAGGAGGCCTTATCGGAGCGTCGGCGGATAATTCAATCGATGCTCCTTGTACAAAGCACCCTGCAGCCATTATCACTTCGTCTTCATATCCGGGCATTTCCCAAGGCATTACAGTTACATTGCTGTCTATCGGTGAGTTTTCCTGAATACTTTGTATAAACGATATTAACTTATCTTTTTCGACGAATTTAACGGATGTAATTATATCATTAGGCAATTTTCCCGGTTTCGGCAGTGTTTCATAACCGAGCGTGCTCAATACCGATGAAAAGAGCATTGCGCCTTTTACGGATTGCGAAACGACGTGCGGAGCAAGGAACAAACCTTGATAGAAATATTGATATCCCATAAAGTATGAGCCTACTTCGGAGCCTATTGACGGAGCGGTAATTCTGTTAAATACCAAATCCACATATTTTTTATCGCCCGCAACATACCCGCCTGTCGGAGCGATACCTCCTCCCGGGTTTTTTATCATTGAGCCAGCCAATAGATTTACCCCGACTTCGGTCGGCTCTTTTTTTTCGATAAACTCTCCGTAACAGTTATCGAGCATTATACAGCCGTCAAAACCTAAGTTTCTTATAAACTCAACAATTTCCTTGATTTCTTGAACGGAAAGCGCATCGCGCCATTCGTAGCCTCTCGAACGTTGTATATATATCATCTGCGGTTTGGTTGAATGAATCTGTTTTATGATTAAATTTTTATCAATTTTATTGTTTTTAAGAGGAACCGTATAAAAACTTATTCTTAAATCGGCAAGTGAGCCTATATTTTCTCCTCTTATAACATCCGACAGCGTGTCATACGGTTCCCCCGTTATGCTCAAAACCGAATCACCTGGTCTTAAAATGCCGAAAAGACATGATGAAAGCGCGTGAGTGCCGGAAACCATAAGCGGAGAACAAATAGCGGCCTCGGCGCCGAAAATGTCGGCTACAACTTTGTTTAAAGTATCTCTTCCCTCGTCTCCGTATCCGTAACCGCTTGTACCGCAGAAATGCCTTAGTGCAATTTTATTTTTCTTGAATGCTTCCAGTACTTTATTTTGATTGTAAAGAGCAATTTCTTCAACAACTTCAAATTTGCGTCTTAATTTTTTTTCACAATTATTTATTAGTTTTAAGTCTGTCATATAGATTTGTATATCCTTTCGCATATTTTTGCTGCGTTGCTTTTTATGTCGACTGATTCTAAATATTGCAATCCACTTATTTTTTTGAAAAAAGTAATCTGACGTTTTGCGTAATGCCGGGTATTTAATTTTATTAATTCAATCGCTTCTGAAAGCGTGTATTCACCTGTAAGATAACCGTATATTTCTTTATACCCGATTCCCTGCATACATTGATTTTCGAGTGTGATACCGTCTTTTTGCAGATTTTTGACTTCATTTATGAGACCGTACTCTATCATTTTGTCTACCCTTGCATCTATACGAGAATATAATTCTTCTCGAGGATATAAAAAAGAATATGCACTATATTCATATCGTGGCGTCATATCATCGCGAATATCGGATTTTTTTATACCGTTTTCAAAAATTTCAAGTGCGCGAATGACTCTTTTTAAGTCGTTTGGATGGAGTTTTTCGGCGCTTTCGCGATCTTTTTCTTTCAGAATTTCATAAACATAAGAATTACCGTGTATTTTTGAAAGTTCTTTATATTTTTCGCGTACTTGCGGGTTCCCTATACCCTTTCCGTAGGAATAATTGTATAGCAAAGAGTTGATATAAAAACCAGTTCCGCCGCAAATAATAGGAATTTTGTCTCGAGATAAAAGGTTTTCTACGATGGGCAAGGCAAGTTCTCTGTAATTACCCACGGTAAAATTGTCCTTAGGGTCGGCTACATCTATCAAATGATGCTTTATGCCCTGTTTTTCGTCGTCGTCGGGTTTGGCGGTTCCTATATCGAGCCTTTTGTAAACATTCATAGAATCGGCAGAAATTATTTCCGAATCGAGAATTTTCGCGCATTCTACCGCAAGTGCGCTTTTTCCCGATGCTGTCGGCCCGCAGATAATCAATAATTTCATAATAATAAATTAAATATAAATAAATATTAATTACACAATCCTTTTGAACCATTTGTCTATTTCGGTTCTTGTAATTCTGACCGCCACGGGTCTCCCGTGTGGGCATTTTAAGCCGATATCGGCTTTAAGCGCTTTTGTAAGTACTTCAATTTCCTGCGGTCTTAATGTATCACCGGATTTTATCGCTGCTTTACATGCTTTTTGCGCTATTTTTTCTTTCAAAAGATTTTTCATTTCTGGTTTGTTAAGCGACGCAGGGTCGGAAAGAAGTTCGTCGAAAAACTTCCCTATATTCATATCTATAATACATAATGGCAAAGAAGATATTTTATATGTATTTTTACCGAATTCGGATATCTCTATGCCCATTTGATTTAAAGTATCTGTTTTATCATGCAAAAAATTATATTCCTGACTGTTTACGTCAAGAATATAAGGGATTATGAGAGGCTGGGTGTCGACGGAATTAGATTCAATCTGAGACATCAACTTATCGAATAATATTCTTTCATGGGCAGCATGCTGGTCTGCTAGATACATAGCTTGTCCGTCATCAAAAATAAGATAAGTATTCAGTATTTGTCCGATATATTTTAATTCGGAAACGTAATCAATTTTTTCCTGTTCGAGCTTAACAGAATGCGATAATTGAAATTCTTTTTCTTTTTCTTTTTTTATTTTTTCAAGGTTTTCGATATACAATTTGTTTTGAACAAAAATATCGTCAAGATTTTGTTGTTCGGAATTTTTCTTGTCATCAATAGTTTCTTTTTTTAAAGCGTTTGAGACACCGCTGTCGGCAAAACTGATTTTTCCAAATGAATATTTTGAATCGTTTTTAATATTATGCGTGGCATAATCATACTTCTTTTCTACTGTATTATCAAGGTTATTTTGCGGTGTGAATTCTCTTTTATCCACCACAATATCAAGAGCGTCGCTTATACCGTCCAAGACTTTTGAAATTACAGAATAAAGCGCGCCATATACAATCTGATTATTGGAAAAACGTACATCCGTTTTATTCGGGTGAACATTTACGTCCACTGCCTGTAAAGGAATTTCTGCAAACAAAACAAAAAACGGATATTGTCTTTTCATTAGATATGCCGCATACGCATTATGTATAGCCGACAACACTGTCTGATTGGAAATATATCGTCCATTCAGAAAAAAGGTCTGATATGTTCTATTTGGCTTGGTAAAATCTTGTTTTCCGATATATCCGTATATTTTTATACCGTTTTTTTCGGAATTCACATAATAACATTTGTCTAATATTGAGCCATATATGCAAATCATTGCAGCATCAAGCCCGTCCCCGTATGATTGATATATGGTTTTTCCGTCGGAAATAAATTTAAAAGCGATATTGACATTGCCTAGAATAAATCTTGCAATGTATGTGCTTATATCACTTTCTTCGCTTTTTGCGCTTTTTAGAAATTTCTCTCTCGCAGGAGTGTTATAGAACAGGTTTCTGACGGTTATTTCCGTTCCTTTCGGAGAACCGCAATCTTCAACATTTCCTATTATCCCCCCTTCGGCGCTTATTGATGCACCGAGTTGTTCGTTTTCGGGCTTAGAGATTATCGTAATTTTTGACACGGATGCGATACTTGCAAGTGCTTCGCCCCTGAATCCGAGTGTATTTATGTTTTCCAAATCTTCTACGCGGAGTATTTTACTTGTAGCGTGTGGCAACAGTGCCTTTTTTAACTCGCTTTTTTCTATTCCGTTACCGTCGTCTGTAACGCGTATAAAAGATTTTCCCCCGTCTTCGATTTCGACGGTTATGTTTCTGGCGCCGGCGTCTATTGAATTTTCAACCAATTCCTTTACAACGGAAAAAGGTCTCTCAACAACTTCTCCCGCGGCTATTCGATTATATATTTCACTGCTTAAAATATTTATTTTACTCATATTTTTCCCTTGTTATCTTTTCTCTTAAATCAGAAAGCAAGGACAGAGCCTGCATCGGCGAAAGATTGTTCGGGTCAATATCCGAAATAATCCTCTCTGTTTCGCTGATGGTTCTTTTTTTATTATCCTTATCATTATTATTCAAAGATAAATGCCCCCTTGTAACATCCGATTTTTCAAGTTTTTTAAGTATTTCTTTGGCACGCTCGGTAACCGTGCGGCCTACACCAGCCAGCTGAGCCACTTCTATTCCGAAACTTTTGTTTGCACCGCCGCGCATAATCTTTCTCAAAAAGATAATTGTACCCTGCATTTCTTTTACGGTAATTTTATAATTTTTTACCCCCTGCATAAGCCCTTCGAGTTCGGTGAGCTCGTGATAATGCGTGGCAAACAGAGTTTTTGCCTTAATTTTTTCGGTAACATATTCGATTACGGACCATGCAATGCTTAAACCGTCGAATGTGCTCGTCCCTCTTCCTATTTCGTCTAAAATTATAAGGCTGTTTTCTGTGGCGTTTTTAAGAATCTGCGCTGTTTCGGTCATTTCCACCATAAAAGTGCTTTGGTCGGAAATAAGGCTGTCACTAGCGCCAATACGAGTGAAAATTTTATCAGTAAGAGGAATTTCTGCGTATTTTGCAGGTACAAAACTACCCATGTGCGCCATGATAGTAATAATTGCAACCTGACGCATGAAGGTACTTTTTCCCGCCATGTTCGGTCCGGTTATAATCATAGTCCTGTTTTCGTCGTTGTCTAAAAGGCAATCGTTAGGCACGAAACGCTGTTTAGAAGTCGCTTCAACTACGGGGTGTCTGCCGTCGACAATGTTAAGAGGCATACCGGCATCGCATATTACAGGCTTGACATAGGAATGTTCTCTCGCAACCGATGCTAGAGAAATAAGAACGTCGAGTTCCGCAATAGCATCCGAGGTTTTTTGTAATTCTTCCACATGTCGAAGAAGTTCATTGCGTATTTCATCAAAAAGACTTTTCTCTAACTGAGCGGCTTTTTCTTCCGCCGTTAAAAGTTTTTCTTCCAGAACTTTCAGTTCTTCGGTAACATATCGTTCGGCGTTTGTGAGCGTTTGTTTTCTTATATAGTCGTAAGGGACTTTATCTTTAAATGAGTTTGTAACTTCTATATAGTATCCGAATACTCTGTTATAACTTATTCTGAGAGTTTTTATGCCCGTTCTCTCTCGTTCCCTTTTCTCGATTTCTGCAATACATACTCTGCTGTTTGTATAAAGGTCGCGAAGTTTATCGAGTTCATCGTTATACCCTTTTTTGATTATCTTGCTGTTTTTGTCTTTGCCTTCATTATACTCATCGTCCTCGTCGTTTATCGCACGTTCCAAAAGTTCGGCGATTTCGGAAAAATCGCCGATATTACCGAGTATATTTAAAATATAAGGCGTTTCCATGCCAAAAAGACGGAATTTTATGCTCGGTAAAATTTCCAACGTTTTTTCGAGCGCGATGCAGTGTCGCGGAGCGAGAGTATTATTTGATATTCTGCCGGTAATTCTGCCGATATCTTTGACGGAAGTTAATAGTTCGGCTATACTTTGTCTTGCAACCGTACTGTTAAAAAAACATTCAACTCCTTCAAGTCTGTAATTGATTTTATCTTTATCGGACAGCGGGGAAAGAAGCCAACTTTGAAGTTTGCGCGCTCCCATGTTAGTTTTTGTTTTATCCAAAAGCCATAAAAGCGTGCCGTATTTTTTGTTGTCGCGTATAGTTTTTACGATTTCGAGATTTCGTATAACACTCATATCGAGCATCATATAATCTCCCGAGCCTTCCAGTTTTATGTTGTTAATATTTGTAAGAACGCTTTTTTGAGTTTCTCTTATATATGACACCAATGCGCCCGCCGCCGAAACACATAAATCTTTATCTTTGATGCCAAAAGGTTCCAGGGTGGCTACGTTAAGTTGTGCTTTCAATGCCGCTGCCGCCGCGCCGTTGCTGAACTCACTCTCGGTAAAAAGACTTATTCGCGGCAGTATCCCCTGTTTTACTAGCGGAGTGTCGTTAAGTATCGCTTCCGCTTCGGCGTTGGAAATAATTTCGCTTGGTGAAATTTTGACAAGCAAATTAAATAAATTCGATAAGACCTCGCCGTCGGTAAGATTTGATGCAAAAAACTCGCCCGTCGTTATATCTGCCCATGCTACGGCGGCAGTTTTTCCCGCCAAATAAATGGAAGCGATAAAATTATTTTTTTTCTCGTCAAGCAGAATTTCGTTCGTAAAAGTGCCCGCAGTAACTACTTTTACGACGTCCCGTTCAATGAGCTCTTTTTTATTAGGTGGAGTAAGTTGTTCGCAAATAGCGACTTTTTCGCCCATTGCAACGAGTTTGGAAATATACATGTCGGCTGCATGGTATGGTACTCCGCACATTGGGGCGCGTTCTTTAAGACCGCAATTTTTCCCGGTAAGAGTAAGTTCCAGCATCTCCGAAACTTTAACGGCATCGTCAAAAAACATTTCATAAAAGTCGCCGAGTCTGTAAAATACAATGCAATCTTTATACTGCTCTTTTATTTGCAGATAATGTTGCATCATTTTAGAAATTCCGTTTGTATCAATCTCCATTTTCAGTCTTAAATCCTTTGTGTTTTATACCATTTCGCCGATGAGCGACATTCCTCCGGTTTTGGTAATCTTTACATTTACGAATTTGCCTAATAAAGAATTATCTCCTTTAAAATACGCCATTCTTCCGTAAACGTCTCGCCCTAAATATTTTTTCTTTTTGGCGTCATATCCTTCGCATAATATTTCTATCGTATTGCCCAAATATTTCCCCGAATATTCGCAACTTATGGAATTTTGAATGTCAATTAGCTGCATGATTCTCTTTTTTGAAGTGATTTCATCGATTTGACCTTTCATTTCCGCGGCTGGAGTGCCTTTTCGCGGTGAATAAATGAAAGTAAAAGCACCGGAAAACTTTGCCTCTCTTACCAATGCCACGGTATCTTGAAAATCGTCTTCCGTTTCGGTCGGAAATCCCACCATAATATCGGTCGTAACTGCAATATCGGGAATATACGCTCGCAGCATTTCAAGTTTATCTAAATATTCCTTGCGAGTATAATGTCTGTTCATAAGTTTTAATATTCTGTCAGAACCAGCCTGAACGGGAAGGTGAACCGTCTTGCAGGCTTTGTCGCTCTCTGCGATGGCTTTAATGAGTTCCTCCGAAAAGTCTTTGGGGTGATTGGTCATAAAACGCAACCTGAATTTGCCCTCTATTTCAGAAACTTTGCGTATGAGAGAAGGAAAATTTGCGTACGAAAGATCGTTACCGTATGAATTTACATTTTGTCCCAAAAGCGTTATTTCTTTATACCCTTCACTAATAAGACCTTTAATTTCAGAAATAATGTTTTCAGGGTCTCTGCTGCGCTCTCTGCCACGTACGTAAGGGACAATGCAGTATGTACAGAAATTATTGCATCCGTATGTTATATTTACCCACGCATTAGGATAACTTGTTCTTGTTTTAGGTGTTCCTTCCGTTATTTTATCCTCTTTTTCTTTCACCTCAATGACAGTAAGGTTTTCCGCAATCTTTTTATCGAGAAGTTCTCCGAATTTTTCCAAATTGTGCGTACCGAAAATAATATCTACAAACGGGAATTCGTCGTGAAGTTTTTCAGCATATCCCTTTTGCTGCGTCATGCATCCGCCGACCGCTATTATTAAATTTTTATTTGACTTTTTGCGCTGTTTTAGTGCTCCTATATTTCCCTCTGCTCTTTTTTCGGCGTTTTCGCGGATACAGCATGTGTTAAATACTATTAAGTCGGCATCATTATCAGATTCGCATTCGGTGTATCCGCGCTGACATAATATTCCTGCGATTTTTTCCGATTCGTGGAGATTCATCTGGCAACCGTATGTAATTATACGATATTTTAGTGCATTTTTTATCATATAAAATATGATAACTTATATTTTAAATTTTGTCAATTTTATGAAAGCACTTTTAGTATAAAGATGCTCAACTTATACATACTAAAAACGTATGAACGGCAAACTTAAAACATTTCTGAAAATTACTTTTTTCGTGCTTCTCGCTCTTATAGTGATTGTGAGTGCGATAGTTATTTATTGTTCTATAATCGTTGCAGACGTTAAACTCGACGAAAGTAAACTGGTAAATCTCGAACGTGGAATAAATTTTTACGATAATGAAGGAAACATGATTGAAGAACAATCCGGAGGGGTTCCTGTTACCGATATAAAAGACATTCCGGAGCACGTCAAAAATGCCTTTATTGCTGTTGAGGATAAAAGATTTTATTCTCATAAAGGAGTCGATTACAAAGGTTTCTTGCGGGCAATGTTAAATAATATAAAAAGTTTTTCTTTTAAGGAAGGTGCTTCCACGATAAGTCAGCAGTTAATTAAAAACACTCACCTTTCAAACGAAAAAACAATAAAACGAAAACTTTCCGAAATGAAACTTGCAAGATTACTCGAAAAAAAATATTCGAAAGAAGAGATACTCGAAAAATATCTCAACACCATATATTTCGGGGAAGGCTGTTACGGTATCACGGCGGCAAGCAGGTATTATTTCAATAAAACGCCTCAGGAACTCAGTATAAACGAAAGCGCAATGCTGGCGGCTGTGATAAAGGCTCCGTCGGTTTATTCTCCTTATAAAAACGAAGAGAAAAGTAACGACAGAAAAAAATTCGTCCTTAATAAAATGTACGAACAGAATTTTATTACTGAAAATCAGTATTCGACTTGCACGGCGGAAAAGATAAAAACGGAAAGCGAGCACGGAGATACGCCTTTTGACTATATAGGTTACGTCAAAAAAGAACTTGGCGGGATAATGGATTCATTGGCTTATTCGGGTAAAAAATTTAATGTCTACACTTATTACGACGAAAGTGTTCAGAACGCCGTTTCATCCTCTTTTGCGGATAATATTTCATGTGATAAAACCGCAATAGTTATGAATGATAAAAATAAGGTAATAGCTTTTTCATCAACGAGTGGAGAGTTTTACAGGCAAACGGGTTCTACTTTGAAGCCCTTAATCGTTTATGCGCCGGCAATAGAATATAATGTCGTCAGTTCCCTCACCCCTGTGCTTGATGAAAAAACCGATTTTGGCGGATATTCTCCTTCGAACTACAATGATGTTTATTACGGTTACGTTTCCGTAAAAGAATCGCTTGCAAAAAGTCTTAACAGTTGCGCAGTCAAACTATTGAATTATACTGGAATTGAACGAGCAAAGAGTCTGATGGAAAAAACCGAAATATCATTTACCGAAAAGGACAATTCTCTGTGCGTTGCACTTGGTTGTACGGAAAAAGGTGCAACATTGACAGAGCTTACAGCCGCGTACGGTATTTTCTCCGACGGAGGTTACTATTATGCGCCTACTGCTATAAAATATATAACGGTAGACGGCAGAAAAATAACGGACGAAAATAATGATAAAAAGAGAGTTATCGGCGAAGATACCGCTTATATCATGGATGATATGCTGAGATATACCGTTACAGACGGTACGTCAAAAAAACTTTCATTTCTTGATTTTCCCGTTTACGCCAAAACGGGTACAGTTGGAATATCAGGCGGCAACACTGACGCATACAATATTTCATTCAATAAAGATTATTCGATAGGAGTATGGTATGGAAATAAAGATAATTCTCTCATGCCGAATAATATAACGGGCGGCACGTATCCTACCGCAACTTCTTACAGAATATGGGAAAAACTCGATATAAAAAACCCAACACTGTTCTCCGCTCCTGAAAGCGTTAGTGAAGTGCCTCTTGACAAAATAAGTTATGACAATGACCATCTTCTCATAACTGCAGATGATAATTCTCCGCAAAGATTTATATTGAAAGGAATTTTTAAGAAAAATAACCTGCCGGAGAAAAAGTCGACTCGCTTTTCAAATCCGATTGTTGACAATTACGAATTATCAGTAAATAACAGTGAAATAATAATAAGATTATGTCTGACAGAATTATTTGAGGCTAAAATTTATCGATATGAAAACAATGTAAGAACAATGATTTTCGATACCGCAGGATGCGATAATAATGTAATCTATAAAGACGATAAATTAAAAGAAGGTGCAGTATACAATTATACCGTTATCCCCTATTTCAAGAACGGCGATAAAGTAATAGAAGGCGAAGAAAAAAATATCGGAACCGTTAAAATTTCTTTTAACGATTCCGATTGGTGGGACGATGATTTTTTCTAAATTCAATGAATTTTTTATAATGAATTTTTTTCAAGTTTGATTATTAAATTCTGATTATTAAAAATTTTATTACTTTGAATTCATAGATTTATGATTTCAATGTTTTTCATTGCTTCGTCGATAAGGCCTTCTACATCGAGGTTACTTTCCGCTTTTATTACTTTTTCAAGATTTGGTTTAATTGCAGGAAATTTAGGAAGAAAAACAGTACAACAGTCCTCATATGGTAATATGGAAGTTTCGTATGTATCGATTTTTTTTGATATTTCAATTATATCAATTTTATCGAAGGCAATTAACGGACGCAACACGGGCATAGATACAACGGAATTTGATGATGTGATGCTCTCGATTGTCTGACTTGCGACCTGTCCTAAACTTTCTCCCGTTATTATAGCCTGATTGCCCGTTGAACGGGCAAGTTTTTCGGCTATACGCATCATGAACCGACGCATAAGCGTTATCATAAATTCTTCGGGGCAATTTTTATGTATTTCTTCCTGAATGTGAGTGAACAAAACCACATATAAATTTATTCCGCCGTTATATTCCGCCACTTTACGCGAAAGTTCGACTACCTTTTCTTTGGCGGCTTCTCCGGTATATGGAAAACTGTGAAAATGCAGACAATCGATTTTCATTCCGCGCTTGCACATCATATACCCCGCCACAGGGCTGTCTATACCTCCCGATATCAGGAGAAGTCCTTTTCCGGCCGAGCCTACCGGCATCCCGCTCATACAATGTACTGTTTCGTTGTATACAAATGTTTTTCCGTCTTCTCGGATATCCACATATACGCAAAACGAAGGATTTTTAACGTCGACTTTTAAATTGTCACCGTAAATTTCCAAAAGTCTGCCCCCTAGTTCCATTGAAGTCTGCATGGAATTAGGTGTAAAATTTTTATCAGCTCTGTTAGTAACTACTTTAAATGTTCCCTGTTTATCTTTACACAGTATCGATGCAGCGGAAAAAATCTGTTCAAAATCCGAATCCACAACAAGCGCGCGGCTATAAGTATGGATACCTGCAATTTTTTTCAGTCTTTCTTCTATTACGGGAAAGTCTTCGTCGGAAAAACCTTCTATAAGATATCTGCTGTGCATTGCGGTGAATACACAATTAATGTCTTTGATAGATTTTTTTATATTTTCTTTTAGTAATTTTTCGAAATATCCGCGATTTTTCCCTTTAAGATGTATTTCGCAATATCTTATTATTATTGCACTTTCCATTATCTAATTATCCTTTTAAGTTTTAAACACTCGTCATTGAAGATTTTAACAAAAATCTCCGCTTCATCCATAGTGTTAGCGCCCGTGAAACTTAATCGTATAACCCCGTCGAGAATCTCTGCTTTATAACCGCAAGCCTCTATTACGCGGCTGAATCGTTTCTTGGACGAACATGCAGAACCGTTTCCTACGACAATGTCCCTTTCTTCTAATGAGTGCATGAGTATTTCGCCTTTAAGTCCTTTTGCAGATACAGTAAGTATAAACGGACTTGCGCTTTCCGATGAGATTATATAAAATAAGTTTTTATCTATATGTTCTCTTATGTATTTATTGATTTTATTAACTTTATCGAAAGTTTTATCCAGATTCTCGAATTTTTCGCGTGCGGCATATTCAAAGACTTTTATTCCGAAAATATTTTCCGTTCCGCTTCTTAATCCGTTTTCCTGCCCGCCACCGAAAATCAGTGGCGAAAGATTGGTTTTCCTTCGTTTAATCAGAGCGCCGACACCTTTAAGGCCGTTTATTTTGTGAGCGCTTATCGAGTAAAGGTCAACACTCTTTCCCAATCTGTACGGTATTTTCCCGTATGCCTGTACTCCGTCTGAATGAAATATCAGGGCTGGATTTATTTTTTTAAGCCTTTCTGATATTGCATTTATGTCGTTAATGCCGCCCGTTTCGTTGTTCACGTGTACAATTGACACAAAATCCGTCTTATTCTCTGAAACATAGTCGAAAAGTTTTTGTTCGTCAATCGTTCCGTCAGTGTTTAAATCAATAAATTCGGTTTTGATGTTTCTGTTTTTCAGTTCGTTAAAACTTCTAAATATCGCTGCGTGTTCTCCCTTGCTCGTAACAAAGACGCCGCGCTTTACTGCACCGAAAACAGCACAGTTATCGCTCTCGGACCCGCATGATGTAAACATAAGTTCATAATCGGTTAAACTCGCACCGACCGACCTTAATATATATTCTCTTGCCGCTTTTATCTCCGAAGCGTTTTTTAACCCGCCTCTATATAAAGCGGACGGGTTGAAATAAAATTCCTTATTAAATTTTTCCGCATCGCATAAAGCACTGCTTGAAGGTAATGTGGTTGCGGCATTGTCAAAGTATATCATTTGAGTGCCTCGTCCAACACACTTCTCTTTGAAAATTTAAGTACGTTTACAATAAAAGTTTCGGTACATTCCAAAATATATATTTTCTTCTCACCGTTAACGTTTGCCACTATATAGTAGAACTCTTTGTTTTCATCGGCAATGCTGTTTGAAGTCAGTACTACGCTTTTAATCCCCGGCATTAAACTGTATCTGTTAAAAGTTTCGCTACCGTACTTTCCTATCTTTTCGATGTCGGAAGTTTCAAATGACACAATGTGTTTGCGTTTGATATTTTTGATTACTTTTGAAAAACGTATTGTTCCGGTTATGAATGTGTAATCATAATCGACATAGAATCTGTCCTTAAATCTTCCTAGTAAGATTCCCGATGCCAAAAACATCGCAAACGGGATAAGTGCTATAACGAGATTTAAAAGTATATTTCCTTTAAACTCAAAGAAAATAAAAAACATTAACGCCCAAAGCCCGACAAAAATATATGAAATAATAGATAAAACCTTAAAAATATAATATTTGGTCTTACCCGACCCGACATCTCTCTGATTGGAAGATTCTTCGTAAAATATCTCTTGCATGATTTATGCTCCGACTAATATTTATTCTCGAATATTTTAACACAATTTACTTCTATATACAAACAAAAATCGTTGTTATTTAAGTTTTATGACTGTTACGCCGTTTTCTCCTTCCCCGTATCTTCCTCGTCTGAATTCTGAAACATTTTTATCATTTTTTAGATAATCACGTATTGCTTTTAAAAGGATGCCTTCTCCCACACCGTGAACAACCACTATCTCCTCAAGATTGGATACAACTGCTCTGTCGATAAAATTTCTGACTTCCTCTATTGCCTCAATTGCAGTTTTGCCTATTACGTTCAATCTGTTCTCGGCGATATTTAATTTATTGTTTTTTGAAATACGTATGTCTTGTTTATTTTTTTGCTGCTGTTGTTCGCAGTCAAAAACATCTGAGAGTTTAACAACAGTTTTGATATCTCCTATCAATACTTCAACTTCTTTCTTTTCGGGCTTTATACTGTAAATTTCACCGTAAGCATCTAAGCTTTTAACGTAAATTCTATAACCCTTTTTCAACGCTCCGCAACTGACTTTTTTAAGTTCCGCTGGCGAATAATCAGTGTTTCGTTCAAGATATTTGCTGTTATTAAGTCTGTTTTTTAGTTCTGCGGCGCGAAATACCTCACGGCTTTCAAGGTTTGCGCGTTTAAGAATATCTTTTAATTCATCAACTATTTCTTCTGCTTCTTCAAGACGTTCAGAAACGATGCGTTTTGTTTCCTGTTTTGCGGAAATGAATATTTTTTCTTTTTCATCGCTGATTTGGTGTTTTAATTTCCGGATGTCTTCCAATTCTGATTGTTTTTCAGATTTTAATTTTTCAAGTTCTGCCTGTAAAAGCTCATACTTTCTTCTGCTTTCTTCGGCACATTTTATGATTTTTTCGTATCCCGATTTTTGAGGCGATATATTTAACAGCGCATCTGAAATTATATCTTCACTTATACCGAGAGTTTTTGCTATTTCTATTGCATTTGAACTCCCGGGTATTCCTATATTGATTTTATAAAGCGGTTTTAGAGTTTCCGCGTCGAATTCCATGGAAGCGTTCATAATTCTGTCGTCTTCCATGGCAAATTCTTTAAGTTTAGAATAATGAGTTGTAATTATTCCGCAACATTTTGAGTACAAAAGTTTCTTTATTATTGAGAGTGCGAGCGCGCTTCCCTCCTCAGGGTCGGTGCCTGCCCCTATTTCATCGAGAAGAACAAGACTTTTTTCATCCATATTGTCAAGAATAAAAATAATATTTTTAATATGCGATGAAAATGTGGACAAATTCTGTTCGATGCTCTGTTCGTCGCCCATATCGCAGAACACGCCGCTGAAAACCGAGAGTACGGTGCCGTCTTCGGCGGGGACATACATTCCGCTCATTGCCATTGCAGTAAATAGACCTACAAGTTTTAAAGTAACGGTTTTACCTCCTGTGTTCGGACCCGTTATAAGCAGGAAATTAAATTCATTGCCGAGATTAAGAGAAAGCGGCACAACTTTCTCTGCCGGAATCAATGGATGTCTGCCTTTGTTGATAATTACTCGCCCCGAATCGTTTAAAATCGGCTTTATGCTTTTTGTTTCAAAAGCATACATTGCCCGCGCAAACGAGTGATCAAGTTCGGTAAGATTTTCATAATTATAACGTAACCCTTGCGAAATATATGATACTTTTTGCGTCAAATCGGCTAAAATTCTGTAAATTTCATCTGCTTCTTCGAATTTGGCGCGTTTAAGTTCATTGTTATATTCCATTATTCTTTCAGGCTCAATAAATACAGTTGCACCCGAAGAAGATTGGTCATGAATAAACCCGCGTATCTGACTGCGATACTCGCTTTTTACTGGTATAACGTACCTGTCCTGTCGCATCGTAACGACACAATCCTGCAAATATTTATTGCTTCCGCCTCTTATATAAGAATTAAGTTTATCTCTTATTTTGGCATTAAGCTCCCTTATATTTCTTCTTATAGAATAAAGCGTGGGCGAAGCATTATCGCTGATTTCTTCTTCGGAAAGAATTTTAGATTGAATTTCTTCTTCAAGTCGGTGGTTTTCGGTAAGCCTGGAACAAATTGAGGGTATTAACGATATTGTGTCGTCATGAACCGATAAAACGGCTTTTTTTATAAGTCTTGCACTTTTGAGATTTTCGGCAACGCCTAAAAGTTCGCGGTTATTCAATGTCCCGCCTTTATCCGCTCTGTCAAGTTCTTCGCCAATATCTCTCGCATAGTAAATTCCGCCAGTTCCGTATATATAAAAAAGCTTAGCGGCTTCGTCCGTCTTATCGAGCCAAAATTTTGCCTTGTCAAGCTCCGAAACAGGAGAAAACTCGGCTATTTCTTTTTTTGTTTTATCTAGAACGGCATGTCTTTGAAGTATCGATAGAACTTTATCGAATTCAATAGTTTTAAGTGTTTTTGGCGAAATCATTTTATCTTAATGTTGCACCGTGATTTTTACGGAGTGAATTTAAAATATCTTTAATTTTTTCTTCGATTTCCTCTATATTGAGCGTCCTTTCGTCGGCGCGGAACAATAAACTATACGCCATACTCTTTTTTCCCTTTTCAATTCCATCGCCTTGATAAACATCGAAAAGGTTTACGCTGTCCAGATATTCACCGCCGCTTTGTTTAATTGTGTCAATTAGTACTTCACACGGAACGGATTGTTCTACTACTATAGCAAGGTCGCGTTCAACCGGCGGGAATTTTGATATGGGTTTTACGATTATTTTATCGTTAAAGTATTGCTTTAATTTTTCATAATCAATTTCAGCAACAAATACGGGTTTGTCAACCCCCAGTTTTTCAAGTACGGTCGGATTGAGTTGACCGAAAAATCCGACCTTATCGCCGAAGAGAATGATGTCCGCAGAACGTGTCGGATGCATGCATTTTTGTTGCGAATTTATATATTTTACGTCAGTGCCATTGCAAAAATTATCGATTATTCCTTCCACGACGCCTTTTACGGTAAAGAAATCCTCTTTTTCACCGAACTGGGCAAAAGCAAGACATTCTCGCTCTTTCGGAAGTTTTTCGAGAGGAATTCTGTCCGCGATATATGTTTTCGCAAGTTCGAACATCCTTCCTTCTTCATTCTTTCTGTTAAGATTATAGCAAACCGCACGTATAACCGACGGTAAGAGCGAAGTGCGCATTAAAGACATGTCTTCGCTTATGGGATTAAGTAACTTTATAATATTTTCATTTTTAATTCCGAAAATTTCAAAGTCCTTTTCGGAGATAAAAGAGTAAGTTATAATTTCGTTGAAACCATACCCAATGAGAAGATTTTTCAGCTCTTCAACTTTTGTCTGCTCATAATTTCTTCCGCCATTGGTGATTGCTGATGTGGTGAGCAGTGAGGATTTAATATGTGAATATCCGTATTCTCTTATAATTTCTTCGGCTATATCGGGATAATCTTCCATATCTTCGCGATATAGCGGAACTGTTACCGAAAGCTCTTCTCCTTTACTCTTCGTTTTAAAGCCGAGTCTTTTCAAAATGTTTACTATATCTTCCGAAGGTACTTTAATACCGAGAACGCCGTTAACCTTATCGAAAGTGGTATTTATTGTTTTTTCCTGCAATGGATTGTCTATCAGGTCATATTCGTCAGAGGCGATTTTGCCGCAGCCGAGTTTGCTTATAAGATTGAGCGCGCGTGCCATACCTATTTCAACGGAAAGATAATCCACGCCTTTTTCATATCTTGCCGAAGAGTCGCTGCGCTGCCCCAATGTCCTGGATGTTTTTCTGATGTTGTCCCGTGCAAACTTGGCAGATTCAAAAACTACGGAAGAAGTTGTGTTCTTGATTTCGCTGTTAAGTCCTCCCATGACTCCGGCAAGAGCAACGGGTTTAACCGCATCCGCAATGACAAGATTGTTTTCGGAAAGATTAAATTCTTTTTCGTCGAGTGTAATGATTTTTTCGTCTTTTTTCGCTCTCCTGACATTTATTTCGTTTCCGTTTAAGTCTGAAAGGTCAAATGCATGCATGGGCTGTCCTATTTCAAGCAGAACAAAATTAGTAATGTCTACAATATTGTTAATGGAACGCAACCCCATGGAAAATAGTTTTCTTCTCATCCACAGAGGAGATTTTTCCAATTTGATTTCCGTTACAAGATGTGATTTGTATCTTGGACAAAGATCAAATGCTTTATCGGTAACTTTTAAGGTATTGACAGTAGATAAACTTGAATCGGTTTTATATGTCAAATCCGGCATTTTAAGCGGTTTTCCAAGCGCTGCAGCGACTTCGCGAGCAAGTCCCAAAATCGACTGACAATCAGGACGATTTGCGGTGATGCTTATGTCAAACATAACGTCCTCTATTTCAAGAAGTTTTTTGACATCGGCACCGAGAGGATACTTATTATCGAGAATTAAAATACCGTGTAACGAAGCTCCTTCGTACCAATCGTCTGTTATACCCAACTCTTCCCCGCTACAAAACATTCCGCAAGATTTAACGCCTCTTATCTCACCTGTTTTTATAACGTTGCCGTCAGCAAGTACCGCCCCGTCAAGAGCAACGGGAACTACCGCGCCCTCGAAAATATTGGTGGCGGACGTAATAATTTGCAATATACCGTAGTCTCCTGCATCTACCTGTGTTACCGAAAGCTTATCGGCATTGGGATGTTTTTCGATTTTTTGTATTCTGCAAGTTACTATTTTTTCTATATTTTTTCCTACATAAATTTTTTCTTCGACTTCAAAACCGCAGGAAAAAAGTTTGGTTTCCAGTTCTTCGACAGAACAATCTATATCAACATAATCTTTTAACCATGACAAAGGAAGTTTCATATTCTTATCTCCTGTTAAATTGCCGTAAAAATTTCAGATTGCTTTCAAACAGTGTCCTTATATTCGGTATACCGAATTTAATCATTGCAACTCTCTCGATTCCGAGTCCGAAAGCAAGACCGCTGTATTTTTCAGAGTCTATTCCGCTCATTTCAAGCACTTTTTTATTGACAATTCCCGCACCTAATATTTCAATCCAGCCGGTGCCCTTACAGAGACTGCACCCCTCTCCGTGGCATTTACAGCACGTCACGTCAACTTCAACGCTAGGCTCTGTAAAAGGAAAATACGAAGGTCTGAAACGAGTTTTAGTATCATCATCAAAAACAGTTTGCACGAATTCGTCGAGAAGCCCTTTGAGGTCGCAAAGCGAAATCCCCTTGTCTACAACCAATCCCTCTATCTGATGAAACATAGGAGAATGAGAAGCGTCGTCGTCGGCGCGATACACTCTTCCGGGACTTAAAATCTTTATGGGAGGCTTTTTAATTTCCATTGTCCTCACCTGACCTGGCGAAGTATGCGTTCTCAAAAGGATATTGTCTGTAAAGTAAAAAGTATCCTGCATATCCCGCGCGGGGTGATCTTTTGGTATATTAAGGGCTTGAAAGCAATAATAATCCGACTCGATTTCGGGTCCTTCAAATATTTCGAAGCCCATACCTATAAATGCGTTAAGTATTTCGTTTTTGACAATATTTAATGGATGAAGGCTCCCGCTTTGAGGTTTTTTGCCCGGGAGTGTTATGTCTACGGCCTGACTTTTATACTTTTCATTCAGTTCTTTTTCTTTAAGTATTGCTTCTTTATCTTCAAAAAGGGCAGTAACTTGGTCGTTTAAGTCGTTGACTATCTTCCCGAATGCCGCCCGCTCGTCGGCCGGGATATCTTTCATTCCGCGAAGTAAAGCGCGTATTGAGCCGTTCTTACCTACATAAGCAGCCTTTATTTCAAGAAGCGACCGCATTGTATCGGTTTTTGAAATATCACTTAACGCCTTTTGTCTTATTTCTTCAAATTTATCTTGCATAACTCCTCCTATAATAAAAAAGACGCCCTATACTAAATAGGGCGTCGAAAAACGCGTTACCACCTAATTCACCCGTAAATTAACAGGCCTCATTATCTTATAACGGGGATTAGCCGTTGCAGCCTACTCGAATCCTTTCGGTGCACAACTCCAAAGTGAATAATACGCTCAAAACCAGAAAATCTTTCAGCCTGCGGATTTTCTCTCTTATAATAATTCTGCTTGCGTATCTGTCTTTATCATCGTTTTTATTTATTATAAGAGAAATATATTAAATTGTCAAGGATTTTTAACTTTAATACAGGCAAATTCAAGCAAACAGAGAACCGTTTAAGTAGATTTCAGGCACTTTTCCTATAAGTACCGCTTCGCTTATAAGCACTTCCGTTCGATATGTTTCCACACGTTTGTCCAAGGGTATATCGACATCTACATCACAAGTTATGACTGCATATATCGAATGAAGCGTTTGATTTATGCCAACCGAAGTAAATTTTCCGTCAAAATTGCATTGTACGCTTGAAACCGTTACTGTTTTGAACGCTACATCGCTTCCATATCCCGCGAGAAGTTTAATTCCAGAAAAAGCCAGCCACGGAATGGGTATTCCCGCATCGAGCATATTTTCCAAATTATTTTTTGCCGAAGTTACTATTTTCTGGCTTATGGAATTTACTTCCACCATATTTGCGCTCATTAGCGTTATATCCCCGGTATTGTTTTTTTCTATTTCTATTATATCCGAATAAGTAACGCCGCAAGAAAAAGCGCCGAGTACCGCTTGATTAACTGATGCGGCACTGTAAGAATAAGTATAATCTGCACATATATCTGCAATATTTTTGGCAATAAAAAATTTAGAATACAAAAAGATCGCCGCCACTGTTGCAACGACAATAAAAAAAGAAAGAAACCGTTTTTTGCTTCTTTTGCGGTTTCTCCTTTTCATCAATTTTGCGTTCGTACATTCTATCATATTATATGATATTGTATTTTAATTCTTTTTAGACCTGGATTTGCAAATAAGAGCGAAAAAATACCCGAATACGATTGCAGCTGTAACGCCCATTGCGGCTGAAGTCAGTCCGCCCGTAATAGCCATAAAAAGACTTTCCTTTGCCCCTTCCATGGCGCCCTTGGCAAGAAGATATCCAAATCCGGAAATGGGGACGGTTGCCCCCGCCCCCGCAAAATCCACAATATACTGATATACCCCTATAGCCTGCAACACAATTCCTGCCAATAAAAAACTAACCAAAATTTTACCTGATGTGATTTTAGTATAATTTATCAGCAGTTGCGCGATTGTACATATTGCGCCGCCGACTGCAAAAGCCTTTAAAAACATAAATATCGTTTCCCAGACCATATCATACCTCCATTGAAACAGCGTGAGCAATACCCGGAATACTTTCACCCTGTTGCGATGATGTAGATGAAAGCAACGCTCCCGTAGCGACAAGTAAAAGCCTTTTTATCTTTTTTTCTTTCATTTTTGTATATAAATAAGAACTGAAAACAAGCGAACTGCACCCTGCGCCGCTCCCGCCTTGAAATTCGCTTTCGATCAGATTATATACGAGTTCTCCACAATCCACATGTCTTTTTTCCAGATTAACCCCTTTTTCCCATACCAGATCTTTTAATATTCTCGAGCCGAGCGCCCCGAGGTCTCCGCTAGCTATAAGGTCATAATCGCTCGGTGAAAGCCCCGTATCCTTAAAATGTCGCAGAATGGTATCCGCGGCGGCAGGTGCCATCGCCGCTCCCATGTTATTTGCGTCAGTTACTCCGTAATCGACGATTTTTCCGATTGTAGCACAAGTTATTTTTGGGCCTGTGCCATTGGCGGAAAGTACGCATGAGCCTGCCCCTGTAACGGTCCACTGAGATTGAGGAGGTCTTGTACAGCCGAGTTCCAAGGGATAACGATACTGACGCTCGGCAGACGCAAAATGGCTGCTTGTGGCACATACAACGTTATTCATATATTTTCCGTCGACAAGCATCGCCCCTACCGTCAGAGCCTCTGTAAAAGTCGCACAGGCATTATATACTCCAAGATATGCGACTGAAAAATTTCTTGTTGCGAAAGTTGACGATGTTATCTGATTTAGAAGGTCGCCTGCAACTATAGCGTCTATCTCGTCTTCCTTTCTTTTTGCGTTTATAATACTATTTTTTATTGCAGTATATAACATTCTGCTTTCGGCTTTTTCAAATGATTTCTCGCCGTAATCGTCATTTTCGAGCTTTGTCTGAATATATTCTTTTATACTTCCGGCGCACTCTTTTGGGCCGGCGACCGACGATGTTCCGACAATTCGCGGTTGATTCTTAAAAAATATAGTTCTTGTCATTAAAAAATCCTGTATCCTATAAAATATAAAATTCCGACAAGTACGCTGCTGGCTACTCCAAAAACTATTATCGGTCCTGCAATTATGAACATTTTTGAAGCAACTCCGTACACATATCCTTCTGTTTTAAACTCCATTGCCGGCGATACGACAGAGTTTGCAAATCCTGTTATCGGGACTATAGAACCTCCTCCCGCAAATTTGCCTATTCTGTCATATACCCCTAAACCGGTTAAAAAAGCGCCGAGAAAAATCATTACCATTGAAACATAAGCGGCAAGTTCGTCGCCGGCAAGTCCCAATAAGCTTTCAAAAATAAGCCTTATTGCCTGACCGATACTGCATATTATTCCGCCGACGAGAAAAGCCCTGAATAATGAGCGTTTCTCTTTTGTTTTGGGGCACACTGATTTGACATAGTTAAGATAATTTCTGTTTATGCAGTTTTCAGATGTTTTCATTCCGACTTCTCTCCTTCCCGAAATTTTTTACAAAAGTCTCCCTTTCGTCGGAGTTTTTAAGATATTCGTAATTTTTTGGTTTTCTCATGATAATGTTAATATGAGTAATTAAAATTTTAATATACAAAAAAATACGGCTAAAATTTAAGCCGTATTTTATCGATTATCTTATTTTCAAGCCTTGAAATTTGCACCTGAGACAATCCAAGATTTTCCGCAATTTCCGATTGGGTTCTGTCTCTGAAATATCGCAGAATGACTATCTTTTTTTCGCGTTCGTTTAAACTGTCGATAATATTTCCGAGATGAATTTTTGTCAAAAGTTCATCCTCCTTATCGACGGACGGAACTTTATCAATAAGTTCTCTGGTTTCATCTTCGTCCTCGAATTTATCATAAAGTGACAGCGGCATTTTTGCACTGTCTAGCGCCACAACTACTTCTTCACCGCTAATATCGAACTTTTTAGCTATATCGTCAACTGAGGGAGAATCGTTATGTGTTGTCTGATAAGCTTCTATATATCGGTTAATTTTATTTGCAAGAATTTTCAAAGTGCGCGATACTTTTATTGCACCGTTATCACGCATATATCTTTTAATCTCACCGATAACCATGGGGACAGTGTAAGTAGAAAATTTAACGCCGAAACTTGCGTCAAAATTGGTTATCGCCTTCAAAAAACCGATACAGGCTATCTGATATAAATCGTCATATTCAACTCCTTTACCCTTAAAACGATTTATAATACTTTTCAAAAGCGGTTCGTTACAGGAAAAAAGATATGATTTGGCACTGTTGTCGCCTTCCTTTGCTCTTCTTATGTAATCGAGTATATCGTCCTGATTACGCATATCAAACCTTGGGGTCGGTCAGATGGTTTTTTTCATATAAACCTTCGTGCCTTTGCCTTTTTGGGAAATCACTTCCACTTCGTCCATAAAACTCTTCATAATTGTAAAGCCCATTCCCGAGCGTTCATCTTCTTCGCGAGTTGTAAAAAAAGGTTCCAAGGCTTCGCTTACGTTTTCAATCCCGACTCCCTGATCGAAAATGTTTATATGTAGGGTGTTTTCGTGGATTTCAGCTTCCATTACTATTTCCCCAACCTTATTCGGATAACCATGCACGATACAGTTGGTAACCGCTTCGCTTACGGCGGTCTTTATATCTGAAAGCTGAGCAACGTTCGGATTAAGTTGTAACGAAAATAAACCGGCCACCGAACGTGCAAATGATTCGTTTTGAGAATAAGATAAGAATTTAAGTTCCATTTTGTTATCTGATGTGTTTTTCTTGTTTGTATTTTTTTTGTTGTCTGAACTCATATTGCTCTCCTGTTAAAATTTGGGCATAATAGAATAAATGCCTGAAAGTTGTAAAACTTTTTCGGTGGCAACCGATGTTCCCGATATGTATGACGGAATATTAAAATGTTTTAATTTCTTATACCTGCCGATTAAAAGTCCTATGCCTGTGCTGTCCATAAACGATACGCCTGATAAATCAAAAATAAATTTTTTCGAATTCGCGTTATCGCATATAAGTTTGTCAAGAATATCTTTTGCCGTTGACGCAGAATATTCGTCAAGTTCGCCCGACATATAAACCGTGAGCCCTCCTGCGGCTTTCCTGTATTTTATATCCATCGTATTCTCCTATTTGTTTTTCAGATTTAAGAATATCACATAAACTCAAACGAAAAATGTCGTTATTGAGAAAAGGTTAGAAAGTTTTGTCAAAATAAAAGTTAGGAAAACAATAAAAAAAATTTAAATAAATTTTTAAAAAAAGCCGTTTTTTTGTTGACAATTTTCTCGATTTATTATAGTATAATTAAGCGTCGTGAATGAGCGGGGTGTAGCGCAGTTGGTAGCGCACGTGGTTTGGGACCATGGGGTCGGGAGTTCGAGTCTCTTCACCCCGACCAGCACAAAACATATCCGACAAAAATATATCAGGGGCCTTTAGCTCAGTTGGTCAGAGCGGTCGGCTCATAACCGATTGGTCCGCGGTTCGAGTCCGTGAAGGCCCACCA
>CALVWQ010000010.1 GCA_944367535.1 uncultured Clostridia bacterium
TGGCTGGAAAACCTTAATCTGCGCGGCAACTTCAAAACTCAGATAATGGAATATATCGACAAAAAGTATACCGACTTACTGCCGCTCTATCAGCAGATTTATAATAAAAACGACATGACCTATTGGCAGATTTTAGACAGAAAAGTGACGGAATATGCCGAGGCGAATGGTTTTATATATGTGATTGACGAAGAACCCTTCCTCCGTAATCCCTCCGGTAAGCCGATAATTATAAATTACTTCTACCATTCACAGATAAAGCAGTCTGCAAAGAATAAAATTTGATAAAGTATTCTATGGCGGACTTATCGCGTGTGAAAGTATAAGCAATCGTTATTTGTGAGCGGATTGAAAAAAAGAGACATTCGACTCGCATTGACAGACTGCAAACAGAAAACAGACAACAATGCATTTCTGGGAAATTTTATCTTCTTTTTTGATGAATAAACTTACAAGCATAGCTTTGTTTGTGTTGTTACTTCAACTAAAAAAGCGCAAGATAATCTTGCGCCTTTTCTTTTTATATTATTTCAAAATGTGCCAGAGTCTCTTTGATAGCCAAAACCATTTTTTCAGTCGGATGCGATCTCGGACGTTTTAACTCTTCGACTGCGTTAGGAGCATCATACATTGGCAACCCAAAATTACGCTTGACCTCCGCGATATATGCCGTATGCACTTTGAAACCATACTTTTCTTCGATATACGCTTGAATATCTTTGTAAGTCGTCTTTTTCTTAGGCGCACGCTCTAATGCGCGCTTTTCTATATCTTTAAGAGAAACCTGTCCTTCTTCTTCGCCAAACTCTACGTTTATGCTGATATGTCCGTCAGGTTTTTTGTGGGAAAGAACAACAAGCGTTTCAACGTGCTTTGTTTCCGCAAACATGTCAAAGGGTCGCACCTGTACGATTTCATAGCGCGGCGCATATTCTTTTGCGCGTTTTATAACCCCGTCTTCACAGACAAGGCTCCCGACGAGAAGCCCCACGTCTCTCGCAAGCGTGGACGGCTTACATGAGACATAAACTATCTTTTCCGCGTCGCTCGCAATCAACGCGTTTATTACCTTTATGTCGCACCCTTTGCGCGGCGGGTCCAGCACAACGCTTATTTTTTTGCCTTTGTTTTTCTCCCTTTCCACTATCTGCGGCAAAACGTCCTCGCATTTACCGAGAATATTCTCCATTCTGTTTTGAAGATTATTATTTATCTTGATTTCGTCGGCGAGTTTTACGGCTTCTTCTATAATCTCTATACCTATCGCCTTTTCCGCGTTCGAAGCGATAAGTGCGGTAAGAAGTCCCGCGCCGCTGTATGCGTCTATAACCGTACTGTCGCGCATATCTCCGAGCGAATTCAACACCGAAGAATAAAGTTTCGAACACACGGAATTATTGACCTGCATGAAACTTCTTACTCCGACTCTGTATTTTACACCGAAAAGTTCCGCCTCATAATCGGGTTCGCCACAGATAAGCCGGAATTCTTCGCCGTAAATTACATTCGTGTCTGTCGGATTAAAATTGACATACAATGAAAAAGGCGACTTTATCTTTTTTTTCAAAATTTTGACAAATTCTTCCGGACTTTTGAGATTTCTTTTAAGAGAAACGATTGTGATAATCAGACTACCCTTTACGTCCTTTACCGTAATCTCGCGTATATCGCCGTCGCGTGCAGTTTCATCATAGCCTTTTAGCCCGAATTCCGACATATATGTTTTAAGCGAATTTATGACGTCAGCCGTCCATTCGGCGTTTATAAAACAATCGTTTATAGGTACAACTCTATGCGAGTTCTCCGCATAAAACCCGACGACTGTTTCTCCGTTCTGTTCTGCAACGGGCAATTGAAGGTTATTTCTGTATCTGTACTCGTTTTCTCCGCAAACGGCGCTAAGAACTTTTACGTCGAGGCCAGCGACTTTAAGAAAACAATTCTTAACGTTATTTTCCTTTATTTTTAGTTGTGCGGAGTATTTTACATGTTGAAGCCTGCATCCACCGCATCTTCCGAAAACAGGACAAGCGGGGCGCACCCTTTCTTCCGCGGGCGTAATTACCTCGATTACTTTGCCATAAACGATTTTATCCTTGACTTTCAGAACTCTATATCTTATTTTTTCACCCGTTAACGCAAAAGGGACGAAGGCTGTATAGCCTTCGTCTTTAACAATCCCTTCACCGTCGGCGCCCACCGCGACGACGGTTCCCTCTCTTTCATCGTTTTTGAAGAGCATCTTATTTCAAAATCCTGCCTAAAAGTTTATCGAGTAAAAATTTAACTACTATAACGTACCTGTCGTAAATTATATAAAATACGATTCCCGCAGGCGCAAGAAGATACAAAATATAATCCGCAACCCAATAAGGCAAATCGGAAAAGTTAAGTCCTATCACTGCCGTATAATAAAAATACAAACCGTATACCGCCGCAACGCACCAAACCATGCCGATAATATAGCATAAGTATTTATTAAGATTTTTGTCGCGAGTGAAGTGTCTTACTATAGGATAAAGTCCGAAAAAAGCCGCATAGGTCGGAAACACTATAGAAAAAGTAATTGTCGGCAGCGAACAAAGCAACGCTATCGTTCCTCCTGCGAGAAACGTCATCACGCAACCTTTATAAGATTTATAATATAGCGGAAGTATGACAAAAACCGAGGACACCGCGAGCATAAACAAATCTATAAATTGGATATATGCCCCGAGCGTGAGCGTTATGGCGACAAAACCCGCCGCAATCGCGGATATCGCCAGAACTTTACTTTTCATTATCTGCAACACATGCTGCAAAGCATATCGAGGCAGCACCAAGTTGCGCAGAACGATAGGCAATCGTTTCCGCCACATGCGCCGCCGCCCATCTGACGTTCGTTATTATACTGACCCTGTCCGCCCGCCGCATAACCAGCATTACCCGAACGAAACTGATTTTCGTTGAATTCCATTTTCTGTTTCAACTTGGTATACGCTTCCGAATATTTCTCGTTTCTCGGCTCCATATTCATGGCGATTTCCAGCTGTTTTTTACTGTCATTCATCCAGTTTTTCTTGTAATACAGCACCGATTGCAGATAATGCCATTCAGCCGAACGGTCGGAAATATTGTCCAGCGCGGTCTGCGCGTCGGAATATTTACCTTTCTTTATAAGGTTTTCCACCTCCGCAAGACTTTCGGGCTCGCCGCCGGGAGTATTCGTGCGATTGCGCCGTTCTTCTTTTATTTCGTGATATGCGGTTTCAAGTTTCGTGAGGTTTTTAGCCGCCTGATTGCCTGCCTCCCCTTCATAAAACCGCTCCCTCGAATATTTATCTTTAAGCCTTCTGTACGCCGCATCGATTTCCTCATCAGTTGCCGTTTCGGGTAAGCCTAAAATTTTGAAGTATTCCTGCATTTTTTGTTCTCCATTATCGATTTTGTCTGCGCCATAAGTCCGCGCTTTAATATATTATCAGTAAGGTCGTGATTGAATTTATAGTTTATTTTATCGGCAAGAGCACCCGTTTCGACGAGAATTCCCCCGAACAGCGAGGCGATTTCCGCACCCTTTTCGGAAATAAGTTGTTTTTTGTCCTTTATATCTCTATATCCGTTCACCAACACGTTGAACGTACCCTCTGCCTTATCCTTATCGAAATCGTCAAGCGCATCGATAAGATAAATCCATTTGCCGAGATTATATGAAAGAGACAGCACGGTTTCATCCGCGTGTTCTGGTACGAGTTCGGCTACGATTTCACTCATCATCTTGCCGAACGGGTCGCTCACCGCGTCGACGCTGTCAGCACCCGACTTCTCATACTCCAAAAGTTCGGCGTATCTCTCCTTAACTATTCTGTCGAGCGAAGGTTCCGCGTCTTTCGCGCGACTGTAAGCTTTTGAAAAAAACGCGCGTTTTAACCTGCCTTTTCCGACGTCCATAACGTCATCCGAAAGTTTATAATAAGCGAGAATGACGTTGAGTCGCGCTATCCTGTCGGTCAGAGCGTCTGGCGCCGCGACGGGACGTTTTCTTATTCTGTGTATTGCGCAATGCTCCTTTTTTATATCGACGTCGAGCCCTGAAACGTTATGCAAAAAAGCCGACAAAAAAGTGAGGTCGTAATTGAGAAGAAGTCTGGATTTCTGCCCGCACGTCCTGCCGAGCCCTTTACAAAGGCCGCAATACATGGCTTTATAAAGAATCGTGTCTTTAATATACATGTTCGGCAGGTCGGTTTTTACGTATCCGAACATTTCATCCTCTCCTGCGCGGCAATAATCCGACCTTTTTATATACTTTCGCAAGCGTTTTATACGCGAGTCTTTCGGCGCGTTCCGCACCGTCTTTCAGCACTCCGTCGATATATTCTTTATCGGCAAGTATCCTGTTTTTCTCACAACGTATGGGGTCCACCACCGCCGCGACAGCCTCGCCTACCGCCGTCTTAAATTCGCCGTAACCTTTGCCGTCAAATTCCTTCTCCGCCTCGCTTAAAGGTTTATCGGTAAACGCGCAGTATATGGTGAGAAGATTGGTTATACCCGGCTTGTCCGCCGAAGCGATTATTTTATCGCCGCTGTCGGTAACCGCACGCTTGAATTTACGCATTATGGTATCCGTATCGTCGTTCATTGAAATAAAAGCGTTGAGATTTGCATCCGACTTACTCATCTTCCTTTCGGGTTCCGCCAAACTCATTACGCGTGCCGCCGACTTTCCTATATACCCCTCCGGAATTTTAAAAGTTTCGCCGAAACGGTTATTGAAACGCTCCGCAAGGTCGCGCGCAAGTTCTAAGTGCTGTTTCTGGTCTGCGCCTATCGGCACGAGCTCCGTCTGATACAGCAAAATATCTGCCGCCATCAGAACGGGATAATCCATCAGCCCCATATTTATATTATCTTCGTGTTTTGCACTTTTATCCTTGAATTGCGTCATTCTCGAAAGTTCGCCCGGATAACACACAGTATTCAATATCCATGTGAGTTCGGCGTGAGCGGAAACGTGCGACTGCGCGAAAAGCACCGATTCTTCGGGATTTATTCCGCATGCGAGATATAACGCCGCGAGTTCATAAGTGTTTTTTTTCAGTACCGCGGGGTCCTGACGCACAGTCAGAGTATGAAGGTCTGCAAGTGAAAATATACTGCGGTAATCCGATTGCAGTCTGCGGAAATTCTTTAACGCACCGAGATAATTGCCTATCGTCAATATCCCGCTCGGCTGTATCGCACTGAATAAAACTTTCTTTTCTTCCATAATTATAACTTTTCCGTATTGAACTTTCCTTGAATTATTTCCCTGCGGCAAATTTTAATACCGCTTCTCTTACTTCTGACGGCTCTATCACTTCCGTAAACCTCTTCTCCTTCTTTTTAAGAGAAGTAATCTGCTGCGGAATGGGGTCGGCAGACAGCGAATAAAGTTTTTCCGCGCAACAGAATGCGTCCGAGCCCCTCTCTCCGTTCAATGCATAAAGAACGCTTTGCGGGAATTTATACGGGCTCGCCGTAGACAGAACGACAGTGCACTTGTCATCGCCAGTCGCTTTCTTATAATCAGACGAAACTTTTACCGCCACCGCGGTATGCGGGTCGAGAACGTAACCGTATTCCTGAAAGAACGACGCAATTGTCGCCGTGCATTCGCTTTCCTTGCAGCACGCGGCGTAAAAATCGTTTTTCAGCATTGCCTTTTCGGGCTCCGACACAGAATATTTTCCGCCTGCACGGAGTTCTGCCATTCTCTTGGCGGTAAGTTCAAAGTTACGCCCCGACACCTCGAAAACAAGGCGTTCCAAATTGCTGGAAATAAGTATATCCATCGACGGCGACATTGTCTTATAGAACTCACGGTTAGCGTCGTATGTACCCGTGGAGAAAAAATCCGTGAGGACGTTGTTTGAGTTAGAAGCACATATCAGCTTTCCTATCGGAAGCCCCATTCTTTCGGCATAATATCCGGCGAGAATATTACCGAAATTGCCCGTCGGCACAACAAAGTTTATCTTTTCTCCGAGTTTTATCTCCCCGCTGGACACGAGGTCGCAATATGCCGAAAAATAATAAACTATCTGCGGCACGAGTCTGCCGAAATTTATGGAATTAGCACTCGACGTTATTACGCCGGCGGTTTTAAGAATTTCCGCCGTATCCGCGTCCGCAAAAACGTTTTTGACTGCGGTCTGACAATCGTCGAAATTTCCCTTTACGGCAATAACTTTGACATTATCGCCTTCCTGTGTGGACATTTGCAGTTTCTGCATGTCCGAGACGCCTTCCGAGGGATAAAATACCATTATCTTTATTCCCTCTTTGTCCCTGAACCCTTCGAGCGCCGCCTTACCTGTGTCGCCGCTGGTTGCAACGAGTATCAATATATCTTCGGTAATTCCGCTTATGTCCGACCCCCTTCGCAGAAGATACGGCAAAAGCGTGAGCGCCAAGTCCTTGAAAGCAAGCGTCGGTCCGTGAAAGAGTTCCATTATAAAAAAACCGTCGTCGGTCTTGACTAGCGGCGCGGCATCACCGTCGTCAAAAAGACCGTAAGCCTTGACGCATGCCGATAACAGTTCTTTCTTTTCGTATTCGTCGAGATAACTTCCGATGACCAGCGCGGCGCGCTCGGAATAATCCATCTCAATCATATCGGAAAGTTTACCCGTTAAATCGGGGAAAGTTTCGGGAACGAAAAGTCCGCCGTCGTCGGCAAGCCCTTTCGAAATCGCGCGGGCTGCGTTTTCTGCCACGCTTTTTCCCCTTGTACTTATAAATTGCATATAATCTCCGTAATAAAAATAGTCGGGAAAAATTATCCCGACTATTATTTTACTACATTTTACTCGTAAATACAACTATTCTACATACTTTAATACAAAGTCCGGCAAATCTTCTTTCGCCGCACTCACGGTAAGAACGAATTTTACGCCGTAATCTTTCTCGAGTTTCTCCATCGCCGCAAATATATTACCGAGTTCTTCAAGCGGCTTTCCCGTTATCCTCGCAATCCCGTCTATAAATATGTATTCGTTATCGCCGCTGGCAGCTACTATTCCTTTAAGAAAACCTCTGAACCCTTCCATTCCTTCCACATCGAAGTCTTCCGTGTTCAGAAATCTTATCTGATAATTAAGATCGAAAGTATATCTGTTTGTATTGGTTATAAAGACAACGTGCCCCTTTGCATAACCGAGCGCCTGGGTGGCGTTTTCGATTATTGCCTTGGTTTTGCCCGATCCTTTCGGTCCGTATATAATCTTCATGCGACATTTCCTCCTAAGGATTTGTTATTTATACTTATATTGTATAACACTTTTGACAAAATTACAATAGTTTTTTTAAAATTATTCGCCGACTACCAATAATTTTTTATGAAAATCTTTATCGCACATCATGATGAACGCATCAAGTTCGTCGTCGCCCATTACACTGCATCTGCCGTTATCGTACTCTTTATCTATAAGTGCCTTGACCTGCGCGACAATGGGGTGCGACTTTTCTATCTTCTGTCCTTCGGGCAAGTCGTAATACTGATTTATCCAATACGCTATACCCGCAAGCCCGCTCGTATTGTTAATTGAAACGCACATGGGACGGTTTAATAATTTTTTTGTATCGAACACATTATAGATTTCTTCGTCTTTGAGCATTCCGTCTGCATGTATGCCCGCCCTCGTCGAATTGAAACTTCTTCCGACGAACGGCGTACGCGAAGGTATGACGTAACCGATTTCTTTTTCGAAATATTCGGCTATATCGGTTATGGCTGTAAGATCCATTCCGTCCAGCGTGCCTTTCAGCGAAGCGTACTCTATTGCCATTGCTTCGAGCGGGCAGTTGCCCGTCCTCTCGCCTATGCCGAGCAACGCGCAGTTGACAGCGGAGCAACCGTAGAGCCACGCGGTATCGGCGTTAGTAACGACTTTATAGAAATCGTTATGTCCGTGCCATTCCAAAAGTTCGCTCGGCACTTCTGCATAGTGCTTTAATCCGTACACAATACCGGGCACGCTCCTCGGCATGGCTGCACCAGGGAAACTCACGCCGAATCCCATGGTATCGCATGCCCTTATCTTTATCGGAATACCGCTTTCGTTATAAAGTTTCATGAGCTCGGTGGCAAACGGCACGACAAACCCGTAAAAATCCGCGCGGGTTATATCCTCGAAATGACAACGTGGTCTTATCCCCGCGGAAAGCGCTTCCTTTACAATACCGAGATATTTATCCATAGCCTGAGCGCGGGTAAGGTTCATCTTTTTAAAAATGTGGTAATCAGAACAACTCACGAGAACGCCCGTCTCTTTAAGTCCCATTTCCTTTACAAGCTTAAAATCTTTCGGATTTGCACGTATCCAGCTCGTAACCTCGGGAAATTCCAGTCCCAAATCACGGCAGGCTTCCGCCGCTTTCCTGTCTTTATCGGAATAAAGGAAAAACTCCGACTGACGTACAAGACCTTTCTTCCCACCGAGTCGCGACATGAGTTTATAAAGCATTACTATCTGTTCGACTGTAAAAGGCGACATCGACTGCTGTCCGTCGCGGAAAGTCGTGTCGGTTATCCATATCTCTTCGGGCATGGACATGGGAACGTTGCGATTGTTGAAAATTACTTTCGGAACATTCTCGTAGTCGAATATATCTCTGAAAAGTTGAGGTTCTTTTACGTCCTGCAAACTGTAATTATATATTTTTTCTTCGAGAAGATTGGTTTTTTTATTTAAAATTATCTTTTTTTCGGGCAACATTTATTTTAATTCTCCAATAAATTCTTTAAGTCTTCTAAGACCTTCTTTTATGTCTTCAATAGAAATGGCGTATGAAAGTCTTATGCAGTTATCGTCTCCGAACGCGATTCCGGGCACGAGAGCGATTCCGCATTTCAACGCGGCGTCGGCAAAAGAAAGAGAACCCGTTATCTTTTCGCCGCGGAAACTCTTGCCGTAACATCCCGAAACGTCGGCAAACACATAGAACGCTCCCTTAGGCTCGATACACACTACACCTTCCGTTTCCTGCAATGTTTTAACCATATATTTTCTGCGCTCATCGAACACCTGCTGCATTTCAGCGATAAACTTATCGCTTTCGGGTGAATTGAGCGCCGCGACCGAGGCGTACTGTGCTATGGAACAGGCATTGCTGGTAGTGTGGCTCTGCATGCTCGAAACACCTTTCGCAATTTCCGCCGGCGCGGCGAGATAACCTATTCTCCAACCTGTCATGGAATACGATTTGCTCATGCCGTTGACAACCACCGTGTGCTCTTTCATATAATCCGAAAGAGCGGCAATCGAAACGTGCTTTTCACCGCCGTACACGAGTTTTTCGTATATTTCATCTGATATGACGTAAATACCGTACTTTTCGCACACTTTCGCGATGTCCGAAAGTTCTTTTTCGGTATAAACGGCTCCCGTCGGGTTGTTGGGCGTGTTAAGGATAAGGCATTTTGTCTTGTCGGTTATATTCGCCTCCAACTGCGCCGCAGTCATTTTATATCCGTTCTCCTTACCGGCTTTGACGTATACCGTAACGCCGCCCGCGAGTTTGATGAGTTCGGGATATGTAAGCCAAAAAGGCGAAGGCAGAATAACCTCATCACCGTCGTCTACTACCGCGCATATAGCGTGATAAAGAGAACTTTTTGCGCCCGTTGACACGACTATTTGATTGGGCTTATATTCTAGTCCGTTATCCTTTAAGAATTTTGTGCATATCGCGTCTTTGAGTTCCGCCATTCCCGATGCGGCCGTATATTTTGTAAAGCCTATATCGAGCGCTTTTTTAGCAGCATCGATTATGTAGTCGGGCGTGTTAAAATCCGGTTCTCCCGCTCCGAAACCTATGACCGAAACACCCTCCGATTTTAGTTTCTTCGCTTTGGCGGTGATTTCAAGTGTCAAAGACGGTGCGATTTCCTTTACTTTTTTTGCGATACTCATTTGCGTTTCTCCCGTTTGCTTTTAATTTATTCTTCTACATTACCCTCCGCGGCGAGTTTGCGTTCTCTGTCCGCGATGGATAATCTCTCTATCATTTCGTCGAGGTCTCCCATCATGAAACCCTCTATATCGTGGACCGTATACCCTATTCTGTGGTCGGTTACCCTGCCCTGCGGGAAATTATAAGTCCTGATGCGCTCGGAACGGTCCCCCGTTCCCACCTGGCTTCTGCGGTTTTCGGCATACTCTTTATCTGCCTGCGACTGATAATAATCGTAAAGCCTGCTTTTTAAAACCCTCATGGCTTTTTCGCGATTCTTCGTCTGCGACCTCTCGTCCTGACACAATACTACTATGCCCGTGGGTATATGCGTCAGCCTTATGCAGGATTCGGTCTTATTTATGTGCTGCCCGCCCGCGCCGCTGCTCCTCAAAGTATCGACGCGCAAATCCTTTTCGTCGATATGCACTTCAACGTCCGTTGCCTCGGGAAGCACCGCGACCGTCGCGGTCGACGTGTGTACTCTGCCCTGCGACTCCGTTTCGGGTACACGCTGCACTCTGTGAACGCCGCTCTCGTATTTGAGTTTTCCGTAAGCCGATTTTCCCGTTATGGAAAATACGACTTCCTTGACCCCGCCGAGTTCGGTGGAATTGTTCTCTATCTCTTCCGTTTTTAAACGGTGTCTCTCGGAGTACTTAACGTACATTCTGTATAATTCGTAGGCAAAAAGACTCGCTTCCTCACCGCCGGCGCCCGCCCTTATTTCCATGATGACGTTCTTGTCGTCGTCGGGGTCTTTCGGCAAAAGCAATATACGGAGTTGTTCGGAAATGCTTTCAAGTTTATCATTGCAATCCGAAAGTTCCTGCTCCATAAGTTCTTTCATCTCCGCGTCCTTTTCCGCGGGCAACTGTGCTTTTAAGTCGGCTATCTCCTTTTCGACTTTTTTATATTCGGTATATTTATCAACCGTATCCGACATGTCGGCGAGTTCTTTTGTATAATTTTTCCATTCGTCCATTCTCGATATAACGTCCGGGTCGCCCACGAGCTTGTTAAGTTTTTCATACCTTTCGAGCATTTTGTCGAGTTTTTTAAACATCAGAAAACCGCCTTTACAATTCTGTCCTTACCTTCATAATCTTTTATGATTTCCGTATTCTTCGCGCTTTTTAAGAGTTTGATTACGTCCGCAGCCTGGTCATATCCCACTTCGAGAAGCAGCGTACCTCCGTCATTTAAAAACTTCGGTGCTTTTTTCGCGATAATCCTGTAAAAATCCAATCCGTCCTTTCCTCCGTCCAACGCAACGGAAGGCTCGTAATCCTTTATTTCTCTCTGTAAATTTTCCATGTCCGCGCTTTTTATATAGGGTGGATTTGAAACTATTACGTCAAACTTTCTGCCCTTTAAGTTGTCGAACATATCGCTTAAAACAAATTCGATTTTAACGCCGTTAAGTTCCGCGTTTTCCTCCGCGAGAGAAAGGGCGTCCTCGCTTATATCCGACGCTGTTACTTTCGCACTGCTCTTCGCCGCAAGCGTTACCGCTATCGCGCCGCTGCCCGTGCAAAGGTCGAGAGCGGTATCTCCCTCTTTAAGAAGTGCCGCCGCTTTTTCGGCGAGAATTTCCGTCTCCGGACGCGGAATCAGTGCGCGTTCGTCTACTTTTATTTTATAACCGCAAAATTCGGTATCGCCCACACAGTACCAGAGCGGTCTGCCTTTACAGCGTGCCTCGGTCAGCGCTTTAATCTTCTCCACCATTGCGGGAGAAACGTTTTTATCTTCTTTTAATTGGCCGCGTTTTATCCCGAGCGTAAGCGACACAATCCATTCCGCTTCGGCAGCCTCGTCTATCCCATGCGCTTTCAGCGTCTCCGAAACCTCTTTCAATAAATCGACACGCTTCTCTGCCGTAACGAATTTCCGCGCGGGGATACTTTCGTCCCCGTCCATTTCCAGAACGGCGTTAAAAGCGGTTATCGCCACTTCTATCATCTTGTCGTCAGGCTCGCGCGTAGTTATTCTCTGCAACAGAAGCCCCGGGGCTTTCAGCGGCAAAAACACGGGATTTTCGGTCTTTGCAAGCGCCCTTAAAAGTTCATACGACAAGCCCGCTACAATCGGCAACAGAACTATCTTGCAAAGAACTCTCAGAACTCCTTCAACGGACGTGCCTATTAAAGCCTCGAAACAGGCGTAAACGATTATGCTTATCACGAGCACAAACACTATAAAAGTCGTGCCGCACCTGTCGTGCACTCTCCTGCATTTTCTTACGTTGTCGACAGTAAGCGGAAGCCCCTTTTCATAGCACGAAATGGTCTTATGTTCGGCGCCGTGATACATAAACGTGCGCCTAATGTCTTTCAAAAGCGAACAAAGCAGGATATACGCTATAAATATTATAAGTTTCAGTCCGCCCTCTATAAAATTCTTTGCCCATATGCCGAACGTTATTCCGCACCAGCGTTCGAGCAGTGTTCTGACGAACTGCGGGAGCCAGATAAACAGAAAAACCGCAAGCGCAAGACCTATTACTAGCGACAGCGTGGTTACCACGCTCATTACGTTGACTTTGAGTTTTTCCGCCATCCATTTTTTAAAACGAGAAGGTTCGCCCTCGCCGTATACGTCGGCAGAGCGCATCAGATATTTTATGCCGCCCACAAGCGCGGTTATGAACGAACACACGCCGCGCACTATCGGCAATCTCAAAAATTTATTTCGCGCGGAAGCGGGTTTTATCCTTTCCGTTTCAAGCCGTATTATCCCGTCCTCGTCCCTAACGGCGATCGCGGCGGATTTTTCGCCGCGCATCATCACGCCTTCGAGCACAGCCTGGCCGCCTATCATCGTACGTCTGGTTTTCGCGCGTTTTTCTGCGTTTTTCAATGGTTTCCTTTCCCGTTTCAAATTATTATATCACGATTTAAAAAATAAGCGGCTCTAAGTGTATTAAATACCCTTAAAGCCGCACAGCAGACATTCTATTTCGCCTTGCCGTATCTCTTGTTGAATTTATCAACGCGGCCGCCGGTATCCACAAGTTTTTGCTTACCCGTAAAGAAAGGATGACATTTGCTGCAAATATCAACCTTTATAACGTCGGTCTTTTTAGTGGAACCCGTTTTAAACGTTTCGCCGCACGCGCACTGCACGGTTACTTCATGATAATCCGGATGAATTCCCTGTTTCATAGCACACCTCTAATTTTATTTACCGTGTCATTATATTATATTTTTTCCTTTTAGTCAACTATAAATAATACGTTTTTTTATTTTTGCCAAAACTTTTACTTATATCCCGAATATTGAAATATGCGCACTTATTACCTCCTTTCACTTTTATTTTTTTCAGCCGCACGCATACACGTTTCAGTCATTTGTTTTCTCGCCTCGGCATTTCGCTTGCAATTTTGAGATTTTTGTAATATAATGAACATTAAACGAAATTTATTTGGAGAGTTTATGAAAGGTTGGAAACTTATTGACGCTATGACGCTTAAAGAATCGGAACTCACGGAACCCGAAGAAACGAATACGTCGTCAAAGGTGAGAATAACCAAGGCACTCGTAACGCTTTCCGATGTGTTGAGATTCAGAGGTGACATCGACGCCGAAAAAATCGCGCTCGGAAGCTCCGGCATAGGCATCGTCAGCGAAACACAGGCAAACCTTTTCGGTCTTGAAAAGGGAAAACACGTATATATCGAGCCCGTGAGAGAATGCGGGGAGTGTTATAACTGCAAGAACGGCGATTACGAAAAATGCCAGAATTTCCTCGTGGCAGGCGAAGATTACGACGGTTTTTTATGCGATTTCATGACTGTACCCAATGATAAACTTTTCGTCCTTCCCGCAAGTGTTTCGGACTTCGAGGCTCTTTTTATCGACCATATTGCTCTCGCTATAAGCGTCATAGACAAACTTAACGTGCAAAAAGGCGACTATGTAACCATACTCGGCGCCAACAATTTCGGCAATATACTCGCACAGTTGCTCATATATTACCAAGCGGTCCCCATAGTTTTAACGCAGGACGAAGAACAATATAAAATCGCCAGAGACTCGGGAATTTATTATGTCCTCGGACAAAACGACAACTGGCAGAAAGAAGTCGCTTCCATAACGAGCGGAAGAATGACCGATAAAGTAGTATTTATATACGATTCTGATATCCCCATAGTAAAGGCCTTCTCCCTCGCCGCATTTAACGCCGCCGTCGCCATAACCGGCGTAACGAGCGGCAGCATTTCCATATCCTTTACACAGGCAATCAAAAAGCAACTAGATATCCACTGTATAAATAACGGTTTCGGCAATGCGGCGGCAGGTATCAACCTCATCGCCAACAAGGCGATAAACTTATCACACTTAAAACTCGATTCGGCGTCTTACGAATCCGTTCCCGAAAAGTTGAAAAATCTTTCCGAAGAATATAAAAAAGAAGGCCGAATATACGAAACGGTCGTGGATTTGATCTGAATATCTTTAATCCCGATTATAAATGTAATATTTGAATATTTCCATTAATATCTGAATATTCCCCGTTTCCTCCGTGCGGTTTTTACGCAACAAAACATAATAAATCCGACAGCAAGCATCGCCGCTTTAATGTAAGTTACGCCCTTAGAAAATCACATACATAAATTTAATACATTTTCTAAATAAAAAAATTACATATTGTACCAAAATCTTAAACCAAAATTTAAAAACCGATAAATAAAAAACGAAAAATATAAAACAAAAAACTATAAAGGAAACTCAATCGATAAATAAAGATTTATTTTATAAATTAAAGTTATAAGTCAAAAACAATTTATAAATCAACATTGTTTTATAAATAAAAACCGTTTTATAAATAAAAACCGTCCCCGCGGCGAATGAATTCGCCGCGGGGACGGTTTTAAAGATGTCTTTTTATGTGCAAAGTTTTTCCGGCACAAGATTTTTACAACACAAGTTTTTTATGGTACGAGTTTTGATGTAAGCAATCTTGTTTATCGTATTAAAATATTTATTATAGCCGTATCGTCAAGGCGATAATTTCAGAAAAATTTTAATCTGCCCGATTAAAAAATCATAAAGTTAACGCTTTCTAAATTATCCGCTTTCCTATTTATTTACCTTAATATCCGCGCATTTCAGCCGAGTTCGTCCAGTTCTTTTAGCCAAAGAGCGCAGACGGCATCCGACGGCATTCTCCAATCTCCGCGCGGCGAAAGCGCGACTGACCCCACCTTCACCCCGTCGGGAAGGCACGAACGCTTGAATTGCTGACCGAAAAACCTGCGGAAAAATGTTTTCAGCCATTTAAGAACGGTCGCCGCGTCAAAGATTCCCTCAAAAGTTCGGATAGCCACATAATATATTTTTGCGGGCGAAAATCCCCTTCTTATGAAATAATACAGATAAAAATCGTGCAGCAAATAAGGTCCTACAATGTCCTCAGTCTTTTGAGCTATGTCGCCGTTTTCGGGCGGCAGCAGTTCGGGGCTCACGGGAGTGTCGAGAATATCGTAAAGAACCGCTTTGAGTTTGCCCTTTGATATACCCGCGTAATACGAGACGATATGTCTTACGAGAGTTTTCGGCACGGAAGCGTTTACTCCGTACATACTCATGTGGTCTCCGTTATAAGTCGCCCAACCGAGCGCGAGTTCGGATAAGTCGCCCGTACCGACGACCATGCCGCCGTACATGTTCGCTATATCCATCAGGACCTGCGTGCGTTCTCTCGCCTGCGCGTTTTCAAAAGTAACGTCAAACTTTCCCTCAGGCTGTTTTATATCTTTAAAATGCCGCGTTACCGACTTTGATATGTCGACTTTTTTGAGAGTAACTCCGAGCGCCGAGGCGAGTTTTATCGTATTACAGTATGTGCGCCCCGTAGTACCGAAACAAGGCATTGTAACGGCTATGACGTCTTTGGGACTTCTGCCGAGTTTTTTCATTGCGTTCACGGCTACAAGAATGGCAAGAGTGGAATCCAACCCGCCCGAAAGGCCTATGACGGCGCATTTCGCGCAAGTGTGTTTTATTCTTTTTTTCAGCCCCTCCGCCTGCATGGATAAAATCAGTTCGGCACGGCAGTTAAGGTCTTTTTCCCCGTCGGGAACAAACGGCGCGGCGGGATAAACCCTCGTAAGTTCTCCGTCCTTATTATCGGCGTCGAAATATACTTTTTCATATTCCTCCCCGATATCGCACGGCTGATTAAAGAGTTTGCTCCTTTCAAAATCAATGAACCCGAGGTCAACCTCGCTTACAGTAAGTCCGTTTTCGAAAAGTCTGCTCTCTTTTAAAATCGCTCCGTTTTCGGCAATCAGATTGTGTCCCGAGAAGACGGCGTCGGTGGTTGACTCGCCCTCGCCCGCGTCGGCGTAAACGTAAGCGCAAACGGTTCTCGCGGAATACTCGCCAATCATGCTTTCTCTGTATTCAGCTTTTCCGACGAGTTCGTCGCTGCAAGAAAGATTTGCGATTATCCTCGCGCCAGCAAGAACATGCTGCAAAGACGGCGGAGAAACCGCCCACAAATCTTCGCATATTTCCGCTGCCGCGACAAACCTTTCGTTTTTCCTCTCGCAAAAAAGCAACTTATTGCCGAAATATACTTTTTCACCAAAAAAATCAATCTGTTCGTTCTCTTCAGGGCACGGTGCAAAATATCTCTTTTCATAAAATTCGTTATAGTTCGGCAGGTATTTTTTAGGGACAAAGGCAAGCACTTTTCCATCGTTCAGCGCTGCGGCAGTATTATACAACAGGTTGCCCTTTTTAAGAGGAAGTCCCACAAAAACGAGCATATTTTTGTCCTTCGTATACTCCGCTATTTCTTTAAGAGCGCGTGCCGCGCCCGCCAAGAGCGTTTGCTGATAAAACAAATCCCCGCAAGTATAACCCGTAACACAAAGTTCGGGAAACACGAGCAACTCCACGCCGCTTTTAAAAGCCGCATCTATCCCCTTTTTAATGGCTTCGGTATTATAACCTACGTCGGCAACCCTGATTTCAGGCGTAAAAGCACCCGTTTTTACATAACCGAATTTCATATTTTTCTCCGTTTTTACGTAATTTTGATATTTTTACTTTTTTATTTTACTACTTTTTTTGCGATTTTGCAATTTTTTTATATATTAAAATCGGCGTTTTTTGCCTTTTTCGCAAAAAACGCCGATTTTAGTGAAACATAATTGGTACGATATATTTTTAGAAAATACAGTAAATATTTTCAAATAGTATTAGTGCTATAAAAAGTGTAGCAAAAAATAAATTATTATAAGAAGTATCGATTGAATGCGTCCGAAAAACTTAATTGCCGTACCCGTCGGGGTTCATGGTCTGCCAGCGCATGGCGTCTCTGCACATGTCCTCGATGCCTTTTTCGGCCTTAAATCCGAGCAATTCTTTCGCGTAAGTCGGGTCGGCATAACATTCATCTATATCACCCGGTCTTCTCGGCATAATTTTATAAGGTATGGGTTTGCCTGTTACTTTTTCAAACGCCTTTACCATTTCGAGAACCGAATAACCGCGTCCCGTACCGAGATTGACTATTATGAGCCCGGGATTTTCTGTGAGTTTATTGACTGCGAGCACATGTCCTTTTGCAAGGTCTACCACATGAATGTAGTCGCGCACTCCCGTACCGTCAGGTGTGTTATAATCGTTTCCGAATACTCCGAGTTCCTTTCTCTTTCCGACAGCGACCTGAGTGATATACGGGCAGAGATTATTGGGTATCCCCTTTGGATCCTCTCCGATAAGCCCCGATTCGTGCGCACCCACGGGATTAAAGTATCTCAATATCGCTATATTGAAACTCGGATCGGCTTTATACAGGTCCTTTAATATATATTCTATGAATAGTTTGGTGCTCCCGTAAGGATTCGACGTCGAAAGCGGGAAGTCCTCCTTTATCGGCACTCTTTCGGGTTTGCCGTAAACGGTAGCGGACGACGAAAACACGAGGTTTTTAACGCCGTGCTCGCGCATTGCGAACGCCAGAACGAGCATGCCCTCAATATTGTTTTCATAATATTCCAAAGGCTTTGCGCAAGATTCGCCCACCGCCTTTAAACCCGCAAAATTTATTACCGCGTCGATTTTGTTTTCCGTAAAAACTCTGTCGAGAATCTTTCTGTCTCTTATGTCCCCTTCATAAAACACGATTTTCTTGCCCGTAATCTTTTCCACGCGCAATACCGCTTCTTTCTTGCTGTTGACAAGGTTATCCAGGCACACTACTCCGTGCCCCGCATTCAGAAGTTCTACCGAAGTATGAGAGCCTATATATCCGGCTCCGCCCGTTACGAGAACGTTCATTTATATGTCTCCTTCTATATTTTTTGCAGTTTCCCGCTTCTTTCCGTAATAATAATAAAATCTACATTCCTTATTGGAATTGAAAATTTTCTTTTCCCTGTCGCACTTTTTGCCGAATACTTTCTGAAAATTTTTCGCCGCAGTAATTACAAAGAAAGACCAACCGTCGTGAGCGCGCATCGCTTTGCCGAGTTTATTATAACATTTTTCCGCTTCGTCCCTGTCGTATACCCTCTCTCCGTAAGGAGGATTTGTTACAATGGTGCCGAATTCGGAAGTCGGCGAAAACTTTCCCACGTCCGCAACGTAAAATCTTATTTTATCCGCGACTCCCGCGCGCTCCGCGTGGCGCGAAGCGAGTTTTGTCGCTTTCGGGTCTATATCTGACGCTGCGATGTCTAAACGTACTCCGCGGTTTTCTTTATCGGAAGCCTCTTCGCGCGCCAACGCAAGTAAACGCTTATCGAAATTTTTCCACTCTTCGAAAGCAAAACGTCTGCCCGCGCCTCCCGCAATATCCATGGCAATACGCGCCGCCTCTATCGCAATCGTTCCGGAACCGCAGAAAGGGTCCGCAAAAGGTCTGTCTTTATAAAAATCGCTCATAAGCAACAACCCCGCGGCAAGCGTTTCTCTTATGGGGGCTATACCAACCATGTCGCGATATCCGCGCTTATGCAATCCCTGTCCGCTGGTATTTATCATAAGCGTCGCCTTATCCTTATATATCGAAAAATCCACGTCGTACCGCGCGCCGTTTTCCGCAAGCCGCAACAGTCTGTATCTGCCGCAAAGCCTGTCGACTATCGCTTTTTTGACTATACTCTGACAATCCGAAACCGCAAAAAGACGGCTCTTTACGCATTTGCCGTTTACCGTGATTTCTCCGTTTCGCGGAATGTAGTCCTCCCATCTTATAGACTTGACGCCTTCATAAAGTTCGTCGAAAGTTTGAGACACAAACTCGCCGACTTCAATATAAACCCTGTCCGCCGTCCTTAAATTCAGATTGAGCCTCGCCACCGCCATAACGTCGGTTTCAAAGGAAATCCGACCGTTCTCGGCCGGAGCGTCTTTATAGCCGAGCCTTTTCAGTTCGCTCTTTAATGTATGTTCCAATCCCGAAGCGCATGTTATACCCGCTTTGATTTTTTCGGGAAAAGTACCGAATATACCCGTACCCATCGCTATAATTATATATTTTTTCATGAATTAAATCAAGTAATTAAACAATTACTTGAAAATAACTTGAATTTGTTTTAAAAAGGGCTTGTTTTTTTCTGATATATATTATATAATAATTATAATGATTATGTAAATACCATTACATAAATATTTTAGGAGTACGTTATGGAAAAAACGGGAAAATGTTATATTGCGGAATTTTTAAAAAGCGGTTTCTTCATTGCTGCAATAATGCTTGCGGGAATATTCCTGTCGGCAATGATAACTCTCAACGAATTTAAGATAATAGGCGCGTTGATTGCGGATAAAAGTATTTTGACTGCAATAATAATCGTATTTGCTTATTATGCCGTTATCGTTGTAGTTTCCGCCATCAAAAACAAAACAAAAGGGCGAATATCTCTTTACGATTCGTTTTTCTGGGCATGTCTCGGTATCGGATTTGTTTATGCGCTGTACGCGTTTATAATTCTTAAACGTCCTTCTGCCGCTCACCTCGGAGTCGCGGCGTGCTTTATAATTTTGGGAATTCTTTTTATCGTTTTTTCAGCAATAAAATACAAGGGTGAAAATACTGATGAGACCAAGCCGGCAAAAAGCGGCAAAGTGGCGGAATATTACCGTGCGGTTACAGAAAGAACGCCTTCTTTCCTTATAATCGTTCTATCTGCGCTCTTTACCTGCTGTGCTTATCTCGCCATATTCAATCTTCACTCTTTCGGTTTTGACACAGCAATGTACGTAGTGGTAGCATTGTGCGCCATTCCCGTGCTTCTCTTTTTGATAATCGGCGCTTCCGATAAACCGATAGGTATTTTTGACGCTGCGTTGCTCGCGATGGCCATAACGGTTCCCGCGCTTTTCGTATTTTCCGCATGCGGAGAATTTTCAGCAAGCCGCTCTGTTCTCTACTACGCTTTCTCCGCCGCGCTCGCACTTATCGTCATATTCTATTCGGTGTTCAGATGGATATGTTCAGGCACAAAAGAAAAACCGCCTGTCCAACTTCCCGAAAAAACCTGCAAAGTATGCCGTTATTTCAATAAGTTCTCGGGAAAATTCAATCTCCTCTTTGCCCTTGCCTGCGGCAGCGTGCTGACGCTCATAACGCTCGTATTCTTCCGCTATACCTCGTTCGGCATTTACTTTGACGCACTGACCGAAGGAAATGCGGAAGGCGTTGGAACAATACTTATTATCCTTATATCGGCAGTATCTTTCGTTATTTTAATATTAAGCGGCATAATAACCTTTATCAACGTAAAGGCACCGGTTGTAACTATAGGAGATTTCACATTATTTGTATGTTTATCCTATTCTGTTTTCGGACTTTTGAGTTTTATAAATATCTTTTCGAGAATAGGCTGCGTCATTCTTATACTCGTGTTTTTATTCTGTCTCACCGTTTTTGCAGCCAGAGTCAAACACGTCGTATACGACAATTGAAATTTTATTGTTGATTTATTCTTCGATTATAAAACGTAAAACGACAGCATGGATTTTTAAAAGGTTTCCCTGACGGGAAACCTTTTTTCCTCGTTTATCGTTTGACAAATTTCTTTCCTTTTATTACAATATATATAGTAACTTATAATGGGGCAGAATTGAGCAAGATTGAACAAGTACGATAAGATAAGAGAATTGAAAGCGTATGAAAAAAACGATATTTTCATATACGTTTTTTTATTGATATTGATTATCTCGCTTTTCCTGTTCTGCGTGATTTTACCCGGCACAAAAAAAGCGGAAGGCTTCGCCGTATATTATGACGGTGAAAAGGTATTTGCTCTCTCCTACTCCGCCCCGGAAGATTACATCATAACGGAAGGGTTTGAAAACTATTTCGAAGTTTCGCTTTCGGAAAACCGCATAACATTCCTTTTTCCTCCCGATAAATCGGAATACAACATTATCACGTTTGATTCCGAAAAAAAATCGGTCAAGGTTACGGAAAGCAACTGTTCGGTTTCGCCCGACTGTGTTTATTCCCCCGAGATTAGAAACGGCGGCGCGATAATATGCGCGCCTCACAGACTGAAAATCGCTCCGCTGCAAGACGACGGATATTACCCGCCCGTAACAGGTTAATAGGTATGAAAAGATTTACGTTCCGTGCCGCAGTATGCGGCGTAATGTCCGCCATTTCGCTAATCGCCTTTACTTTGGAAAATCTTTTGCCGCCATTAATAATTCCGGGCGCTCGGCTGGGACTTTCGAATATTTTTATATTGCTTACTGCCCTGCTTGTCGGCGGAGCGTACGGATATGCCGCATTGGCGGTGAAAACTTTAATTGGCAGCATAATAATCGGAAATTTTTCCGCAGTGCTTTATTCGCTCCCCGCGGGAATAATCGCTCTTACGCTTGAACTCACGGCGATTTTGTATTTTCGAAATGTCGGAATTATCGCAGCGAGCGTATTGGGTTCGGTAATTAACATAACGGTTCAAAACGCTGTTTTCTGCCTTGTTACGAAAACAACGGAATATTTCATATATTCCCCGTATCTTGCGCTTATCGGCGCTTTTACGGGCGCAATTGTAGGACTTATCGTACATATCACGCTCAAAAAAATTCCTTACGGATTTTTGGGCTTAAATCAATAACAAAGGAGTATAATTTTGAGTATTTTAAAAGCCAGACGTTTTCCGTTCGGCAGCCGTATTCACGGCACGAAACTTTCGAGATATTCGCCGATTGAAACGATACCCTCGCCGGATTTTGTTTGTATCAGCATGTCCCAGCATATCGGTGCACCCGCCATTCCCGTCGTCGCGGAAGGCGACGTCGTGAAAAAAGGTCAGCTTATAGCAAAAGCGGCGGGCCCGGTCTCCGCCAATATTTATGCTTCGATTCCCGGAACCGTAGAAAAGATTTCGGAAATAACAAACGGGCTCGGTCAGAAACAGACCCATATAAGAATAAAGAACGACTTTACGGGAAACGAAATGCTGTTCGACGATCTTAAAGACCGCTCGCCTTCCTCCGTGGTCGAACGCGTTGCGCTCGCAGGAATAGTGGGCTTAGGCGGCGCAGGATTTCCCACAGCAATCAAACTTTCACCAAAAAGCCCCCTCGACATACTGATTATAAACGGCGCGGAATGCGAGCCGTACCTCACCTGTGACGACAGACTCATGCTCGAACGCACCGAAGACATCTATCGCGGAATGAAAATCATCGCCGAGGCGCTCGGTCTTACGCGCATTATAATAGGTATAGAGAAAAACAAGCCTCTCGCGATAGAGGCGTTTGCCAAATACGCGGACATAGACGTCGTCCCGCTAAGAAAGCAATATCCGATGGGCGGCGAAAAACAACTCATTTACTGCACAACGGGCAGAAAGGTCCCCGTAGGCAAAATGCCTTTCGATGTGGGCTGCTGCGTACAGAACGTAAAAACCGTGCTCGCCTGTTACGAGGCGGTCGTTTTGAACAAACCTCTCACCGAAACGGTTCTGACGGTGAGCGGCCACGGAGTTAAAGAACCGAAAAACCTCAAAGTCCCGTTAGGTACTTCCTTTTCTTCGCTAATCGACTACTGCGGGGGAAAATCGGATGATACCGTAAAAATAGTGGCTGGCGGTCCGATGATGGGCAAAGCACTCGTATCGCTTAATCAATATACCAGAAAAACCGATTCGGGTATACTTGTTCTCACAGATAAAGAAACAAACAGAGAAAAACCTTCAAACTGCATCAATTGCGCTCGCTGTGCGCAAAAATGCCCCATGAGACTTATGCCTATGATGATTGAAAGTCATTTTCTCTGCGGAGATTATTCGGGCGCGGAAAGATACGGAGCAATGAACTGCGTCGAGTGCGGACTTTGCGCGCACAACTGTCCCGCGGGACGCGCACTCGTACAGAGTATCACCGCGGCAAAAAATAAGATAAGAGAGATGAAGAAAAATGGATAACAACGCGTTTCTGACATATTCCCCTTCGCCGCACATCAAGTCGCATATTACAACAAGGTGGATAATGATAAGGGTATGTATAGCCCTTTTACCCGCCTGCGTGATGGGAGTTATATACTTCGGGTTGAATGCCCTGCTCATTCTTGCACTTGCGCTATTTTCCGCGGTGGCGAGCGAATTTATTTACCTTCTTATCGCGGGCAAAAAAATAAAAGAAATCGCCGCGCAATTTGATTTTACATCATGCGTTACCGGTTTGCTCGTCGGACTGACAATAGGTACAAATTATCCGTGGTACGCTCCCATACTCGGCAGTATCTTTGCCATTGTCGTTGTCAAAATGCTTTTCGGAGGAACGGGTAAAAATCTCGTAAACCCCGCAATCGCAGGCAGAATATTTATTTTTATGTCGTTTCAGGCAGTAGTCGGAGAATGGCTGCTCCCGTCAATCGGTTCGGTTACCGGAAATTCGGTTACCACAAGTGCGACAATCCTAACGGAACTTCTTAACGGAACAGCTTCGCAACTCTCAAATTGGGATTTGCTGCTCGGAACGGGTATGGCCGGTTGCATAGGCGAAACATGTAAACTAGCGCTGATAGCGGGAGGCATTTATCTTGCGGCAAGAAAAATAATAAATATACTATACCCCGTTTTATATATAGGCGTAACAGGACTTTTCTCGGTCTGCCTCGGCGGTTTCGATTTCTCGCTTTTCTTGCCCTCGATACTTTCGGGCGGGCTTATACTCGGCGCGATTTTCATGGCAACGGACTACACCACTACCCCCGACACGACGCTCGGAAACATTATATATTTCATTATGCTAGGGCTTATTACCGCGGGACTAAGATTTGCCACCAAAATGGAGGTCGTATCTTTCGCGATTCTGTTAATGAATCTCCTCGTGCCGCTGTTCGATAAGTTTATAATCACACGACCGTTCGGATACAAAAAAATCAAAAAGGAGAAAAATAATGGCTAAATTTTTTCACAGTGTATGGTTCAGGTGCATATCCGTTCTCCTTATAATTTCAGTTATCTCAGGCGGACTTCTCGCCGTTTTAAACGACATTCTCTACGTGACCGCCGCCGAGCGTACCGCACGCGCCGTAGCCAAGATTTACGGAAAGGCAATTCCTGTTGAAGAAGAAAACATAATTTTAGACGTGGATTCCGAAAACCCCGATAAGACGACTCCTATTGAATACGAATTCGGAAGAATAGACAAGATTTTTATCATAAACGACGACCTGCTTTTCCAGACGGTAGGCTATAACGGGTATAAAAACGGCACCGTAACGCTTTGGATTAAAGTCATATTGCAGGACGGTGTATATAAAACCGACAAAATTATTCTGGAAACATACACAAAACAGACGCTCATGAGTAAATTCGGCGATTCGTATTTCGAGGGCTTTAAACTAACCGATATAACCGAAAGTTACGAAAACGGCGATTATTTCACTTCGGAAACGGGCGTAAACTCCAACCCGAATACGGGAGCGACCTTCTCTGCAAACGCTTGCTGCAACGCCGTGAACTGCGTTATAAAATATATGGGAGAAAACCATGAATAAGTACAGAAAAATCGCACTTGACGGAGTCATTACTTCCAATCCCACATTAAAACTCGTGCTCGGCACATGTCCCACCCTGGCGCTGACAACGCTGGCTATGAACGGCATAGGCATGGGGCTTGCGGTTACATTCGTTCTTATATGCAGCAACGTCATAATTTCCGCACTTAGAAAAGTAATACCCGAACAGGTCAGAATCCCCGCGTTCGTTCTCATTATAGCGACATTCGTTACAATTGTCAGGTTGGTTTTGGATAAGCTTCTGCCCGATATATACGAGTCTCTCGGTTTATATCTGCCGCTTATCGTCGTAAACTGCATAATACTCGCGCGCGCGGAGAGTTTCGCGAGCAAAAACAACATTCTAGCTTCCGCCTGCGACGGTTTATTTATGGGAATAGGCTTTACCCTAGCGCTGACTCTGATGGGTGCGGTAAGAGAGATTCTCGGCGCGGGCAGCATCTTCGGCATTGTGCTTTGGGACTTTCAGATAGGCTTCTTCTCTTCCAGCGCGGGAGCGTTCTTCACATACGCGATATTCATCGCGTTGTTCGGAATGTCTGCCTCGCAAATATCCAAGCGCAGAAAATTAAAAAATTATTCCGCTCTGCAAGCGGAAAAGCACCGTCTCGCCGAAGAGGCGGTAAACAACAGTGCGGAAGCCGAACAATCAGACGCTTGTGCGGCTAAAACAGACAACCTTAACGGTACTCCCCGCGCTTTCGGCTCCGGCACATTAAACGACAGCGCCGCAGGCGAACTTAAAAAGGAGGCTTAACAATGACCGAATTCATTCTCATTATCGTTTCGGCAGTGTTCATAAACAACTTCGTCGTTGTTCAGTTTTTAGGAATATGTCCTTTCCTCGGCGTATCCAAGGATTTTAAATCCGCACTCGGAATGGGACTCGCGGTAACGTTCGTAATGACGCTCACCTGCCTTATCACCTACCCTCTTTACTGCTATGTACTTGTCCCGCTGGGAATAGAATTTATGGAGATTATAGTTTTTATCTTCATAATCGCTTCCATTGTTCAGATGATTGAAATGGTCCTAAAAAAATTCTCGCCCACTCTTTACAATGCAATGGGAATTTATCTTCCGCTTATAACGACAAACTGCGCGGTCCTCGGCGTCGCCGAACTGGTTATAGACGGCGGACAGATGGCTTCGCTTTTGGGAATAGCCGAGTCGGCAATGAACATGGGCTATGCGGTCCTCTACGGATTGTTTGCGGGAATTGGTTTCACCGTCGCCATAGTGATTATGAGTGGACTGCGTGAAAAAATAGCAAGAAACAGGATTAACAAACATCTTTCCGGTTTCCCGATTGCAATGATAACCGCTTGCTTTATCGCCATGGCGTTTTACGTCTTTGCATTGATTTAGGAGAAATTTATGATTTATAATTTACTGAACCCGGTTTCAACCGAAACACTTCTCGTCGTCATAGCAATAGTTGCGGTGCTCGCAATAGCGTTTGCGGCGTTTATAGTGCTCGTTTCAAAACTCTGCACGGTCCCCGTGGACGAAAAAGCTGAAAAAATCAAAGAACAACTCGCGGGCGCAAACTGCGGCGGCTGCGGTTATGCGGGATGCGCCGATTTTGCAAAGGCGCTCTCGGAAGGCAAGGCGGATATTTCCGTATGCGGACCTACACCGAACGAAAATAAAGCAGAAATCGCCCGTATACTCGGCGTTCCCTTTTCCGCACAGGAAGAAAGATTTGCGGTAGTACACTGCGCAGGCGGAAAGGTTAGTCTCGATAAATTCGAATACGTCGGCAACGAAGGCTGCATCGCGCAGGCATCGTTTATGGGCGGAAAAAAAGTTTGCCCATCCGGCTGTCTCGGAGGCGGTACGTGCGAGAAACTTTGTCCGTATCATGCTATTAACGTTCGTGAAGGCGTCGCCGACACCGATAAGGCGATGTGCGAGGCGTGCGGATTATGCGTCAAAAAGTGTCCCAAACACATAATCGACCTCATACCCAAAACCGCAACAATCCACGTCGCCTGTTCCTCTATTTGCAAAGGCAAAGAAGTTATGGACGCATGCAAGGTAGGCTGTATAGGCTGCGGAATATGCGCAAGGCTATGCCCGCAAAAAGCCATAACCATGGTCGACAATCACCCCGTCATAGACTATTCAAAATGCAACGGCTGCCTTACATGCCTCAACAAATGCCCGAGAAAATGTATAAGGGAATTGTAATCAAAATATCGGCCGCAAACATATAATTATTCTTAATCAAGCGTAAAAATTTGAAATTTATATTAAATCGGCTGTTGAAATTAAACTAAATCTTTTCAACAACCCGAACACCTGATTTTTTATAACTTCTCAATAACATTTTTCAATGAAAAATATACTCATTGAATTCACAATTACTGTTTGTATATGAAAATTAAATAATATAATATCTGAATAATGTAATATAATCTTTCAATAATTTTTCCGCCCTCGCCGTAAAACAGCGAGGGCGTTTTTTACTGAGCGGACAAACGTTTTGTCCTATAAACAATTTATATTACATAGTAAACCGACAAAGAAAAAATATATAATTTACAAATCGAATGTTTATGCAATTCCTTTATTTCTTTAAATATCGTTTTTATTTTAAAAATAAAAAAGCGTTTAGCACAGATGCTAAACGCGTTAATCAGATTACCGTTTCGGAAATAATGTTTCCGTCCATATCCTTTAAAGTCAGGATATTTTCGTCAAGCACAAGATAACTTCTCGGCGTTCCGTTTTTCGGCAACGAAACCGACCCCGCATTCGCCACGACCGTTCCGCCGTCGCGCACGACAAACCCGGTATGAAAATGTCCGTAAATAACTGCGTCAAACGCCGTTTTGGGCATGGCGTCTTTATTATACACATGTCCGTGAGTTAAAAAAATCGTCTTGCCGCCGCTTATTAAACACACATCGTCAATAAAATCGAAAGACGAAATCATCGTGTCCACCTCACTGTCGCAATTACCTTTTATGACGATAAGCTTTTCTTTTTCGGCATTTAAAAGTTCCGCGACTCTCATCGGCGCATAGCCTTCGGGAAGCGGATTTCTGGGACCGTGGTTATATATATCGCCGAGAAGAATGAGTTTTTCGCACTCTTCCTCCGCGAATTTATTTAAAAGTTTTTCGGCATAATATGCTGAACCGTGAAGGTCAGAAGCTATCATGATTTTCATCACCGGATTACTCCTTTGTTTTTAAGAATATCGAAAACCGCTTCTTTGGCAGCGATTAGTCCCGCCGCGGCAGGAACGAATATCATGGAAGAAGGAGCGGCATGACCGCCCTTCATCTCGGCAGTTTCGGCGTTTTTATACGTTTCCGAAGGCTTTTCTTCCGAATACACCGCCTTAACGTGAAAAATATTTCTCTTTTTCAGTTCGCGGCGCATAACCCTCGCAAGCGGACAGACCGAAGTTTCCTCTATATAACCGACTTTAAGCAACGTGGGGTCTGTCTTCCCGCCCGTACCCATACACGATATGACGGGCACTCCTTTTTCCGCCGACCTTGCGATTATTTCGATTTTCGCTGTTACGGTATCCACCGCGTCTATCACATAATCATATATATCCAAAGGATAATTTTTTGAGTTTTCCGGAAGATAAAAAACCTTTTCGCAGTATATTTCAAGTTCGGGGTTTATGGAAACGAGACGTCTTCTTATCTCCTCCACCTTATCCATGCCTATACTATCTCGCGTCGCGATTATCTGCCTATTCAAGTTAGTTTCGGATACGGTATCTGCATCAAATACGCTTATTTTCCCGACGCCGCTTCGCGCGAGTGCCTCGGCGGCAAATCCGCCCACGCCGCCCACGCCGAACACCGCGACGTGCGAACGCGCAAGCACCGCAAGGTTATCCTCGCCCAGTATCGGCTTTATTCTGTCAAATGCGCCCATCAGAGAAGGTTTATACCTTTTTCGGCATTCTTCTTTATATCTTCGTCCGACCATACGGACGCCTGAACTTCGCCGATATGCGCCTTTTTCAAAAAGAACATACAAAGTCTCGACTGTCCTATTCCGCCGCCCACGGTGAGCGGGAAAACACCCTCCGTGATTCCTTTACAGTATTCGTTATCGAGTTTATATAATTCTTTTTTGCTCTTTAACTGTTTCACAAGACTCGTTTCATCTACTCTTATCCCCATAGACGAAATTTCAAACGCGCATTTTAACACGCTGTTCCAAAGGATTATATCTCCGTTGAGTTTCCAGTCGTCGTAATCCGCCGCTCTCCCGTCATGGGGAGCGCCGTCTTTTAATTTCCAGCCGATTTTATGTACGAATACGGCGCCGTATTTTTCGGCGACTGCGTTTTCGCGCGCCTTTCTCGGCAGATTGCCGTATTCCTTTTCAAGTTCGGAGGTTGATATAAATACAATATCTTTCGGGAGTGTCTGACAAAGCGCGGGATATTTTTCATTAACCGCCTTATTAAGTTTAAGTATGGCTTTATATATTTTTCTCACTATACTTTTCAAATAAGGCAGTTTTCTCTGTTCCCGCGTTATAATCTTCTCCCAGTCCCATTGGTCCACATAAACCGAATGAAGTTCATCGAGAACCTCGTCTCGCCTTATGGCGTTCATATCTGTATAAAGCCCCTTGCCGGGTTTAAAGCCGTACTTTTTAAGTGCCATGCGTTTCCACTTGGCGAGCGACTGAACAATCTCAAACTCTTTGCCGAGAGTGAGGATATCGAAACGAACCGCACGCTCATACCCGTTTAAGTTATCATTAAGTCCGGTTTCGGGACTGACGAACAGCGGCGCCGAAACGCGTGTAAGGTCTAGTTCCTTCGCCAATTCTTTTTCAAACTTGTCCTTGATAAACTTTATAGCCTCTTCTGTTTCTATAAGATTAAGTACGGATTTATATTGCATTTTATCTCCTCTTGTATCTCCCGCCGCAAATTTATTTACGCGACGCTATACAATTCTGTTAAGTTTATAAGTATTTTATCAGTAAATCGGATAATTGCGCTTTTGAAGCAAGTCCGACATGCCTCGATTTTTCTTCGCCGCCTGCAAACACAACGAGAGTAGGTATCGAAGAAATTCTGTATTCTTCCGAAATATCCGCGTTTTCGTCAACGTCAATTTTAATAATTTTGACCTTATCGCCCATGGACTCGGCAAATTCGTACAGTATCGGCGACTGCATTTTACAGGGGCCGCACCACTTGGCGTGAAAATCCGCCAAAACGGGTACTTCGTCTTTTATTTCCCCTTCAAACTCCGTCCTGCCCGTTATTTCCTTTATCATCTTCTATTCCTCCTTTTTGCAAAATTTCAACGATTCTCGGCGCAAAACTGCTCAGTCTTTGTAGTTTTTTGTCGATAACCGCTAAAATAGTATACCACAAAAAGAGGAATATTAAACTTAAAATCAAAATCCAGATATCTTTTTTTATCCACAACAGCGAAATTCCCGCCGCGACGCCTATCAGGATTAGCGGAATTAAAAACACGAGTATTGCGCCTAAAAACCGCCCGTCTTTACTTCGCCGTACGATAACGCCGTCGCCCTCGACGGCTCCCGCGTCGTTCGCGGCGCGCATTTCAGTGTATGCGGCGTTCTTGCCGAAAACACAGAGCCCGCATTTTTCGCATTCGGCTTTCTTTTCCAATCTCACAACCGCATACTTTCCCTCTATTTTCACAACCGTTGCCGTTTCAGTCATATTTCGCCGTTCAGAAATTTTATTATATCTTCGTCGCCGACTTCCCTTTCCGAGCCGTCCGCCATGTTTTTTATTTTAACCGTGCCGCGCTCGTACTCGTCAGAACCGATTACACCCACATATTCCGCGCCTATCTTGTCGGCATATTTGAATTGGGATTTTATCCCGCGTTTCATATGGTCGGTATCGCAGGCTATTTTTAAACCGCGCAAAGTCTGCGCAAGCGCAAACGCCCTTTCGCTTTCTTTTTCGCCCATGGGCGCAAAATAAATCTTTACCGAACGTTTTTCGGGAATTACGACGCCTGTATTTTCCATGACGAGCAAAAGCCTTTCCAATCCCGCGGCAAAACCTATCCCGGGCACTTCCGTCCCTCCGAACTGTGAAATAAGTCCGTCATATCTGCCGCCTCCGAGCACGGTGCCCTGCGCGCCTATATTTTCTGACACAAATTCAAAAACCGTCCTCGTATAATAATCGAGTCCCCTTACGATTTTAGGATCGATAACGAATTTTACACCTGCACTTTCGAGAAGTTTCGTAGTCTTTTCAAGATGCGAACGACATTCGTCACATATATAATCGGTAATTAGAGGCGCACCCGCCATAATTGAGGCACATTCTTTATTTTTACAGTCGAGAACGCGCATGGGGTTTTTTCCCAGCCTTTCTTTGCACAGCTCGCAAAGACCGTCGCGTTTCTCGCTCAGATAATTTTTAAGAGCCGTCTGATACCCTGCCCGGCACTTTTTACAGCCTATGCTGTTTATACGGAGGGATATATCTTTTATGCCCAGTTTATCTAAAAACGATTTTGCGAGAAGTATCACTTCTGCATCCGTACTCGGTTCAAAAGAACCTATAAATTCCACGCCGAACTGATGAAATTCACGGAGTCTGCCCGCCTGAGGTCTTTCGTATCTGAAACATTGCGTGATATAGTACATTTTTACAGGCAGCGCGGTGGACTGCATACCGTTTTCCACAAAAGCACGCGCAACTCCCGCGGTTCCCTCGGGCTTTAAGGTTATACTCCTTCCGCCTTTATCGAGAAACGTATACATTTCTTTATTCACTATGTCCGTCGTCTCTCCCACTCCGCGCTGAAAAACTTCGGTATGCTCAAAAGTGGGCGTCCTTATTTCGTCGGCGTTATAGACCGCTGCCGTCTCTCTCGCAGTCCTTTCAATAAATTGCCATTTATATGAATCCTTCGGCAATATGTCTTTCGTTCCCTTTGGTGCGTTAATCATGAATGTCCTTTACAAAATATATTTTTTGAGGTCTTTGCTCTTCATCTCTTTGCCGAGTTTTGCGTTTATATATTCTTTATTTATAACTACTTCCTTTGCCGTGCCGTCCGCGTCGAAAGACACGTCCTCGAGAAGATTTTCCATGACCGTATGAAGCCTTCTCGCCCCGATATCCTCGCTCGTGGCGTTCATCTCTTCCGCAACACCGGCTATGGCGTCAATAGCGTCTTCGGTAAATTTCAAATCTACTCCGTCGACCTTTAAAAGAGTCGCGTATTGAAGTGTTATAGCGTTGCGCGGCGTCGTGAGAATCTCGATAAAATCTTTTTTTGTAAGGCTTTCGAGTTCTACAAGGATTGGAAATCTTCCCTGCAATTCGGGAATAAGATCGGACACTTTCGAGACATGGAACGCGCCTGCCGCAATAAACAGAATATAATCGGTCTTTATCGCGCCGTATTTCGTCATTACGGTAGAGCCCTCGACAATAGGAAGGATATCTCTCTGAACTCCTTCTCTCGAAACGTCCTGCCCGCCCGAAGACGAGCCTTTCGCGGCGATTTTATCTATCTCGTCGATAAAAATTATTCCTTCCTGCTCGGCTCGGCGTATCGCCTCCTCGTTCACGGAATCCTTGTCGATAAGTTTATCCGCTTCTTCGTTGAGAAGAATATTTCTCGCTTCCTTTACGGTAATTCTGCGTTTTTTGCGTTTTTTCGGCATCATATCGCCGAATATACTTCCGATGCTTATCTCCGCTCCGCCCGGGACAAGTTCCATGGGCTTGGGATTGTCTATGATGTCGACTTCTATTACTTCGTTGTCGTAATAACCTTTTTTCAGCCCGTCGAAAATATTCTGTTCGAAAATATTTTCGGGAGTTTCACCCCTATCTGCCCTGCGGCTTTCCGCAAGAATCTTCACGAGTTTTGCATCCACCGTCGCGCCCGCCTTTTCCATGACCTTTTTAAAGCGTTCCTCTTTTACAAGCCTGACGGCACATTCCACGAGGTCTCGTATCATGGATTCGACATCTCTGCCGACATAACCGACTTCGGTATATTTTGTCGCCTCGACTTTGATAAACGGCGCACCGACCAATTTTGCGAGCCTTCTCGCAATCTCCGTCTTACCTACGCCCGTGGGACCTTTCATGATGATGTTTTTGGGCGTTATCTCTTCCATCTCCGCTTTTGTAAGTCTGCTTCTCCTGTAACGGTTACGAAGAGCGATTGCCACAGCTTTTTTTGCGTTATCCTGTCCGATGATATATTTATTAAGTTCTTCTACTATCTGTCTTGGACTCATATCCATATAAAATTCTCCTTATAATACTTCGCAGGTTATGTTTCCGTTGGTGAAAACGCAGATTTCGCTCGCTATTTTGAGCGCTTTTTTCGCTATTTCCTCAGCGCTGTAAGAAGTTTCCTGAACGAGCGCGCGAGCTGCCGCGAGCGCATAATTTCCGCCGCTGCCTATCGCGCAAACTCCGTCCTCGGGTTCTATCACTTCGCCAGTACCCGATACGATTAGAAGGCAGTCCTTATCCGCCGTTATCATCATCGCTTCGAGTTTACGAACTTTATCGCCACGCCAGAGTTCCGCAAGTTCCACCGCGCTGCGCATAAGATTGCCCGAATATTTATTGAGCATTTCCTCAAATCTTTCAGACAGCGTAAAAGCGTCTGCCACCGAACCCGCAAAACCGAAAATAACGCTGTCGTTATAAATCCTGCGAACTTTTACGGCGTTGTTTTTAAATATTATGGACTGCGACATTGTTACCTGACCGTCGCCCGCTATTGCGGTTTTCCCGTTTTTTTTAACCGCACATATCGTAGTTCCCTTAAATTCGTTCATGCTGTAATCTCCTTTATGAATATATTTATATCCCGCAAACTCCGCTCCGCCATATATTTCTTGCGTTCCGCTTTGTCGCGGATACGCTTTTCAGGCGGCGGAAGAATACCGAAATTTGCGTTCATGGGTTGAAAACTCCCGTTCTCGGAAGTTATATACCGCGCCAGCGCGCCTAGCACCGTGCAATCGGAAATAAGCGTCTTTTTCTTCCCGCGAAGTTTTCGCTCGCAGTAAATTGCGGCCATAAGCCCCGACCCGGCGCTCTCTATATATCCCTCTACTCCCGTTATCTGTCCCGCGAAAAAAGTTTTGCCGTGGTCTTTTAGCGAATAATCGGCGGAAAGCACTCTGGGTGAATTGATGAATGTATTTCTGTGCATGACTCCGTATCTTAAAAACTCGGCGTTTTTAAGTGCGGGAATCATGGAAAAGACGCGTTTTTGTTCCCCGAATTTGAGATTCGTCTGAAATCCCACAAGATTATACATACTTCCCGCGGCGTCCTCTTTGCGGAGTTGCAGACATGCGTATGCCCAACGCCCCGTCCGCGGGTCGGTAAGTCCCACGGGCTTTAACGGTCCGAACCGCAAAGTGTCTTCCCCGCGTGCAGCCATGACCTCTATCGGCATACACCCCTCAAAGACAGCACTGTTTTCAAAACCGTGCAGTGAAACGCGTTCGGCGGAAAGAAGAGCGTTTACGAACTCCGTGTATTCGTCTTTCGTCATCGGACAGTTTATGTGGTCTCCGTTTCCCCTGTCATATCTGTCACCGAAAAATGCCTCGGACATGTCTATGCCGTCAAACGCCACTATCGGAGCGGAGGCGTCGTAAAAATAAAGTCCCACCCCGAGTTTGCCTGCAATATTTTCGGCTAGCGCGTCGGTCGTCAGCGGTCCCGTCGCCACTATTGTATAATCATCGTAATCTATATCGGTTATCTCACGACAAAAAACGGATATGCGCGGCTCGCTCTCTATCGCCTGCGTAACAAATGCCGCAAATTTATTCCTGTCGACCGCGAGCGCGCCGCCCGCGGGAACACGGGTTTCCTCCGCCGCCATTATAACTATCGAGCCGAGACGTTTCATCTCCTCTTTCAGAAGCCCCGCGGCATTCCCGAAAACGTCTTTGCTTTTCAGAGAATTAGAACATACGAGTTCGGCAAACTCGGAACTATGATGTGCGGGGGTAAAAGAACGTGGTTTAATATCATATAATTCCACCGCTATATCCCTCTTTGCGAGATACAGCGCCGCTTCGCATCCGGCAAGCCCCGCGCCTATCACTTTAACTTTTTGCATCTTCTATATACTTACACTTCTTATTTGAGCACTTTATATGCCCATCTTCTTCTATAAGATATGCACCGCATTCAGGGCACTTTTTACCCGTAGGTTTATCCCAGCTCATAAAATTACAGCCGGGATACCCCGAACAACCGTAAAATATCTTACCGCTCTTTCCGTGTTTTATAAGAGTAGGTTTACCGCACTCGGGGCATATACCCGCCTCCTCCGCGAGACTTACGGTGTTTTTGCATTTGGGATAATTGGAACATGCGAGGAATTTTCCGAATTTTCCCTCTCTCTCCACCATTATCCCGCCGCACTTTTCGCAGATTCTGTCCGTCGGAATGACTACCTTCTCATTTACCGCTTTTATATTTTTACACTGAGGATAGTTTGAGCAAGAATAATAATTTCCGTAACGCCCGCTGTTTATAGTCATGGGCGCGCCGCATTTTTCGCAAATAATATCAGTTATTTTGGATTTTTTGAGTTGCTCTTCAAAAGGTCCGTAAAAATCGGCTATAAGTTTATGCCAATCCTTTCCGCCCTCGCCTATATCGTCGAGTTGGTCCTCCATCTTGGCGGTAAACCCGACGTTCATTATCTCCGGGAAATATTTCACAAGAAAATCTATAAGCGAATAACTTATATCGTTTGGTACAAGATATTTTTTCTCCTTACGGACATACTCACGCTTTTTATCGGTTAATTTTGCCATTATGGTCGCGTAAGTCGAAGGTCTGCCTATTCCCTTGTCTTCCATGTTCTTTATTAGCGTGGCCTCGGTAAACCTTACCGGCGGCTTCGTGAATTTCTGCTCTTTGGTTATCTTGCCGAGTTCAAGTTTTTCGCCCGCGGAAAGCGGAGGTATAAGTGCGTTTCCGCTCTCATCGTCCTCGTCTTTGCGCGTGTCGTCGTATACAGCGGTATATCCCTTGAAAATAAGCGTCTTACCGCTTGTTTTAAGCGTATAATTTGCCGCTTTGACATCCACGGCAACGCTGTCGTATAAAGCTTCCGACATCTGCGAAGCTATAAACCTGTCGTAAATAAGTTTATAGAGTTTATACTGATTTTTATCGAGAATTCCCTGAACGCTCTCGGGAGTTCTTTTTAAATCTATCGGCCGAATCGCCTCGTGCGCGTCCTGCGCGTCCTTTTTGGATTTGTAAAAATTCGGTTTTGCGGGTAAATATTTCTCCCCGTAATTTTTTAAAATATAGTCGAGCGCACTCCTTTGCGCGTCGGCGGAAATGCGCACCGAGTCGGTTCGCATGTAAGTTATCAGCGCGACGTTGCCCTGCGGCGTCTCCACGCCCTCGTAAAGTCTTTGCGCTATGTGCATGACCTGCGGCGCGGTGATGTTGAGTTTTATCGAACCGTCCTGCTGCAATGTACTCGTTATAAACGGAGCTGGCGCGTGGGATTTTACCACAGATTTTTTTACGTTTCCTACAAAAAATTCGGAATTTTTAAGGGTGTTTTCCACCTCGTCCGCCTCTTTTGCGTCTGACGGTTTATATTTTTTCCCGTCTTTTTCAACGAGCAGAACTTTAAACTTTTCTTTTGCGGCATTTGCCAGTTCGGCTTTTATGTTCCAGTATTCCTGCGGTTTGAAGGCCTGAATGTCGCGCTCTCTGTCGACCACCATTTTAAGGGCGACTGACTGAACTCTGCCCGCGGAAAGCGTTTCGTTGAGTCTCGAACTCGCCGCAGGCGAAACGCTGTATCCGACTATCCTGTCTAGCACCCTCCTCGCCTGTTGCGCGTCAACGAGATTTTTATCTATCACGCGCGGATTTGCAAGTGCCGATTTTACCGCTTTTTCGGAAATTTCGTTGAACTCTATCCTGTTCGCGGCATTCTTGTCAAGTTCGAGGACTTCCGCAAGATGCCAAGAAATAGCCTCTCCTTCTCTGTCGGGGTCGGTCGCAAGATAAACTTTTTCTGCCTTGGAAGCGTCGTCTTTTAATCTCTTTATGTCCTGTTTTTTCTCGGGCGGGATTTCATAGGTCGGTTCAAAACCCGCGTTTATTTTTACGCCCAGTTTATTCACCGGTAAATCCCTGACGTGTCCTTTCGACGCGTCTACTTTATAATCGCCTTTCAAAAATTTCTCTATGGTCTTTGCTTTGTGCGGCGATTCGACAATTATCAGTTTCATTCATTCCTCCGAGCCGGTGCGCGTCAGTCCGTAAACGTTTACGCCCGTCTTTGCCAAAATTCCCTTTATTTCGAGTGATGATATCAAAGGCATCAGTTCATGTATTTTCTTATGCGTGTCGCGGCAAATGACATCTATATGTTTGGCACCGTCTTTCAACGAAACCGTAACCGCTTTTTCATCATCGGTAAGGATTATTTTCTCTTCTATATTATTCTTTCCGTAAAATTCTGTTACATCTTCGGGCGAATCGGTCAGCATCGCGCCGCGCTTGATTAGTTCGTTACAGCCCGCGCCCGAAGCGATTCCCACGCTGTACGGCACGCAGAACAAATCTTTTCCGTATTCGCCCGCATATTCCGCAGTATATAGCGTCCCGCTCTTTAATCCTCCGCTGATAACTATTACTCCGCGCGAAAGCCCCGCAATTATTCTGTTTCTAACGGGAAAAAAGTACTTTAAAGGTACCGTCTCGGGCGGGCTTTCGGATATTACCAACCCTTTTTCCGCAATTTCTTCAAAAAGCGGTAAATGCGTCTTGGGATATATGTTATCAAATCCGCCGGCAATTACCGAAATAATTTTTCCGTCGGAGTCGAGTGTTTTTCTAATCACTGCGGCGTCTACTCCCTCCGCTATACCCGTAACGAGCGTAAACCCGCATTCGGAAAGACATTTTGCATAGTTTTCCGCAATCCTTAAAGATAAGGGAAGACTTTTTCTGCTCCCGACAATGCCCAGAATTTCTCCTTTTAAAAGTCCCGTATCGCCTTTCGCATACAAAACCAGCGGAGGGACGGGAGTATTTTTCAAGGCCTCGGGATATTCATCGGAATGAAGAGTTATCGCTTTGATGTTACGTCGTTTTAAGCCTTTAAGCAGATAATCGAGATATGCGGGATTCGCCGAATTTTTAACGGTATTAAATAATCCTTCGCCTATTTCGGATATGAGATAATCTCTGCCTCGCGAAAGTACTTCGCCAATATTAAGGCTATCCGCCACCATTCCGAACAGCTTTTGTTTATGTCTGTATTCAAGCCCCAGAAAACTGTCAAGCCAGATATAGCACAATTCTTCGTTGGTGTATTTCATGATACATTTTTTTACAAAAATATTTTATATTAAAACTATTATTGTACAGTGTCAATAAGTTGTGTCAATACGCTGCCGGAATTTTATTTTGTCAGGAATTGCGATAACTTACCGCCTCCATGACGTGAACGGGTTTTATTTCCGGCGATTCGGCAAGGTCGGCTATAGTCCTTGCTACCTTTATTATCCTGCTCCTCGCCCGAGGCGAAAGGTGCAGTCTTTCATAAGCGCTTTTAAGAACTTTTTCACACTCCGCCGAAAGCGGACAATACGCCGCCAGATGTTTTTCGCCCATCTCGCTGTTAGTCAGGATTTTATCTTTTGCGAACCTGTTTGCCTGAATTTCCCGTGCGCGGTTGACCCGTGCCCTCACCGTCTCGCTCGTCTCGCCTTTCTCGTCGCCCGTGAGTTCCGTATACTTTACACCGTCGACTTCCACTTTTATGTCTATTCTGTCGAGAAGCGGTCCCGAAATTTTAGCCTTATATTTTGCTATCTGCGCGGGAGTGCATGTGCAAGGTTTATCCTCCGACCCGAAATTTCCGCACGGGCAGGGATTCATACTGCCACACAGCATGAAGTTGGCGGGATATCTGACGCTCCCCGAAGCGCGGGAAACGGTAATAACGCCGTCTTCCAAAGGCTGCCGGAGTGCTTCCAGAGCCGAACGCGAATATTCGGGCATTTCGTCTAAAAACAACACACCGTTATGCGCAAGGCTTATTTCGCCGGGTCTTAAATCCGAACCGCCTCCCGTAATGGAAACTGTCGTGGCGGTATGGTGCGGAGACCTGAAAGGTCTTGTGAAAACAAGCCCTTCGCCGTCGTCGAGATTTCCCGCGACCGAATGTATCTTTGTCGTTTCAAGCGCCTCGCGGAAAGTCATGTCGGGCATAATTGTGGGAATACATTTTGCGAGCATAGTCTTGCCCGTCCCCGGGGCGCCTACAAATAAAATATTGTGTCCGCCCGAAACGGCGACTTCGAGAGCGCGTTTTGCAACCGTCTGACCTTTCACGAGCGAAAGGTCAGCGTCGTAAATCCTGCTTTTGCAATAAGACGAAAAATCTGCGTTTTTAACGGCTCGCAGCGGCGAAAGTCCCGATAAATGGTCAATAACTTCTTTCAGATTATGCGCGGCATAAATTTCCGCGCCCGCGACAAAAGACGCTTCTTTCGCATTATCCGCAGGAACTATGAATTTAGCATAACCGTTTTGAGCAGCGGATATCACCGACGGCAATACACCGTTTATACGCCTTAAACTCCCGTCAAGCGAGAGCTCGCCCATAAATACGATTCCTTTTATGTCGGCAACGAGTTGTCCCGTCGCTTTTAAAACGCCTATCGCGAGCGGAAGGTCGAAGACCGAGCCTTCTTTTCTGACGTCCGCGGGCGCAAGATTTGCCGTAATTCTGCGCGGCGGAACGCTTCGACCGCTGTTCATGATTGCCGAGCGCACTCTGTTGCGCGCTTCCTTGACGGCGGTGTCGGCAAGTCCGACTATATCGAATGCGGGCAATCCCGTCGTAACGTCTACTTCGACGGTTACGGGAAATCCGTTGAGTCCCGTCAAAGCAAAGCTTTCGGTTTTTGCAATCATTTCCGTTCCTTTTTTTCCGAAATATAAACAAGGCGCCGCCATCCGAAAAGACAAAAACTGCAATCGTTCAAACGCCCTATTTTAATGATTATATAATATTTAATCGCAAAAGTAAAATATTTATAACCAAAAAAAGTCAAAAAAAAACTTACCGAATAGTTCCGGTAAGTTCTTCCGTCGTGTTTTATCTGTCTTTTCTCTCTCTGACCTTGGCGGCTTTGCCCGTCCTTTCTCTGAGATAGTAAAGTTTGGCGCGGCGAACGCTGCCTTTTCTCACCACAACGATGTCCGCGACCTTCGGCGAGTGAATGGGGAAAGTTTTTTCCACGCCCACGCCGAAAGAAATTCTCCTCACCGTAAACGTCTCGGAAATGCCTCCGTGTTTTCTCGCGATGACGATACCTTCAAACGCCTGTAATCTTTCCCTGTCGCCTTCGATAACCTTTACCATGACTTTGACGGTATCGCCGACGCTGAATTCGGGAATAGAACTTTTAAGATTTTCCTTGTCAATTGACTCAATAATTCCGTTCATTGCTTAAACCTCCTATAAACTAAGCGTTCATTGTGCGATTTTGCAAAGCGGAACGCCCGTAAGCCTATATAATATACCACAATTTTATTATGTTTGCAAGCGTTTTTAACCGAAAAACGCATTTTCTATGTGATTTATTTGCCCGTCACGTATCTCAATCACATCGAAACGGCAGGGAGCGTTGACCTTGCCCTCTTTTACAAGATATTCTTCCGCGACCATAAAGTATTTTTCGCGTTTTTTATAGCCTACCGCCTCCGAAGGGCTTCCGAAAGAATCGTCAGAGCGGGTCTTGACTTCCACAAATACAACCGTGTCGCCGTCCTCGGCGATTATGTCTATTTCGCCTATACGCGTCCTGAAATTGCGCGCGAGGATTTTATATTTTTTTTCTTTTAAAAACTCCGCGGCTTTTACTTCTCCCGCGTGTCCCAGAAGTTTTTTATAAAAGTTCTTCTGTGCAATCTGCAAGGTCCCGCCTCCTTTATTTTATTTATGTGCAACGCTGTACCGTATCCCTTGTTTTTATCGAAACCGTATTCGGGAAATTCCTTTGCGTAACCGCACATAAGTTCGTCCCTGTAAACTTTCGCTATTATCGACGCGCACGCTATCGTATAACTCAAATTATCGCCTTTAACTATGTACTCGGCATTTATTTTAAGGTGCGTATCCAGCCCGTCCACAAGCGTTATGTCTGGCATAATCGTAAGTCCTTTCACAGCATTTTCCATACATTTTCGCACCGCTTGCAAAATATTTATCTTGTCTATTTCTTCCTGTGAAATTTCCGCAATGTTATAACACACCGCCCTATCCAAAATAATCCGCGAGAGTTCTTTTCTTTTTCTTTCGGAGAGTTTTTTACTGTCATTCACCCCCTCGATGAAATTGTCCGTCGGCATGATTACCGCGGCACACACAACGGGTCCTGCAAGAGGTCCTCTGCCCGCTTCGTCTACGCCGGCAATATATTTTAATCCCGACGCAAGATACTTTCTTTCGTATAAATAATTATCCATTTCAATCCAAAAATATCTTTCCCGTTCTACCCTTGCGGAAGTCGTCAATGACTGCCTTAGAACACCTTTCGTAATCGTACTCTCCGCCCCTTAACAAAAAGCCGCGCTTCTCACAAATGCCATTCATGATTTCAAGGGCGGATGCAGTTACGTCTTCCGTACCGTATCGCTCTGTTAAAAGTTTAGGATACTTTACCTTTATTTCGTTTATAAACTCATACGCCAAATCGTTGAAATCTATATTGGCGTCGTTCATGCTTCCTATATATGCAAGGTGCCTCGCCGCAGTCTGACTTTCAAAAGCGGGAGGCATAGTACCCGGCGTATCGAGCAATTCGAGCTCTCTTATTCTTACCCATTGCTTGCCTTTGGTTACTCCCGCCTTATTACCCGTCGCCGCCTTTTTCCCGCCTGTAAGCGCGTTTATTATCGTAGACTTGCCCGTATTAGGTATACCCGCCACCATGAATCTGACAGGCTTAAATACGCCTTTTTCTTTGTTTTTTTCAAGCTTGTCTTTAAGTAGAGCAAAAATTTTATCGTAAAGCATGTCGACGGTATGCTTGTCCGTCGCACTTACGGCAATTGCCGAAAGCCCCTTTTCTTCAAACCGCGCGACGGACCTTGCTACGTCTTTTTTATCCACGAGGTCTGCCTTGTTAAGGACGTAAAGCACCCTTTTATCGGCAAACAGATTATTGAGTTTTACATTTACCGAGGATTCAGGCGCGCGCGCGTCAAGAACCATCATGACTCCGTCAACCGATTTAAGGTTTTCGCGCATCATGCGCATTGCCGCCGTCATGTGTCCGGGGAACCATTGCAAATGCTGCATAATTATTTCTCCAATAAATCCGGTCGTCTTTCCGCAGTTATTTTTTCAGACTGCTCTTTCCGCCACTTGTCTATTTCCGCGTGATTCCCGCTCAAAAGCACTTCGGGAACCTTAATACCTCGGAATTCCTGCGGCTTTGTGTAATGAGGATATTCGAGCATGCCCGCGGAAAAACTTTCCTGGAATAGCGATTCACCGTTTATCACTCCGCCCACATACCTGCATACAGCGTCAGTAACCGCCATTGCGGGGATTTCGCCGCCCGTAAGGACATAGTCGCCTATCGATATCTCCTCGTCGATGCAAAGGTCGAGCGCGCGCTGGTCCACTCCCTCGTAATGTCCGCACAGAATCAAAAGTCTGTCATGAGAGCAAAGATTTAAAACTTTCTCCTGATTGAATACCGTGCCTTTCGGCGACATATAAATGCGGCGGGCTTTATGGTCGGGGTCAATCGCCTCTATCGCCGATACGACGGGCTGAGCAGTCATCACCATTCCTGCGCCGCCGCCGAAAGGCGTATCGTCGCACTTCCTGTGTTTATCAAGGGTATATTCCCTGATGTCATAAACGTTTATGATAACTTTTCCGTCTTGTACCGCCCTGCCTATTATACTCGTTTTAAGCGGCGCGAACATTTCGGGAAAAAGAGTAAGTATATCAATCCTCATAACACACTATCTCCGAAAACCGCGTCTCTTTGACCGTTATCGTTTTGTCTTCGATATCGACTCTTACGAGCGCGTCTTTTAAAAAGGGAAACCTTGCAACGGAACCCCCGCCGCAATCGAGCGTAAAAACATCGGTATGCGCCGAAGTCACTTCTGTTACATTACCTATCGTTTTTCCCGTGTCCGTAATTACTTTACAGCCTATTATATCCGCGATGTAATAACTGTCGCGCGCAAGCGGCGCGGCGTCCTCGCGGCGAACGCAAAGGTATTTGCCGCGCAAATTTTCGGCAGCATTCCTGTCCGCAATCCCGTAAAGCCCGACTATTACCGCATCTCCCGCAAGGCGCGCCGATATAATCTTATACTTTTCTCCGTCTATAATGGTTTCTTTTAATTTCAAAAATCTCGACGGGTCGTCGGTCAGCGGCATGACTTTAACTTCTCCGCGTATGCCCTGCGGTCTCGAAATAAGACCTATCCTGAAAATTTCCTGCATATCGTAAGAGCAAAAGCGGGGAATCAATTTTCCCCGCGTTCCTTTATTTCAAGATTATATTTTTTGTTCTCGTTCTGTCCGCCGACACGCACGAGCGTGCGAAGCGCCTTGGCGATTTTACCCTGTCTGCCGATTACCTTACCCATATCCTCGGGGTCAAGCGTAACTTTTACGGTTACCATATTCCCGCGCTCAATGACTTCATAATCTATTTTGTCGGGTTGTTCGGCAAAACTGCCGATTACATATTTTATAAGTTCAACCATTCATCGCACCTCCGTTATTTGGATTTGCGAACTTTGGTCTTTGTCGGCGAGAGTTTTGTGGGTTTGGGTAAAATACCCTGATTGATAAGAATATTTTTTACGGTTTCCGTCGGCTGAACGCCCTTCGCGAGCCAATCTTTCGCCTTATCGGCGTCGATAACAATCTCTGCGGGATTAGCCGTGGGATTGTAATGCCCCACCTTGTCCACATACGCTCCGTCGCGAGCATTTCTGCTGTCCGTGATAACGATACGGTAGAACGGCGATTTCTTGTCACCCATTCTCGTAAGTCTCATTTTTACTGCCATTTTTCTATTCTCCTTTTTTATTGAAATTTAAACATTTTATTGTTCTTCATTTGTTTCATCATCTGTTTCGTCTGTTCGAACTGTTTTAAGACCCTGTTGACTTCCTGCACAGACGTTCCGCTGCCTTTCGCTATACGGTTTTTCCGCGACGAGTTTATTATCTGCGGATTATCGCGCTCACGCTTTGTCATGGACTGAATGACCGCTTTCATGGTTATTAGTTTTTTCTCGTCAACGTCTTCTTCTCTAACCTTATATTTGCCGCCCATTCCGGGAAGCATTGAAAGCACGTCTTTGATTCCGCCCATTTTCTTCATCGCCTCGAACTGCGTGAGATAATCATCGAGAGTAAAAGAGTTTTCGCGGAACTTTTTCTCCATTTTCTTTGCGTCGGCTTCGCTTATGGCGGCCTGAGCCTTTTCTATGAGCGTCAGCACGTCTCCCATTCCGAGTATGCGGTTTGCCATTCTGTCGGGATAAAATGGTTCGAGGTCTCCGAGTTTTTCGCCTGTCGAACAGAATTTGACGGGTTTGCCCGTTACCGCCTTTATGGAAAGAGTCGCGCCGCCGCGCGTGTCGCCGTCGAGTTTAGTGAGCACGAGCCCCGTGACTTCTAGCCGTTTATTGAACGTATCCGCAACTTCGACTGCAACCTGCCCCGTCATAGCATCCACGACAAGCAGTATTTCCGCGGGATTTACCGCGGCCTTGATTTCTTCGAGTTCGCGCATCAGCGTTTCGTCAATCTGCAATCTGCCCGCAGTATCTATGATAACCGTGTCGAATCCGTAGGATTTTGCGTAGGCCACACCCTCTTTTGCAATTTTGACGGGGTTGCCCTGTCCCGTTTCGAAAACCTGACAGCCCGCTTTTTCTCCCACCGTCTTTAACTGACTTATTGCCGCGGGACGGTATACGTCGCATGCGACAAGCAGCGGCTTTTTGCCCTGCTTTTTTAAGAGCATTCCGAGTTTGGCGCAAAGAGTGGTTTTGCCTGCACCCTGCAACCCCGACATCATTATTACAGTCGGAGGATTAGGAGCAACGTTAAGTTTGCTGTTAGATGAACCCATAAGAGCGATAAGCTCTTCGTTGACAATTTTTATGACCTGCTGCGTCGGACTTAAACTCTTTAATATTTCCTGACCGACGGCGCGCTCGCTTACCTTTGCCACAAAATCTTTTACGACCGAAATATTGACGTCCGCCTCAAGAAGCGCTATTCTGACCTCACGCATGGCAGTTTTGATTTCAAGCTCCGTAAGCCTGCCGTGCTTGGTAAGTTTGCTGAATATATGATTGAGTTTTTCGGAAAGTCCTGAAAACAAAGCCATTTATTTACCTATTATCTCCAAAATTTTTTCGGATAACTCCCTGTCTGTCGACCCGACCTTTTCCGCTAGCGCATAAAGCGCCTCGTTTTTCTCTCTTATGCGCAGCACTTTCTCGTATTTTTCAAGTTTATCCTTTACCTTTCTGATTGCGTCCGAAACGCTCTGCCGCGTCTTCCCCTCAGGCTCCGAAATCTCCGAAAGCGACAGATCGTAAATGTAATACGACGAAAACAGTTCTTTCTGCCGTTCCGTCAGCAAATCACCGTAAATATCGAATAATTCCGTCAATCCAAAATCTTTTTCCATAAAAATACGAGGTGTAAAACATTTTTGCTTTACACCTCGTTATTATACGTTTTTTTTCAAACCTTGTCAAGCGATTTTATATATTGTTCATGACCTATTTTGTTATGCGAAATATTTAAGGTAAGTTCGGATTTTTTACTTGGAATAAAAGATTATTGAAAATTTATAATTTTACAGCAACATTGAAAACGTTCAAGTATTTTTAAAATAACAAAAGTCTCGGCCATGAAGCCGAGACTTAACTTTTATAATCTTTTAATATAAAACTGAATAATCAGAACAGTCCTTCCACGTATTCCTTGGCGTCGAAATCCTCGATGTCATCGATTTTTTCTCCCGTCCCGACAAATATTACGGGTATCTCCGTTTCATAGGACAAAGATACTATAAATCCTCCTTTGGCAGTCCCGTCGAGTTTTGTCAGTATTATTCCGTCCACCCCGACCGCCTCGTTAAAGACTTCAACCTGACTCGATGCATTCTGACCGGTAGACGCATCGAGGACTATGAGCTTCACGAAGTTAGCTTCCGGATATTCCCGCTTTACGACTCTGTCCATCTTTTTCAGCTCTTCCATCAGATTTGTCTTGACGTGAAGTCTTCCCGCGGTATCTATTATTAGCACGTCCGTCTTTTTGGATTTAGCCGAAACAATCGCATCGAAAACGACAGCCGAAGCGTCAGCGCCTTCGCTGTGCTTTATAATCCTGACTTTCGCGCGCTCCGCCCAGACCGAGAGTTGTTCGGACGCGGCAGCGCGGAACGTATCCGCCGCCGCAATGGTAACGCTTTTCCCTTCCGAAACGAATTTATGCGCAAGTTTACCTATACTCGTCGTCTTTCCGACGCCGTTAACGCCTATCACCATGATAACGAGAGGCGTGCTCATGTCGAGAGGTTCGGCGTAATTCAACGTGTCATAAAGCTCTTCTTTTAACAGCCCGATTACATAATCTTTATCGCGGCATTTTTCCTTTATTGCCTTTTCCTTTATTTCCTCAACGATTTCCACGGAAGTCCTGACCGACACGTCGGACGATACGAGGATATCTTCCAATTCCTCGTAAAACTCCTCGCCGAGTTTATTTTTGGAAAACAGTGCGGTGAGTTTGTTCGCAATCCCGTCCCGCGTTTTTTTGAGCACCGATTTTATTTTACCGAAAAGTCCCATATCCATCCCCGATTGATTTTAAAATATTTTAAGCCAGATTTTCCGCCTCTATATCCGCGACGTCAGAAAGTTTTACGGACACCATTTTGGAAACGCCTTTTTCCTGCATGGTAACGCCGAAAAGCGCGTCCGCCATCTCCATGGTGGGTTTTCTGTGCGTTATAACTATAAACTGAGTATCCTGCGAGAATTTTTGCAGATACCTTGCAAACCTGTCAACGTTCGCTTCGTCGAGAGCCGCCTCGATTTCGTCGAGCACGCAGAACGGCATGGGACGAAGTTTAAGAATCGAGAAAAGAATGGCTATCGCGGTCAACGCCTTTTCCCCGCCCGACAAAAGAGAAAGTTTTTGCAATTTCTTTCCCGGCGGCTCGGCAATTATTTCCACGCCCGCTTCAAGCCTGTCCTCCGCTTCAGAATAATCGAGTTCGAGCATTGCCCTGCCGCCCCCGAACAATTCCTTGAATATGCGTTGGAAATTCTCGTTGATTTTCGTGAAGCCTTCGTCGAATTGAGTAAGCATTTCGCCCTTAATCTTTTCAATCGCGTCACGAAGGTCGTTTTCCGCCTTTTCGAGGTCCTCTTTCTGAGTGCGCATTTCGTCGTAACGCTCTTTAAGGGCCTTGCAATCGTCTATCGCGGTAGCGTTTATCGCACCGAGCGCCGAACGCTTGCGTCTAATCCTGCCTATTTCCGCCTCACCCTTCTGTGCGTCGTAACCTTCCTCGCGGTATTTTAAAGCCGTGTCGTAAGTTTCCTGATAATCTTCGAGAATGCTCTGTCCCATATATTCGAGGTCGGAGTCGATTTTGGCGAGTGCTATTTCCTCGGCATGCTTTCTCTCCGAAAGTTCGCTGACCGCCTGCGCAAGCCTTTCCTTTTCTTCTGCGTTCCTTTCAAGTTTTTCGCGCAGTTCGCCTTTAAGTCTTTCTATTTTTTCTATGCTCTGTCTTATGCGGTTGATAGAATCCTGTTCCTCTTTTGTCAGCGCGACCTTTTCCTGTTCTATTTTTAATTCCTCTATAATTTTGCGAGCATTTTCATTGCTTTTTTCAAGTCCCGCGACCGATTCTTCAGATTCTTTTACCGTTCCCGCAAAACGCGCATTATCCGCATTTAGAGCTGATATTTCCGCGCGTATTTCAGTAATCTTTATCTGCGTTTCGGTACTTTCTTTCGCAAGTTCGTCTCTTTCACGCTTTAAGGCATCATATTCAGCTTCCTGCTTGTTTGCCGCACTCGCCGCAATCTCTTTATCCTGTTCGAGTTTCTTTCCACCGCTCGCGATGTTTTCGAAATCGGCGTTGAGTTTGGAAAGCCTTTCGTTGACGGCGTATACCGCGTCAGACACCGCCTCTATCTCCCTGCCCGTCTCGGAAAGCGTCCTTTCTATAGCCGACTGTTTTTCTCGTTCTACAAGAAGCTGTTGGCGTTTACCGTTATAAACGTCATTGCAGAAAGTAAGTTCTTCTAACGCCTTGTCGCGTTTCTTTTCGAGTTCCGCCTTTTCTGTCTTTAAGGCGTTCATTTCGGTACGGCGGCGTTCGAGTTCGGCGGCGTTATCCTCGATTCTTCTGTCCGACGACAAAAGTCCCGGCGCGTCCGTTCTGCGCGAACCGCCCGTCATTGCGCCCTGAGTGGAGAACACGTCTCCGTCGAGCGTAACTATCTTGAAAGTGAAACGGTATTTTTTCGCTATATCCGTCGCATGTTCCAATGTATCTACTATAAGCGTGTTGCCGAGCAGATTGCTGATGACGTTTTCAAACTGCCTGTCGTAAGACACGAGCTCGTTTGCCACGCCCATCGCGCCGCGCTCCGAAAGCGCGCGCGTAACTTCCGCGCTCTGCATTCTCGGTTTTACGGAAGTAATCGGCAAGAAAGTAACTCTGCCGAATTTATTTACTTTCAGATATTCTATAAGATAACGCGCGTCGTCGGGATTTGAAGTCACTACATTCTGTGCCGCCGCGGCGAGCGCCGTCTCCAACGCAACGTCGTATTTTTTATCGCTTTTAATAAGTTCCGCGACGACTCCCTTTATTCTGCCGCTTAATTCGGGATTGTTTTTCGCCTTGCTCATAAGCAGTTTCACGGCAGGCGCATAGCCCTCGTAACTGTCTTTCATGCTGCGATAAAAGTTATCCTTCGTAACAAGCGAAGTTATAACAGAATTTAGCGTATATATCTTATTATCGACTGCTGCGACGTTTTCGTTTCCGTCCCTGACCTCGTCTTCTTTTTCCGCGATACGGTTTTTAAAATCGAAAACCGAGCGATCAAGTTCGTCAATGGACTTATCGACTCGCTCTTTCTCGGTGAACTGACCCTCTCTTTTAAAAGTCAGGTTTGACAAACGCTCGTTAAGTTCCGCAAGTTTGTTTTCGAGATTTTCTTTTTCTGCGGACAGCGTGCCTTTGTTTAATTTAAAATCCGAAAGCGATTCTATCGACTCGATGATTTTCTTACGGTTGGTCTGGGCAAGTTCCTCGCCTATTGCAATCTTTTCGCCGAGCGACATGAGTTTCCGCGAAAGGCTGTCCGCCTTTTCGCACAACTTGTTGAGGGCGGTCTCATCCTCCCTGATTTTAGCCGAATTGGACGAAAGCGACGTCCTGCATTCTTCTATCAGCGCAAGATTATTCTTTATTTCACCCTCAGCGCGCTCTATCTGACTCAAAAGATAAGAGATTTTCTGATCGAAAAGTTGTTTCGCGCCCGTGGATTTCTCCATTCCGACGCGCTTTTCCATCAGTTCTTCGTTATATTTTTTAAGGCGCACGTCCGCATCTTCGATATCCGAGAATATCTTATCGTATTCCCTCTGCGTTTCCGCCATTTCGCTCTGGCGCAGCGCGGTCTGCTCGTTGATGCCTTCGATTCGCATATTGATTTTTCCCTTTGCGGAAGCGACACCTTCGACCTTGGCTATATAAGTATTAAGTTCGTGGTGTTTTAATTCGGCGGAAAGTTCATTAAATTCCCGAGCCTTCTCCGCCTGACGTTCGAGCGGTCCGAGTTGGTTTTCGATTTCGGTGAGAATATCGATGTATCTGACTATATTCTCGTGCGTGCGCTCCAACTTTCTTTCCGACTCGTTTTTGCGCGTCTTGAATTTCGCGATACCCGTCGCCTCTTCGAAAATCATGCGGCGGTCTTCGGGTTTTGCCGACATTATTTCCTCGACCTTACCCTGACCTATGATTGTATATCCCTCTTTACCAATGCCGCACTCGTGCAAAAGATCCACTATATCTTTAAGGCGCGCGGGCTGTTTATTGATAAAATATTCACTCTCGCCGCTCCTGTAAAGTTTACGGGTTATAATCACCTCGTTATAGTCGAGACTGAACATTTTATTTGAATTGTCGAAGTATAAAGACACCTCGCAATAAGAAAGCGATTTCCTGTTCTGCGTACCGGCAAAAATAACGTCCTGCATGCTGCTGCCGCGCAAGGTCTTGGCGGACTGTTCTCCCAGCACCCATCGTATCGAATCGGCGACGTTGCTTTTGCCGCAGCCGTTCGGTCCCACTATTCCCGTTATTCCGTTCCCGAATTTAATTTCCGCCTTATCCGCGAAAGACTTAAACCCGAAGATTTCGACTTTTTCGAAATTCAAAGTCTTTTACCGTCCTTTTTTTAATTTTGCGAGCGCGGATTCCGCAGCCTCCGCTTCCGCCGCACGCTTGCTCTGCCCCACGCCCTCGGCAAGTCTTTCGCCGTTAAGCGTTACCGCGACCCGAAATTCGGGCAGATGTTCGGGACCGTGCTTTGAAAGCATGACGTATCCTATGCTCCCGATTTTGCGCTTTTGCACGTATTCCTGCAACGCACTCTTCGATTCCGCGCTTTTTTTGATTTTTTTCTTTTCTTTTTCCCGACGCTCGAACTCGGCGACGATTGTCGTTTTTATAAAGGATTTGACCGCAGTCATACCGCCGTCGATATATATCCCCGCGACGAGCGATTCATATAAACTCGAAAACAGTTTTTCGTCTTTACTGACCGATTTTTTCTGACCTTTTCCCAAAAGCACGTAATCCGAAAGCCCGAGTTTCAACACCGCCCTCAAAAGCGGCTCTTTGGACACGAGGTCCTTTCGCTTGTCCGTAAGTTTTCCCTCGTCCCCCGCACATGACTTATAGAGATATTCGGTTACCACAAACTCGATAATAGCGTCCCCGAAAAATTCGAGAAGTTCGTTGCTTTCCTCGCCGTGCTCGTTTGCATATGAAGAATGAGTGAAACACTTGCGCAAAAGCATTTTATCCTTGAATTTGTAATTTATCCGCTCTTCAATTTCGTCTATATCGAAAATCATTCTTCTCCCTGTCGTTCGTTTTCCGTTAGTTTTTCTTTTATTCTGTCGACTAAACCCGACTCGGCGTACGACACCGCCTGCAAAACGGCGTTTTTGACGGCAATCGCACCCGAAGAACCGTGCGCTTTCACCACTATCTTGTTTACGCCGAGGAACAGTGCGCCGCCCTTGTTGTTATAGTCGAGTTTTTCTTTGAGTTTTTTAAATTGAGGTTTAAGAATAGCACCTCCGAGTTTGCCGCGGAAAGAAGAATAAATTTGCTCTTTCAGCGATTTAAAAAGAATGCTGACCGCGCCCTCTATGCTTTTAAGCGCGACGTTCCCCGAAAACCCGTCCGCAACTATTACGTCGTAATCGCCGGAGAGAATATCTCTCGCCTCGACGTTACCGGCGAAGTTTATGCCTTTGGCTTGTTTAAGCATGGGGAAAACCTCATGATTCAACGCATTGCCCTTTTCGTCCTCCGTGCCGTTTGAAAGAAGTGCCACCACGGGTTTTTTGACGCCTGTCGCCTCGGCATATGCGGCGCCCATTACGGCAAACTGAAAAAGATTTATGCTCTTGCAATCCGCGTTCGCTCCCGAGTCAAGCAAGAGCACGTTTTTCCCCTCTTTTGCGGTAGGAAGCACGGGACAAAGCGCAGGGCGGTTTACGCCCTGAATTCTGCCGAGTTTCAACGTCGCGCCGACGAGCACCGCGCCCGTAGACCCCGCGGACACGAATGCAGCCGCGTCTCCGTCTTCTTTAAGCGTTTTGAACCCGACCGCGATCGAACTGTCGGGTTTCTTTCTGAAAGTCGCGGTAGGCTCTTCCTCACAGGTAATAACTTCTTCCGCGGGCAGAATCTCCACCCGAGATTTATCGTAAGTTTTGGTTTTGAGCAGGTTGACAATAGATTCTTTTTTCCCGACAAACACCGCGGTAAAACCGTCTTTTTCTCCGACTGCGGCGATTCCGCCTTCTATCACTGCTTCGGGCGCATTGTCGCCGCCGAAAGCGTCGATAAGTATCTTCATAATTTTCTCCGTAAGTTAATTTTCGAGCGAACCGAATGTCCGCGGGAACGGCAGTACGTCGCGTATGTTTCCGATACCCGTAAGATACATCACCATTCTTTCAAACCCGAGCCCGAAACCCGAATGTTTGACACCGCCGTATTTTCTGAGGTCTAGATAAGATTTATAATCATCTTTCGACAGTCCGCATTCCGCCATTCTCTTTTCGAGAACGTCTGCACGCTCCTCTCTCTGCGAACCGCCCAAGAGTTCGCCTATCGCGGGAACGAGCAGGTCCGCCGCCGCGACGGTCTTGCCGTCGTCGTTAAGACGCATGTAAAACGCCTTGATTTCTTTGGGATAATCGGTCAAAAACACGGGTTTCCCGAAAACCTCTTCCGTGATATATCTCTCGTGCTCGCTTTGCAGGTCCACTCCCCAGTAAACGGGGGCTTCAAACCTGTCTTTTACTTTTTCCAGAATTTTTATCGCCTCGGTATAGGTAAGGCGCACAAACTCGCTCTCCACGACATTTTTAAGTCTGTCGATAAGACCGTTATCCACAAACCGATTGAGAAAATCAAGTTCCTCGGGGCATGTTTCCATAACTCTCGAAATAATGAACTTCACCATTTCTTCTGCGCAGTCCATATCGTCTGAAAGGTCCGCAAAGGCAAGTTCCGGCTCAATCATCCAAAATTCCGCCGCATGTCTAACAGTGTTCGAATGTTCGGCTCGGAACGTCGGGCCGAAAGTATAAACGTTCGCGTAAGCCATGGCGAAGTTCTCAACGTCAAGTTGTCCCGAAACGGTAAGACTTGCCTTCTTTCCGAAAAAGTCCTGTTTATAATCGACCGAGCCGTCTTCCGTTTTCGGTACCGCCGAAAGGTCCATTGTGGTAACCTGAAACATGGCTCCCGCCCCCTCGCAGTCGCTGCCCGTTATTATCGGGGTGTGAACGTAAACGAAACCCCTGTCGTTAAAAAACTTATGAATGGCAAACGCCGCTTCGCTTCTGATTTTAAATACCGCGTTGAAAGTATTCGTCCTCGGTCTGAGGTGCGGAATGCTTCTTAAAAATTCCAGCGTATGTCTTTTCTTCTGCAAAGGATAATCGGGAGTGGATGTGCCAAGCACCTCCACTTTTATCGCGCTGATTTCAAAAGGCTGCTTATTTTCGGGAGTCAGCACGAGCGTTCCCGTTACGGCAAGACAGGCGCCGACGTTCTGCCTCGCTATTTCATCGTAATTTTCCACTTTTTCGCGCGCGAACACGACCTGACAGTTTTTAAAGTAAGAGCCGTCGTTCAGTTCGATAAATCCGAAAGATTTGCTGTCGCGTATAGTCCTCGCCCATCCGCAAACATAGACCGTTTTGCCCGCGTATTCTCCGCTGTTTTTAAAAATCTTTTTCAGTTCGAGTCTTTTCATTTAGGTATCCTTATTTTAAATTATAATCATACTTATTAAGTATATCATTTTTTACGCGTATTTTCAAGAATTTAAATACAAAAAAACCGCTTTAAGCGGTTTTTTTGAGATATATTTGTCGTATATACGAACATAAGCTTACAAAATTTGTCTTTATCTGCCTTTTTCGGGTTTTTCCGCGGTTACGCCGTCGGGCAAAGAATAGTCCGTAACAACTTTTTCTCCGACACACTTATGCGAAACTTCAATAAGTCCGTAAGCAGTCGGGACAGCGCCCTCCGCCCTTTCAAGTCCCAAGAGGTCGGGTTCGAAACGCACCGTTTTTCCGCCCGCAGAAGTGAATTTGACGCCCAGAACGCGCTCCGAGAGGAAAGGTACGGGTCCGCAAGACCAACCGTGGCAAAGACTTAACCTGTAACCGTTATAGCAGTATTTACCAAAAGTGCAATGTATATCTTTCTGTCCTTTTTCGGGGAGAGCGTCTATTCTTCCGCTGTTTATAAGCCAGTCGGGCTCGAAACTCTCCCAAAACGTCGTCGCGCCGCGGGAAAGCATTCCGTCATAAAATTCTTTCATGTCGGAAAGTGCCTGCCCGCCCCTGCCCATATCGGCAAGAGCGTTCGCTATATAAGAACTTATAAACGTCGAAAACCCTTTTGCGCCGCCCTCGGTCAGAAGTTTTTCCGCTTTGGCTTCGGGCTTATATCCCAGAGCGTATAAAGACGCAACCGCTTTCGACTCGCCGCAAAACAAAACGCGCTTTTGAAGTCTCGATATGATATTTAAGACCTTTTCGGTATTTCCGCCGAGACGGGAAAGCATAGAATAACATTTTTTAAGCGCCCATAAAGTCAGACCTCTGACCCCCGATTCGCGCCCCTCCTCGCCGCACGTTTCCCAATTAAGAAAATATTGGTCGTAAAGCGGCGTCTCCGAATAAAATTCCACCTTTCCGTCGTCGGTAACGCTTTTGTCGAGAAGGTCGATAACGTCATATAGATAAGGAAAACAACTCCTCGCAAACTCGCTCCTTGCGGTATACCATTCGTAGTCGCATAAAACGGCTATCCACCATACGCTGTAAGTGGGAAGCCCCGTCATCCACATGGGAACGGGGTTATGTTCAGCCGACTCTTTAAGCGCCGTCTCTATGAGCGTGTGAGCGCCGAAGAGATTGAGTATACCCTTTACCTCGGGGTGCATATCCCCGACCCACACGAGGCGGTCTCTCTTTATGCCGTCCCAGAGCCTGTTTTGCATGTTGAGAAAAAGAGTATAGGCGGCGACGTCATAAATTTGATTAACCTTCTCGTCGTCGCATCTGAATCTGCCCCTGAATTGCTCGTCGAGATGTAAATAAGCCGCTACTATCGCCGTAAATTTATAGTCGCTGTCGGAGATATTGTCTATCCTTACAAACCTGAATCCCGTCTGACCGAACTCGAGGTCGGAAAGACGCGGCAGACATACCTTCATGTCACGCGGGCTGTGGTCGTTGGTCGCGCCGCACTCGCCTAGTTCGGCGCAAGCCTCCCCCGCCGATTCGCCGAATCTTATTCTTATGCCGACAGTGCCGTCAACAGTCCCCCTTTCCGTGATTATTCTGACTCCGCCGTGCAGTTCTCTGCCGTAATCGAGAATAATATATCCTCCCGCGCGAAGAATGCAACTGTCGTTATTGCTGATATATATTTGGTCCTGAAAATTTTTAAAAAGACACGCGGTATTTTCTGTCCCATGTTCCGCGACCGTTCTTACGGGCAGTATGTAATCTTTGACTCTTTTTACTTCTTCACGCATAAAATCACCTCGGCGTCATTCAGAAACAGTATGTTGATTTTCATATAAACTCTCTGTCAATTTTCTTTATACAGAAATTCACTCAGCCTTATCGGCTTCTTCCTCGGCGTATTCGCCGATAAGACTGCCTATCCGCTTTTTATATGTCTGACGTCTTTTCACTATTTCGTTTTCGGCGAATTTCCACTGCTGCTGTATACTGTAATTGGTTTCGAGCATGGGATTCGATTCAATAGCCTCTATCCCGTCCTCTATGACGTTATGCATAATTCTCGCCATGACGAGCGCGTTTATTCCCGTATTCTTATATTCTTGTTTTACGCCGATGAGCGCCATTTCGAGTTCTTTGGGTTTTTTAATGGAAATTAAAACATCTATAAATCCCGTCGGAAAAAGTTTTCCCCTATGCTTTACAAGCGATTTGACGAGCGACGGTAACACTATCCCGAAAGCCGCCACTTCTTCTTTTTCATCTACGAGAACGCTTATGTATCTCCTGTTTATCACCGTCCCGAACTGTTTTAAAATGTTCTTTTCGGTCTGTTCGTCGACGGGCACGAAACCGTCGAGCGGCGCATACGCCTCGTTATATGTATCGAAAAGTTTCGCGCCGTACTTTTTGACTATTTCTCGTACCGTAAGCGTTTCTGCGACGTCTCTTACTTTAAGTTTTGTTTTGAGCCGCTCCGCCACGTCATCTATACGTTTGTAAGGCTCTTTCGGTATAGTGAACTTGCGTTCCACCCATTTGGATTCATCCTCGAACCCGAGTTCCGTCATTTTTTCACAAAAATACGGGTATGAATAATTGGTTGCATACGTAGCCTTTCTGTCGAATCCGTAAGTCAGCATGCCCTCTCTGTCGGTATCGTTAAAGCCCCACGGCCCGTGAATTATCTCCATGCCGTTATCCTTGCCGTATTTTTCGACCGCGCCGAGCAGCGCTTTGAAAACTTCTATGTCGTCTATACATTCGAATCGTGAAAACCTTATGAATTTCTTGCCCGTCAGTTCATTGTCCGTCCTGTTTATTATTCCCGCTATTCTCCCCACCAGTTCGCCGTCCTTAAAACACAGAAAACCCTTGGCGTCGCATTCTTTAAGACTGAAATTCTTTTTGGGATTAAAAGTATTCATTTCGTCGCTGCGCAAACTAGGTACGTAATAAGGACACCCCTTGTATAGTTTTACGGGATATTTAGAAAACATCTTTATATCTTTTCTTGTTACGACTTCCTTTATCTCAATCATAATTTTCCTTCCGAAAAAATAATTTTACGCTTCTATAATTTTAAGTATACAACATTTAAGAAAAAAATACAAACAAATAAAAAAAATTCTCCCGCTCGGGAGAATTTTTAAGCAAGGACATTAAAGACGATGCACTTATTTTTGAGTTTTTCTGACTATTGCAGGCGGGGTTTCGTCTTTTAACGACATAATGTAATTATCATAATCTTCCTCGCTTAATTTCTTAACCTTATACTTTTTCTTCTTCGACATATTTAACTCCTCCGGTTTCCCGATATAAAGTTATTATCGACTAAGTCATGCTTTTTTATACGAAATGTTATGCGGTCGTATAATAGTCTGAAAATATATACCGCTCCTATCGCGCCTACGAGCGGATAAACGTAAACGATTATAGCGTCCAAACCCGCAAGAGAAAAAAGAAAAGCAGAAACGACGAGAACGAGTATCCCCTTTTTTCCGAAACGCCCTCCCGCCTTCGCGGCGAGCGGACAATAGCACGAATAAAAAGAAGTAAACATACCGATAAACAATGCCGCACAAAAGATTAACGATATTCCGCCCGTGCCCAACGCGAATAAAAGGGGCAGGGACGCAAGCGCAGCGGCATTACCCGAACGGCGCACCGCCGCGAGAATCACCGCCGCCTGAACGGCTATAATCAGCGCGCTTATTCCCGCCGCTATATAAAGAGAACTCCTCTTTTTATCCTTTGCGCACGCGGCGGCGACGGGGACCGACACAAAAATATTCATAAGCGCGAAAAGCGCGCATTTACCCGCACCCGCCGCGGGATTGGGATTCGCTCCGCCGACGGATAATCCGTCGCCGCGGATTATAAGCACGTTTATAAAGACGATTGCCGCGGGCATAAGTACGGTATTTATGACCTCCGCACCCTTTTTGCTCTTTTCCGAGAAAAAGAAAGCAACCGCGAGCGATACCGCGGAAAACAGAGGCACCCCCCCTAATATTTTGTAGTTCTCCGAAAGTCCGTTCATGCCCGCCAACATGCTGACCATGAATACATAATCCGCGCACACGAATAAAACGGGAAAGACCGAACGAGTATCTTTTTTGTTAAAAAGATAAAGTTCCCGCCCGTCGTTGACGCCCGAAAACACGGTGGAAAAACCTGCCCAGAACAAAAGTCCCGAAACAACGACAAACGGAAGGAATCCCTCCGTCCCGAAGAACGCCACGAGTTCCGCTCCCGACAAGAAGCCCGCGCCTATAACCGCGCCGACCAGCAAAAACACAATCTTAAATATTTCGCCCGCTTTTCTCACCCTATATTTTACGCGTCAGGATTATGTTTTATGACTGTTCCATATCCCCCCGACGCGTAAAAGAAAAGAGAAAAACCTTTCGCAGTGTCAGCTTGCGAAATTTGTCGGAAAAAGCCGAGCAAACCTTTCGCGTCGGGAAAAAGGTTTAGTAGAACCAAGCATTATGGAGAGTTGGAAACTCGCGGATTTTTTTGAAGTTAGCATAGATTATTTATTCGGCAGAAAGGAAAATTGAAAGTTAATGGTTTTCTTTTAAAAAAGATTTAAAAATCACGCGGGGGTGCAGTTGAATTTGCACCCCCGCGGATTGATTTATTATTTTTATTTGAAAAAATTAAAAACTTAATTTTCAAAATGAAATGTTTTATTTTTGAAAAATTTTTCCGCGCCCGAAAAGGCTTACGGCATCCAAGATATTTTTATGCCCTTTTAATATTATTTTTTCCGCCTTTTATTTTCTTGTAGGTTTTATCCTGCGAAAAATCCCTTTCTTTATCATATTTTCCGCCCAGTGCCTCAATAGCAAAACGCAGTTCTTCGAAATCGGCATAGCTTATTTTTTCTCCCTCTATCGCGGTCATAAGAAACGGAAGAGCACGTTCATCCCCATACTTTGCGAGATAAGAAGCATAAAGCGGTATGTTATCGGTATTTTTGGCAAACTCGGCGACCAGAATATCGAAAACCCTGTCGTCGCCTTTAACATTTGACAGGATTTCCGTAAGCCTCGGCTTTTTATCTTCCGCCGCATCTTTATATGCGGCAAGCACCGCCTCTTTTGCCTCCTCCGCCGCATTACACAGGATTTCGGTTGCAAGTTCGCCTATCGAATCGGGATAATCCCAAAGCGCAAAACCTAGATATTTTTCCACCGGTACTTTCGCGCCCATATCGGATAACATATTCATTATATAAGCGACCATTTCTTCGCATTCTTCGTAGTCAAGCGCTCCGACGAGCGTTTTTTCTCCGTCCTCGGAAGCGATAATTGCTTCAAGCAGAAAATCCGATACCGCAACCTCTTTTTCCACGTGCTCTTTTAGACAATCTAAAAGTTCTTTTGAGGCATATTCACGGTAAAAAGTGTTCGGAGTTCTGCCGCCGAGTTCATCTAGCGGTTTATCGCCGAAATCCTTATAGAGGTCGGCGATTTTGTCTTCTATCTCGTCGGGCTTTATCTTTCCTATATTTTCATATACGTATTTTTCGATATATTTATCGAAAAGCGCATCTATATCAATTATTTTTATCATCCTTATTTCTCCTCTCGGATTTCCCTTTCATCTTAAAACCGATGTTTTCCCCGAGTTTTATAAACTCTGCAACAGAATTGTAATCCGCCTCGAACATTATACACGCTTCTCTTGCCCCGAGAAGTCCCGATATCCCGCTCATAATAAAAGTTACCGCGGCTATCTCGCGTTCGTTCAGCCCCGTCTTTTCCACATCTTCCGCCCGCTCGGCATAAAGTTTATTTATTGCAAAACCGAGTTTACCTTCATCGTCTATACCCGCAAAGGCGAGCCTTGTCAGACATTCCGCGTATGCGGCGACAAATTTTGCGCCATTTTCTTTATCGCGGAACACGAGTTTACGCGGCTTGATTTTTACATAATATATGCCCGAAACCACTCCAAAACGACGTCGGTTGCCGTTATTCACCAGAATAGTAATTATATTGCTTTTGACTTCCGCGGGCACTCCCGTCTTCATCAGGAGCGAATAAACGAATTCATAATCCCTTTCAGAAAAAACGCCGCCTTTTTCGGACGCGCCGAACAGAAAACTGCCCTTTACCATCATCGCATCCGCGCTGTCCGCGCCGTATTGCACAACGTCGCGTATATAAGCCTTACGTGGCGCGGAAAGTTTGTTTTTGGTAAAATAATCCTTTATAGCCCTTTTGCAGAGCGCAATCTCCTTTGCCGGGAGGTCGTCTATATAATCGAGGGGCAGCAATTTTTCCGCAGTCTTATCTCCGTTTTGCAGCCTTCGCGAAAGATTGACATAATATTGCAGAACTGTATCTTCGGGGTTTATTCGGCGGGCGTGCGAAAAAGCATCTTCCGCCTCCTCGTAGCGCCCGAGATTTATCATTGCCTGTCCGTTCATAATGTATGCCGGCAGGTCATACCTGTTTTTTCCGGTCATGATTCCCGTAAATTCCGCGACGTTTACATGGTCTGCGTGGTCCATTGCCGCAGTGGCCAGTTTATACGCGTATTTTTCTTTATCCTTACAGCATTGCAAGGCTTTCGAATAATAATAAAAACTTTTTTCAATATTTTTACAGTCTGCATAATATGCCGAAAGATTGCAGTAAGCCGTTACGTTTTCGCCGTGGCGGTTTAAAGACGAACGGCATTTCTCCACCAATTTATCGTCTTTTTTGCAGAGAAAATAGATGAAAGAGAGTTCGCCGCTGACCTCTTCGGAACGCTTGTCCTCCGGCACGCTTTCGAGAAGGGATATCGCCCTTTCGTAATCCTCTTCCGCGGCAGCGCGGTCGGCTTTTGATATAATGCTTTCGTAATCCGTTTTATCCGACGGATAAACGATACGCGCCTCGGGTTTTCCGCCCGCCATTTCCGCGAAATAATCGGTAATTTCGGGGTCTATACCATCAGGCGAAAGATAGCCGTCAACCGAAACTTTTTTATGAAAATAATACCCCGATGCCCATATCTTTTTCATGTAAAAATAATTTATGGCAAGTTCCACGTACGCTATTCCGTACTTGTCTTCCGGGGCTTTATCGAGAAAATAATACCAATATTGATTAGAAAGTTCCAAAAGGTTCATGTCGGCATAAGTATCCGCTATATCCATGAGCACGTCAAAGGACTCGGGCGCAAGTTTTTTCGCCTCGAAAAGAAAACCTATAGCGCCCGTGAAATCGCCCGCCTCGTTGCGTTCTTCCGCAAGTTTGCGATACGTTTCGGCGTCTCTTCTGAATCCTATAACCTTGTCATCCATATTTAACCGAACAATTCTTCCACATCCTGCAAACCGAATTCGTAAACATTGTCGCAGAACTGGCAATCCACCTTTATTTTTCCCTCTTTCTCTATTATTTCAAGCAGTTCTTCTTTCCCGAGAGATTTTAAAATCTCCTTAACGTATTCACGCGAACAAAGGCACTTATATCTCGGGAAATACTCGTCGTAACTTTCTGCGCCGAAAATTTTTTTCATGACGTTTTCCGCGCCCTCGCTTTCGATGACGGTGGAGATGTTTCCGAGAGCTTTTACTTTATTTTCCGCCTCTTCAAGGTTTTTATCTTCTGCGCCGGGCATCGCCTGCACGACCACGCCGCCGGCGCCGAGGCATTTACCGTCCTTGCCTATTTTGACGCCAAGCGCAATCGCTGTCGGCTGTTGTTCGCTGAACGCGTAATATGCCGCGAAATCCTCTGCTATTTCGCCGCTGACGAGTTGCGAACTCCCCGACCACGGCTCTTTAAGCCCCATACTTCTGACAACCGTAATTCTTCCGTTTTTGCCGACAAGCCCGCCAACGTCTAACTTGCCGTCGGCACGCGGCGGCAGGTCTGCAGAGGGGTTATCTATACTTCCGCGGATATCCAGTGCGCCGTTACCGCACACCGTAATTTTGCCGCCGATACCGTCCCCTGCGACGGTTATGGACAACTTATCGTTTTCGCTTTTAAGACAGCCAGACATGTATGTACATGCAGTTAGCGTGCGCCCGAGAGCAGCAGCAGCCGTAGGCGAAAGTTTATGTATTCTTATTGCTTCGTTTACCAAATCGGTAGTATCGAGTACCGCAACCGACATCTGCCCCCCGTAAACGAGTGTTTTAAGCATCTTATTCAAAGCGTCCCTCCTCAGGTTCGGGCTTACTCGGCGGCGGAAGTTCGACGTCTTTCTTGTACAGAAGTTTCAAAAGCACGGGCGCGCTGAGAGACGCAACAAGCACCAGGAACACAACTATAAGTCGGTAATCCGGCCCTATAAGTCCGCCCGCTATGCCCTTCTCCATGACAATCAGCGCGACTTCGCCGCGCGCTATCATGCCGACACCGATTTTCAAACTGTCTTTATTGTTAAAGCCCAGAAGTCGCGCGGAACCGCCGCAACCTATTATCTTTGCAAGTATGGCAACCGCGGTAAACGCAAGCGCAAACCACAGCATATCGACCGTGAGAGTAACAAGGCTGATTTTTATGCCTATGCTCGCAAAAAATATCGGTGCGAAAAGGAGATACGAACTTATATTTACGCGCCTGTCGACGTATTGCGCGGACGCATGGTTTGTAGACAGCACCAACCCCGCTATGTATGCACCCGTAATATCGGCGACACCGAATACCTTTTCGGCTATAAAGGAATAGAGCAGGCATACCGAAATGGAAAGAATGGGTATCCTTCTCGTATGCGGCGATTTTTTCTCTATGTACTTAAAGAGTTTGGAAAAACCTATTCCCGCGCCGATGGCAAATATGAAAAACGCCATTATCCACAAGATGGAAATAATTATGTTGCCGTTAGGATTGATAACGCTTAAAAACGACGAGTCGGTGCCCGTTTTACCTGCCAGATTCAAAACTATCGCAAGGACTATTATCCCGAGCACGTCGTCGATAATCGCAGCGGACAAAATAACCGTCCCGACCCTCGTCTGCAATTTTCCGAGTTCGCGGAGCACTTCAACGGTTATACCGACACTCGTTGCCGTCATTATAACGCCTATAAAAATCCAAGTATGCCAGCCCGCCTCGGGCAGGAAAAGCGCAGCGATACCGAAACCGCCCGCGAGCGGCAGCAACACGCCGCACGACGCAATCGTAAACGAAACCGCGCCCGTATCTTTGATATCTTTAAGGTTTGTTTCAAGCCCGGCCGTGAACATGACGAAAATCACGCCCACCTCCGCAAACGCTTTCAGATATCCGCTTTCCTGAACCGGAAAAATATAACCGGGCTTTATGTCAAAAAATATTTCCCAAATCGCGGGTCCTATCAAAAGTCCCGCCACTATAAAGCCGAGAACCTGCGGCAGGCCGAGTTTCCGCATGAGAATTCCGAGCATTTTGGTAGAAAAAAGAATCAATGCAAGTTGAAATAAAAAATCTACGACCTCTATTTCTCCCATTTTAATCTCCTTATAAAAGACGCCGCATTATACCGCAACGTCTTTACAAAAATGAATTTAATTCTATTAGTTTTTATTGCGCTTGGCAAGCTCTTTCTTGGCTTCCTCTATGCGCTTCTCGCGCTCTTCCTTATTTTTTTCGGCGTTCTCGCGCGCCTCCACGAACTGCGGATCGTTAATGTGTTCCTCGACATAACGTTCGTGGTCCTCAATCAACCGCTGTTTGCTTTCGTTGAGCCTCTCTATATCCTTTCTGTTGAATGATTCGGGAAGTTCGGCAAGTTGCAGTTCGTCGTCGGTAATCGGTTTTATGGGTTTACTGCTCAAAGACGAAACGGCTGTACGCGCGACCTGCTCCCTGTATTTTTGAAGCGCGAGCGAATTGCTCTCTTTTACTTTTTCGTATATACCTCTGTTCTTCTGCGCGCCTTCTATCTTGTCGTTTATAAATCTGTCGTAAGACCATTGACAGAAATCCGTCCAGATGAGAAAGAACAACGAAAAACCCATGAGAAGTATCAAAATAAGCCCTATTGCCATAAATATTCCGCCGAAAAGAAGGAACAAAAACGGCAAAAGTCCCAAGAACAGAAACAGAATATTTTGCGGAAGCAGCGCAATCGTGAAGAGGAAAGAGTTTTTCAGCAACTGACGGAATTTCAATTCATAGGTAACCGACATGGTTATCATGTGGAAAGTCATCATCGAATAAAAAACCAAAAACATATACGCGAGCACTTTCGACACCACGAAAATCCACGAGTTTTTTATTCCAACCGCTATCGACTGATCGGCAAGCGCCACCGAAAGATTAGTCAGATAAAACACAAGCGAATATACAAGCGCCACCGCTATTATCTGTTTGATGTTCTGTTTGACGGCGCGCCAGAAATC
>CALVWQ010000011.1 GCA_944367535.1 uncultured Clostridia bacterium
ATAGTCGGTGAAGCGCCCCGATTAGATCAGTCGTTTGTGCTGGAAAATATACATATTCTTCCGCAAAGTTTTGACGGTTTTATCCGTAACGTAAAAGCGTATTTTGAGCTTTTAATAAACAAGAATAATCTGCAATATTTCGGCGGACAAGCCGGGAAGCGGCTGACGGTGCTTTTTGTGGTAATCCTTATAAGCATTCCGCTGGTAATTGTTTTAGGGGTTATTCTGAAAGCAATCTATCGTAAGCCGAATAACCGATACGATGTGGATAGCGTTCCGCTTAGAGTATTTAAGAAGATTTCGGGGGTGACGTATCAGCCGGTTAAACGGTTTATTAAGGAGTATTTCGAGAGGCTGAAAGGGAACAGAAAACTTAAAATTGCATGGCTTATGATCTGGTTGTTTAATCTGAACGTCGTATCCATAGGTACGGCTTTTTCGGCATACTATTTTTATTTTGTTGCGTCGTTTGATTTCGGCTCAATATACCGTCAAATATGTATGTTTTTGGCGGATATGTATTTGGGATTAAATATAATTCCGTGGTGGGTTTTATTGAGTGTTTTGTTGTTGCTTTTTAACTGTTGGAGGCATAAGAAAGCACGGGAAAAATTGTATCGCATGGAAGCAAGAAACTGCGGGTTTATTAACGAACTTCCCATCGTTTCCATGACTTGCGGGAGTATGGGGAAAAAGAAAACGACCGTGATTACGGATATGGCGCTTTCGCAAGCCGTAATGTTTCGTCAGAAGGCTTTGGAGATTTTACAGAAAACGGATATGAAGTTCCCGTTTTTTCCGTGGATAGCGTTTGAAAACGAATTGAAAAAGTGTATGGAATATCGGTTTGTATATAATCTTGCAACGGCAAAGGAATGGGTGGATAAGAAGCGGAAACGCTTTGAAACGCACGGCAATTATATGTGGCAGCTGTACGGTTATGACGGTGCAAGATACGGCATGACGTATATGGACGAACTGAAAGAAGAAAGCATATTCGACGCGCTGAAAACTTATGCGCAAGGGTATTTTGTGTATGTCGTGCAATCGAGCCTTATTGTTTCGAATTTCTCCGTACGTACCGACGATTTTCTTGCCGATCAGGGAAATTTCCCGCTTTGGGTAAACGATTTTTTCCCGAAAGGCATTGCGGCAAACAGTCGTTTTGCGAACATTTTGGATTTCGACGTTTTGCGGCTCGGCAAAAAGGTTTTAGAGCATAACGAAAGAGCCGGAAGTTTTGAGTTCGGCGTCGTGGCGATTACGGAAGTAGGCAAAGAGCGGGGGAATAATCTGGAGCTTAAAGAAGTCAAGAAAAGCACGGAAGAAACCAATCAGAAAAACGATTTGTTTAACGGCTGGCTGAAGATGTGCCGGCATTCGGCAACGATAGACAATTACCCGTTTATTAAAGTGTTTACCGATGAACAGCGTCCCGCGAGTTGGGGAGCAGACGCGAGAGATCTATGCGATATTCTTACGATAACGGATTCGGGCGAGCAAAGACTTGCGTTCCCATTATATATTTTTGAAGAAACGATCAGCGATATTTTGTTTTCAATGTTTTTGAGATTATATACGGATTTGCGGTTTTTAAGGGGCGACAACACATTGTTTATACATATTTGCAAAGCGGTAACGTCGGCGGTATATAAGAGAAATGTGCGAATATATAACCGATACGGCTACTGTGTGGCTAAAATAGAAAAAGAGCGCGGAACGCAGGACGGCAAGAAAGAGAAAAAGAAATATTTTCTCATGAATAAAAAGATTTACAGCAGGCGGTTTTCAACGGACTGTTTCTCGGATTATTTTAACTGCATGGCAAAAAAGACGAATGTCGGGATTATGGATTATATGGCTTACGAAACGGAAAAAGCGAGCGTGGAAGAACTTAAAATGCAGAACAGTTATTTCATTAACTCGCTGTATAAGGAGGAATGATGTCGTTCGGGAAATGTAAAATTTATTCCGACGGAAGCCATTATATAGCCATACCGCACATACCGAGAAAAAAGCGTCCGAGAAAACCGATTAAGGAAGAGAAGATCGTTGTAAAAGAGTCTGTTGATGGCGAACTTGAACCCGTGAAAAAGAGTCCCGTTCAAAAGAGTATGTTTGCCGCGGAAAGCCGTTTAACACCGCTTACGACCGCCGAAGAAAAGAAGTATGCGGAATTTATCGATTACGTGAATAATCTCGATCAGGAGCCTGCCGGGAAGCCTGAAACCGAACGTACCGTTACGCATAGAGAACTGTTTGAAGAATTTTACGAAAAGAGCAAAGGCAAAAGAAGGAACGAGCGTAAACGAATTATTCTTTCGCAAATGGAGCCGTATTTTCAAGATAAGGAGACGGCAAAAATGTTTGTAGATTCGCAATTTGAGCGCAAGCGGAAAAATATGATTTATCGTAGGATAAGGCTGTTCAGAAAAGTCAATTTGCAGGAATTCAACTATTTTTGTACATTCACCTATTCGGACGAAAAGCATACGGAAGAAAGTTTCAGAAAAAAACTTACGAATTGTTTGTCGTTGCTTTCAAGTCGTAAGCAGTGGAAATATATTGGAGTTTGGGAACGTTCGCCTGAAAAGCAGAGGTTGCATTTTCACGGGATATTTTATATTCCCGACGGAAGCATGCCGGGAGAGCTTATAGAAGTAAATGACTTTAATTTTAATACTCATAATAGACAAATTACCCGACAAAACACATATTTTAACGAAAGGTTCGGAAGAAGCGATTTTGAAGAGATATATAATCGTTCGTTTTTAGGACAATGCGTGGCGTATCTTGTAAAGTATCTGGAAAAGACGGGGGAGAAACTCGTGTACAGCAAAGGGTTGCCGCAGTATTTTGTTTCGGATATCTTAGACGACGATATAGTGTGCACAATGGGAGCGGATAACCAAAAGTTACTTCTTTTTGATGATTTCAAATGTTTTGATGACGGAACGTATGTGGGACAGGTTAGCAGGGAAGTGATAGCACAAATGCCGAAAGAAAACTGAAAAGAAATCAAGGAAGAAAAAGCCCCGACAAAATGGGCGGAGAGGTTGCAAGCGGTTCAGCGCAAACCTCCGCCTTGTCGGGGATAATTTTGAATGAGATTTCAGTTTGAGGCGTGTGCTTGTCTTGGCGGCGCGAAGCGCCGCCACTTGTATCAAAGACAAGCACACGTCTCATCGTCAAATGCACTATAAAACTCAAAGTCGACAATTATTGTCGACTTTGAAAATCTTTTTAATTTTTTACGATAAAAAAAGCACAAGCGTTTGCCTGTGCTTTCAGCGTTTATGAAGTTTTTCAGATAAAACATCCGGCAACTTTAAGATATTTCCTTTGTATACTCTGTCTTCTGCGCCAGATCGTCGATCTGTTCACTTTCAGTAGCTTTGCGGTTTTCACGGGTCCTGTCTTTTGCATATAGCAGTTCAACACGTCTTTCTCTCCTTTCGTAAGGTGCATTTTCCTTAACAGTCTTTCCGCTTTGTCGAATTGCTCTTCGCTTTCCGCTTCTTCTATACACGGGATTTCTTCTTCCATCTTGTAAGGGATATATGTTTGGTTGTTCAGCATGGTCTCCATATTATACAAATAACTGTTGATCACGTTATAACAAGCGTTCTTTATCGTCATCTTCTTTCCCTTGTGGATAATTTCGTCTGTGATTTTCTTTCCCATATATCCACATAAAAAACATGCCGCTGTCTGGATAAGGTCATATCCTTCGGATAACTGATGATGGATATCCGTTCTTCTGAAAATATCCTTGTAAAGCGATCTCTGCATTTGAATGAAAAGCTTTCCCGTATAGGGAACGATTGACCTTAACGCCTGCATAGCGATAAGCTCGCTTAAAATAAGGACGTTGGACGGAGTAATCACCGTCTCGACACTCGGTCTGACTTTCTCTCTATCGCCTTCTCTGGCCCATGTTAAAGCCGTCAGAGAGCATTCTTCAACCTTACCACTTGTTTTCCTCGTTTCCTGTTTCTTCATTTTCTTAACCTCCCGAATGATTCGCCGTTTTCGGCAAGGGAAGATAAGGCACGCTTTTTTATTGCTGAAGGTAAATTTAGTTGTAAGTATTTCCGAAGTCAACGGAGAAGAGAAAAAATTTCGTTACAATACACAAAAACACTCCGAAGATAAAAACATCGAAGTGTAAAAGAGTATTCAAAGCGAAAGAAATATTTTCTCGCGTTGACTTCGGAAAAAAAGAGTGCCGCAATCACAAAGACGAAAACAAGAACTTCGGGAGATAAATATTTCGCTTATGACAAGACAATTTAATGAAAATACCGGTCTTTCCTCGCGTATACGCATACGCGCGCGTTCTTGTATCAAAGACAAGCACACGTCAGGATCTCAAAGGCAAAAAATATTAAAATACTAAACTTGAAAGAAAATAAAAAAACGCGATATTTCGTCCTCAAAATAATACGAGTAAATTAGTAAGAAAAACGTGCCACTTGTATATATAACAAGCACACTCCCTATCGTCAAAAAATTTTACCACCAGACTGAGCTTTTACATGAAAGAAATAAAAATTCTCTAAGAAGTCCAACCCATTCTTTTTATAAACTACATTTTTGTATAACGTGAAAAGTAACTTTTGCGAAATATATATTAAAAAATGATATGGACTTTTCCTCACGGAAAAGAGTATAATAAAAAATATTATAGAGAAAGCGAACGGGGAGGCCGATATGAAACAATTCGTAAACGCGATGATCTGCACGGAAGAGGGGATCGTCCGAGCGAATATGGCGTTTTCCGATCAAATCGTTTCGATCGGTGCGCCACCGGATTGCGTTTTCGAAACCGTAAAGGTCCCCGAAAACGCAATGATTCTTCCCGGATTCATCGATATTCATACGCATGGTGCGGGAGGAAAAGATTTCAGAGACGAAGACTGTCTTACCGCCTGCGAAACTATTTCCGAAAAATTAGCACAGGAGGGAACGACATCTTACCTTTCCACTCTCGGTGCACAAACATTTGAGCAGGAAATTCTCTCCCTGAAAGAGGTTTCCGCTTTTATGCGTGGCAAGGGGAAGAAGGGCGCTCGCATGCTTGGTATCCATCTCGAAGGACCGTTCTTAAATAAAAAATACTGCGGTGGATTGTTGCAGTCGGTATTATGTAATCCGGATGAAAAAATGTACGGCGAATTTTCAGCAGCGGCAGAAGGAAATATCAGGCTCATTACATTGGCTCCGGAACTCGACGGGGCTTTGGATCTCATCCGCCGCATCCGTAGGGACGGTATCGTTGTTTCTGTAGGGCACACAGATGCATCTTTCGCCGAAGTAAAAGACGCCGCATCCGCCGGTGCCACGGGAATCACTCATTGCTTTAATGCACAAAGGGGATTTCATCATCGTGAAATTGGTACGGCAGGTGCCGCTATGCTACTGGACGAGATGTACTGTGAGTTGATTGCGGATGGCGTGCACGTTTCTGTTCCCGCGATGCAACTTCTCGCAAGATGCAAGCCGGAAGATAAACTTGTGCTCGTTACGGATTCCACGGCGGGAAAAGGAATGGAAAAAGGCGGGGTGTTTTCCTCGCAGGGCAGAAAAGTCATGATAAAAGACGGCGCGCCGCGTCTTGCGGACGGCACGCTGAAAGGAAGTGTACTGAAGATGAACGAAGCCGTCCGCAGGATGGTCAGAGATGTCGGGCTGCCTACGGAATACGCCGTTCGCTGCGCTTCGCTCAACCCTGCGACAATTTTGGGCATTTCCGAAAAATACGGAAGCATCCGTACGGGAAAATACGCCGATTTTACGATCGTGAATGAGAATTTCGAAGTCCTCGCCGTTTATCGGAGCGGCGAAAGGATTTTCGGGGAAACAATTTAGGGAGGAAGGTTATGAAGCTTCCCTTATATCTGGGGATTGACGGCGGGGGAACAAACGCGAGGATCTGTATCGCTGACGAAACAGGCGCATTCTGCGGCGAAACCGCCGTGCGCGGAGGAACTAACCTTACGGCGCTTTCCTTAGAGGCTGTACGGAACAATCTGGAAAAACTCGCCGCAAAAGGTTTATCTGCAGCGGGGGTATCGACCGAGGGTGTGGCAAGGGTCTGTCTCGGCTCGGCGGGAACAAAGACGCTGGGATGCAAGGATAAACTCAAAAAAATGCTGTGCGGAATGTTTCCCCGCGCGGAAATTTGGATCTCGAATGATTCCTTTCCCGTGCTATATGGTGCATTCGACGAACAAGCGGGAGCCGTCGTGATATCCGGCACGGGATCGATCTGTCTTGCGAAAAACAAAGAGGGAAAAGTCTTTCAGGCGGGCGGATACGGACATATCGCCGGAGACGAGGGGAGCGGATATGACATCGGATTATCCGTATTAAGAGCCGTTTTGCGTGCATATGACGGGCGCGCACCAAAAACCGTTCTCACCCGGCTTGTCGAACAAGAAGTCGGAGAGATTCCCGAAGGGATCTTCAAAACCGTCTATCGGTGTAGCGATGGAAAGGCGAAAATCGCTTCGTTTTCCGTCCTGTGCGATGAGGCTTGCGCCTTCGGGGATATTGTTGCGCAAAAGATCATCGCCGTTGCCGCGGAAGAATTATTTTCCTTGTTCACGGCGGCAGTCAATCAAGCGGGGCTTAGCGTACAGGAACAAAAAAAGTGCGTACTGACGGGCGGCGTCGGAAGAAATTCGGAGAATTTAAGAAAGAAATTTGCGCAGATATACGCGGAACGTATTACGGACGGAAAACTAACCGAAGAAAAATACAATGCGGCGGAAGCATGCGCACTTATCGCCTGTGGAAAAATCGGGATACAAAAGGAATATTTCCTGTGATAAAAAGGAAGGTATAAAAATGGAAACGATTGTTAAACAATTTGACGTCGCCGTGATCGGCGGGGGAATGTCCGGGCTTTGCGCCGCGCTCGCGGCGGCGAGACACGGGGCGAAAACGGTATTGGTGCAGGACCGCCCGATGCTCGGAGGAAACGCTTCCAGCGAAATACGGATGCATATCTGCGGAGCCGACAAGCACGGCGCGATCGAAAACGCCCGCGAATCCGGCATCATGGAAGAACTTTTGCTGGAAAACAGATATATAAATCCCCAGCACTCTTATTGCGTGCAGGACGCCGTTTTTTGGAATGCGGCGAAAAAACAGAAAAACCTCGAATTGTATCTCAACACGCGCGTAACAGACGTTCATGCGCAAGAAAACGAAATTCGATCGGTTTCCGCTGTGCAGATGACCTCGGAGAAAGAGTTTCTTTTTTCCGCACGTTATTTTATCGACGCGACAGGTGACGGATATCTCGGCTTTAAAGCGGGAGCGGAGTATATGTACGGAAGAGAGGATAAAGGCGCATACGGAGAGCCGGACGCGGCGGATATCGCGGACAGACAGGTGATGGGCAGTTCGCTGATGTTCACGGCAAAAGACACGGGACACCCGATTCCCTTTATCAAACCGGATTGGGCATATACGTTCACCGAAGAAGATCTAAAAAAAAGACCTCATAAAGAAATCACTTCCGGCTATTGGTGGATAGAGGTCAGCGGAGATCTCGATCCGATCGACAACGCGGAGGAGATACGCGACGAATTGTTAAAGATCCTTTACGGCATATGGGATCATATCAAAAACACGCCGGGGCACAATGCGGAAAACTATGTTTTGGATTGGGTCGGCTTTTTACCGGGAAAAAGAGAAAGCCGGCGATTAAAGGGAGATTATGTTCTTACAGAACAGGATCTCGCTTCCTGCCGTGCTTTTCCCGATGTTGTCGCTTACGGCGGTTGGGACATGGACGTGCATGTGCCGAGCGGTATTCTTTCTACGGATCGGGAGGCGACGACCTATTATCAGCTTCGGGACGTCTATGATATTCCGTATCGCTGTTTATACTCTAAAAATGTAAAGAATTTGTTTTTAGCGGGGAGAGCGATCAGCGTAACGCACATGGCTTTCGGTTCCACGCGCGTGATGGGAACATGTGCGGTTGTCGGGCAGGCAGCAGGCACGGCAGCGGCGATAGCGGTAACTCGCAAATTATGCTCTGCCGGCGAGGTGAGCGCATATATCAAAGAATTACAGCAGCAATTACTCAGGGACGGATGTTTTCTTCCCGGGATTAAAAACGAAGATCAGGGAGATCTGGCAAAGTCGGCATCGGTTTCGGCATCTTCTTTCAAAACAGAAGGAGATCCTCAGAATGTCATTAACGGAGAGGTGCGCAATCGTCACGGAGTATGCAATGCCTATATTTCAGACGGTATTTCTCCGAGAGGAGAACGTTTGATCCTGAAATGGGATAAGAAGATCTCCGCCAACAGGATACTTTTGCGTTTTGATACAAATTTCCGTTATGAATTGACAATAACCATTTCCGATTCGACGCGTAAAAACCAGAGACCGTTTCCGATCGAGCTCGTTAAAGATTACGATATCGAACTCTATCGGAATGAAAATAAAGTTAAAACGATAAGCAAAAGAGAAAACATTCAGCGTTGTAACGACATATGCTTTGATACGGAATTATTCGACAGAGCAGACATTATAATGTATTCCACGCACGGAGCCCCGGATATTTCTGTATTTGAAGTACGAGTGTACCAAGATTAAAGAATAATTACTATCGTTAAGATGAAGTGTTACAATACGCAAATGTGAGTTGCTCATAATTTTAACTTTACTTATTGACACAATTTAAATTTTATTGTATAATAACAAAAAATGAAAGTTTTTACAATAAAATTATACGTTTACTAAATGGCGGAAATGTAAAAAAACTCTCCCGCAAACCAACGTTTGCGGGAGAGTTAAAGCAACTTTACGCGTTTTAGTATAAGTATGATTTTCCCGATAAAAGGACGATTGTGCGATAAGGGGAATAAAACGATGAGTAATGAAAATGAAGTCCGCTTCGAAAATACATTTCCAAACAAGGAATGTTTCGCTTTTTTAGAAAAACACACAAAATTGGCATTCGAGGCACATTTTCATGAAAGGTTTGAATTACTTTACATTCTGGAAGGAGAATGCGAAGCCGTGATCAACGGGGATGCGTACAATGCGAAAAGAAACGATATCGTGATCGTAAATAAGTTTGAAAGTCATTTTTATCGTCAGCTTTCAAAAACAATAGAGGCTTACGTTCTCGTTGTGGACGATTTCTTCCTTTCGAGTTTTTACACCGAATACGGCGGAAAAGTTTTTTCGCATATTCTCCGTTACGAAGAAAAAAGCGGCGAGATCAAACTCCTTTTGGAAAAATGGTTTCGGCGGGGCACCAATTCCGTCGTGTTTAATACGGGTTGTTTCAATTTATTGCTGAGCCTGCTTGCGGAATGCGACATGCTGTGCAACAAACCGGATATTGCCTTTAATTATATCAATGCGATCACATATATAAACGAACATTATATGGAAAATATCACGATGCAGTCGGTCGCAAAAAAAATGGGATATTCCGAAGTTTATTTTTCTAACAGATTTAATAAGCTGATGGGGATGAACTTCAGGGCATATTTAAATCTTTTACGTGTTAAAAAAGCAAAAGAGATGCTTTCCGACGGCAATAAAACGATCGAAGAAGTGGCATTGAAAGTAGGATTTAATAATATGGCGACTTATTACAGAGCGCTGAAAAGAACAGGAGAATGATTTTTATCTGAGAATTTAAAAATGGGAGCAAGTTTTTTGCTTCCGTTTTTTTATATTTGAAGGAGATAAATCAGAATAATTTTTGCGACCCGTATCCTAAGAAATGATATTGATTTTCTTATTTTACGGCATTATAATGAAACTGTAAGGTTATGGGGAAATTTATAATGTTATTCTTTCATTATGATGTTTTAAATCCCATGCAGGAGGAAAAATTTTGATGAAGAGATGTAAACTGTTGTGCTTAATTTTTGCAATGTGTTTTTCTGCTATTTCTCTCGGCGGATGTATGGGGGATCTGTTTGAAGACGGAAACAAGAACATCGATGCGACGAAGGTGCAGATATACGTTGGCACTTATGACGGCGGTTACGGTCAGGAATATCTGCAGGTATGGAAGAAAGAATTTGAAGAACTGCATAAGGACGACGAATACGTGACCCCGAGCGGAGAAACCAAGGTCGGCGTGGAAGTAGTCCCAAACCTTTCCTCGGACTACGGCGCCCAGCTTGAAACGATGATCGGCAGTGCGCAGGACGATATTATTTTCGGCGAAGCTTTCGATTATTACGCATTGGCGCAGAGCGGACAAATCGCGGCTATAGACGATTTAGTAACGGAAACGTCTCCATTTGACGGAAAATCGATAGAATCGAAGATGACAACAGATCAGATCAACTTTTATAAAGTGGACGGGCATTACTATGGTTTGCCTAATTATGAAGCCGTCTATGGTCTGTATTACGATGTCGATTTATTTGAATTAAACGGATATTATTTCAATAAAAACGGACAACTCATTACAAATGCGTACCAGGCGGAACTCGCGGCGGGCAATCTTTCCTACGGACCGGACGGAAAAACCGGCATAGATCCTAAAACGGGGATCGACTATTCTATTGACGACGGATTACCTGTGAATCTCGATCAGTTCTTCACGCTTGCCGACCGCATGGTGGAGGACCAGGTATGGGTGATGACCTATGCGGACCGGCTGCAATTTTATTATAATCAATTCCTTACTTCACTTACCGCAAATTTTATGGGCAGAAGCGAAATGATGCTCAATCAGGACTATACGGGAACGAGTTACACGCTTGTAGAAAGCATCGATCCGGACGGTACGGTACATTTACAGGAAGGAGGCGTTCCGATCACTCCCGCTACCGGGTATCTGCTGCAAAAGCAGGCGGGGCGTTATTACGCACTCGAATTCACGGAAAAAATTCTCGATTCCACAAAACTGTATGCTTATATGCCTTTTACGGGAAGTAAAAATCACGTGGATGCGCAGGATGCTTTTTTGAAAAGCCGTTATCCGGATCAGACTTCCACAAATACAAAGCCTATTGCTATGTTGCTGGATTCTTCCTGGTGGTATAACGAAGCCTCCGGAACCATGGCTACCATGGCGCAAACCGTATCGCCTCAATGTGCGGCAAATCGCAGGCGTATCGGTTATATGCCTCTTCCGAATGAAACGGAAGGGGGAAAACAGAATACGCTTTTTGCGGCGAACACGCCTTCCGTAGTGATAAAAAGCAGCGTGGAAGATTGGAGAATGCCGATCGTAAAGGAGTTTTTGCAGTTTGCTTTGTCCGACGAAATGCTTTCCAAATATAGTATAACGACGAATGCGGTTTATTCGCTGAAATACACATTAACGGATGAAGACGAAGAAAACGCTACGTATTTTTTGAAATCGCTTATGGCGATGCATGAAAACTCGGAAATCGTTTACCCTATTTCGACATCGGCGATCTACCGCGTGGGCGCAGGGTTTACCAGCGGTTCTGCCAGAACGGGGTTCTTTTCCCTGGTAGACGGAGTGCAGAAAACCTATCCGTCCAATGCGCTTGGTCAGGACGGAATCAGCGCGATCGATTATTTTAACGGATTGAGTGCATATTGGACGGCAGAAGCATGGGAAAGAACGTATGGCACGGCTTTTTGATTTCGTAAAGGGGCTGAAATGAAGAGAATAAAAAATATCGAAAAGTGCGATTTTTTTTACAAGTTGAAAAGGAAACTTAAAGACGGTATTTATACTTTGGAGGTCGCTTTACATAATAAGCTGAAAAGAAAAAGGAAAAATACGGCAAGTATAGAAAGGGAAAACAAACTGAATCTGCTCTTTTATATTTCCCTCGTCACTCTGCCGCTGTTGCAGGTTGTCGTATTCTACTTTTATGTAAATTTCAATTCTTTTTTCTTGGCATTTCAGGAGTATAATCCCGTTACACTGAGGTATGATTGGGCGCTTTGGAAAAATTTCGATAACATCTGGTTTTTTGTTTCACGAGAAAAAACCTTGCTTTATTGTTTCAGAAATTCCGCACTGTCATATGTGGTAACGCTGTTTATATCCCTTCCGTTAGCATTGTTATTTTCGCAATATATTTATAAAAAAGGTCCTGCGGGCGGGTTTTTTAAAACCGTTTTGTTTATTCCCTCGATCATTCCGGAAATGATCATGACGACCATGTTTTTATACTTTGCGGATTCCTTTATCCCGGCAACGGTGAAGGGCATTTTCGGAAAAGAGATCGCAGGGCTTTTAACGCAAGGGAATACGACCATGCTCATCACTTTGCTTTGCTATTCGGTTTTTATTAGTTTCGGCGGAAATATTATCATGTATTCGAGCACGATGAGCGGAATAGACAAATCCTTGGTAGAAGCCGCGCAGTTAGACGGCGCAACGCAAATGCAGGAGTTTTGGCATATCACGATCCCGATGATCTATCCTACGCTTTCCACGTTCATCACGGTGGGGGTTGCCGGGATCTTCACGCATCAGCTTTCGCTCTTTTCTTTGTTCGGTGCGGACGGAAACGCATATAACGAAGTTTGGACGATAGGATATTTCTTATATTCGCGAACAGTTTATGCGGGGAGCGCAAACTATCCCGAACTCGCGGCATACGGCTTGTTGATGACGATCATCGCCGTTCCTTTGGTTTTTACCGTCCGTTACCTGTTGTCTAAATTCGGACCGAAAACGGATTGAGGAGAAAAAAGATGAAAGTAAAAAAGAAAAAACATTTGCCGCTTTTATTCGGTGTTCTCCTTGCGGGGATGATCCTGTATGCGCTCATTCTCGGGTATATGCTTTTTTGGGGAGTTACATCCTCGTTTAAAGGAAGGCTGGAATTCGCCGATAATATTCTCGGTCTGCCAAGGGCTTGGGTATTTGAAAATTATTATTATGCGCTCCGCAATTTTGTTTCTCCCGTAGGGATGCGGAACGTATATCTGGACGAAATGCTGCTTTATTCTCTTCTTTATGCGGGAGGATGCGCATTCGTTTCTACGGCATGTTGTTGTATGATGGGTTACGCAACGTCAAAGTTCAAATACAAGCTGAATACTGTCATTTACGGATTCGTGCTTATTGCAATGATCCTGCCGCTCGTCGGTTCACTCCCCAGTCAAATCGTCGTTTTCAGAACATTGAATCTGTACGATACGATGATCGGGATGTGGGTTGCAAAATTCAACTTTATTTCTGTTTACTTTATGGTGTTCCACGCTATTTTTAAGGGACTTCCCGTTTCATATTCGGAAGCGGCGAAAATTGACGGCGCGGGAAATTGGCGCATATTTCTTTCCATTATGCTTCCGCTTGTCAAGGTAACGTTCGTCACGGTTTTCCTGCTGTTTTTTGTGAGTTATTGGAACGATTATTCTACGCCGCTCCTGATGATGAAATCCTATCCGACGATTGCTCTCGGATTATATTATTTTCGATTTCGGCAAACGCCTGATACAAGTCCTCGGCCCGTGCAGCTTGCCGGTGCGATCATGGTGTTTATCCCCATCCTGCTCCTCTTTATCGCGTTCAGGAAAAAACTGATGGGAAATATTTCTTTGGGAGGATTAAAAGAATGAATCATTTAAAAAGCGGGAAATTAAAATTTTACTTAATATTTGTTCTTTGTGCGACAATTCTGATATCTGGTCTCGTTATCGTATTCGGAACCGCGCCGCGTAGCGGATTTGCGGAAACGCTTGAAATCGGAGGGGAGGGATATAAAGAAAAATATATTGTCGACGAAACAATCGAACTTTTACCTGCGACCATTACAGACGGAACAGAGGATTATCAAGCTGATGGAACGCTGATTTTCCCGAGCGGTAAAAGCATACGTGCGGATTCTGTAGTTTTGGACGAAGTAGGGATATATACCGTTGAATATAAAGCAACCGCACAAAAAGACGGAAATCTCCGTAATTATTCCGCTAATACAGAATTTACCGTTGTAAACAGTATGTATTCTGTTACAAGCGACCGCTCTTCCATACGTTACGGTGTGGATGAATCGGGAAACGAGACCGGATTAACCGGGTTAAATGTTTCCCTCAATGCAGGGGATTCTTTTGTGGTAAACGAGCCGATCGACTTGAACGACGTATCTGCGGATCAATTAATCGCGAAATTAAACGTTTTGCCGGAGACCATCGGGAATCCGGAGGCAAACACTGTCAATTTTATTTTAACGGATTGCTATGATGCGGAAAATTACGTCACCATTTCCTTTAATTCCGGAGAGATCAGTTTCGGTTCGGAATACCAGTCTATCGTGTATATCGGCGCAGGCGCTTATAACCAGAATATCCGCGGCTGTAACGGACAGGGGACAAATTACGGGCAAACACCGGGTAACGGACGATGGGCGCATTTTTCTATGGGAGGAAATAACGAAGTCCGCACGCTTGCCGAACAGTATATCGGTTTTTCTATGGATTATGCCGCGCGTTCGGTTTATGTTTCTACGGTTACGGCGCAAAACGCCTTTACGGCAGATCTTACCGATCTTTCGTGGTATGAAGATATCTGGACCGGTTTCACGACCGGGGAATGTTTTCTTTCCATAAGCTGCGATAACTATGTCGGAAAAAATTGCAACCTGATCATAACGGAGATCCTCGATTTCGATTTGAGCCAAGAAGAGGTTTTAGATGTAATCGATCCCGAAATCGAGATCGATTACGGCGCTTATACTGCGGAAAATTATCCGAACGCCGTGCTGAATTGCGCATATCCCGTATTCGGATACGAAACCAAGGATCTTTCTGGCAGCGTTGCAAGCGAAATTAAAGTATTTTATAATTATTATTCAAAATATAAATACGAGATCCCGGTGGAAAATGGGAAATTCATTCCCGCACGGTTAGGTGTTTATACGTTGGAATATACCGCAGTCGATCCGGCGGGAAACGACTCGCAGAAAACGATCGATGTTTATTGCGTAAACGATGAATTTCCGGTGGAAGTCGTGTTATCGGACGATGCGCCCGTTTCTTCCGTCGTGGGCAAAGAGGTCCCGATAAAAACGGCGGAGTTAGCGAACGCCGTGGGGATGGTTGAAACGCTTGTTTATGCCGAATACGAAGAAGAGCGTATAGAGATCGTCAACGGATCTTTCACACCGTATCGGGCAGGCACATATCAGGTGTTTTATATCATGACGGACTTTGTCGGAAGAGTCGGAACGGCGTCTTATACCGTGAATATCGCCGAAAATGAAGAACTTGAGTTTCTCGGCGAGCCGCAGTTCGAAAAATATTATATTGTCGGGAAATCGTACGCTTTGCCCGTATTGACGGCAATCGATTATATATCCGGTAAAACGGCGGAAGCGGAAATCTATGTGACCGACGGTGTGGAAGAGCGTCGCATCCTGAATAACTATATCCCGGTCATGTCGGATGACGGGACGGCACAGATAAGATATTACGCCTCGCTCGACGGAAAAAGCAAGATTTCGGATCCTTATACGATACGGTTGACAGATGTTTCCGATACAGACGGGACTTTGAATCTTGAAAAATATTTCGAGGCCGAGGAACTTACCGTCCGACAGAATACAAGCTATATTTCCCTTATCCCGGACGGAACGGCAGGTTCTGCGGAGTTTATCAGGCCTTTTTTCGTAAACCTGCTCAATTTAAGATTCTCTCTGGCAGCCAACACGTCTTCTTTCACCGTGTATTTGACCGATCGGGATGATCCCGATACGAGAATATCCTTTTCGGCAGTAAAAACATCGGCAGGGGCTACGTTTTGGTGTAACGGAGAGGAAACGATCTTTACCTATATCAGAGGGTTTGCGGAATCGATATTAACTCCGTACGAAGTATATTTTGATATATCTTCTTTGAATGTTTATGACGGAAATAAAATAAATTACACGATTACGGAAACCGTTTCGGGAGAATCGTTTACGGGGTTCCCCAGCGGATATGCCTACATTTCTTTTGAGGTCAACGGCGGACAGGCGAATTTATATTCGATCAACGGACAGTCTTTTTCCGATGTGTCTTCCGATAGCGTAGCTCCGAATGTTTATTTAACGGGGGAGTATCGTCCTTTAGCGGAACTGAATGAAGAGATCACCGTTTATAAAGCAATTGCTTCGGATATGCTCGATCCATTTACCATAGTTACGGTTACAGTAGAAGATTCTGAAGGCAATTATCTCGAAACCGTGGACGGCAGAGAACTTCACGATCTGATCATTGATGCGGATTTGAAAACCGTGCTTACCGAATACGGCAGTTATTATATCACCTATACGGCGAGGGATTCTTCTTATCGACAAACACAACTGTTTGCCGTACTGAATGTTTACGATTTAACAAAGCCGGAGATCCGCGTAGAAGCGCCTACGATCTCAGACGGAACGATTTCAATTTCCGCGGCGGAACCGGAAGAAGGAGTTACAATTTTCGTATATGTGGAAGATAACTGCGGTATATCGCACAAGATAACCGAAAATACTTTTGCCCTGAACGGTAAGGGAACGTATTACGTAAAATATTTGGCTGTAAAACAATCCGGTACAATGATGAACTTTGCGTGGAAAATCTATAAAGTAACGATTTAAGAGGTGCGGAATATGAAAAAAAGAACAAAATCAATTATCGCTGTCGTTGTTCCTGTCGCTGTCGTACTGATCGCTGCCGCAATCATACTTGTGCTGATTTTCAAACAGCCGGAGCGGCAAAAAATAAACGATACTCATGTTTTTAACGTTGAATCGAGCAGGGAAAAACTGATCGAAAACGGACAGAGCAAATACTCGATTTTGATCCCTTCCGATGCGGATACGTTTACTTCTTATGCGGCGGAGGAATTACAGTTTTTCACGGAGGAGGCAACGGGCATAACTCTTCCGATCGTCAGGGATTCCGGCATATTCGAAAACGGGTCGTATATCTCGATCGGAGACACGGTGCTTTATGATAATTCTAAACTCGATCTGGATAAAAGCATATTAAAAGAGAACGGATATTATATCCGTTCGGAAGGTGATGACGTGTTCATTGTCGGAGGGGACGGTAGAGGAAATACCAACGGTGTTTATACATTTTTGAAATATCAGTTCGGTTACGAATATTTTGCAGACGGCGCATACAGCTTAGAGCGCAATGTTTTCGATAAAAACCTGATGCGTTTCGATGTGAAAGACGTTCCCGATATCAAGTATCGCTCTGCAGGGTTCGGAGAGATCAATTATAACGTAGAAAACACCCGAAGATTACGCTTATACCGCGGCAGCGAAATTTTTATCCCGATCGAGGGGCAGACAATCCACAACGTGTTTTATGTTGTTGACGAAGAAGCCCGGGCCGCGCATCCGAACTGGGTAGGCACCTGCCAGAATCAGCTTTGTTATACGCGCGATGTGGACGGACTTTCCGATTACGTTGTTGAAAAGATGAAAACAGCCATAGAGGAAAATCCGGATCTCAATACGGTTACCTTTACGCAGCAGGATGTAAACGACTGGTGCGCATGTGCCGAATGTAAAAAAGTCATTGAAAAATATAAAGTAAATTCCGCAACGCAGATATTGTTCATCAACGAAGTAGCCCGAAAAATCAAACCGTGGTTGGAAGAAACTTACCCTGAACGGGATATTAAAATTTGCATCTTCGCCTATTTCATCACGTTGGAGGCTCCTGTAAATTACGATGCGGAACACGATGTCTATACGCCTATCGATGACGAGATCATTTTGGACGACATGGTTGCGGTGTATTATGCTCCGTATCAGGCGAGAAATTATTACCCGTTAAACGCAGAGCAGAATTCCGTTTACGGCACGGCGATGAAAAAGTGGGCGAGTATTTCAGATAGTCTGTATTTATGGCTGTACGGATGTCATTTTTCCAATTATTTTATTCCGCTCGATAATATCAGTTCCTTACAGGAGACAATACGTTATTGTGTGGAATGCAATGCCGATTACTTTTATATCCAATCGCAGTGGAATACCGTTTGCAGCGACTGGTCCAGATTAAAGATGTATCTGCAGGCAAATCTGATGTGGGATTGCGACCAGGATGTGCAATCGCTTATCGACCGTTTCTTCGAGGGATACTTCGGTCCCGCGGCGGAGCCGATGAAAAATTATTACAGCCAGTTTATCGGATATTCCAAATATCTTGCCGATGAGCTCGGTTTGGATAACGCGGCAAACCTCACTCCGATCTATACCTCGGCGGATACGTGGAAATATTCCGTGCTCATGGATTGGAAAGCCTGCATAGATGAGGCTTATGAAAATATAGAGTTGCTGCTCTATTCCGATCCCGGCTCCTATCAGGCTTATTATGACAGGATCAATTTGGAAGAACTTACGCCGAACATGCTTTTATATCTCTATCATCAGGGAACTTTCAGTACGACGGCGTATCGGGAATTTTCGGATCAATTGTTTTCTGATTGTAAACGGCTGGGGATTTCCCGATATTCCGAAGGAGGAAATATAGATTCCATATTTGAAAGGTGAATTATGAGGAAGAAAAAGATTGTATTATTGATTTTATCCATTATCTTAGTGCTTTCGCTCGGAAGTGCGGCGGCCGCATGCAAAGATGAGGGAAAAGTTGAGGAGATCGGCGGCGGCGCAAGCGGCGGATACGTCCTCAGCCAAACGGAGGCAACGATAGAGCGCTATACTTCTTTTGTTCTCGGCGTAAATACGGATAAAGAAGTTATCTGGAGTTCTTCAAATGCGTCTGTCGCAAGTGTAGACGGCGGTACGGTAATAGGGCTGGCCGTCGGAGAAGCCGCCATTACCGCCGCAGTTGAAGATATAACTTTAACTTGTAACGTTACGGTGATCGAAAGCGAATATTATCCGAGGATAGAGCTGCATCGCGAAGAATTAAGCATGGTCAACCATTCCGAATGGCAGTTGCAGGCGGAAGTTATAGCGAACGGAATTATTCTGGATTTCCCTTTGGAGTGGTATTCGGAAGACGAGACGGTTGCAACGGTGGAAAACGGGTTGATCGAAGCAAAAAGTACGGGAGATACGATAATCGGGTGCCAGTTCGAATACGAAAGCGGGCTTGTAAGCGCGGAACTCAAACTTACCGTGCAGGGCGACGCTTCGATTTCTTTCGGCACAAAGGAGATCTTGCTTTACGCTACGCGCATGGCAATCGGCCAGGAAACACAAAAAGCGCTTGATATTTCCTGTTATTTAAATGGAGATCTGACAGATGACGGAGAACTTTCGTATCTTTCGCAGGACACATCGGTCGCAAGCGTGAATGAGGCAGGGGTGGTGAGCGCCGTTTCCGAAGGGGAAACATATATTACGGCAACATGGACATTTGAAGGCGGAACGCTGGAAAGCAGTGTGCACGTTTCTGTTCTTGCGCCCGAAATCGAGTGCGGCGACATTGTGTCGTATTTCGAGGCCAGCGAAAATTATCGGATAAATATTGCTTCCACGCCTTTTCCCGGTTTGGAAGGAAATACCATTCAAGTACGCGATGCCGATACGGGAGAAGAATACGCATCTACGTTGAGCAACGGTGTTTTGCAAATTGATGTGCAAGGAAATCTGGGCAATAAAAACCTGCGTATTTCCGACGGCAAAAAAGCCTATCTTACAAAAGCTGCTTTCGTGACGCTTTGTGTGGATTCCGCAGAAATGTTTACGAGAAATGCGGCGTATAACAACTTGAATGCGCTGCAATATTACGGCGGAGCAACAGCGGAAAACAATTATACGTGGGGCGGCTACTTTGTAATGACGGGCGATCTCGATCTTTCCGGTACGACTATCGGAACAATAGCTTCCGTCGTAACCGATAAAAGAGGGTTCATCGAAGGCTTTACGGGAGAATTTGACGGAAACGGCTACACGATATCAAACGCCAAGCTGAGCGAAAGTTACGGCGGGATATTCGGGCAGACGACCAAATCCGCATATATTCACGACGTAAATTTTATCAATGCAGATTTCACGAATTCGATCTCCGCAGGGATCTGCGGTTACTACGCCAACGGACGGATCGAAAACGTATATGTCGAGGCGGTGACCGAAACGAATGCATCGTTCGGCGTGTTGGGCGGCTATGCATGGTATATAGACGTGATCGATTGTACGTTTATCGTGGAAGGCGCTGCGAAATGCGCCGTGCTCACCTCCGCTTCTACCTTAGTCTCGCAGGGATACCACGCCTCATTTGGAGGCAGTAAATATTTCGGCGACGGTTTTGCGATCGGAAACGCCGAAACGGAATTGATTTCCGTTTATTCCATGAGCGAACATACGGAACAGGTCGTTTATGACAGAGAAGAAGGAAAAGACGTTGCGGTTTCTGCGGAAAACATACGGCGCGTGACGGTTGCGGGAGAAGATATCACGTCGCGCTGTACGATAAGCGCAACGAGCGTAACGATCCCCGCCTCATTCTTTACCGAGGAAGGTAAGGTATATGCCGTGCTCGAATCGCAAAGCGGCGCTTTCACCCTCGTGAGGGTGATCACGCCCACGCTCATCATCACTTCGCCGGAACAGTTTATTCCGGACGAAACGGGATACAACGCGCTGCAAAAAGCGGGCGGCGCTACCTTGCAGAATCATTCCACGTATTCGGGCTATTTCGTGCTCGGCGCGAACATCGATTTCGGCGATACAATCGTAAATGTGAAGAGCAATTACGATACGACGGACGGCTCCACCAAACGAGCGGAGGGAGAATACGGTTTCAACGGCACGTTCGACGGCATGGGCTATACGGTAAGCGGCGGAAAATCGAATGCGTACGGTTCGCTGTTCGGCAGCACGACGACTTCGTGTATTATCCGCAATACGGCGTTTGTAGGATATACGAACGAAAGCAGCGGGCTGGGGCTGCTCGGATATACGCCCAACGGACTGATCGAAAACTGCTATTTTGAAGGGACGAACAAGGCTACGAGCTACGGCTTGCTCGGCGGATATTCCAAAAATATCACTTTTAAAAACTGCGTGATCGTGATCGAGCATTACGATATCGCAACGTCGAATTTCGCCATTGCAAGCGTATACCGCGGCGGAGTGGATAACTCCTATTTATTCAACGAAGTCCCGTATGCGTGGATATCGGAAAAAAATGCAAGCGATACGAACAATAAAGGCGCGTTTTTAATAGAGATCTTCGGCGCGGCAAATGAATTCGGCTATACAATCGAAGATCTTATAGCACAGGGTTACGACGGGGAATATTGGTTTATGGATGAAACCGGACGCCCCGCTTTCGTAAATAAAGAAAACCAGGAGGTAAATTTATGAAAGGAAAAGAAAAAAGGGATTATCAAAATCCCGAAGCAGACGTGATTTTCTATGGAAAAGACGTCGTATGCAGCAGCGATCCGTATCTGCGCGATGTGTTTGATGCGGAGGATTTCTCGGCGGGTCCGTTTTCGGGCACGATCGGGGACTGAGAAAGGGGGGGAATAGCCTTATGAGAAAAATTATATATCGCAAGAGGGCAGTGTTATCGGTATTTTTTGCAGCGGCGCTGATGTTCTGTGCGGGGATGGTGTGCTTTACCGCCTCCGCAAACGAAATCGGCACGGAAACCGTGGCGGCATTCCGTATGATGGACGGTGCGTCCGTGCGTTTGGATGCGGAAGAAAATGGTTTACGGTTTACTGCGGAATTGGGGCAAGAAAGCCCTGCGGAAGGTCTTGAATACCATATCATGATTTTTCCCGCCGTGTATATGGAGAGGTTTTCCATGACGGAGGAAAGCGATTTTGTTTCCGTTCTGACGGGAAACGAGGCGACTTATTTGGATATGGTTGCCGATCCGTTCCAATGCCCGGCTGCGGAAAACGGCATGCAAGAAGGGTATTGGTATGTCCGCGGCAGCGTAACGAGCATTAAATACGAAAATATCAACGGTGTGTTTTTCGGGATCGCTTATGCGGAAAATGCAGAGGGCGAACGTACATATGCCGCTTATTCTGACGGCGCGAACGAGAGAGACGTTGTTTATGTGGCTTCCGCCGCGCTCTCCAAGGGCGGTTTTGCGCCTGACAGCGCGGAATACGGGATCCTTCAAACGCTGATCACGCGCGGGATCAACAAGGCAAACGCCGTTCCCGAAGAAAGCAAGGATAATGCCTATCAGGCTCTCGCCATTGCCGAAACGCTTTCGCTTCCGGTCGGAAAGGAACAGACGCTGGAAATCGAAAACCTGCCGGCGGGAACAAACATTTACAAGGAATGGTCTGCAAGCGGATGCGTCAGTGTGGACGAAAACGGCAAGGTAACCGCAAACGAAATCGGCGCCGGTGCAGTCACTTTGAAAATTCTCGATCAAACGTTCACCTGCAATGTAACTGTCGATAAAGAAGTTATCGAAACGGAAACGGATATCGTTCTGAATCAAAAAGACGATTTGGAAAAAGATTTCACATATTCCGTGGAAGGTTCGGTGCAAAGCGTTTCGATAAACGGAACTGTTTTGGAAAACACCGTTTATTCGGCAGAGGAAGGACTGCTCACGATCCCTTATGAAACGTTATACGATCTTTATGGGGAAAACAAGCTCGTCCTCATCGAAACGGATTTGAAAACATATCGGATCACGGCGGATATCATCACCTATCTCATTACGGATAAATCCGATCTTAATGCTGGGACTGCCGGTACCTTAAGTCCTATCCGTGCAGCCGGCGGCGCTACGACGACGGCAAACAGCGACGACGCGATCTGGAACGGCTATTTTGTCCTCGCAAACGATATCGATTTTGCGGGTGACCTCATCATCAATTCGGATAATCAGACCGGAACGCGCGGATTTAAGGGTACGTTTGACGGCAGAGGATATACGATCTCCGATTTCACGCTGCAAGACGCGACTTCGTTTTTCGGCGGCGTGGCGAGAGACGCGGTCATCAAAAACGTTGCTTTTATCGGGGCAAAACTTTCCGATAAAACGTTGCAGTATCCTTCCCTCGGTTTCCTCGGTTATGCGAGCCTTGTAGTCAGGATGGAAAATGTGTATATCGAGGCGGAAACGTATATTGCTTCTAATGCGATGGCAAGCGGTATGTTCGGCTTAGCGGCAAATGCAACGGCAAAACTGAAAAATACCTTTATCGACTGTACGTTTGTGCTGAACGCGACCGTCGCGGAAGACGTGACTTCCTTTGGCGCGCTTGTCAAGACTCCGAACGGGGAACCTCTCCACGCAAATTCCCGAAACGTTAAGGTGATCACAAACGTCACGCTTACGGAAGAAGGGGACGGACCTTATCAGAACGTCACCAAACAGGAACTTTCCGCAGCCGACGTCTCTGCGGCGGCGGGATCGCCCGTTACGATAGAGGGCAAGGACAGCAACGTCGTTTCCGTATTCTGCGGTCTGGAAGACGTTACCGCAAGACTTTCCGTCAACGCGGACGACGTCACGTTCGGTGCGGAAGTTGTTTCCGCTTATCTCGCTGCGGCGGAAGATCTTTCCCAAGTCAAATATTTCGTGATCAATTACGAAGACGGCACGTGGAAAGCCGTTCGTTTCACTGCGGCGGCGTAAAAAAGCAACACTCATTCGGGGGAACGCCCTTGCGGCGTTCCCCGCGGATGGCGTTATTCCGAAAATTTTTCATACGAAGGGAGAAGGAGGTTTATGAACATACTGCCGAGGAGAGTCCACCTCGATTTTCACACTTCGCCGCTTATCGGCAAGATCGGAGAAAAATTCGATAAAGCCGATTTTCAGAAAAAACTGCTGCTCGGAAAAGTGCAGTCTGTCACGCTTTTCGCCAAATGCCACCACGGTTATACCTATTATCCTTCCGAAGTGGGGAAAATACACCCGCACCTTACTTTCGATCTGCTCGGCGAACAGATCGCCGCCTGCCATGAAATCGGCGTTAAAGCGCCGATCTATATTCCCGTCGGCTGGAGCAATACAGATGCGGAAGAACACCCGGAATGGTTGCAATACGAATTCGAAACCAGGCGGGTGAAAGACAATCATTTCAATAAAAACGCACATCCGGATGAGGTGATCCCCGAATCCTGCTGGGTAAATCTTTGTCCGACGGGTGAATATCTCCGTTATCTCGTTCGCCTGACGGAAGAAGTGTGTAAACGTTACGCCCCTGTTGACGGGCTTTTTTACGATATCTGTTTTTTCGATAACGCCTGCGTATGTCCGAATTGCGTGAAAGGAATGCGGCAAATCGGACTTGACCCCGAAAACAGAGCGGATGCGGAAAAATACTTTACGCAAATGCGCGTGAATATGATGAAGACGCTTGCCGATACGGTTTTTTCGTCGAATCCGAATGCAAGCTTGTTTTTCAACGGGTGCTGCGTAAATTATCGCGATGAATATCTGAATTTTCAAACGCATTACGAGATCGAAGAGCTCCCTACGGAAAACGGCGCGTATGACAGGATCCATCTTGCCGCCAAACGTCTGGAAAAATACGGAAAAGAAATTATCGGCATGACCGGAAAATTTCAAGAAAGCTGGGGGGAATTCGGCGGTTTTAAAAATCCGGAAGCGCTGAAAATCGAATGCGCCTCCTGTTTGAGCGCGGGGGCGGGCGTTTCCGTCGGCGATCAGATGCATCCTTTCGGGATATTGGACGAAAGTACATATAACAATATAGGTTTTGCATTCTCCTATGTCGAGCAATTGGAAAAATATTGTTTTCCGTCTGTTTCCCGTGCGGATGTAGGCGTTTTTCTTGCGGAAAACGAACGCGCGAACGAGGGAGCGAACGCCGTACTCCTCGAAAATCAAATCGATTATGATATCGTTTGGGAAGGAAGCGATTTTTCCCGCTATTGTTGTTTGATTTTACCCGACTGCGTGCGTGTTTCGCCTGCGCTTGCCGCAAAATTGAAAACTTTTCACCGAAACGGGGGAAAACTGATTTTCAGCGGATCTTCGATCTGCGGTACGGATCTCGGAATAAACTATATCGGCAAAACTTCTTTCGACGTAAATTATATCAAGCCGAAATTCAATTTTCCGATCAAAAGTCCTTTTTTGGTTTATAAAGGCGCTCATCGCGTACATTCCGGCCTTGCTGTTGCTGCTGAACTCGAGGAGCCTTTTTTCAGCAGGACATACGGACATTATTGTTCTCATAAAAACACGCCGAACAGCGGCATGACCGCGGATTATCCCGCAATGACAGAGGGCGACAATCTTATATATTTTGCACACGAAATTTTTACGGATTATGCAGATCACGGAGCCTATTATACGAGGGAATATATTGGCTATGCCCTTAAAACAGCATGCGAAAAACGGGCTTTGAAAGTGAGCGGGCTCGGGAGCATCGGTCGGGCAAAGATCCGTGAAAATCCCGAAAAGAACGTTTATTTGCTTCATTTGTTCTATGCGCCCGTCATCAAGAGAGGAAAGGTTTTCGTCATTGAAGATATGCCTGTAATCGATGGGGTGGAAGTTCGATTTCGCGCAGACAAACGCATTCGGAACGTCAGATCGTTTCCGCAGGAAAACATACTTGATTTCAAATCAGACGGAAATACGGTTTCTTTCCGCGTTGACGGTTTAAAAGGGCATCAACTTATTCTTATGGAGTATGAAAAATGAAAATACGGCATGAACAGGTGTGTTGTGATTTCAGAGAAGACGGCGTAGCCGTTTTTGATACGGAATTCGCCGATAACCGATTTCCTTCTCCTTTGCCGAATGTGCGCCTTTCGCTTTGGGCGAATCCCGAAGCTGAAATAGAAAGCGCGCGCCATATGAATACGGACGATTTTTTCGTATTTACCGGAATCAATCGCGTAAAAGACGGGATGAATACTCTTTTTTCCGTTTCGAGTTGCCCTTTAAAAATCGAGGAACGCTTTCGTTTTATTCCGAAAAGCAACGTAATCTTACAAAAAAATATTTTAAATAACAGGGGAACGGAGGAGATTACGATCACGGAATGCTCTTCTGCAAATATCGGCTTTATCGGGTGGGGCGACGCCTCGCAATGGGCAAAAAAAGGGCGGATAAAGGTTTATTACGCGATCAGCCGCTGGCAGGGAGAGGCGCAATGGCAGTGCGCCTCTTTGGAAGAATTGGGCGTTTATCCGTGCAGTTCTCATAAATGGGATAAAGTGGAGTGGAATATCCGCTCTTCTTCCTCCTGGTCAACCGGAACCTATCTTCCGCTCGTTATCGTGGAGGATACGCTGTTACATAAAAGCTGGTTTGTAGAACTGGAAGAAGCGGTGTCTTGGAAAATTTCCATTACAGCTTTCGGAGGAAAAAACAGCCGTTATATTTATCTTTCCGCGGGGCAAACGGATGAATTCGGCGGATGGAAATACAAATTAAGGCCTGGCAAACGGTATGAAACGCCTCCCGTAGCCTTCGGTATAGCGCACGGGGGGTTTTCCGATGCCGTTGCCGAACTGGTAAAATTCAAACGGCAGACTACAAAACGTATTCCTTATGCTCCTCTTGTGTTTAATGACTTTATGGATTGCACGTGGGGAATACGCAGGGAATCTTTGCGCGCGCTGATCGATAAAGCCGCCGAAGCGGGCGCGGAATATTTCTGTATCGACGGCGGATGGGCAGAAAACGGGCTGTGGACGTCGAAAAAGGATTTTTTCGACGGGAAAGGGCTACAGGCAGCAATCGATTACATCAAAGCGAAAAACATGAAACCCGGCCTTTGGTTTGAATTCGAGGCGACCTGTTCCGCCGCGACGGAAAAATTCGGAGATAAAAACCGGTATTTAAAGCGAAACGGAAAAATTTTTCCGCATTATCTGCCTAAATTAAATATGCGGAACAAAAAGGCGGCGGATTTTCTCGAAAAGTGTGTGGATTATTATTATTCCTTGGGGATACGCTATATCAAAAACGACCATAACTGTTCGGACGGATTCGGGATAGATATGTACGGAGATTCGCCCGCCGAAGGCACGAGAAAAAACATGCGAGCGTTTTACCGCCTGATTGAAAAAATCCGCGGAAAATATCCCGATCTCGTTTTGGAAAACTGCGCTTCCGGAGCGATGCGCGCGGATAACGGCACGTTGCGGCTGTTCGATCTGCAATCGACGAGCGATCAGGAAGATTATAGAGCTTATCCCTCGATCGCTACGGGGAGCTACGCGTATCTTCTTCCCGAAAAAGCGGGAATCTGGGCTTATCCGTATCCTTTGGAGCATAAATACCTGCAAAGCGATATTCCGGAAGAAGATCTTTTATCCATGCAGGACGGCAGACAAACGGTATTCAATATGGTAACGGGATTAAGCGGTACATTATATCTTTCGGGAAGGATTGACCTTGCGGATGAATATAATTTTTCGCTTATCAAAGAAGGTGCGGCACTTTATAAGGAAACGAGAGAATTTAAATCCCGCGCTTATCCGGTATTTTTCCATGAACATAAAAAAATGTCGGATGACAGTTTTATTCTGTACGGACTAAGGGATGAAAATTTTTCGGAAATGTATTTATACGTTTGGCTTTTCAATGAAAAGAAAATAAAAACGAAAATCGGCAAGTATGAAAATTGCAAACTTATATACCCATCTTCGTGCAATTATCTTTCATATTCTTATGAGGACGGACTCTTGCGCGTGGAAACCGAAAAACCGTATAGCGCTTGTGTTTTAAAATTATATTAAACCAAAAGAGGGGAATTGATATGAAAAAATTCACGGTTTCGATACTCGGCGCAGGATCGAGAGGCGTAGATACTTATGGCTCTTTCATGGCGGAGTGTTCCGATCGTTTTCAGATTGTTGCTTTATGTGATATAAATCCGGAGAAACTCGAGCGGGCAAAAAAGATTCTTTCCGCAACAAATATTTCCTGTTTTACAGATGAGGACGTCTTCTTTGAAAAAAGGAGGAGCGATCTGCTGATCATCGCCACGCCGGATAAAGAACACGTGCGGCAGGCGTTAAAAGCCATGCCGTTAGGCTATTCGATTTTGCTCGAAAAGCCGATTTCGGCGGATTACAGCGAATGCCTTGAGTTACTCGCTGCGCAGAAAAAATATGGAAATTTTATTATGGTTTGTCACGTTTTGCGCTATACCGCAAGCGTACGGAAAATCAAAGAAGTGCTTGACAGCGGAGTTCTGGGAAAAATCGTTTCTATAGATCATTTGGAACGGGTGGCTTACTGGCACTTTGCTCACAGCTATGTTCGGGGGAACTGGCATAAAGAAAAAGATTCGGCGCCGTCTCTTCTTGCAAAGTGTTGCCATGACCTCGACCTGATGCAATATTATGCGGGGTGCCGTTGCGCAAACATTTCATCTGTCGGTGATCTCGCCTGGTTTAAAGTGGAAAACAAACCCGAAGGTGCGACCGATCGTTGCCTGGATTGTAAATATTCCGATACCTGCGAATACAGTGCAACAAGAATTTATCTCCGATGGGCGCAGAACGAAGGTTTTCGCGATTTATGGCCGTATAATACGATCACGGCAGAGCCTTTGTGCAAAGAAACTATCATGAGCGCATTGCGGCAAACAGATTACGGGAAATGCGTATATTCCTGCGACAACGACGTTGCCGATAACCAGCACGTCGTGATGGAATTTGAAAACGGGATACGGGTCTATTTAACGATGATGGCATTTACCTATGACGGCGGCAGACGAACATCGGTTTACGGAACAAAAGGGGAACTTTTTTTCGATGAATCCAAAAATTCTTTAAAAATCGCGCTCTTCAACGATCAGATCACCGAATATAAACTGACGGATCTCGAAAAGGATATGCGCGGTCATGGCGGCGGAGATAATAATATGATCCGCACGCTATATGAGAAACTTTGTTCCGTCAACACTGAAAACCAGACGGATCTGGAACATTCCATAGAAAGCCATAAACTCGCGCATTATGCGGAGATTTCGAGAAAAGCCGGGGGCGCTCGGATAGACCTTCCGAAATAAAATCGCAGAAAAGCTTAACTAAGTTAAAAAAGAATAAAAGCATAGGAGCAAAAAATGAAGATATTATTTACCGGCGATTCCATAACCGATATGGGCAGATGTAGGACGACAAATTATCAGTATGACAGTTTGGGCTTTAACTATACTTTTTTTGTTGCAGGAGAGTTAGGCGTAAAATCGCCGAATCAATATCAGATTTTGACGAGGGGGATCAGCGGAAACAGGATTGTTGATCTTTATGCGAGATTCAAGGCGGATGCGTTGAACGAATGTCCGGATGTGATTTCTGTTTTGATCGGCGTAAACGACGTATGGCACGGGATTGCCTCAAACAACGGTGTTCCGCTTGATATCTATGAACGCTTTTATAACATGCTTATCGACGATGCGCATCGGGACTATCCGCATATCAGATTTATGATTTTGGAGCCGTTTTTCCTGAAAGGGTCGGCGACCGAGGAAAATTTCGAGCAATTTAAGCAGGTTTACGAATATGCAAAGACGGCGGAGAAAGTCGCGAGAGAAAAAGGATGCATTTTTGTTCCGTTACAGAAAATGTTCAGCGAAAAGGCTGAGAGGGACGGCGCGGAAACTTATCTTTACGACGGGATTCATCCGACCATCGCGGGCGCAAAGCTGATCGCAGACGAATGGCTGCATTGTTTTGAAAAAAAGATAAAATAGTGGAAGAAATCATGAAAAATTTTCCGAGTTGGCTGAACGGAGCCGTTTTTTATGAAATATTTCCCGCATCTTTTATGGATTCCGACGGCGACGGGATCGGCGATATCCGAGGTATGATTTCTAAACTCGATTATATCAGGGATCTGGGTTGTAATGCCATTTGGATTAATCCGTGGTATGAATCGTTATTCAAAGACGGGGGATACGATGTCAGCGATTATTATTCGGTGGCAAAACGATACGGGACAAACGATCTTGCAAAAGAGTTCTTAAACGGCGCACACGAGCGGGGAATCAAAGTTTTGCTCGATCTGGTTCCCTGTCATACCGCAGTAAACCATCCTTGGTTTATAGAATCGTGTAAAAAAGAACGCAACGAATATACGGACAGATATATTTGGAACGACAATGTCTGGGTGATCCCCGATTTTACGTGTCTGCGGGGAATTTCGGACAGGAACGGCTCTGTAATGACCAGCTATTTCGATACGCAGCCCGCGTTAAATTATGGATTCTTAAATCCTAAAGAATCCTGGCAGCAGCGCTACGACGAGGAAGGTCCGCAGGCAACAAAAAAAGAATTACATAAAATTATCCGATTTTGGCTCGATATGGGATTTGACGGATTCCGCGTCGATATGGCAAGTCATATATACAAAGACGATCCGACATATGAAGGGCACAGAAAGTTCTGGGGAGAGATTCGCCATATATTGGATACAGAATATCCGGAATGCGTACTGTTGAGCGAATGGGGACGGCCGAAATTATCCATTCCGTCAGGGTTTCATATGGATTTTTTATCCGAACAGAACTTGCCCTCTTTTTTCAGTATTTTTCGGGACGAAAAGCCTTTTTTCTCTAAACGGGGAGAAGGAGATGTTACCGGATTTACTGAGTTGTTTGAAAACGTATATGATGCGGTAAAAAAAGACGGACTGATTTTTATGGCATCCGGGACGCATGATTTATGGAGATTAAAACAATATTTATCCGATGATGAAGTTAAGCTTTGTTTCCTGTTTTTATTTACCATGAGCGGAGTTCCCTCCGTTTATTACGGAGATGAGATCGGCATGCGCTATTTGCGGGACAGGTCGTCCGTTGAAGGAGGTTTTCACAGGACCGGCTCCAGAACGCCTATGCAATGGGAAAGAGGAAAAAAGAATTACGGTTTTTCTGAAAGCGATACGCCCTACATCACTCCCGATCTTTCCGAAGATGCGCCCACTGTTTCCGAACAGGCGAAAGATGAAAATTCGTTGCTGAATTTCGTAAATAAAATGATCGCGTTCCGTAAAAATCACCGAGCGCTTTGGGCAAATGCGGAATACAAAACGATTTATGCGGAAAAAAACAAATATCCGTACATCTATGAAAGAACGGACGGCAACGAATGTTTATGGATCATTCTCAATCCCGCCGCCCGCGATGAAAAAATTCCCGTTAAAATCAACGGAGAAATACTATATCTATTCGGAAACATAAATCTGCAAAACCGGGAAATTGCAGGTTGCAGCGGAGCCGTGATCCGTAAAAAATAAAAGTTTTTGCAAAAAAGATATCGTTCCAAATTTTAGAGAAATAAGGAGATTACTATGAAAAAAATAACTGCTGCGATTTTAGGATGCGGAAATCGCGGACAAGCATATGGAGATTATTCTTTTTTGCATCCTGATGAATTTGAAATTATCGCCGTAGCGGATATGAGCGAAAGAGCGCGGCGCTATGCTGCGGAAAAATACGGAGTACCCGATAATATGGTTTTCGCAGATGTGCGGGAATTTGTAGATGCTCATATTCCTTGCGATATCGTCATTGACGCTACGATAGATAAGGCTCATTATGAAACGGCAAAAGTTTTATTGAACAGCGGTTACGATATTTTGCTTGAAAAACCGATCACTGCTGTTTCCCAACAGCTCCTTGAACTGCAAAAGTTGGCCGTAGAAAAAAAGCGCAAGGTAATCATATGTCATGTACTGAGATATACGCCCTATTTCAAAAAAATAAAAAATTTGATCAATCAAGGGAATATAGGGGAGATTATCAATATAGAGGCGAATGAACATGTATGGATTTCTCATTTTATCGAGTCCTATGTGCGCGGCCCGTGGAGGAGCGAAAAGGAATGCGGCTCAGGGTTTCTTCTTGCAAAGTCCTGCCACGATATCGATATCATCTGCTGGCTGAACAACGCTACGCGGGTAAAAGCGGTTTCGAGTTTTGCGCACAGGGCACTCTTCATTCCCGAAAATAAACCAGACGGAGCAACAGAGTTCTGCTATAACTGTCCTTATGAGCAGAATTGTTTATATTCCGCAATCAAACTACACCTAGATTTTGCGCCTATGGCTTTCCAAACTTATGCCGGTTTAATCAAGGAAACGGGAAAGGAACTCAAAGAACTTTCCAGAGAAGATAAATTGCAGTATCTTATGCGCTCCGATTACGGAAAATGCGCTTATAACGGAGGCGATCTGGTTGACAGGCAATCTGTTATGATCGATTTTGAAAACGGTTCCACCGCAACGTTCAATTTGATAGGGGGGACCTGTAGGGCAGACAGATATATCCATATTATCGGTAGTAAAGGCGAGATCGAAGGAAAGATAGGAGAAAATAAATTCATTCTTCGTACGATGGATCGGAGTAAAAATCATTACAGATATCTCGAACGCGAATACGACGTATCCGAAGAAGTTTTGGAAAACGAATGTTATAGCGGGCATGCCGGAGGGGATTACGCAATCGTTCACGACCTTATAAGGTTTTTGAACGGAGAAGGATCTTCTGTATCTATCACGACATTGGAAGATTCCGTTACCGGACATTTTGTTTGCTATGAAGCGGAAGAATCGAGAAGGAGCGGCAAAACGATTTATAACCGCGATTTTATCAAATATACGGAGATGAAGTAAATGCGAACGATCGAAGAATTTACGGAATTGATCGATAGGGAAAAACTAAATTTTTACGGAATTACGGTATCTGCCGGTTGGGGGGACAAGAGGGCGGAATTCGACCGTAAGAACAGTATTTATTATGTAAATGAAATCCCCGTGGATATTTGTTTTGCAGGCGATTCCATTACGGAATCGTTTGAAGTAAACGCTTATTTTTCCAAGTTCGGCACCGTTATAAACAGGGGGATCGGCGGGGAAACGATCGAGTATCTTGCAATAAGATTTCCGCTTGATGTTGTTGCTTTGAAACCAAAGATTTGTATAGTAAGCGAGGGGATCAATAATACTTACGAACTATATAAAAAATATAGCGCGGGACAGAAAATCCCGGAAGAGGATATTGACAACGAAATCCACAAAATGCTGCCTTATTACAAAACGATTGCAAAGCAATGCGTTTCGACCGGAATAAAATTGATTTTCTCTTCCGTTCTACCGATCGGTGTATACGATTTCAGAAATTCATTTATTCTAAAACTCAATGCCGCGATAGAGGAGATATGTTCTGAATTTTCAGCAAAGGGAGCGAAAATCTGTTATGCGGATACATATTCTTCCGTGGTTTCTGCGGATAAGATCATTATGGACGATCTCACTTTCGGAGATAAACTGCATCCTCATGTGCTCGGGTATAATAAAATAGCAAAAGCTCTTGAACCATATATAGAAAAATTTATAGGAGAAAATGTTTTATGAAAGAACAGAAACTCGATTTGAAAGATCTTGTAGGGCAGACACTGTGCTACGATATCTACGATAAAGACGACCCGCAGGAGGTGGAAAAAATAATCTCAAAAATCAGACCGGGTGGGATTTTCGTTACGGATATGACGAAAGAAAAGATCCGTTTTTACGAAGAGATGGCGAACAAATATTGTAAAGTGCCTGTTTTAGTCTCTTCAGATGCCGAAAACGGACCTTTTACTCCGATCAAAGGAGCAGGCATGTTGCCCCATCCTATGGCTTGGGGAGCGTGTAACGATGAAGCGCTGATCGAGCATGCCGGTGAATTGACGGCAAAAATCTGTCGTGAAGCAGGGGTCAGATTTATTTTTTCTCCCAGCGTAGATATTTTATATAATTTTCAATGTCCGTCAATGAATATCAGGGCTGTGTCGGATAGTCCTGATGCCGTGATCAGAATTGCAGGAGCGTATATGCAAGGTTTACAGAAAGGCGGGGTCGTTTCTGCTTGCAAACATTTTCCCGGCGACGGCATAGATGATAGAAATCCACATTTTTTAACGACGGTAAATTCGTTTTCTAAGGACAAATGGTCCGCAACATTTGGAAAAGTTTTTCGGGAAATGTTTCGCATGGGGTGTGGAGCGGTTATGCCCGGGCATATTTCTCTCCCGTGTGTAGAACAAGGGATTTCTGCCAATGAATGTCCTCCTGCCTGTCTGAGTTATAATGTTCTGACAAAATTACTGAGAGAAGAGCTTGGATTTGACGGATGTATTGTTTCCGACGCAATGAGTATGCTCGGCGCATGTACTGCCTGCGATTTGAATCGTCTGGCAGTTGAGTTTCTCAAGGCTGGCGGAGATTTTGTACTGTTTCCCGAACCGGACGATTTTGAGAATATATTATCCGCTGTTCAAAACGGCATTCTTTCGGAAAAACGCCTTCAAAATGCCGTGGATCATATTATGCGTATAAAGGAAAAAGCAGGATTGTTTAGTGCGACTGAGATCAAAACATGCGAAAGCAATTTGAATGATGAGTTTGAAAAGGTCTCAAATGAAATTGCCGAAAAAAGCATCACGCTCGTCAGGGATTACGATAAACTTCTGCCGATATCTCCTGAAAAAAACGGAAAACTTCTTGTCGTAAATATTATGGAACCTTTTTTCAAAAAAGATCCCTCAGGCAACGAACTGAAAGCGTTTGAAGACGAACTGAAAAAGGAAGGATACGATGTGACATCGCTATACAATCCCAAGCATAAATATGTAAACAATATTATAGATAATTTTGATTTTGTTCTGGTCAACATAAAAATGTCTTCACATGATTATCACGGAGGAACAATGCGTATGGGATGGAATACGGTTATGTCCTTATGGCGAGGATATATTTTCAAAAACCATAATGCGGTGATTACTTCGTTCGGCGATCCTTTTAAACTTTACGATATGCCATATGCGCGCTGTTATGTCAACGCCTATTCCTTTTCACCTGCTTCGCAGAAAGCAGCTGCTAAGGCAATAACGGGGAAAATTAAATTTTGCGGGAAAAACCCCGTTTCATTTAAAGATTACTTTAACAGAGAAATATGATTTGCGGAGAAAAAATATGAATTATAAAACATATAAACCGAATAATCAAACCGTAGAATACGATATTGCAGTGCTCGGTGGAGGGCTTTGCGGCGTAAATGCAGCTATAGCTGCGGCGAGAGAAGGCAAAAAGACGATCTTAGTGGAAAAATACGGATTTTTCGGAGGAATGGCCACAGCGGGGCTTGTCAACCCGTTTATGAGTTATTGCGCTCATCAAACAGATGAGATGATTAATGTAGGTCTGTTTGGTGAGATGCTCAGAAGAATGTATAAAAAAGGCGGAACAAACATTCCGCAATGTTACCATTTCAATGAACAGATTCTGAAAATCGTTTTGGATGAAATGGTAAACGAAAGCGGGGCTCATACGTTATTTCATGGATTGATGACCGGTGTAGAAACAAGCGGCGATACGGTTGTTTCCGTCGTTTGCAATACGATTTCCGGCATGGTGAAAATCAAGGCGAAACGTTTTATCGATGCCACGGGAGACGCGCATCTTGCCGCATTTGCCGGCGTCCCGTTTGAATGCGGAGACGATGAAGGCGGTCCTTGCCAGCCGATGACGACGAGTTTTAACCTTGCAGATGTCGATTACGCTAAATTCAACAAGAAAGCTGCGAATGCTCTTTATACAGAATATAAAGCAGCAGGAAAAATTACAAACCCGAGAGAAAATATCCTTGCTTTCAGCCTTCCTTCTAAAAACCTGATACACTTTAATTCGACACGTATATCCGGGAAAGACCCGTTAGATGCGAAAGAACGGACGGAGGCGGAATTTATCGGAAGAAAACAGGTTTGGGAGTTGTATTCTTTTCTGAAAAAAAACATAGAAGGAATGGAGAACGCCTATTTAGTGGCAATCAGCGATGAAATCGGCGTTCGCGAAAGCCGCAGGATAAAGGCGCTTTACAGATTGAATGAAGACGATGTTCTTTCCTGCAGAAAGTTTGATGACGGAATATGCTGCTGTTCTTATGATATCGACATTCATAACCAGCAAGAAGGCGGAAGATGTGTAAAATTACCGCCGAAAGAATATTATACAATACCGTATCGTTCACTGGTGCCCGAAAGCTATGATAATCTTTTGGTGGCGGGAAGAAGTATCGGAAGTTCGCACGTGGCGCAGTCTTCGTTCCGGATTATGCCGGTTACCGCCTGCATGGGAGAAGCCGCGGGAATCGCGGCATCGGTATCAATCGACAAAAATACTAAAATGAGAGATACCAATATTACTGAAGTGCATACTATTCTTGACAAGAACGGGTGTAAATACAAATAATGGGAAAGAGAGTAAATTTAAAAAGTATTATCCGGAATATGACGCTGAAAGAGAAACTTGCCGAGATTACTCAGATTGCCGGGAATATTTTGGATAAGACGACGGAACAGACTGATTTAGGACCACTTTCTGCATTGGAGTTTAAAAGAGACGATTTGTACGCGGTGGGTTCCCTCAATGTTAATTTACGCGGTAACAGGCAGAATGAAATCCAGGACGAACATATCGCAAAGAACCGCAATCATATTCCGTGTTTATTTATGCAGGATGTCATACACGGATACAAAACGATTTATCCGGTTCCTCTTGCAATGAGTTGTTCTTTCGATATGGACTTGGTCCAGCGGTGCAGTGCGATGGCGGCAAAAGAATGTGCTGCGAACGGAACGCACATCACGATCGGTCCCATGATAGACGTATGCAGGGACCCGCGTTGGGGAAGAGTTGTGGAATCTGCCGGTGAGGATCCTTTCCTGACATCGAAAATGGCAGAAGCTCAGATATCCGGATTTCAGGGAGATAATTTAAAATATGACACGGAAAAGGTTGGAGTTTGCCTGAAACATTTTTGCGGTTACGGTTTCAGTGAGGCGGGAAGGGATTATAATTCGGTAGATATGTCCGAAATCCGGCTGTATAATATAGTGCTGCCCCCGTTTCTTGCAGGGATTCGTGCCGGAGCCCTCTCGGTAATGACGGCGTTTAATACTTTGAACGGTACGCCTATGACAGCAAACAAAAAACTTCTAAAAGGAGTTTTGCGCGATAAATTCGGTTTTGACGGATTGATTGTCAGCGATGCATCATCTGCAATGGAAATCATTGAACATGGGTTTGCTCCGGATTTAAAAACCGCAGCAAAATTATGTATTGAGGCGGGTTTGGATATTGATATGTTTTCGCCGGTTTATTTCAAAGGGCTAGAAGAAGCCGTGCAATGCGGTATGGTAGAGGAGGAGTTAATAGATGATGCCGTATTTCATGTATTGAAAACAAAAGAACGCCTAAACCTGTTTCAAGATCCGCATAGAAGCGCAGATGACAACAATGCAAATAAAATATTTTGGTGCGAAGAACATAGGGCTATAGCAAAAGAAGCCGTATTGAAAACATGTGTATTGTTGAAAAATGACGGGATATTACCATTCGACAGACATAAAAAAACCGCTGTAATCGGACCGTTTGCCGATGAAAAAAATATTATAGGCGCATGGGCGATTGAGAGCAATGCCGATAAAACAGTTACTGTATTGAACGGGTGCCGCAAATTATCGGAATGTGTTTTTGCAAAGGGATGCAGTTATGAGGCTGACTGCAATGATGAAAGCGGATTTGAAGCAGCACTTTATGTCGCGGCACAAGCGGAAAATGTGATCCTGTGTGTGGGAGAGTTTCAAAACGATGCAGGGGAGGCAAAAAGTAAGACGAATCTTCACATACCTCATATCCAGAAAAAACTAATACATAAAATCGTGGAGGTCAATCCGAATACCGCAGTTATTCTCTTTAACGGAAGACCGTTGCTGGTTGATGAAATTGAAGAAATTTCGCCAGCGGTTCTTGAAGTTTGGCAACCGGGTATAGAAGGAGGAAACGGTATTGCTGAACTACTTTTTGGTTTGCATTCCCCTTGTGGAAAATTATCGATGACATTTCCCCGAAATATAGGACAGATCCCGATTTATTATAATCACCTGAATACAGGCAGACCACAAAAGGGAGAAAATAAATCGTTTTGCAGCTATTATATTGATTCTGAAAAATCGCCGTTGCATCCTTTCGGATTCGGTTTGTCGTATGCCGAATTTTCGATATCGTCCATTAAACTCGATAAAACAGAGTTGGAGGAAGGGGGAAAACTGACTGCTTCAGTGATCATATCGAACAAAAGCGATATTGCGGCCAGAACCATTGTTCAACTTTATATTAGAGATATGGTCGCTTCGGTTTGCAGACCCGTAAAAGAATTGAAAAATTTTGTTCCACTTGATCTTTGCGCGAACGAAGATAAAATAGTTTCGTTTGAAATCGTTTCTGAAATGTTGGGATTTTACGATGCGGAAGGAACATATAAAATAGAAGAAGGCCTTTTTGAACTCTATATCGGCTTTGATTCTGCAACCGAGAATTGTACAAGATTTTATTATATGGGTAAACTACATGAAAGAAGAATTTGAATGGATACATAGTTGGTGCGACAATACCGGTAAAAATGATCTGCCGAGGATCGTTCTTGTTGGTGACAGCATTACGCATAATTATCAAGAATTTGTCAGACAGAGACTGCAGGGGAAAGCTTACGTGGATTATATTGCCACATCGTATTCTATAGACGAGGCTTTTTATAATGTACTTATCGAAAATTTTGTCAAGGATTCATCTTATGCGATATTACACTTTAACTTTGGGCTGCACGGAATTCATTTGGATAAAAGCGAATATAGAGAAAGAACGGAATCTCTTTTAAGAAAAATCGCTAAGAACAAAAAAGTGATTTTAGCCACTTCAACGATCGTATATCAGGAAAACAATGTTTTCTTAAATGAAAAATGGATGCTGCGCGTATGGGAACGAAACAAGATATTACAGGAAATTGCTGAAAAAAACGGATATGGAATAGATGATTTGTTTACCGTAAGCAAAAAAATCGAAATAAAATTACGATATAAAGACGGGACACATTATACCTCGGCGGGGTATGAAGTATTAGCGAATGAGGTAGCGTCATCAATATTAAAAATTCTATCATGAAACGTAACTTTTTTAATAACAAACGGGCCTTGAATTGTTATTCAAAGTTCGTTTGTTTAATTTCAAACTGAAAAGTTAAAGCAGGCAATTTTCCCTGAAAAAATTTAACAGACAGCAGGAAATGAATTATACTTAATTATATAGGAATCCGGCTATCGTTTCGAATAAAAAAATAAGCAAGGAGATCATCCTTGCTTACTGAATACCGCGCCCGCAACACCATCGACAAATACATAACGTACTTGCTCGGTGTTCAAACGCGACTCTGTTTGGCAGGGGTAGATGGATTCGAACCACCGAAGTGACGGAGTCAGAGTCCGTTGCCTTACCGCTTGGCGATACCCCTAAGTTTCATTTGCTAAATTATTTTATCAAATACGTTTAAATTTTTCAAGCATTTTAAGGCTTTTTTTAAATTTTATTTTTTTTATGCCGTTTGTAAATTAAAATTCATCTTGAAAATTATTTTTTTATATGGTGAATTATACTATCAAGCGCAACACCTTACAAAAAAAATGACAGTTCATATAAATCTATGTTATAATAAGTCAACCACAACCAAAAAACAAGGAGAAATATATGAACTGCTACCACCATTTTACCATAGAAGAAAGAACTTGTCTACGAAAATACTATAACGAAATTCATTTCATGGAACGGAAACCATAAGGCAAAACGTCTGAAAAATCTCGCGGCGGAAAAGTATATTTCCCGCGGCGGTAATTTCGACAATCAAAAAAATCCTGAATTCGTGAGATGTTTCAGAGTACTGACATTGGGCGGGGAAGACATTTCCTCGTTCTGCCCCAACTGGCGGGGGTAACGATTTTTGTTGTATAAATAATCAAACGCTAAATTTCGCGGAAATTCTTTCCGCGAAATTTTTTATTTATTATTGAAAAACATGTAAAAATGTGTTATATTATTATCAGACTAAAATTATCCATCAGGAGGTTACATATATGCAGTTGACACCCGAACAACAGGCCATTCTTGACGGCGAAAAGGGTGAAACCCTTGCCAAAGTCATGAAGACCATCGTAATGTACGGAGATATTTTCGGCGCGGAAAAACTCGTGCCCGTAACGCATGCCGACGGACATTTGGTGACGAGTTTCGGCATCGCGCTGATGAAGCCGCTTTTTTCCACAATGGACGCGCTCATCGAGGCGGGAATACAGACCAAAGGAAAATTTACTGTTGACCCCCGTCCGCTCGATTATGAAAACGTCAAATGCAATCTGTTGGAAAAACTTGTTTTCCATATCATGTACAAAAAACAGGCGGACTACGAAGAGCAACTTAAAAAAGTCGGTCTTCGCGACAAAGACTCGTTTACCTGCGCGTGTTATCTTCCCGAAGTAGGCAATGTCCCGAAAAAAGGCGACGTTCTTTCCTGGGCAGAGAGCAGCGCGGTCGTATTCGCCAACTCGGTGCTCGGCGCGCGTTGCAACAGAAACAGCGGCATGCTCGACCTTTTCGGCTCGATTGTGGGGTATGTGCCGTATTTCGGTCTGGTTACCGACGAGGGGCGTAAAGCCACTTGGAAAGTATATGTAAAAACGAGCAAAATTCCCGAGGCACAGATTCTCGGCAGTGCAATCGGCATGAAGGTCATGGAAGATGTGCCGTACGTATACGGGCTCGATAAGTTCCTCGGTACGGAAATCGACGACGAGGTAACGGCGTATCTTAAAGATTTCGGAGCCGCTACGGCGTCGAACGGCGCGGTGGGTCTGTATCACATAGATAAACTCACTCCCGAGGCAAAAGAACAGGGAGAAAGTCTCATCGCCGAAGGTGCGAAAGAATATGTGGTTGACGACGCCGAACTTGAAAGAGTTTATAAGAGTTATCCGCTCATGTGGAAGAAAAAGGACGCAAAGCCCGATCTGTGTTTTATAGGTTGCCCGCATCTTACTTACGGACAACTTATGAAGTGGACGGAAAATCTTGAAGCGGCGCTTAAATCCGCGGGACGAAAGAAGGTGAAGGTCAGAACCATAATGACCACTCCGCCGCAGGTACGAGAAAAATTTGCCAAGACTCCCGAATATAAGAAACTTACTTCGATGGGCGTAAAGGTGTCGAGCATTTGTCCTCTCATGTACACCAATAATCCCATAACCAAGAGCCGCGCGATAATCACAAACAGCAACAAGTTGCGCACTTATTCGGTGGCAAGATACTGTAAAGACGAAAAAATACTTGCGGTAATATCGGGAAAGGAGGAAATCTGATATGAAAGAGTTCAAAGGCAGAGTGCTTGCGGGCGGAAATTGGAAAGGAGAGGCGGTAGTGTCGAAAGGAGGCGTCAACACGCTCGCGACTTTTCAGAAAAGCGCGCTGAAAAACGCCGATAAAGTAATTGTTTCGGATCAGAACAATAAGGATATATACGGTCTTAATATAACGGGAAAGGCGCTGTGCCTTCCCATAACGATAGGTTCCACCACGGGCGGACTTGTGATTCAGACGGTATGCGCCATGAAGATAAATCCCGCGTGCTTTCTTTTCTCCGAGCATATAGATTCGCTCGCGGCGAGCGGCATAGTGCTCGCGAAAGTCTGGGAAAACAGCGACGTTATCGCAATCGATATGCTTGGGAAAGAATTTTTGGAAACCGTAAAGACGGGTGACACGATAGAAGTAAAAGAAGACGGGACCGTCATAGTGAATTAAAAGGAGAATGAAATCATGAATGAAAAATATAATCCCTTATTTAAGCCGTGGAAGATAAAAAACTGTGAAATTAAAAACAGAATAGTAATGACTTCCATGGGCGGAACTTCGATTTTCGGCTGGCTCGAACCCAATCATTTCGACGAAGAGGCGGCGAATTTTTTATTGCAGCGCGCCAAGAACAACGTCGGTTTGATTCTGCCCGGCATCGCACCCATAAAGGATATGATTCTCGGCAGGTGGCTTTATCAGGGAAAGGGCAAATTCAAAAGGTTGAAAGAATACATGAAAGAATTCCATAAGACGGGTGCGAAACTTTTCGTGCAGTTAACCGCGGGATTCGGCAGGTCGCTCGCCATAAACGATATTATGGTAAAAGCCCTGCATAATAAGTTTCTCGGCACCGTTTTAAAACCCGTGCTCGACGTGTCGTATATGACTGCGAGCGCGAGTGCGACTCCGAACAGATGGGACGAGAGTTGTATTTCCCGTCCGCTTACCGTGAAAGAGATAAAAGATATTATTGACGCCTTTGCAAAGACCGCCGCGCTTCTTAAAGAAGCTGATGTGGACGGCGTAGAGATACACGCCGTGCACGAAGGCTATCTTCTCGACCAGTTCACCATGAAGTATACCAATCAGCGCACGGACGAGTACGGCGGAAGTTTCGAAAACAGATACCGTTTCCCCGTGGAGATAGTAAAGGCGATAAAGAAGGCGTGCGGCGAAGATTATCCCGTTTCGCTTAGATATTCCGTTCTTTCCAAGACGCGGGGATTTTGCAAAGGGGCGCTCCCCGGCGAAGATTATGTCGAAGTAGGACGCGATATGGAAGAGAGCGAACGCGCGGCGAAATATTTGCAGGACGCGGGATACGACATGCTAAACTGCGACAACGGCACCTACGACGCGTGGTATTGGGCGCACCCGCCGGCATACATGCCCGAAAACTGTAACCTCGAAGACGTTAAGCATATAAAGAAATTCGTAGATATTCCCGTCGTCTGCGCGGGTAAAATGGATACGCTGACGGCGGCAGATGCAATCGCCAAAGGCGAAATAGACGCGATGGGCGTCGCCAGACAGTTCCTTACCGACCCCGAATGGGTTACAAAGACCGTCGACGGCAGAGAAGACGACATACGTCCCTGCATACATTGTCATAACGCGTGCTTTAATATGGCGCACTATAAGGGCGTGCCAAATGACCAGAGCCTCAGCGATAACAGGGGTATGGCGCGCTGTGCGCTCAATCCCGAAACAATGCAGTCCAAAAAATATAAAATCGAGCGCACCGGCAGTCCTAAGAAAGTCGCGGTTATCGGAGGCGGTATAGGCGGTTTGGAAACGGCGCGCGTCTTGAAATTGCGCGGACATAACCCCGTAATATTCGAAAAATCGGATAAACTCGGCGGTGTATTCGTAGCCGCCGCCGCGCCCGAATTCAAAGAGGCCGACAAGAAACTTATAAGGTGGTATATTAAACAGGTCAAAGACCTCGGCATAGAAGTAAGATTTAATACCGAAATTACTTCCGCGGAACAACTGAAAGGTTTCGATAAAACCGTCGTTGCGACGGGTTCGAGACCCGTAAAACTCAAAATCCAAGGCGCGGAACGCGCAATCGAGGCTTGCGAATATCTTTACGGGAAGGAGACGGGCGACAAGGTCGTCGTGATAGGCGGCGGACTTACGGGCTGCGAAATAGCACTCGACCTCTATAAGAAGGGCAAGACGCCCGTCATCGTGGAGATGAAAAACGACCTTATAGCGGTAAAGGGCGTATGCCTTGCAAATTCCTCTTATTTACGCGAGTTTTTCGAGCATAATTCCGTCGAAGTGCATCTGGAAAGCAGGGTAAAGGAAATTACCGATAAGGGCGTCGTTATTGTCGATAAAGACGGCAAGTCCGAAGAAATCTCCGCCGACAGCGTGATTACTTCTGTCGGTTATCTGCCTGCGCCGCTTGCAATAAGTAACGCTCAATATGTAGGCGACTGCAACGGAGTCGGAAATCTCCGCACGGTCGTTTGGCGCGCGTGGGACGTAGCCATGAAAATCTGACGGTTTAACAATTAAAATATAGAACAATGCAACACTTGAAATGTAAAACTGATTTTATGCCCGCGAGGAAAAGCCTCGCGGGCATATTTCGGGATTTGACCGTTCGGTTCCGTTGTTTTTTATTTTCCTAAATTCGGTTTTATCCTTTTTTATTTAAAAAGTCGCTTTTATTGCCGAATTTTATTTTAAAATAATGCCGAAAAACCTTTGACTTTGTAAAAACATTATGATATCATATTAGCGTAGTAAAGTGATAAAGTAAGCAAGAGGTGAAAGATGGGGTACAGAAATGCCGCAACCGACAGATTGGTGCAAGCCTTTCTGAAATTGAAGACGGAAGAGGAATGTTATGATTTTCTTGACGACCTTTGCACGGTTAAAGAAATCCTGGACATGAGTCAGAGGCTCGAAGTCGCGTTCATGCTCTCAGACAAGAACAATTATCAGCAGATTGCGGAAAAGAGCGGCGCATCCACGGCGACCATAAGCCGCGTAAACAAATGTTACATGTACGGAAACGACGGGTATAAGACGGTAATCTCCCGAATGAAGGAGGATAAATAAATGCAGATAGATTTATCGGTTTTATCTAACGAGGAAAAGGTTTGCCTGAAATTGAGAAGTCTTTATAAAAGTTACGGTTATTCCTGCTTTAAAATGAGTAAATTCGAAGAGTACGACCTGTACGGCAGGAACAAGGACTTTCTCATTTCGGACAGCGTAATCACTTTTACCGACACGAACGGCAGACTTATGGCGTTGAAACCGGACGTAACTTTGTCGATAGTAAAGAACTCGCCCGCGGTGCCGAGCGGCGTTACAAGACTTTATTACAACGAAAACGTTTACAGAATTTCGGAGAGCACCAGACGCTATAAAGAACTGATGCAGGTGGGGCTCGAATGTATCGGCGAAGTTACGGAAAAAGACGTATGCGAAGTGGTAAAACTTGCGGCGGAAAGTCTTAAAGTCATATCTTCTTACAGCGTGCTCGCGGTTTCTCACCTTAAAATACTTTCCGGTGCGCTGGCGAGGACGGGGAGCGCAGCAGACCTCATCTCCGCCCGAATACGCGAAAAGAACGTTCACGGCGTAATCGAACTGTGCGAAAAATACGGGGTTGACGAAAAAATCGGTTCGCTTTTGTCTTTTGCGGCGGGGGCGAGCGGGGATTGCGAAAAAATAGTCGGAAATCTTGCAGATTATACCGATGACGGCGAGGCGCTCGCCGCGGCGGAGGAACTTCGATATATTTGCTCAGCGGCGAAATCGGCGGGCGTGGCCGTGCGTGCAGACCTGTCGCTTTGCGGCGATATAAACTATTATAACGGAGCGGTGTTCAAGGGATACGTTAAGGGCGTGCCGTCGAGGATTTTGAGCGGCGGACAATACGACGGGCTGATGGAAAAGATGAATAAAAAATCGCGGGCGGTCGGATTTGCCGTTTATGCCGACCTTATCGAAAGATTTGACGACGGGGAGAACTTATAATGGAAATTTTGAATATTGCGTTGCCGAAGGGCAGGCTGGGAGAAAAAGTATATAAAGTTTTCGAGCGCGCGGGATACGGCGCGGAGGACGTTCTTGACGAAAAGACGCGCAAACTCGTTTTTGAAAATCCCGCCGTGGGTGTCAGGTATTTCTGGGTCAAACCGTCCGACGTCGCCATATACGTCGAGCGCGGCGCGGCGGATATAGGCGTCGCGGGTAAAGACATTCTTCTCGAATATAAGCCCGAAATTTACGAACTTCTGGATTTAAAACTCGGCGTATGCAGGCTCGCGGTAGCCGCAAAAAAGGATTTTAGCGATACGCTCGATTTTACTCTTCGCGTGGCGACCAAATTCCCGAACGTCGCAATGGATTACTATGCGGGTAAGGGAAGGGACATTGACGTCATAAAACTTAACGGCTCGATAGAACTTGCGCCCATTCTGGGGCTTTCGGATGTTATACTCGATATAGTCGAGACGGGCGCGACGCTCAGAGAAAATAACTTAGAGCCAATCGAGACGGTCGCGCCCGTTTCCGCGCGGCTAGTCGCGAACACCTCTTCGTTTCAGTTCAAAAACACCGAGATTAACGGACTTTTAGAAAAACTTAAAGGTGCACTCTGATGATAAAAATTATCGAATACGGCAAAATCGCCGAAAAGGAAATTTTTTCGGTTTACGAAGACAGGCGCGACGTCTCGGATACCGTGAGAGAAATTATAGAAACGGTGAAAAGGGACGGCGACCGCGCGCTTATTGAATACGCGCGTAAGTTTGACGGGGCTGACCTTGCGTCCCTTGCGGTTACGGAGGAAGAATTTGAAGCCGCCGAACGGGAAACCGAATCCGAATTTATAAACATACTCGAACGCGCCGCAAAAAATATCCGTCTTTTTCATGAAAGACAGAAGCGCGAGGGATTCTCGATTGAAAAATCGGACGGAGTTATCGTCGGGCAGCGCGTCATTCCCATAGAAAAAGTGGGTATTTATGTGCCGGGAGGCACAGCCGCATACCCTTCAACCGTGCTTATGGACGCCATTCCCGCCGCGATAGCGGGCTGTGAAGAAATCGTTATGGTTACTCCGACGGGAAAAGACGGGAAAATTTCCGCCGCCATACTCGTCGCCGCGCGCATAGCCGGGGTTAAAAAAGTATTCAAGACGGGCGGGGCACAGGCAATAGCCGCGCTCGCTTACGGAACGGAAAGCATACCGAGGGTTTATAAGATAGTCGGCCCCGGAAACGCTTACGTCGCCGAGGCGAAAAGACAGGTTTTCGGCAGAGTATCGATAGATATGATTGCGGGACCGAGCGAAATACTCGTTATAGCCGACGCTAAATCCGACCCGCGTTTTGTCGCCGCCGACCTGCTTTCGCAGGCGGAACACGACAAAAACGCGAGCGCGGTGCTACTTACGGACAGCGCGGAACTCGCCGTCAGAGTAAGAGAGCAACTCGAAATTCAGATAGAAAAATTGGAGAGAAAGGATATAGCGAGGGCATCGATAGATAATAACGGCAAGATAATAGTCGTGGACAGTTTGGAAAAGGCGGTTAGCGTGGCAAACGCGCTCGCGCCCGAACATCTGGAACTCTGTATCGATGAACCCATGAATTATCTCGGAAAGGTAAAGAACGCCGGTTCGGTATTTCTCGGAAGATATTGTCCCGAGGCGCTCGGGGATTATTACGCGGGGCCGAATCACACTCTTCCCACTTCGGGTACGGCGAGGTTTTCGAGCCCTTTATCAGTTGACGACTTCATAAAAAAATCGCAGTTTATCTATTATCCGCGCGAGGCGTTGAAGGCGGTATATAAAGACGTTCGGAAGTTCGCGGAAAAGGAAGGACTGACAGCGCACGGAAAAAGCGCGTCTGTAAGGTTCGGAGGCGAAGAATGAGCAGATTTATACGGGCAGACCTCGATGCCGTCAAGGAATATGTCCCGGGCGAACAGCCCAAGGATATGAGATACGTCAAATTAAACACGAACGAATCGCCTTTCCCGCCGTCGCCGAAAGTTACGGAGGCGGTTACGAAAGCGGCAAAGACTCTCAACCTTTATTCCGACCCCGAACTTACTGCGCTCACCGCAATGACGGCAAAGACTTATGGCGTGGACGCCGAATGTCTGCTTATGACGAACGGTTCGGATGAAATACTGAACTTCGCGTTCTGCGCGTTCGGTAGCAAAAACGCGCCCTTCGTATTCCCCTCTCTGACATACGGATTTTATCCCGTATTTGCCGAACTTTACGGAATACCTTACGTGAAAATACCGCTTAAAAGCGATTTTTCGATAGATGTAAACGATTACAGAAACGTCGGCGCCAATATCGCGATTGCAAATCCGAACGCCCCCACGGGAAAGATACTTTCTGTCAAAGATATTGAAACAATTCTGAGTTCAAACAGGGAACACGTCGTCGTGATAGACGAGGCATATATAGATTTCGGCGGCGAGAGTTGCATAAAACTAATAAATAAATATGACAATCTTCTCGTTACGCGTACTTTTTCGAAATCCTTTTCGCTCGCGGGGGCGAGGCTCGGTTTCGGTGCGGGCGACAGAGAACTCATAAAAGACCTAAAAAAAATCAAATATTCCACAAATCCCTATAACGTCAATTCGCTTACCGACGCGGCGGGGCGTGCGGCGCTCGAAGATTACGAATATTATATGAACAATTGTTCGGTGATTGCGAAAAACAGGGATTTTTGCGCGGAAGAACTTAAAAAACGCGGGTTTTTCGTTACCGATTCAAAAGCCAACTTCCTGTTTGCTTCGCATTTAAAATTGTCGGGACGCGAATACTACCTTAAACTTAAAGAGCGCGGCGTTCTGGTCAGGTATTTCGGAAGTACGGGCGCGGAAAATTTTGTGAGAATTACGGTCGGGACAGAGGAGCAGATGAATACTCTTCTTTATGAAACAGACAAGATATTAGCGGGAGAATAAAAAATGAGAGATGCAGAAATATCGAGAAAAACAAAGGAAACGGATATAAGCCTTTCGCTGGGAATAGAAGGAAAGGGGGAAGTTTCGGTAGACACGGGCTGCGCGTTTTTAGACCACATGCTGACGCTTTTCGGCGTCCACGGTAATTTTAACCTCGTAATAAAGTGCAAAGGCGATGTGGAGGTCGATTACCACCACACCGTCGAGGACGTGGGGATATGTCTGGGCGAGGCGTTCAAAAAAGCGCTCGGCGACAAGAAAGGCATAAGACGTTACGGGGACAAGGTGATTCCGATGGACGAGGCGTTGATACTTTCCGCGGTTGATTTTTCCGGAAGAAGTCATCTTAATTACGATGTATTCATACCCGAAGAAAAAATCGGTGATTTCGACAGCGAACTCGTCGAGGAATTTTTCCGCGCGTTCACGAGGACTGCGGAGATGTCGTTGCACTTACTGATGTTTGCGGGGAGCAATTCGCACCATATAGCCGAGTGCGTATTTAAATCCGCCGCTCGCAGCATAAGGGAAGCATGCGAAAAGGACGCGGCGTCAGAGGGCAAAATTCCGTCTACGAAAGGCGTTTTATAGGAATTTTCAGGCGCGATTTATTTTATTTGTGCGAAAATACATCAAGGTTTTGCGGAGATAATATGGTTACTGTTATAGATTACGGCGTGGGCAATCTGTTTTCGCTCAGAAGTTCTTTTGCTTTCATCGGCGAGGACGTCCGCGTTACGGGCGACATAAAAGAGATTGAGGCGGCGAAAAAACTCGTTTTGCCGGGAGTGGGCGCGTTCGGAGATGCCGCCCTTAAACTGCGCGAGACGGGAATAGACCGCATACTTAAAGAAAAAGCCGCGGAGAATACGCCGATAATGGGTATATGCCTCGGAATGCAACTTCTGAGCGAAGTAAGTTACGAATACGGAAAGCACGAGGGTCTTGGGCTTATCGGCGGAAAAGTGAGACCGATAAAAGACGTTGCTCCCCAAGTGAAAATTCCGCAGATAGGCTGGAATTCGCTCGTTTTTTATAAAAAACACCCTGTATTCAAATACGTTTCGGACGGCGATTTCGTATATTTCGTTCATTCTTATTTTTTCGACACCGAAAGGACAAACGTCATCGCCGCTACCGATTACGGCTCTTTGCTTACCGCCGCCGTCGCGGCGGGAAGCATTGTGGGGTGTCAGTTTCATCCCGAAAAAAGCGGCAAAACGGGGCTTTCCATACTGCGCGGATTCTGTGAATGGGAGGGAGATTTATGAAAATATTCCCCGCGATAGACGTTTACGGCGGAAAGGCGGTCAGGCTTTTTCGCGGCGATTACGATAAAATGACCGTTTACGGCGACGACCCCTCTGAAATAGCGGCTGAATTTGCCGCGCTCGGCGCGAAATATTTACATATAGTCGACCTCGAAGGGGCGAAAACGGGCAGGACTTCCAATATTTCCACAATCGAAAAAATCGTTTCGCGAACCGACCTCTTTACCGAAGTCGGCGGCGGCATACGCGATTACGATACGGCGGAAAAGTATTTTGCGGCGGGAGTAAACCGCGTCATACTCGGCACCGCCGCGGTTAAGGACAGAAGTTTTCTTACGGGCGCGATAGAAAAATACGGCGAAAAAATCGCCGTCGGCGCGGATATAAAAGACGGATTCGTCGCAATTAAAGGTTGGACGGAGAAGTCGGATATTTTATGCGAGGATTTTTTCGCCGACATGGAAAAAACGGGAGTAAAAACTATTATATGTACCGATATCAGTAAAGACGGCGCTATGAGCGGAACGTCGGTCGAACTGTATCGCAGGCTTTCAGGCATGTTTTCGGTAAACATAATTGCGTCAGGCGGTGTTTCGAGCATTGACGATATAGTCAAACTCAAAGAAATTCCCGTTTACGGTGCGATTATCGGAAAGGCGTATTATACAGGCGCGATAGATTTAAAAAGCGCAATAGAGGCGGCAAGATGATTACAAAAAGAATTATTCCGTGCCTTGACGTGAGGAACGGCAGAGTCGTGAAAGGGGTTAATTTCGAGGGGCTTCAAGACGTTTCTTCGCCCGTTGACCTCGCATCTTATTACAGCGACAACGGCGCGGACGAACTGGTGTTTTACGACATTACCGCTTCGGCGGAAGGGCGCGCACTCTTTACGGACGCCCTTAAAAAAGTCGCGGAACGAATATTCATTCCGCTTACGGTTGGGGGCGGAATAAATTCGGTCGACGACTTCGACAGGGTGCTTAAATGCGGGGCGGACAAAGTGAGCGTCAATTCGGGTGCCATTGCAGACCCCGAACTTATAAAGAAAGCCGCCGCCAAATACGGCGACCAGTGCGTTGTGCTTTCAGTGGACGCCAAGCGCGTGGACGGAAAATTCTGTGTTTTCGCAAAGGGCGGAAGAGTAAACACGGGCATGAACGCAATCGAGTGGATAAAGCGAGGAGTTTCTTTCGGCGCGGGAGAAATAGTTCTTAATTCTATCGATACGGACGGCGTCAAAAAGGGTTTTGACATCGAAATGCTCGCCGCCGCCACCGAGGCGGTAGATGTGCCTGTCATAGCGTCGGGCGGGGCGGGGTCCGTCGGCGATTTCATCACTTTATTTAAATCCGTCCCCGAAGTCAGCGCCGGACTTGCGGCTTCGGTATTCCATTTCGGGGAAATCGCCATTCCTTATCTAAAACAGAAACTTAAAGAACAAAACATAAGTGTGAGGTTATAAAAATGAATTTCGACAATCTTAAATTCGACGAAAACGGGCTGATACCCGCGATAGTGGTGGACGCTGTGTCCAAAAAAGTGCTTACTCTCGCTTATATGAACAAAGAGAGTCTGCAAATTACGGCGGACAAAAAACTCACTTGTTTTTACAGCCGTTCGAGAAAAGAACTGTGGCTTAAAGGAGAGACGAGCGGAAACTATCAGCACGTCGTGTCAATCACCGCCGATTGCGACGGGGACGCACTTCTCGTCATGGTTGAAAAGGACGGTCCCGCCTGTCATAAGGGCACGGACAGTTGTTTTAACAATAAAATTTTCATTAACGACCAATTGCAGGAATTTTCTTACGAGGGGCTTTTCGAACTGCTTAAAGGCAGAAAGGCGGAAAAGAAAGAGGGGTCGTACACCACTTATCTGTTTGAAAAAGGGCTTGATAAGATACTTAAAAAAGTGGGGGAAGAGACGACGGAAGTTATCATCGCCGCAAAAGCCGAAGATAAAAAAGAAACTATATACGAGATAGCGGACCTTGCATATCACGTCATGGTGCTGATGGTGCAGGCGGGCATCTCTCTCGAAGACGTTCAGAGAGAACTTGCTTCTCGGCACGTAATCGACCACAAAGTAAAACAGGAGAAGATGACCAAGTGATTAAATCCGACTTCCACGTTCATACCTTATTTTCGGACGGGAGCGATACGCCCGAGGCAATAGTAAAAGCGGCGATTAAACTCGGTCTCGAAGAAATAGGTTTTTCCGATCACGCGTTCGTTTCCTTTGACGATTGCAGAATCGAAAAGGAGGACAGAAAAAGGTATATAGACGAAATCGCGCGCTTAAAAGAAAAGTATGCGGGTTCAATCGGAGTATTATGCGGTATTGAAATGGATTACTTTTCGGAGGACGACGTCTCCGATTACGATTACGTGATAGGTTCGGTGCATTATCTTAAAGTAAACGGTAAGATATACGGCGTAGACCATTCGCCCGAAATGACACGGCTTTGTATAGACGAGGCGTTTAAGGGCGACACCGCGGCTTTTGCCGAGGCATATTATGAACAGGTCTCGAAAATCAGGGAAACGACGGGCGCGGATATCGTAGGACATTTCGACGTGATAACAAAGTTTGAAAAGCGCGGCATAAATTTAGATACGGGCGAAAGATATGCCCGTGCGGCGAAAACCGCGCTCGACTCGCTTTTGCCGCATTGCGCGTTTGAAATCAGCACCGGCGCAATGACGAGAGGATACAGGGATACTCCTTATCCGTCGGACGCAATCCTCGCTTATATAAGGGAAAACGGCGGGCGCGTAGTCGTTTCGAGCGACGCGCATACGGCGGCTAACGTCGCCGGTAAATTCGAAGTCGCCGAAAAGAAACTTTCCGATTTCGGGTTTTCAGCTTGCGGATTTACGGATAAAAATGGCGTATATCATTCGCAGTTATGATTTAAAAAAAAGTATATAAAAAATATAAAACGGGAAAAATCCCTTGCGGTGCGAGGCACACTGCCGGCGCCGCAAGGGATTATGTTTTTTCGTTAAAAAGAAGATAATGATTTATAATTTTTTTAAATTTTTAGTCCCGTCTAAAATTTCCCTTAAAAGGTTTTATTATATTAATAAAAACTTAATTAAACTGATATGTGCTATTGAAAAACTTAAACGTCACGCCGATATCATAGACCAATGTCTTCACCCGAAATATCGTTTGCGCGGAGCGACATTTCGAGAATGATTTTCGCGAAAACCTTCGCGCTTATGGGAAATCCGCCCATTATCCATGCGCGCAATAAACCTATAACCCCGTTTATGGAATATATATAACCGTAGTCAATTAGTATTTTGTTTTTACCAGATGTGTCTTTCGGATATTTTGTCATTATGGTTTCAACGAGCCTGCGGTTAAAATCGCTGCTGTCCGAATTGATTATCAGCGTTCTGAAAAGTTTTTCGTTTTGTTTGACGTATACGAAAAAATCTTCAAGCATTTTCAGATATTCGTTATTATCCGAGTAAATCTCGGGCAATTCTTTACTGACGGGAATTTGAATCAAAACGTTGTTTTCTATTTCGTGAAGAAGCTCGGTAACGTCCGTATAATAAGCGTAAAATGTGGAGCGGTTTACGTCCGCGCCTTTGCAGATGTCGGTTACGCTTATCTTTTCAATAGGATGCTTTTCCAAAAGTTCCAAAAAGGCATCTTTAATCATTGTCTTAGTGATTTTTACACGTCTGTTTTCTTCCATTTTTTACTCCCGAAGATTTTGTCGAAAAAATTTTTTTGATTTTTGTCGTGTAAACGACACATCGCATTGTTTTGTCGGAAACACATCGTTTTATGAAAAACTGTTTGTTGCATTTTGTACAAACTGTTGGTATAATAATAACAAAGGAGGGTAACTTTGTCAACATATTTACACAAAAAGCACGTTTACGGGAGGTAATAAACTATGGATTCTGCTTTTATCGATTTTGAAAAGGTTTATAAAGAGTACAAAACGGGAGACGTGACGGTGGCGGCGTTAAAGGACGCTACATTTTCTGTGGAAAAAGGAGAGATGTGTGTAATAGTCGGGGAATCGGGCGCGGGAAAGACGACGCTTTTAAATATCCTCGGCGGAATGGATACGCTTACGACGGGCAAGGTTATCGTTGACGGAGAGGAAATTTCAGCTTTTAAAAAGCGGCAGCTAACGGAATACAGGCGCAAAAGCGTAGGGTTTGTTTTTCAGTTTTATAATCTGATACCCAACCTTACCGCGCTCGAAAACGTGGAAATTGCCGCACAACTTTCAAAGAACTCGCTCGACCCCGAAGAAGTTTTGAAGAAAGTGGGGTTAGGCGAACGTCTTAAAAATTTCCCCGCAGGGCTTTCGGGCGGCGAACAGCAGCGCGTGGCGATTGCGCGCGCCCTCGCCAAAAACCCAAAACTTCTACTTTGCGACGAGCCTACGGGCGCGCTCGACTACAATACAGGGAAATCCATCTTAAAACTCTTGCAGGATACTTGCAGAGAGTCGGGCATGACGGTAATAATAATCACGCACAACAAGGCGCTCTGTGCGATGGCGGACAGGGTCGTCAGAGTCAAGAGCGGAACGGTTATATCCACGGAGATAAACGGCAGTCCCATTCCCGTGGAAAAAATCGAGTGGTGAGCCTATGAAGACTCTCACGGTAAAGACCTTATTTCGGTCGATAAAAGGTTCGCTCGGCAGATTTTTTGCGATTCTTGCAATTATCGCGCTCGGCGTCGGCTTTTTTACGGGACTGCGAAATGCCGAGCCGGCTATGCGCGCCACCGCGAATACTTATTTAAAACAATATAATCTTTATGATTTTCAGTTGTCATCGTCCTTGGGATTTACTGACGACGACGTCGTCGCGTTTTCCGAAACCGCAAACGTATGCGCGGCGGAAGGAGTTTACAGGTCGGACGCGCTCATATCGCTTAACGGCGCCGATTCCAAGGCTTATTCCGTCATGTCGGTGCCGGAAAAAATTTCTACGCTTTCTTTGGTTTCGGGAAGAATGCCCGAAAACGAATCAGAGTGTATTGTGGACTACAACTATTTTTCGGAGAGCGACATCGGCAAAAAGATGACCGTAACGGACGGCGGCAGCGGACTTTCTGTCACAGAGTTCACGATAGTCGGCACCGCGAGGTCGCCGCGGTTTATCAGTACTGACAGGGGAACCGTCAATGTCGGCAGCGGAACGTCGTCGGGATTTATTTATGTGTCCGTATCCGCGTTCGACATGCCCGCATATTATGAAGTGCTTATAGACGCCGATATCCGAGGCGATTATTTTTCGGACGAGTACGAACAGGCTCTTTCCGACATCAAACCGACGATAGAAAGCATTCTTTCCGAGCGCGCCGAGGAAAGATATAATCAGCTCGTAGAGGCGGCGGGCGCGCTCGGCTCCCTAATCAGGGAACCTGTAACTTTTGTGTTTGACGCGACAAGCAATGTCGGTTACGCGAATTTCAAAAACGATACCATGATAATTGACGGTATATCCGGCGCATTCCCCGTATTTTTCGTTGTAATCGCGATACTCGTATGTCTTGTTACTATGGCGAGAATGGTGAACGAAGAGCGCACGCAGATAGGTACTCTCAAAGCGCTCGGTTACAGAGATGCGGAAATCTCCATGAAATACGTTCTATATTCGGTAATAGCTTCGCTTTTGGGGTGCGTCGCGGGATTTTTCCTGGGCACGAGCACCATACCTATGGCGATTTGGTCGGTTTACGGCATAAGTTACGGATTCAGCGATTTGGAGTTTTATTTCAGCCCCTTAATGTGCTTTATAAGTCTTGCGGCCGCGGTATTCGGTTCGCTCGCGGTTACGCTTATAACCTGCGGCAGGGAACTAAAAGAAAAGCCGGCGGAGCTGATGCGTCCCAAAGCGCCCGATAAAGGCAAGCGAATTTTCCTCGAAAACGTTACTCCCGTCTGGAAACGCATGTCGTTTTTAAGTAAAGTTACTCTGAGAAATGCGTTCAGGTATAAAAAGCGTCTTGCCATGATGCTCGTGGGTATAGCGGGCTGCACCGCGCTTCTCGTTACGGGGCTAGGCGTCAACGATTCCGTTGCTTATGTTGCGGAATATCAATATCAGGTACACCTTTATGACGGAGTTGTGTATATGGACGTTTCGGGAAAAGCAGAAGTTGAGGAGGTGTTGAACGAGTATTCGGAAGATTTTGCGTTTGCTTATCGTGAGGAAACAGGGGTTATTTCGGATGGCGTGGTGAAAAATGCTAACGTAATAGCTCTGGCGAAAGAGAAATTTCCGGTATTTTTCAACCTCCATGCGGGAGAGAATAACATCGCATATCCGAAAGACGGGGAAGCAGTGCTGTCCGAAAAACTCGCCGATACCTTAAAAGTTAAGGTCGGCGACGTCGTAAGGATAAATTTTGCAGGAGGAGTAGCCGAGTTTACAGTCTCGGGAATTTGCGACAATTATCTGAATCATTACGCATACGTTTCGCCGTCGTCGGTGCCGGGGTATGTGGAA
>CALVWQ010000012.1 GCA_944367535.1 uncultured Clostridia bacterium
TTACTGTCTATATAGTCCCATTCGATTATCAAATCTTCGTCTGCACCGACTTCTATAGGCACGTCATAATAAGTATAGGCATAAGCAGTGGCTGAAGATACGGTCAACACTCCGTTTTCCGTTTGAATACTTACTTTATTTTCTGTTTCTTTTTGGTTAATTCTCCAATTTTGAGCATTGAGATACGAAAAATCGTCCAGTATAATTTCATCCGTTACTTCTTCCGCAAATACGTTTACGGTAGAAAAACAAATTACAGCCATTAGAACACAAAGTATCAAAAAAAATATTTTTTTCATATAATTTCCCCTTTCAATTAATCTGTCGGATTTTCAATATTCATACGTTGGCATATATTTTGCAATCAAATATCTTATACCCATAACAAAAGGCACACCTACAATAGAAAAACTCACGCCGAGAGTAGCGGCTGTGGTAAGATATCCGCCCTTGACCTGCTCGTTGACAAGATAAGGTATAGTATAAGTTCTGTCGTCGGGCAGACCTCCCGTCAGTAACATAGGCTGCAAAAAAACCGTAAAGACTGACGTTATACTCAAAATAAACAGTGTACCCAACGTAGAAGATATCAAAGGCAGGTGCATACTCCACAATTCCCTGAAAAATCCTATACCGTCAAGTCTTGTGCTCTCTATAATTTCTATCGGAACTCTTGCCATTGCCCCGGTTACAAGAACGACATTGTATCCGATACCCGCCCACAGGCAATATAACAGTATCATGGGAAATGCAGTATTGACAGAAGCAAACCACCCGTTTGCCGGAATTATTTTTTCAATTCCCAATGCTCTTAAAATCGGGTTTATGAAGCCTATCGTAGAGTCAAAAGAGAACTTGAACACCATGGTAAGCACAACCATGGAAATTATCGACGGTAAGAAAAATATGATTCTAAATACCGCATAGCCCGGTACTTTTTTATACAGTATATATGCACATATAATTGATATGGGCAATAACAACACGGCATTGAACGGAAAAAACAAAAACGAATTCAATAAGGCATATTGCAGTGTTTTAGACGGATAACCCTGCAAATTTTTTATCATACTCCTGTAATTTTCCAAGCCGTAAAACACATATTCTCCGGAAAAAACATCAAACCTCTGAAACGTCAGCGCAATTGTATCGATATTTATATAAACCCAGAAAATAATAAAATGTATCACAGGCCACAAGAGCATTAGAAATATAAAAATATTATTTCTTTGTTTCTGATTAAGTTTAAATTTCATGATATTTCTCATTTCATTCCCGCCTGCACAAGCCAACTGTCCCACTCATTTTTAACAAAAGTATATGCTTCGTTAAAGTATGTTTTAGCGGTATAGTTCGGGTCTGTACCCGTCAAGAGTTTTCTGTATATATCTCCAAGCGCCCATACGTTCGCCCTTCCGACAATCGCCAATTGATTATTTGTTATCTCACATACATTAACAGAATTATTTATAATGTTGATAATACCCTGCGTACAAGACGATAAAGAACTTATATCGGGCATTGTGAACTCAAACGGACGGGGGCTGCCGGTCGTGAGAAGGTATTTCTGCAATTGTTCTTCCCTCAACATAAACACAAGAAATTCTTTCGCGAGCGCTTTATTTTTTGCCGCCTTCGGTATTATTGCGTAATCTCCGGCCACCGTATAGTTAACAGGAATATACTCCCCATTATTGTCTTTTCTTGCATTTTCAAGATAAGGCGTCGGCATAAGTTTCATTTCAAAATCTTCGGGAATATTCGCACGCATTTCGTTTTCCAGCCATGCCCCGCAAACTACCATTGCGGACCTGCCGTTTATAAAATCCATCTGCATGGAAATGTGATCTTTACTCGCGCAGGCAGGTACGGAATTCTGCGGCTTTTTAACTATCAGATTTTCAAAAGCCTCGGTAGCTTCCAATAATGCCGCCATTGTAGGGCTGGTAGGATTATATACTTCTGGACTTTCAAATTTCATGAATTCTCTGTATGCGTCTGTGCCTATGAGCTGTATCCACCATGTCTGAACGAGGAAATCCCAATACGAAGTAATCGTGCCGCCCCATGAAAAAGGCGAAATGTCGTTATTAAGATTTGCGTCGTCATTGACCTCGTCGGCAACTATTTCGTCGCAAAGCGCCACAAGTTCATCGTAAGTTTCGGGCACTTCCCAGCCTTTTTCGCGGAACATTTTAGCGTTATAAAAAATTCCGGACGCTCCGCTGTTCCAAGGCAAAAGATATTGATGTTCGCCTTCGCGCGTTACATATTTACCGTATCCGACCATATAATCTTCCAGTCTTTCGCTTACGGTTACACCGTTTTCTATTTCAGTTTCATATAAGTCGTCCAACTGTTCAAGCCAACCCATTGCCGCCCATTTATGAGTTTCAAATCTCAACCCGAAAAATATATCTCTCACTTCGGTGTTTGTTTCAAGTCTGTTCTGTATATTATGTGTAATGAGCGGGTCGCCTTCCAGTTCAAATCTGACGTCAGGATGAATGTCCTGAAAATCTTCTATGGCATCTTCAAGCCATTTCCTGCCATAACCCGCTTCCGCAAAACCGATGGTGATTAAGTTGGGGTCGTAGTTCTCTCTTCTGCAACCCATAAATAATGCGCTTACCGCCATCAGAATGCACATCATTGTCGCAATAATTTTTTTCATTATTTTTCTCCTTATTCCGATTTTCCAATTTCAAATACCGATAAGAGTAGTCCTGCATTAGTCTAAAGACTAATGCAGAAGGGTATACCCTTCTTTTTTTATCTTATTTTCTCTGCAAAATACTTGATTGAATTTTATTATAATTTAATCACTAAATTTTGTAAATGATAAATAGTAGAATTTTATCGTAATATCGTACACAAAATTTTTCATATATTTTTTTCTTACATTCACTTTACTATTTTTACGGTATTTGATAATATAAATACATGAAATATTATAAATTCAAAGCCAAGCGTCTTATAACCGTAAAAAATCTAATCACGGTAGAATTTCTTAATCTGCCTAAAAACTATTTTTTTCCTGAAGAATCACACGATTTCTGGGAAATGATATATGTCGATAAAAACAGTATGTTGTATATATTAGACGGAAAACAAATCATACTGCACGAAGGCGAGCTGCTTTTTGTCATGCCCAATCAAAAACACAGTATTTATTCTAATAACACCCAGGAAGCGTCTATATTCGTACTTTGCTTTGATTGTTCTTCCCCTATTACATATTTTTTCAACGGATATAAATCAACTCTGAACATAAAAAATAAAAATTATATCAAAGAAATAATACTCGAAGCAAAAAATACTTTTAAATTCCCTTTCAAGGAAAAACTATTGCTTTTAGACAACCCCAATATCGGCGGGCAGCAATCCATTACGACAAATCTTGAATTATTGCTGATTCATCTTCTGCGGGAAGAACAGAATAAACAAGTCAAACAGATTGAATTTATAAAAGACGAGGATTTTGCCGAAAACCTCGTCGATAAAATCTGTGAATATCTTTCTTCTCACGTATGTGAAAAAATAATAATTCAGGACATTTGCAATACATTTAATTACAGCAAGTCTTATCTTAGCAGGATATTTAAACAAATAAAAAACACCTCGATTATAGATTATTTTAATAATCTTAAAATAAACGAGGCGAAAAAACTTATAAAAGAAACCGATATGACCCTAAAAGAAATTTCCGAAAAACTATATTTCAGCGACCACCGATATTTTCATGCTTTATTCAAAAAAATCACCAAAATGACTCCAAAACAATATAAAAATTCGGTTCTTCAATAAAAAATCACCGTGTGAGGGCGGCGAACTTGCCGCCTGTTACGCGCAGTAAATCTTCGGCGGATATTTCAATCTGCACTCCGACTTTTCCTCCGCTGACGAATATCTTACGACCTTCTGCCGACAAATCGAAAAATGTCGGAAAGGGTTTTTTCATACCCACGGGAGAACATCCGCCGTGGATATATCCCGTGAGCGGCAAAAGCCGTTTTTGCGGCAACATTTCAATTGATTTTTCACCTGCGGCTTTCGCCGCTTTTTTTAAGTCGAGTTCCGAGGCGGCGGGTATTACGAACACATAATATCGGTCGGGTGCGCAAATTGTAACGAGCGTTTTGAAAACGCGTTCCGTTTCTTCGCCGAGCGCCTGCGCAACTTCCACTCCCGAAAGCGCGCCGCCCGAATAAGTATGTTCTTTATATTCCGCTTTTTCGCGTTCTAAAATTCTCATCGCGTTCGTCTTGACCATGATACACCGAATTATTTATAATTATTTATTATTTAAATCATTATCTTATAATTTTTAAAATTTAGGCGTTATTCCGAGTGTTTTGCATATTTCCAGCGCAAACTTCATTGCCGATGTGGGTCCGTTTGCGGTAATAAAGATACCGCTGACGACCGTTTCGGCGCCCGTATATTTTTCTTCGAGCGCAGACACGAATCTGTCCGCAGGATAACAGGTCGCTTTTTTTGCCAGCAAAAGACCGTTCTCTGCCAAAACAACAGCGGGAGAAGCGCATATTGCCGCGACATATTTTCTTTGGGAGATTGCCGTCGCTATCGCCTTTTTTGCGGCGAAACTTCTTGCTATATTTGTCGCCCCCAGCAATCCCCCGGGAATTATAATTATATCGAATTCGGACATATCCAGTTTATCGACCATCTTATCGGCTTTTATCACGATGCCGTGAGACCCCTGCACATATTCGCCGCACACCGAAAACAAGACGCATTCAGCGCCGGCTCTCTTCAACACGTCCACAGGCGTAATGGTCTCTATTTCTTCGCTGCCGTCCGCTATTAAAACTGCCGCCTTTACCATATACAGACCTCCCGATTTTTCTTTCAGTTTTTTATATTATACCATAAAATTCACAAAACTTAATAAAATCCTCACATTATTTAAAATAATTTTATTACGCGAAAATAATCGGCTTTTTACTGCGTCTTGCATATTCGAGAGTTTGAAAGTACCTCCCATTGAACTTATGACGCATGTTATTACCAGATCCGAATCTGTCGAATCTTCCGTACCCGCCGCAATAAAATTTAAGGGTTTCGTTTTTTCCGCTAGATTTACGAGTATATCCATAAATGTATCCGAACACAATTCATCGTAACTAACATCCATGTGTCCGCAAAAAGTAACAATCATTTTCTCTCTCGATATAAAATTTTCGGATATTTTATATCAGTATATCTCACATTCGAGAAATTATCAAATAAAAATATCTTGAATGGGAGATAATACTTTTACGGAGAAAAAATATGTTAAATTTACAGAAATTCGCCGATAGGCTGGAAGAAATGATTTTTGAAACAGGACTCAATCAGAAAGAGTTTGCCAAAAAAGCAGGACTAACGCCATCCGAAATATCCAAATACCTGAAAGGCAACTGTATGCCCGCAGTGAAATCGCTTATTAGAATAGTAGATTATTTCAATTGCTCGGTCGATTATATTTTAGGGCTCGAAGACCAAAGGTACGCATGCACACCCAAGGCTGTTCCGAGATTTTCGGAACGCCTGAGAGTTGTACTTGCGCACTTCGGATACAGCGGGTATAAATTCTGCAAAGAAGCCGACAAAATCAGCCCCGCGAGATACTACGAATGGCTGAACGGAAAATATGAGCCGTCGCTCGAAAATATAGTCAACATCGCGGAATTTTTTGACTGCTCCGTCGATTTCGTGATCGGCAGGTGCGACTGAATTTCGTTTTTTACCCTAAAATATTACAAAACAGTGATTTCTCAGTCGGCGCTTTCATGAGCCGACTGTCTGTATTTTAAAGGGGTAATTCCCGTCTGCTTTTTGAAAAAGCGCGTAAAATAATGAATAGATTCAAATTTGAGCTGATATGCGATTTCCGTTACCGTACTTACGCTTTCGGCGAGTTTTTCTTTTGCTATATTAGTCTTTTTGTCGCTCACATATTGTAAAATCGTTTTTCCCGTTTTTTCCCTGAATTCCCTGCAAAGCGTAGCTCTGTTCGTACGGAACAGAAAAGCAAGTTCGTCTATCGTGATTTTTTCTAAAAAGTTTTCGTCTAAATAGTTGACGATTTCATTAACGGTAAGACAAAATGGTCGTCCGTATCCCTCGCCTACACTTTCGTTGAAATTATATTCGCGTATCAGTTCGATTAAAAAATATTCGAGCAGGTTTTTCAGCATCTGTTCGCTGCCGAAAAGCGCGTTCTTTTTTTTCTTCATGTCGAAAGTGGGTTTGTTATAAGGCGGCGCGAAAACGTTTCTACCCTCTTTCACTATCTCGGCGAGTTTTTTTATACTCTCTTCTCCGAGCAGGACGGGACGCGAGGAAAAATAGTCTATTTTATGCGAAAGACATTCAAACCCGATTATTATCACCGTGGGCGCACTGTCTGCCGTACAGGTAAGAAAATGCGAAGCGTTCGCCCTGTGAATTATCATTTCGTTCTTATATAACTTACCGTTATAATCGTCGGAAGAAATCATAAGCGTACCGCTGCCAACAAAAATGAGTTCGCAGAAAGGGTGACGGTCGCTCTTTGTAAAAAAGTTCTTTTCAAACTCGAAAAAATGCAGGTTGGCTATTTTATCAACCGTTATTTCGGTTTTAAGAGATTTTAACTTAAATTCCATGATTTTATTATATCCACCTCGATTTTTTATGTCAATATTTTTCTATAATAAATTAATTTACGATTGTGTAAAAAATATTGAAAATTTGATAAAGACAACGAGGCTTTGCGGTGGTAAAATATATAAAAAACGTTAAGGAGATATATATGAACAGGATTTGCATACCCGATTGGGAATATAAGGAAAGAATCGCGAAAGCCGCGGCTATGATAAAGGAAAGAGGACTCGACGCAATGGTGGTGTGTTCCACGGAAAGCGATTACGCCAACGCGCGCTATTTTTCGGGGTTCTGGCCGCTTTTCGAAAGAGCGGGCGTTGCGATTTCGGCGGGAGGAGACGCCGCGCTCATGGTCGGGCCCGAATCGGCGATTTTTGCAAAGGACTTCGCTAAAATAGACAAGATATTCGTGCTGAAAGAATTCAGAGAATCCGCAGACCCTGCCTATCCCGAAATAAAAGCAGACACTTTTTCAGACGTGTTTAAGGCAATCGGCGTAAAAGGCGAAAACATTAAAATAGGACTCGGCTCGTACGTCGAGTGCACTCTCCCCATCTACGAGGGCTTAAAATCCTCTTTCCCGAAAGCGGAAATAATAAAGTGCAACGACATAATGGTAAACCTCCGCAAAATCAAGAGCGAAAACGAACTTGCATGCATTAAAGAAGGTTTCCGCATTATAGAACTCGCTACCGATGAAGTGATTCGCATGCTCAAACCCGGCGTTACGGAACTCGAAATGGTGGGAGTCGCTCAGCGCGTCATTTATGAAAACGGCGCCGAATACGAAGGGCTTCCCATGTATGTTTTCAGCGAAGAATCGACAAGACACGCTATAAGCCGTTCCTCTTACAGAAAGATTAAAAAAGGCGATATCGTACAACTGAATCTTTCCGCCAAAATCGACGGATACTCCCCCGCCATCGGCCTTCCCGTCATCATGGGAAAACTCGAAGGCGAACGCCGCGAACTCATAGAGTTCTGCCGCAAAGCGCACGAATGGACGTGCGAAAGAATAAAGGCGGGAGTCATTGCGAGCGACATAGCGAAAGATTTTCTCAAACTTTATCAGGACAACGGTTACGGGAAAAATTACGTATACGGTCCCTGCCACGGCACGGGCATGATAGAAGTGGAGGCGCCGTGGATGGAAACAATAAGCGATTATCCGCTTGAAGAAAACATGACTTTCCAGGTAGACACCTTTATTTCGGGCCCCACTTTCGGCTGCCGTTGGGAAAAAGGCATAGCGGTCAAAAAAGACGGGTATGAATCGTACACCGATTACCTCAAAAAGGGCATCATAGAATTGGAGTTTTAATATGGCTGTCGGAAAGAAAATCTGGATAGTGCCCGACTGCGAACTCCCCGACGAGGGCGAAGGCATATTGAAGGGTCATGAATCGGTTATTATAGTAAACGATGACGTCGCCGACGCAAAAATAAACGTTACGCTTTACTTTACCGATAAACCGTGCTATGATAAAATAGAATGGACGGTCAAGGCAAAAAGCGTCAGGTGTTTCCGCATGAACAATCCCTCGGATATGAGCGGATTCACAGTACCCAAAAACACGCAGTACGCCATGAAAATCACGAGCGACACGAATATTGTTTTGCAGTACGGCAGGCTCGACAACAGACAGGTCAATCTCGCATACTATACAACGCTCGGATATTCCGAATAAAAACACGGAGGCAAAAAATGTTTCTCGATAAAATTTTCCCGAAAGAAGTCGCTTATGCGCAAAAAAACAATCTCCCGCTGGTAATCGCGGGAGGCACGGTCGAATACCACGGCCCGCAATGCAGTTACGGCTGCGACACGCTGGTGGCAGAAGGTCTGATTGAAAAACTTGCCGAAAAGAAAGAAATGATAATCGCCCCGTCCATACATTACAGCCCGTCCAGTTTCGCCGTAGGCGACGACAAGAGCGGGACGGTGCACGTAGAAGAACGCGCATTCGAAAACTATGTATACTATGTTTTCAAAAGCCTTTTGAGCGCGGGATTCAGAAATATATTTGTGGTCATACATCACCAGTTCGAACAGGAAAGCGAAATGCCCATGACGCTCTGCTACCGCATGGCGGCAAAACGCGCGATTATGGAATATCTCGAAAAGACGCTCGGTCAGGGTTGGTGGGGCAGCGAAAGTTACGCTGACTATTACGAACAGCTCGAAGGCGCAAACAACCCGTTTAACTGGATAAAAGTGATTCCCACAATGAGCACGGCGGTACAGAACGCTACGGGTTACGACCACGCGGGCGAATTCGAATGTTCGATACTAATGGCGCTCTATCCAGAATGTGTGGACTTAAAAAGAATAGACGACAAAAAACACTGGTTTACGCAGAGTTCGAGGAAGGCAAACAAGGAACTCGGTGACAAAATGGTGAAACTCTCCCTCGAATATCTCGATAAGACAATAAAGTAAACGCATGCGCATACAATAAAAATACGGGTTAAAATCTTAATCTTATATCGTTACGGCGCCCCTATGATCATAGGGGCGCCGTAATATTTTCAAGATTATGTTTTGTTGCGGAAAGGTTATGATTTAATATACGCCGAACGCGACGAGTTTGATTTTTTAAAAGCCGTTCACGACGTCGACACCGTTCATGGCGTCATTTCAATTCGGATAAACCGACTTCGGATAAAAAATCCGCCGTTTCTTTTATCTTCTCGTCCGAATTGCGGTTTGCCTTTAATTCGCTCACAGAACGCTTGAACGTATCGCGCTTTAAAAGCGAAAACCATCTGACGACCCAGAAAAACGGAGTAAGCCATTTATGTTTTTCCAAAACTTTATATCTGTATTTAAGGCTGTCATAGGGAAGAAAAATTCTGTGCATGATGTTTTTAAACTTACCGCCTTTCTGTGCCTGCGACACCAAGACGCTGTTAGCGATAGTGCCGTACACCCCGCCCCTAACGATATAATTTTCCGTTTTAAGCGTAAGTTCGAAATGTTCTTTCCCGCCGAACCACACTTCCGCGAGTGCTTTTACGTTGTTGTAAAACTCCGTCAAAGACGCCTCATCGCAAAGCGCGCGTAACTTATTCTCGTCAAACTCCATACTTTTCGTCAGGATATAAATATCGAGAAAACTGCGTATGCCGCAGCCGCCCATGACGAAATGATAAGACATGTGTGCAAGTAAATGGTAAAGCAAAAATTCGTTCGTCTGAAAAAACTCGAAATCGCCGTCTTTATCCTTGAACGAATAATCCCATACCTGTTCCAGAACTTTATCTATAATCGCCTTATTCTCTTTAAGGGTGTAATGCAATTCAAGGTGCACGCCGAACGGAGAAAACAAAGATACGTCATGAAAATTCTTGTCGCCTTCCTGTCTGTAATTATGCGCTTTTAAAATCTTTACGGCATCGTCGAGAGTTTCTTCATGCACTAAGACGTCTATATCGCAACTCGTCCTCATCCACGGCTGAGGATAATATTTTCTGATTACCGCGCCTTTTAATAACATGAAAGGGATTTTGCCGTCGGCGAGGATTTTGCGGAGCGATTCGATTTCGTAATTGATTCGCTCATAGCGCATAACCGCCGTCATCTCTTCCTGTCTGAATTTTTCATAGACTGCGTCCTCTTTTACCATAAGTCCGTTTTTACGCAGCCCCGCGCCGACTATATGCGCGACGTCGTGCATCTTTGAAATATTAAATACATTAAAAAGCGCGGTTTTTTCGAAATTGTTTTTGATTTCTTCCGATATCGGTTCGCCTAATACCGCAGATTTTATCAACGGGAATATGACCGTATAAGTTTTTTCATTCATTGCGATTAAATCCTTAACTTAAACCCTTAAACGTATTTATTTTAACATTTTGACGCTTTTAAGTCAATAAATAAGGAAAAATTAAACGCAAAATCAGAAAGAAGGGACATAAAAAACCGTATTTAAACCAAAAACGGCTGTTTGTTGACCCTGTGTACGCATATTTCGTCTATGACGGCGTTTCCCCTGTTTTTGAGGAAAAACATCACGATGTCTGCGATTTCTTCGGGTTTTATCATGCCATCGTCCGAAAGGTCGGGTCTTGCGACTTTAACCATGTCGGTATAAACCCCGCCCGGACAAATGGCGTGCACGCGGATATTCTTTTCGTAAAGTTCGGCGGCGAGCGATTTGGTAAAACCGAGCAGCGCGTGCTTTGACGCGACGTATGCGCTCTGCATGGGGTATCCCGCATGGCTCACGACCGAACAGACGTTAATAATTTCCGCTCTGTCGGATTTTTTTAAATACGGCAGAAGTTTCTGCGTAAGAAAATACGGGACTTTTACGTTTATGGCAAACAGTTTATCGAAAACGTCCGCGGGAGTATCTTCGAAAGCGGCATTGAATGCCTTGCCGGCGTTGTTTATAAGCACGTCGATTCCGCCTGTTTCTTTTAGAACTTTTGGGACGGTATCGCTTATAAAATTCATATCGGTAAGGTCGCCCGCAAAAACCAACGGTTCTCCGCCGCTTTTACGCACGGCGCTTGCCGTAGCCATGAGTTTTGAATTATCGTTTCCGCCGAACAAAACCACCCTCATGCCCTCTTTTCCGAGTGCGGCGGCGACCGCACGGCCGATTCCTCCGCCCGCGCCCGTAACGACGGCGACTTTGTTTTTAAGTTCGTTCATCTTATATCCTCCTTATCATAAAACCTGTTCGGTTCTCGCAATGATATCGTTCTGCGTCTGAGTCGACAAAACAGTGAAAAACGCCGAATATCCCGCCACGCGCACGATTAAATCCTTGTAGTTCTCGGGATGTTTCTGCGCGTCCAGAAGCGTTTCTCTCGAAACCACGTTATATTGCACGTGGAAACCGTGCAGGTCGTCGAAAAAGGTGCGGACGAGCATGCTCAATTTATCGCAGTCTTTCTGTTCCGAAAGTATCTGCGGCGTTACTTTCTGATTCAGCAGCACTCCGCCCGCGATTTGCTCGGTGCGTAGTTTCGACACCGATTTAAATACGCTCGTCGGACCGTGCGTATCCATCGAATGCGCGGGAGAGCACCCCTCCGCAAGCGGTTCGCCCGCATGCCTGCCGTCGGGCGTCGCGCAAGTGCCCGCGCCCTGCGGTACGTTTGCCGCGACCGACGAAGTACCTGCATAATAATTTCCGCCTATCGGTCCGCGGCCGTAACGGGTGTTTTTATATTTTTTTATTTCGTCGAGATAAGTGTCGTAACCCTTTACGACAAGTTCGTCCACGTAATCGTCGTCGTTGCCGTATTTGGGCGCGCTTAAAAGAATTTTGCGTATACGCTCGCCCTCTTCTCCGCCGAAATCGGTTACTATCGCATTCCACAGCTGTTCACGCGTCAGCGTTTTATCTTCAAACACGCACTTTTTTATGGCGGCGAGAGAATCTCCGAGGTTTGCAACACCCACCTGCAACTGACTTATCATGTCATAGACCGCCCCGCCCTCTTTCAGATGCTTGCCTCTCCCTATACAATCTGCCACGAGCGCGGAGCAGAGTACGTCGGGGACTTCCTGTTCGACTACCATATCTGCGCAATTGTCGAGTATAACGCCCTGACGTATGAGTTTTCTCGCCGTAAAATCCCATGCGGCGAGCACTTCTTCAAAAGTCTGCATATCAGTAAATTTACCGACGCCCTCGCATATCTTTTTGCCCGTCGTGAGGTCTGTGCCGTCGTTTAACGCTATCATAAGCGTCTTGGGGAAATTGAGATAACTCATGCCCGTACAGCGGTATCCCCATTTCCCGGGGACACCCACCTCTACGCAGCCTATTGCGCTGTACTTGAATGCATCCTCTTCGCTTACGCCCTGCGCTTTGAGCGCCGGGATAACAATCTCGTCGTTGTTGAAAGCGGGCATTCCGAAGCCGAGTTTAATCATTTTTATGCAGTCCTGCATAAATTCTTCGCTCATACCCGAAAAATATCTGACGGTAAGATTGGGCTGCGGAAGTTTTGTCCTGCCTATCGACTGCAAGACCGCATAAGTTAAATCATTGACTGCCGACTTGCCGTCGGCGGTCTGTCCGCCTATCGTTATGTTCTGATACATGGGACTGCCCGCCGCAAAACGGGTATGCCCCCAACTGCGTATTTTGTTTATGGTCAGCGTTTTCAGCCAGAGATTTTCCAAAAGTTCGACGAGTTCCTCCCTCGGAACCCCCTCTTTAAGACTTTGTTCGTAATACGGGAGCATATATTGATCGAATCTGCCGAAAGAGAGAGAGTGCCCGTTGGATTCGATCTGCAACACGAGATGAATAAACCAAAGGCTCTGCACCGCCTCATAAAAATTTCGCGCCCCCTGCACGGGCACACGCGAGCAAGTTTCCGCCATTCTTAAAAGTTCCTCTTTTCTCTCGGGTTTAGCGGTTTCAGCCTCGGCTCGTGCAAGCGCCGCATATCTTTTCGCAAACGCCTCGACCGCGTCCGTCGCGATTATAATCGCCTTATAAAAATAACTCGCTTTCATGTCGTTAAAATCGGCATAATCGATATTCTTCAATTTTTCGGCGGCACGTTCCCGTACCGACGACAGCCCGTTTTTCAAAACGTTCTCATAGTCTACGGCAAGATGCGCGTCGCCGGAAGTGATATTGCCCTCGTTTCTTATAATACCTATGTCGTAAATGGTCCGAGCGCTTTCGGGATATGCGGTGTACGCCTTATCCTGCAAGGTTCTGCCTTTCCAGTAAGGATAAATATCGCGCAATATTTGTTTGTTTTCCTCGCTTATGAGAAAGCGGTCGCCGTTGCGCTTTTCGAAATCGTCGAGTTCCGCGATAATCCAGTCCATGGCGTATTCGGGAAAGATGGGCGCAGCCCTGTTCTCGCTCGCCTGATTTCCCGCTATAAGCGTCTGCGGCTCAATGTAAATAGTCATGTTTTCCAAGACTTCTTTGAGCATATACGCCCTTTTCAGTATAACCTGTTCGCTCTCATGCTCGCGATACGCCCTTGTGGCAAGCACAGCACGTTCGGTACAAACCTTCGGGCTGATATCGAGAAGCGCAGAACGAAAACTTTTTATCCTTTCAGTCATCTCTCCGAAATAATTCTTCAAAACCATAACCTCCCTCTATAATGTTCCGCCTATTGTAACCCGGATGTCCTTATCGGACAAAATCTTTGCGTACCCGACAAGGTCCTCTTTGTGCAACTGAGAAAACCCTTTATATAAATACGGGATTTTCATATCGGCGTATTTTTTCTCCCCGAGTTGATGAAAAGGAAGCAACTGAACCGCCTTTACTCCCGTCTTTTGAAACAAATCCGCAAACGACAAGGCGTCCTTTCCCGAATCGTTGTAATATGGTATCACGGGAATCCTGACACAATAATCTCGACCGCTTTCCGCGAGATATTTGATATTATCGAGTATGCGCGAGTTAGAAACGCCCGTCCCCTCTTTATGCACGGCGTCGTCATAGTGCTTGCAGTCGATAAAGACAAAGTCGACAAGGCGTATTAAGTTTTTAAAATTTTCTCTTTCGGTATACCCTGAAGTCTCCAAAGCGATATTGATTCGCTCTGTCCGCAGTTTCGCGCAGAGTTCTTCCGCAAACTCCTGCTGACAGAAAACTTCCCCGCCCGTAAGCGTTGCGCCGCCCCCGCTCTTATCGTAAAACGGCTTGTCTTTCAATACTTCTTTCACCACTTCGTCGACAGTATATGCCGCGGCGCCGCACGCATGTTCACCCGAAATATCCCATGATTCGGGATTGCAGCACCATTTACAGCGCAGATTGCACCCGCAGAAAAAAATATCTGTGCGTATACCCTTGCCGTCGTGAAGACAGAATTTCTGAATATTAAAAATATATCCCTTGTTCACTTATTTCGCCCGAATAAAAAATTTTGTTGATTTTTAAGCGATGTTATTATATAATAATGTTAAATTGTTGTCAATATGTGGCGACAAAACACTTTATTTAACATAAATAAACAAAAAAAGGAATTGAAATGAACAATTTTGAACACGAAAACCTGATGCCGTCTGAAAGACAGAGTTTAATTTTCGAAATAATAAAAAAGAAAAAAGCCGTGAGCGTGCAAGGGCTCTCAAAAGAACTGTTTATAAATGAAGCGACCATACGCAGGGATTTAAACATGCTCGCAAAGAGCGGCATGGTATCGCGCACACACGGAGGCGCGGTGCTGAATGAAGGACCTGACAGCGAAATACCCTTTTTCATACGTCAGACCGCCCACGAAAAGGAAAAAAGTCAAATAGGCGAAACCGCCGCGGAATTCATCAAAAACGGAGATACTGTTTTTATAGACTCATCCTCTACCGCCTCTTTCGTCATTCCGCACATAACCCAAAAAAACGGACTTAAAATAATGACAAACGGCGCAAAAGCGGCAATAATGCTGTCGTCTCTATATAATTGCGAAATATTCTGCACGGGAGGGAAACTCAGGGAAAACAGCCTTTCTTTCATCGGTGATTCAGTGCTGTCGCAATTGAAAAATTTTCATTTCGATTCGGTTTTTTTCTCGTGCAGAGGAATTGACCTCGAATACGGATTCACCGACCCCGACATAAACGAAGCTGCAATAAGAAAAACGGTCATCGGAAACTCGGCAAAGAGTTTTCTGCTCGCTGACAGTTCAAAATTCGGAACCGTATCATTCTGCAGAATATCCGCGCTAGAAAACATAACCGCCGTTATAACAGATAACCTTCCCGACCGTATTTGGAAGGAAAGGTTAAAAGAATGCGGAGTTTCAGTCTATTACTGATTGTTATTATTTAATATAACGAACCCCGAAATATGTAAAGAAAAATATGAATCGGACGCCAAGGCGAAATTTAACGTTTGGCGTATTCTTTAAGAAGTTTCACATAAAGCCTGTAATCTTCGATACTGACGGACGGCGGCGTCTGATGGTCAACGGACAAGACGTATTTGCCACGATCGATACATGGCTTCAATCTCTCGAACTCCTCGCGGAGCGCAGCTTCGCCTTTATGCATAATCATCTTGTTGAAATTGCCTATAAACGCAGTATCGGGATATATGGCAGCAAGCTCGTTTACATCGCACCCCGCCTGCGCCTCCAACGGATGATAACCCGCCACGCCGACTTCATTAAACCACTGTATTGACTCTTTTATGTCTCCGTCGCTGTCAACTAAAAGCGGCAAGCCGAACGAATTGACAAACGGAACCATCTCGCGGTAATACGGCGCCATAAATTCGTCGAAATGCGCCTTTCCGAGCATGGAACCGTTATTATAACTCATATCCTCCGCCACGGTAACATAGTCGAACGGTAGAGTATTCATGGCATACTCTACGACCTTTTTCTGCCATTCGAGCATTTCCGAAACCATGCGTTTATAAAGGTCGGGTTGGTCATAAAATGAATACAGATGATTCTCGATTCCCATATATTCGCGCGGTTCCCAGAAAGGTCCGTTCATGATGAATTCAAGGATTATATCGCCCTTGCTTTTGCGTTTTTTAATCCATTCGATGAACTCGTTATTTATTATTTTGATTGACTTTTTTATCTTATATTTATTTATTATAATTCGGTCAGAATATAAAGCAAATTTCAAAATCAAGCAAAAATATATCAAAATCGTTTCAAATCAATTCACGGAAAAATATTTAATTTTCGGTGAAATCGTCTTTGAAATTTCTGGCCGCTTTTCTGTATTTTGCAGGCGTGGTGCCTACGTATTTTTTAAAAATCTTCATAAAATACACCGCGTCGTTAAACCCGCTCTTTTCTGCCGTCGATTCCACGCTCTCGCCGTCTATCAGAAATTTTTTCGCACGGTCGATTCTTACTTTGCCGAGATAATCGCTGAACGTAACGCCCATTTCCGCCCTGAAAAGATGGCTTAAATAATAACTGCTGACAAAAACGCTTTTTGCGAGCACGTCGAGCGAAAGTTCCGAATAATACTCTTCGTTTATTATCTTAACCGCTTTTGCAAGATGTTCGCTACCGGCTTTTTTATTGCGGTGCTCGTAAACGGTATCGAGAAAATCGTTGAGTATTTCGGTAGTAGTTTCGCATATCGACACAAAGTCTATGTTGTCGGCTAACAAAGCTACGGATTTTTTGATAATCTCCGCGAGAGTGTTGAGAGGTGCGCCCGATTCGACCGCCGCGCGCGAAAGAAACGCCGTGAACTCGTAAAGCTTTGCCTTTATAATATCGAGATTGCCGCTCGCGTATGCGAAAATACCGCCGAGAAAATTGTTCAGAATGGTTTTGGCCTTTATCTTATCGCCGAGTTGAACGTAAAATATCAGCTCTTTTTCAAGTTCTGTCGGATATTTCTTGTACTCCGCCTGATTTTCCTTGATGCGCATTTCCGTCTGAATGCTCATCTGTTCGACTATAATGCGGCCGAGTTCGTCTTTTTTCTTTAAATACCTGCTCTCCTCTTTGGCCACGTACTCTACGGTTACCGAAAGCATTTCCGCGAGTCCCGTCATATATTCGCAGGATATCTGACTTATATTGTCCGCTCCGTAACCCGCGTTTTCCGCGTCGAACCCGAGTGCCGAACACTTTGAATAAAACTCCCTGCGGTAATAATCGTCGTCGTCCCAGAGTCTTACGGGACCGCACGCTATGTAAGCCACCGGCTTATCCTCGGGCGCCACCGGCGAAATGCACATGACGAGCCCGCAAGGCGTTTCATAAATATAACTCGTGCCGAGTTCCACCGCCTTGCCGCCGCTGTACACGATTTTACTCCGACACTGCTCGGAATCAATAAAATTACATATACATTTTTCCGACCTTACGCAAAACTGCTCGTTACCGTAAAGGTCGTAAAGCGCGACGTCCATTCCGCTCGTGGTCGAAAAACTTCTGAAAAGTTTTCCTATTTCCTTGTAATTGAAAATCTTTTTCAGTTCCAAAAAGGTATCCTCAAAACAACCGTGCGCCGCCGCTTAAACTGCGGCGGCGCACTATAAATAAACATTATCGTCTTATCTTTCGCGGTACTTATTTGCTCTTTTTATTACTGCAGGTATCGTTATTTATACAGGCAAGAAGATGTGTGTCCGTAATCAATTCGAAGTCTTCCTTGCTTTTTACGGTATTGTCGAGAGAATATCTTAAAAACACTAATCCCACGGACAACACAAGTCCCGCCGCAAAACCAAGGAGTGTAAATTTGAATATCCCGTTATCCTCGGTGATGTCAGCCCTGTTCTGCACCGGCATGAGTTTTACTTCCGTCGCGGGGACATATTCGGGAAGTATGAGCTTTGCGCTCTCTATAACCGCTTCCAGTTTCTTTTCCGCCGCGTCGGGCGAAACATCCGAATAACTTATACTAAATATCAGAGTATCGTCGCCGTAATTCATTTTTATGGCCTTACCGTCAATCGCGCCTTCGTTTCCGGCATGTGAGTAAATATTGTTTGCCTCGTTGACGTATTTAGGCGTGGATATATGCTGTTGAACGGTGCTTATATAACGCCCGGCATAATTTAAATTGTTGGTCGCAGACACATACCCTACGCCTTCATCATCGTATTCCACTATGTTTATGGCAAAAATAACTTCGTTTTCAGCGGTATATACCGTATCTCTTACCAAAACCGCATATCCCGCGCCGAGCAGAGTAAAAAGCAAGGTAAATAGAAGTATAAAAAGCCAGTTTTTCAAAAGCGCCGAAAAAAATCTTAAAGAACCGTTCTGTTTTTCGGTATTTTCCGCATTGATTGAATTCCGATTATCGTTCATTATACCGCCTCCTGGTCATCTATATAAGCGAGGAGATTTGCACGGGTAATCGATTCGAATTCTTCCTTTTCGCTTATCGTGTTGTCGAGAATATACAAAAGATATACCGCTACGACCGCAAGAAGACATCCCGCAATAAAGGCAATAATCAGTATTTTGGTGTTGGAAATATCTATCCTTGCCGGTATATCGTTCTCGTCGTCCACAAGTTCTCTTATTCTCGTGGTAACGCCGGGGAAATAATCGGTGATTTCAAGGTCGAACGCAAGAATTAAAATTCTGAGTTTCTGCCTTGCCGTCTGCGCGTCGTAATCTTTGAGGGAAATTACGAACGTATATGATTCGGCCCCGCCGCCGTAATCGGTGTCAATCATATCCCGAGTGATATATTCGGGGACGGAGTCCGTGAGCCCCGCGGCGAGTTTTTCCTCATAATCGTCTTCGGCCCTTATTCCCGCAATAAACTCGTTCATATCGCCGACATTGCCGTTAACGTAAAGGTAATAGTAATAATTTGCCCTGTCGACCACTACGCCCGTATCGCAGAAATCGACTATCGTATCCATATACGCCATCATCGCGCTGTTGCTCGACGTGACGGAAGAGCCTATGACAGCACTGTAATCCACGGGTTCGGAAGCGGTATAGTAAGGCTTCCTAATGTAGGCGACTGCGAACCCGCATGCCAGCGCAGCGACAATCACGGCGACTATGACAATCAGATACTTCTTCATCAGTAACAGAATTTTTTTCATGTTATTCGGTTATACCTCGATTATTCAACATCATTCTTTTGATTTTTCCGCCTTCTAAGCGCAACTCGGAATCGCATATGCCGAGCGCCGCTTTTCTGTGCGAAATTATAATAAGCGTTTTATTGCGGAGTTGTTTTAAGTTATTTAGCACTTTTAGTTCCGTTTGAGCATCGAGCGCGCTTGTCGCTTCGTCGAGAAGAATTACGGGTGCGTCGCATAAAACAGCCCTCGCAATAGCGACTCTCTGAATCTGCCCTTCCGAAAGTCCGACACCGTTTTCACCCACACGCGTTTCGAGTCCCTCGGGCAATTCACCGAGAAAATCGCTCACGCAACTGATTTTAAGAGCGTCCTCTATGCGCGCCTCAGAAGCGTCGCTTTTTATAAACGTAACGTTATCTCTGAGCGTACCCGAAAACAGCATATTGCCCTGCGGGACATACGAGAATACCGACCTTGTGCATACTCCCGCAGTAATCTTTTCGACACCCGCGTCGAAATATATTTCTCCCCCTTCCGGCTCATATACGCCGAGCAACAACTTGAACAGAGTGCTTTTACCTATACCCGAATTTCCAGTAACCGCGACAAATTCGCCTTTTCGCACAATTGCATCGGCATTTTTGAAAACGGCGTCGCGCCCGTAAGAAAAACTCACGTCGTCAAAATGTATCGAATGAATCCTGTCATACAACAAAGACGGCTCGAAATGAGTAACCTGCGGTTCGTCTTCGAGATTTTCTATTTCCATAAGCCGTTCGGCGGAGGCTATCATCGCGTAATACTTCGGGAACACCGAAGAAAGCGATGCGAAGGGCACCTGTACGTTATTCACGAGTTGAAGTATCGCCGAAAGGTCGCCGTAAGAAAGACCCGTACCGTGAAATATGCTGAGTCCGCCGTATATAAGAGCGAAAAGGTATCCCGCGCTGAATATGAAATTATATGTCGCGGAGCCTATAACGGCGTAATTCTTGCGCTTCATTTTGACTCGGAAGTTTTCACGTTGAAGTTCCGCGGCAGTGTGTTCCACTTTATCGTTTACCGAAAAAACTTTAAGCGCAAGGATATTTTCCATGCTTTCCTGCATAAACGCGCGCACTTTTCCGTCCGTTTCGAGCGTCTTTTTGTGAAGGGCTTTGAGTTTGCCGCGCAGAACGCCGATAACCGCGAACACGAGCACGCCCGCCACTATAAACGCCACCGCGAAAATCCAGTCGAGAAGCACAAGTGCCACGACTGCGCATATAAGCCTTACGCCCGACGACACCACCGACGGCAGAATAGTCGTTATTCCGTCAGACACCACGCTCACGTCGCTCGTCAGCCTGTTTATGAGTTCTCCGCTGTGATATTCTTTTATCTTATCGTATCTTTTATTTAATATTACCGAAAATATGCGCGATTTATACGTTATTTCTAGCCGGCCTTTTATATGTTCGGATAAGCCGTTGGTAACAATGCGGAAGAAAAACTGCAAAATCACCAGTGAAATTATGAACACGGTACCGAATATTAGTTTATCTTTATCCGCGCCCGTCGCCCCGTCGATTATGGCTTTGACCGCAAAAGCAAAAGCGACCGAAAGAACGGAAAAAAACGCGTTAGCAAGAACCAGACAAAATAATTTGCCCTTCTGTCCTTTCGCATACGCGGAGAGCCATTTTAAAGCCCCGCTGTTTTTCCCGTTGGCGTTTTTAATCATAGTTTTAATTCTAACACAATTAAAATAGTAAGTAAAGCGATAATCGGCAAAAACGCTTCTTTTACAAACTTAATTTTACGAAAAAGAAAAAGCGCGTATGACGCGCCCTTAAATTATTTATCATTTAGCCTGTCGATTTCAGCCAATATATCATCTTCCGAAAGTCCGCAACCGCGCAACTGTGTTTCCACCGTGCCGTGCGGTACGAAAACGTCTTTAACACCCATGACCGATACTTTAGTGTCGATATAACCGGAGAAAAATTCCGCGACCGCCGCTCCGAACCCGCCTATAACCGAATTTTCCTCTAATGTTATTATATTTCTTCCCGCAAAAGACTTCAACAAATCGGTATCGAGCGGTTTTACCGACCGCGCTGCCACTACTTGCGTTCCCTCGGATTTTTCCGCAGCGCGCAATGCGATTTCCGTCATACGCGGTCCCACCGATATAATGACCGCTCCGTTCCCCTCCTTTTCCACGACCCATAATTTTTCGGCGAAAGGTTTGGGACGACATTCGCCGCACGAATCGTTTTTCGGATAACGTATTGCCACGGGCGACGAAAGCGAAAACGCATATTGCAGCGCGTCGCGCATTTCGTCCGCGCACAGCGGCGCGAGCACCGTCATGTTAGGCAAATGCGTCAGATACGAAAGGTCGAATATTCCCTGGTGCGTTTTACCGTCCTCTCCCACGAGCCCCGCCCTGTCAAGGCAGAACACGACGGGAAGATTTTGCAGGCACACGTCGTGCAATATCTGGTCGTAAGCGCGCTGCAAAAAGGTAGAATACACCGCAACTACCGGGCGCAGCCCGCCCTTTGCCATACCCGCCGCATAAGTAACGGCAAATTCTTCCGCTATTCCGACATCGAAAAAGTTAGCGGGAAATTCTTTCTCGACGGCACTGAGTCCCGTCCCGTCTTTCATTGCCGCCGTTATCGCGACGATTTTCGGATCGGTTTTTATCATTTCGCAAAGCGCGGCACCGAGAGACGAAGAAAATTCGCCCGCGCCGTTCGTCAGTTTCTTTCCGACGCCGTGATAGAAGTCTGCATGCTCTTCGGCCTTTTTGAAGCCCTTTCCTTTCGTAGTCTTAATATGCAGAAAGACCGCTTTTTCTCTGCATGCGGTTTTCACTCGCGAAAGAATGGCGGACAATTCCTTTATATCGTTTCCGTCGCAAAGTCCGACATACTTAAAGCCGAATTTCTCAAAATAATTTTCACCGTTGAAAATCCGCTTGATAAGCCCTCTTACTTTTCTGAAAAACCGCGTTACAAAAGAATCTTTGAAAACCTTTTTAAAAAGTCTTTTGCTTTTGACGTAACTTTTCTTGGTCGTGCTCTTGGAAATAAATCCGTAGAAACCGTTTCGGTTTTTCGATATAGACATACCGTTATCGTTTAAGATAACTATAAAGTTTTTGGGCTTTTTACCGCTCGAAGTCATCGCTTCAAGGTTTAATCCGTTAACTAACGAGCCGTCGCCCACCACGTCTATAACACAATAGTCCTCGCCCGCCCTGTCGCGCGCGGCGCAAAGTCCCAATCCCGAAGCAATGGAAGTGCCCGCGTGCCCCGTGGTAAAGGCGTCGAACTCGCTCTCGTCGGAATCGGGAAAACCGGAAATACCGCCGTCCGTGCGTATGGAACGAAAAGCCTCTTTTCTGCCCGACAGTATTTTGTGCGCATAACACTGATGTCCTACGTCGAAAATGATTTTGTCTTTGGGAAAATCGAAAGTCCTGTAAAGCGCAAGCGTGGTTTCGACTATGCCGAGGTTGGAAGAAAGATGCCCGCCGTTTTCACGGGTAACGGAAACTATCTCTTCTCTCAGTTCGCCCGCAAGCGCGCCGAGTTGCTCGACGGAAAGTTTTTTTATATCGGAAATGTCTTTTAAGCCCTCTAAAACACCCATATCTTCACCGAATAATCATACAAGGTTTCCACGCGGAAAACTTACTTTTTAATTTTACTATAATTTAATTTAAAAGTCAATACCTGACCGTTTTTTTGCTTAAATGCCGGAATTTTTACGGAAATTTCCGGTTTACAACCTTTTATATGTCTTTTCGCCTTTAAAAATACTTTTTCGCGCTTGACAACCATGTATTTACATAGTAAACTGTTTCATTATACGAAAAAAATACATACAGGCGGAACTGAAATGTTCAACGAAAAAATTTTATGTGAATTTGCAAAGCTCGTACTTAAAATCGGGGTGAATCTGCAAAAAGGACAGGGGCTCGAAATAGCGTGTCCCACCGAAAAAGCCGAAGTGGCGCACGTATTGGCGGAAACCGCTTATAAAATGGGAGCGAAAATAGTGAAAGTACGTTGGGAAGACGAGATAACGGATAAAATAAATTATCTGCACGCCTCCGAAAGCGCACTTACCGATATTCCCAAATGGCTTGTCGCGAGCAAAAACTATATAGTGGAAAAAGGATTTTGTTACGTGGCGATTTCGGCAGAAAATCCTTCCGCATTCAAGGACGTTCCCGCGACAAAACTCGCCGCTGTCGCCAAGGCAAAAAGCCGCGCGCTTAAAAAATTTTCCGACGCGGTAATGGCTAACGACATACGCTGGTGCATCGCTTCTGTCCCCACAAAAGACTGGGCGAAACATGTCTACGGCGACAGACCGGACGCGGAAACGCTTCTCACTCGCGCAATAGAAAAAACCATGCGGTTAGATGCCGAAGACCCTGTCGCGGTATGGGAAGAACATATACATACGCTCGAACAGCGCGCCGCGTTCATGAATATGCAGGCGTTCGAGTACATTCATTTTAAAAATTCGATAGGCACAGACCTTAAAGTCGGCCTGGCCGAGGACAATATATGGCTTTCGGCACGCGAAAGGGCTGCGGACGGGCTTGACTTCATTGCCAATATCCCCACCGAGGAGGTATTTACCGCGCCGCACAGATTAAAAACGGAAGGTGTCGTGAAATCTTCCATGCCGCTCTCTTACAACGGACAGATAATAGAAAATTTTTCAATACTCTTTAAAAAAGGAAAAGCATGCGATTTTTACGCCGAAAAAGGATTCGACGTGCTTAAACATCTCATAAAGACGGATAAAGGAACGCCCTATCTCGGAGAAGTCGCGCTGATAGGCAAAAGCTCGCCCGTGGCGGAAACCGGCACGCTCTTTTACAACACGCTTTTCGACGAGAACGCGAGCTGTCATCTGGCGTTCGGAAAAGCCTACCCCACCACCGTCAGAAACGGCAATGCGCTTTCTCCCAAAGAACTTGCCCAAAAGGGAGTCAACGAATCGGTAGAACACGTGGATTTCATGATTGGAACTCCCGACCTCTCAGTTACCGGAATAAAAAAGGACGGCTCAGAAATCCCCATATTTACGGACGGAGAATGGTGTATATAATAAAAAAGATAAAACCGAAAATCAAATATAAAAACTAAAAATCTGATTTGGACTTTTTTCGGTACTTTTAATGTTTGATTGATATTTTTTTTGATTGGGTTTTTCCCTGTCAACCTCGTTTATGTTGTCCGCAAATTCCGACAACTCCATTATAACCCTCCTCCGTGATTATTATGTTACATAAGAGGCGCGAAAAGTCTTAAAAACGCCTGCCAGATTCTCTTAAAAAACTTTGCCTTGCATTGCGCTGCGGAAACTTTTTCGCTGACGGAAATAATCTTGTTAAAATCGTCTCTCACGGCAGCGACCACGGGATTATCGTAAATGACCACGCCGCACTCGAAGTGTAGATATAAACTTCTGAAATCAAGATTTGTCGTCCCAACGACAGCAATTTTATCGTCAGATACAAAGGTTTTCGCGTGGATGAAACCCTCGGTATATTCGTAAATAGTTACTCCCGCTTCTATAAGTTCCATATAATAGGAGCGCGTCGTGGCGTGCACGAATTTTTTGTCCGCAACGTGCGGCGTTACTATCCGGACATCCACCCCGCTTTTTGCCGCGAGAGCGAGCGCACCGAGCATTTTATCGTCTATTATAAGGTAGGGCGTGGTTATATAAAGATAATCACGGGCGTTGTTAATTATCTGCATGTAAACGTGTTCGCCTACGTCTTCCGCGTCCGTGGGACTGTCCATATACGGTTGAAAAAATCCCGCGCCTTTTACTGTGCACGGCGTATCTTTATACGGATAAAAAAAATCGTAGTCGGGTTTTTCTCTTGTCGCGAATTCCCACATCTGCAAAAACATCGAAGTAAGTGCCCAGGCGGCTTTACCATGCAATTTTACGCCCGAATCTTTCCAGTGCCCGAACGGACTGATTTTGTTTATATATTCATCGGATATGTTTATACCGCCCGTGAAGGCGGTTTTTCCGTCCACGGAAGTAATTTTTCTGTGGTCGCGGTTATTCTGCATCGATATGAGAAAGGGTCTGAACGGATTAAACACCGCACATTCAATCTTGTACTTTTTAAGTGTTGTGCGGAAGTTTTTGGGAAGCCCGAAGAAAGAACCTATATCGTCGTACATAACCTTAACTATGACACCCTGTTCCGCTTTTTTTTTGAGAATTTCGAAAATCTCCCGCCACATATCGCCTTCGCGCACTATAAAATATTCCATGAAGATGTATTTTTCGGCACTTTCGAGCGCAAGTTTCAACTCGGCAAACATCTGTTCGCCTATCGGAAGATACTCCGCTTCCGTACCCGAAAAAACAGGAAAAGAACATTTTTCCAGATATCGGAAATTTATGGAAAATTCGGGATGCTTTTTAACGGCGGTTTCGAGGTCGCTGCCCGCAAGATTTATATACTTGCGCATATGTTCTTCGGAATTTCTGACGCCCTCTGAAAATCTTTTGCTCGACGACTGATAGTTGAATAAAAGATAAAACAGCGTTCCGAAAACGGGAAAAATTATGACGACGAAAAGCCATGTGAACTTATATGCGCTCTCACCCCTTCGCACAATTATTCTTACCGCGATAATGAAACCTATCACCGACAGTAAGAATCCGAACAGCCACGACTTCAAACTCTGCGCCACAACGATGAAAACGAGCGCGGCAATTTGAAGAAGCAACAATAAAAATATCAGCATCTTCCTGTTAAAAACAGACCTTAAAACCCTGTGCTTCATAATTTATCTCCGAGTAAGAAAAAATCTGCGCCAACGAAATCCGGCGATAATATTATGACTAATCCGCCGTTTTTAATGCGCAACTATAAAAGTATATTCAATAAAATAAACAGATATTATTTATTATTAAGATACTGTCAGAAAAGAACTAAATGATTAAAAAAATAATAAACGCCCGCGCCGAGGGCAACGCCACGGTGCGGGCGTTTAATTCCGGACAATACAAATGCCGAGATTATTACTATTCCGCGGCGGATTTTTCGATTTTCGATTTATCTATTCTTTCCATATTATCAACAATAAATCTTACAATCGTCTCGCTGCCGTATTTGAGCGCATCTTCGACTATTTCAAAATCGCTGTTATGTGCCTGTGGATAATTTTCGCGCGACATATCCCGTGTTCCTATTCGGAAAAAAACGCCCGGTTTTTCCGCAAGATATACCGCGAAATCCTCGGAACTCATCTTGCGCGGCACTTTCACTATTCTGTCTTTTCCCACAACCTTTTCACCCGCCGCGCACAAAAGGTCGCAAAGATAGGGATTATTAAATAACACCCTCGATTTGAGAACCGTGTCTATCTTTACCTTGACGCCGGAAATATTGAAAATACTTTCTGCAAGTGTTTGCAGTTTTTTTACCACAAAATCGTCGAAAGCCATATCGTAAGAGCGGAAAGAAATCAGCATGCTCGCATAATCGGCAATGATATTCTGCGCCGACCCGCCTTCAAACTTACCGACAGAGAAAATATACTGTTCAAAAGGACTAACCTCTCTCGCCAACGCAAGATACGCCTCATTATAAAAGCGCACGGCGGCAGCGATTGCATCTCTGCCCGTTTCGGGTTTCGTGGCATGTGCTGACTTTCCGAAAAATTCCACCTTGAAAATCCTTGAAGCCGCCATGGATTGCTTTTTACACGCGCCTATCGTTCCCGCCGGCAAAGTATTGTCCACGTGCTGTGCTATCATAACGTCTATTTGGTCCATAAGCCCGTCTTTGACGATAAGTTCGGCACCGCTTGTCTTTCCTTCCTCGCTCGGCTGAAATACAAGAATAACCCGACAGTTAATGTCTTTTTCCATTTTTTTAAGCGCTTTTGCCGCACCCAAAAGCATCGCTGTATGGGCGTCGTGTCCGCACGCATGCATACATCCATCGATTTTGGAAACATACGGGACATCCGTTCTTTCGGTTATAGCAAGAGCGTCCATATCGGCGCGCACGCCTATCGTAAAATCGGTTTTATCGGGATTTATGTAACCTACAATCGCGCTTTTACCATATTTTTCTGTATACGGAATACCCGCATTTTCAAGTTCGCGCTTTACGAGAGCGAGAGTTACGGGAAGGTCGAAACCGAGTTCGGGATACATGTGTAATTGTCTTCTGATATCGACAATATACTTTTCATCAACAAACATTTAAATCTCCTATAATGAGAGGGACGTCGTCAACCAAAAGACAAAATGCGGTCAACCGCTCCGTATATACTACTCGCTACTGTTTGCTAGGAAGGCACTCTATAAGCACGGCATGAGACGAACTTTTCACCTCAAACTTTCCCTCCGCCGAATATGGCAGGAAAAAGTAATCGCCGCGTCTTATGTCTTTAACATAATTTTCTCCCGTTATCTGCGCATTACCTTCAATGCAAATATATACGCTCGGGGCATAATCCATGACAAAACTGCCGCCCGCACCGAGAATATGTCTGTTTTCGGCAAAACAGGGAGTATCGGCGTAAGTAATGAGGTTTTCCTTTTTATAAACGGGCGTATCGATTTCCGTTTTGGGATTGACCGCCGCATATTTTTTTGCCGCGTCGCCGTAAATTTCGTAATTTATGCAATCGAGAGCATCCTCTTTTTTAAGACCTATGTATTCTTCTTCGTATGATATATGATAGTCTCCGCACCACCTTTCAGGCTGAATGGTAAAATCTGTCGGCTCCTGCACTTCGATTATTGTACATCCCGCGCCTATGGCATGTATAAGTCCCGCTTTTATAAGCCATATATCCCCGGGTTTTACCTCGACGCCGGCAAGAAGTCCGCCCATTATGTCTTTCTCTGTCTCGCTCCTTTCTTCGAGCGCAGAAAGTTTTTCCTTTGTCATTTTATCTTTGAAGCCGAAATAAAGTTTTGCCCCGGGTCGAGTCGCCACGACCAGCCAGCACTCGGTCTTGCCGTATTCCGAATTGAAATATTTACGCGAAAACTCTTTTGTGGGATGAACCTGAAAAGGAAGTCTTACCGCGCTGTCGAGAAACTTCACAAGACAGTCGTATTTTCTGTTCCCGAGGAGTTCCGCCTGAAAATCTTTCAATAGGTCATCGAAAAACACATGCGTGCCTTTGACGACGGAAACCCCGTCCCTTTCGCCGAAATATCTGGGGTTTATCGCCTTAACTTTGCTTGCAATCCATTCTTCGGGAAACATGTTGTCGGTACCGTCGTCATATCCGAAGCGCCCGCCGAAAAGCTGCTTATAGACCTTTCCGCCTTTATATATTCTGTACACTCTGTTGCGCTCGAAAAAAACAGGGCACTTAACAATTTCAGATAAAACACTCATTTTTTTACATCCGGTCATAGTTTTACCGCGCCTTTAAATAGCGTTGCGCGCGCACCCGCCTTGTTCGCCTTTACGAGCGCGTTTTCTATTATTTCGGAAGTATAACCTCCCGCTTTCACGCCGTCGAGACAAGCGAGCGCGGTACCGAAGAAGGCGTCCCCCGCGCCCGTAGTGTCCACAGGTTTTACTTTTTCCGTCGGAACCGTACCGCGCAGGTCGTTATATATGTACATACTTCCCTTTCCGCCCATGGTTATCAATAGCAGTCTGTCTTTCTTATAAAGGGCGGCGACAGCCTCGTCAAAATCGTCAATCCCCGTATAAGCCGTTATCTCGTCTTCCGAAAATTTAAGAATATCGGCGGCGTCTACGTAAGGTTTATAAGCGCGGACGGCGCTTTGGATCCCTTCGTAAAGGTCAAGGCGGAAATTTACGTCAAAACTCAGCACTTTGCCGGCGCTTTTAGTCTTTTCCACTATTTTATCCGCAAACTCGCGTCCTTTTTTTTCGGAGAGCATAAGCGAACCGAGATGCACCGTAGAAAGATTTGCGTAAGCGGAAAAATCTATTTTATCGGCGTCCATATTGAAATCGGCCGTATCGTGCCTGAAAAAAGCAAAATCTCTCTCCCCGTCGGTAAGTGTTACGAAAGCAAGAGTAGTATTTCTCACCGTATCCGTCTGAATATCGAGACAGTCGAACCCCACGCGGGAAGCATAGGACAAAAGGAATTTACCGACGGGGTCACGCCCCACTTTCCCTATAAATCCCACTTCCGCACCCGCCTGTTTTGCATTTACGGCAACGTTGAACGGTGCGCCGCCGCAATACATTTTAAAAGAAGTCACACCGTTTTCGTTTTCCCCTATCATGTCCGCGAGAATCTCGCCTATCGAAAGAATCATCGCTCCTCACTTCTTCGGCGGAAAAGACGGCGGATTATCTTTCCCTTTTAAACCGTCGTCCTGCCGAATGTTTTTTTATAATTTTATCATACTCGCTATATTATTGCAAGCAGAGAAAAGAAATTTGAGGATTTACCGGAAAATTATTTGAGTACAACTGAAAATTCAAAAATTTCTAAACAAAAATCATTGACACTTTTTTTGCTTCGCCGCCGCAACAAAAGCGTAAAATAAAGGATGAGCGCCGTCGGGTCTGCTTTTAAATTCGGGATGAAACTGTACGCCGATAAAAAACGGCCTGTCGGAAATCTCCACCGTTTCAACAATCCTTTCGTCGGGAGAAGTGCCGCCGACGGTGAGTCCCGCCGCCTCTAATTCCTCCCTGTAATCGTTATTGAATTCGTAGCGGTGACGGTGCCTTTCTGAGATGAGGGGTGATTTATAAATTTTATACAGCCTCGTGTTTTCCTTAATAGCGCAAGGATACGCGCCGAGCCTCATAGTTCCGCCCTTGATTTTCCCGTGCTGATCGGGCATGAGGTCAATCAGAAGGTGTTCGCTCTTTTCGTTAAATTCGCGTGAATCTGCATCAAAATATCCTAGCACACTGCGCGCATATTCGATGACTGCAATTTGCATTCCGAGACATATTCCGAAATACGGCACTCCATTTTCACGGGCATAGCGGCATGCGCAAATCATTCCTTCTATTCCTCTGTTCCCGAATCCGCCCGGCACAAGAACTCCGCCGCATTCGCCGAGAATCTCATCTGCCGACGCATCGGTAACGGAATCTGCGTCCACCCATTTGATTTTGAGATTTTTGCCCAAAGAAAAACTCGCATGGTTTAATGCCTCGACTACCGACAGATATGAATCGTGAAGTTTGGTGTACTTTCCGACCAGCGCGATTTTTACTTCTCCGCTCCGCACCCTGACCGACTTTATCATTTCTTCCCATTCACGCATGTCTGCGGGATTATCCGGAAGCCCCAATTCTCTGACGGCAACTCTGTCAAGCCCGTTTTCGTGCAACATAAGAGGAGCCTCATAAAGACACGAAACCGTGGTGTTGGAAATCACGCAGTCTTTTGCCACGTTGCAGAATAAAGCTATTTTATTTCTTATCGCCTCACCCACGTCGCCGTCCGAACGCGTTATTATAATGTCGGGATGTATACCCATGGATTGCAATTCTTTCACCGAATGCTGAGTAGGTTTACTTTTATACTCATCGGAGCCGGATATGTAAGGCACTAAGCAGACGTGAATAAAAAGACAGTTTTCGCGCCCCACTTCGAGAGAAAGTTGTCTTATTGCTTCCAAAAACGGCTGCGATTCTATGTCGCCGATTGTCCCGCCTATTTCGGTCAGCATTATATCCGCGCCCGTCGTCTCCGCGTTTTTAAATATAAATTCTTTTATTTCGTTAGTAACGTGCGGTATAATCTGAACGGTTTCGCCGAGATATTCTCCGCGCCGTTCTTTATTTAATACATTCCAGTACACTTTGCCCGACGTCAGATTGGAATATACCGTGAGATTTTCGTCGATGAACCGTTCGTAATGCCCGAGGTCGAGGTCGGTTTCCGCACCGTCCTCCGTAACAAAAACTTCGCCGTGCTGGAAAGGGCTCATAGTGCCGGGGTCGACGTTCATATACGGGTCGAGTTTCTGTGCCGCGACCTTAAATCCCCTGTTTTTCAAAAGCCTGCCGAGCGACGCCGCCGTTATCCCCTTGCCGAGCCCCGACACTACTCCGCCCGTAACGAAAATAAATTTACACATTTATTCATCCTCCGTTAAAGTTAATAGGTTTTATTCGTATTTTTCGATTATTTCACGCGCTATTTCCGCGCGTGTCATGCGCCTGTCCATGGCACGCTGTTCGATAATTTTATGTGCGTCTTCCTCAGTGATAAGTTTCTTTTCCACGAGCAGACATTTGGCGCGGCTTATTACTTTTATTTCCGCAAGCATGCGTTTTAATTTTTCGTTTTCCGCCGCCATTCCGCCCATTCTTTTATGACACGCTTCGGCAAATTTAAAAGCAGACCAGAAAGCGGAGCGCGTGAACGGCTTTCCGAGAGTAAACACGCCGTAATCTTCAACTTTTCCCGAGACCTCGGCAAAATATTCGTTTTTAACCAGTAATATTACCTGATTCGCCTTCTCGCCTATTATCTGTAATGCCAGTTTTTCGCCAGACTCGTCCGATAGCGGCGCGTTAATTATGCACAAATCGAAAGTGCGCTCTATGAGCAACCTGCGCGCTTCGCCGCAGGTTGACACGTTAGTGACTTCGAAATATCCGTAAAAGTTTAGCGTCTCGTACAGGAAAGCCGAAGCTTTCTCAGTTGAGGACACCATCAATATACTGTGCATGGTTTTGTGTCCCGTTTTTTAAATAAAATCCTGTTTTGGTTTTTAAATGTCTTTATTCTTGTATGCGCTATGCCTTAATCTTAAAGTGTCGCCATAAAGTACATTTTTTAATGTCTGTTTTTTGGTAAACACTTTATCCGGTTGCTTTTTATATATCTTATACTTTATCGCATAATTCCCGATTATTTAACTTTAAAATTTAGCGAACGCGGCCTCCTCGATAGCCTTCGGATTCTGCAAAAATGCGTCATTCAAATCTTTTTTAAGTCTTATATAATGCGAAACGAATTCCTCTCCTAGAGCACGGCGAAGAAATTCCCCTTTTTCCGCAGCCTCAATTGCGGCGGAAAAGCTTTCGGGAAGATATGTTTCTGAAGGCAGAGATTCTTCTTTCTCAATACCTTCTAGACCCGCCAAAAGCGCCAGTGCCACGACTATATATATATTGCATGCACCGTCAACAGACCGCAGTTCCAGCCGCTTAGCGTTGTTTTTCACTGCAAGCCTCATAAAAGCGTTGCGATTTCCGCTTTCTGAAAAAGAAACTTCCTTTGCGCAATCTCCCCCTTTAAGCCTCGCAAAAGAATTGGGAATGGAATTGAATAAAAGACACATTTCCTCCGCGCGGTTTAATATACCCGCCGCAAAACTTAAAGCCGTTTTATCGTTATTTTCTCCGAATACAGGCTCTTCATTCCTGAAAAGTTTGAAATCGACGGTTAAGCCGTTGCCGTTTTTATCCGCGAGAGGTTTGGGAAGAAAAGACGCGAAAAGTCCGTTCCTCGAAGCCGCCGCCTTTACGACGGATTTAAAAATTATCTGATTGTCGCACGCGGAAAGGGCACCGGTCGAGACAAAATTTATCTCGTTCTGTCCCGGTCCCTTCTCGTGATGTGAGGCAAGCGGACGAATACCCATTTCTTCGAGCGTAAGACATATCTCGCGACGCACATTCTCGCCTTTGTCCAAGGGCGCAATATCGAAATATCCGGCGCGGTCGTGAACTTCCCGCGTGGGAAAGCCGTCCTGATCAAGTCTAAATAGATAAAACTCGCTCCCTATTCCGACGCTCACAGATAAATCCTTTTCTTTGAGTCTGTTCACCGCGTTTCTTAGGATACTTCGCACGTCGAACATGGCATAACCGCCGTCGAACTTTCTGACGTCACAGAAAAATCTCGCCACTCTGCCGTGCTGAGGTCTCCACGGCAGAATGTGGAGTGTAGATATGTCGGGAAAAAGTTTCAGGTCGCAATTTTCCGCGCCGAATGCGGACAGCGAACCGTCGAAAACAAGCCCTTGATTGATAACTCGCGAAAACTCGTCTGCCATGACTGAAATGTTTTTGTGCACGCCTTCAAGGTCGACAAACGAAAGACGTATAAATTTTACGTCGTTTTCCTTTATAAAATCTTGTAGCTCGCTCTGCGTAAGAGAGCAACTGCTTTTTAAAGCCATGAACAAGCCTCCATTTAAGAAAAAATTTGATTCAAAAGTATATAAAAAAGATAAAACGTCCGCCCGACGCGACGAGCGCGGCGGTAACGGACGCCTTTGTCCCCTGTCTATTATGCAGAAATTATAAAACGCAACGGAGAAATTGTCAACCTTTTTTGACGTCCGCTATAAGATTTCCCAGCCTTTCGGTCGCAATCATTGTAGTTTCCCTGTCCGAAAATGCCGTGAGCCTGAAAAACTTTTTGCCGTTCTCGCCGAAGCCGGCGCCCGGCGTTCCCACCACCTGTGCCCTTTTAAGCGCAAGGTCGAAAAACTCCCAACTGTCCATACCGTTCGGGCACTCGAAAAACACATATGGCGAATTGCTCCCGCCAGTGTAGAACACACCGAGGCTGTCGAGAGCGCGCGTGATTATTCCCGCGTTTTCCTTATAATATCTTATTGTCTCTTTCGCGCCCTTTCCTCCGTCCGCAAAAACTGCCGCCGCTCCTCGCTGCACGATATACGATACGCCGTTAAATTTAGTAGTTTGCCTGCGCAGCCACATTTTATTAAGAGAAACCCCGTCGCGGACAAGCTTTTCCGGTACCACGGTATATCCGCATCGCACACCCGTGAAGCCCGCTGTCTTTGAAAAAGAACAGAATTCCACCGCACATTCTTTCGCGCCCTCTATCTCAAATATGCTGTGAGGGAGGTCGCCGTCGATGAAAAATTCGTAAGCCGCATCAAAAAGAATTACACTGCCGTGCGCCAAAGCAAAATCCACCCACTTCCCGAGTTCTTTTCTGCCGTATACCGCGCCCGTGGGATTATTAGGCGAACATAAATATATTATATCCGCGGCGTCGTCTTCGGACGGCATAGGCAGAAATGAGTTTGTCTTGTCCGCCTTTATATACTTTATTCTTCTTCCCGCCATCATATTGCTGTCGACATATACGGGATAGACTGGGTCGGGCACCAGAACCGTCGCATCTGCGGAAAAAAGTTCCGTAAAATTGCCTAGGTCGGACTTTGCGCCGTCACTGACGAATATCTCTTTCTCGTCAAGTTCCACGTTATACGAACGATAATGCTCCTTTATGCTTTCTCTCAAAAACCGATATCCCTGCTCGTCGCCGTACCCGCGGAAAGTTTCTTTTACGCCCATTTCCGCCACGGCTTTGTTCATTGCCTCCACCACTTCCTTTGAAAGCGGCAGCGTAACGTCGCCTATGCTCATTTTGTAAATTTTAAGAGACGGATTCTCCGACGCGAATTCACGCTGTTTTCTTGCCACCGTCGAAAAAAGATAACTCTCTTTAAGCGCCGAATAATTTTTATTTATCATTTTTGAAAGTCCTCCGTATCTATTCTGCCCTCAAAAACTTTTGTCGCGCCGCCTTTCATAAATAAATTTTTACCGTCGTATTTTACAAAGAGAGTTCCGCCGCGAAGACATACTTTTATGAAAGTGCCCTTTTCGAACCTGCCTGTTTCCACGCCTGCGGCAACCGCGGCGCACGCGCCCGTTCCACAGGCGAGAGTTTCGCCGCTGCCGCGCTCGTAGACGCGCATTTCCGCTTCGACACGCGATTTTACCTTTATGAATTCGACGTTAACGCCCTCAGGAAATATTTCGCTTTTCTGCAAAGGCTCGGCGAGCGGGCGGAGGTCGCTCTGAGGCATTTCGTCATTAAAAATTACCGCGTGCGGATTTCCCACGGATACCGCTGTGACGACGTATTCTTTTCCGTCCGCGAAAACGCTTGTTTCTTTTAAGGTGTCTCCCGAAAACAGGCACGGAACATTCTTGCATTTAAAGTCTGGGGACCCCATATCCACCGTTATCGAATCGACTTTCCCGTCTTTTGTCTCGATTTCGAGTTTCTTTATGCCGCTGGCGGTCTCTATTGTAATAGTCTTACTTCTTATTATGCCCTTATCGAACAGATATTTTGCGACGCAGCGGATAGCGTTTCCACACATTTTCCCCTCGCTGCCGTCGGCATTGAACATGCGCATGTGCGCGTCGGCGACTTCGCTCGAAAGGATAAGCACCGTGCCGTCCCCGCCTATTCCGAAATGTCTGTCGGAGAGCAAGGGAGTCGCGCGGATTATCTCTTCAAGGAGCTTTTCGGAGCCTTGCTTTAAACAATCAAAATATATGTAATCGTTGCCAATGCCGTGCATCTTGGTAAATTCTAATAACACGCTTTACTCCTTTTCCGCAATCGGTTTGTCTTTTATTTGACAACAATTATAATACTTCGCCGCGAAAAAATCCAACCAACGAGCATTTTGAATTTTTATACCCTATATCAAAAAAACTTAATTCAAAAATTTGTATTGAGCTCAAAAACAATTGACAAAAAAAAATTTTTCTGTTATACTCGACACATAAAACAGCAAAGGCGCTGCGGGCTGAGACGGTCTGTGGCGTTTTTTGGTTTTAAATGCATTATATTTATAAATAAAAAATCATAAGCAATATAAGGAGTAATAATTATGACAAATGTTCCTGAAATTTTCGGCTCAATGGTTTTTAACGAAACCGCAATGCGCGAGAGGCTACCCAAAGAAATCTACAAAGAATTCCAGAAAACCCTCAATGAAGGGAAGTCTCTCGATATATCGGTTGCTAACGTAATAGCGAACGCCATGAAAGACTGGGCGGTGGAAAAGGGCGCGACGCACTTTACTCACTGGTTCCAACCAATGACGGGTTCGACAAGCGAAAAGCACGACGCTCTTATTTCGCCCGCAAATAACGGAACGGTCATCATGGAATTTTCGGGAAAAGAACTGGTGCGCGGTGAACCCGACGCTTCGAGTTTTCCCTCCGGCGGGCTTCGCGCCACATGCGAGGCGCGCGGATATACTGTTTGGGACCCCACTTCGTACGCTTTCATAAAAGACGGTTGCCTTTGCATCCCCACCGCATTCTGCTCTTATGGAGGTGAAGCGCTCGATAAAAAGACACCTCTTCTCCGCTCCATGGAGGCAATAAACAATCAGGCCCTCCGCGTACTCAAGCTTTTCGGACATAAAAATGTTTCGTCGGTAAAGACCACAGTCGGACCCGAACAGGAGTATTTCCTTGTAGACAAAGAAGTTTTTGACAAAAGGAAAGACCTTATATATACAGGCAGAACTTTATTCGGTGCGCTTCCGCCCAAAGGTCAGGAAATGGAGGACCATTACTTCGGCACAATTAAGACACGCGTGCAGGCTTTCATGAAAGAACTGAACGAAGAATTATGGAAACTCGGCGTACTCGCAAAGACTGAACACAACGAAGTAGCACCCGCGCAGCACGAACTCGCGCCGATTTTCGCCACTACCAACATTGCGACCGACCATAACCAGCTCACAATGGAACTGATGCAGAAAATCGCAAAAAAACACAATATGGTATGCCTTCTCCATGAAAAGCCTTTTGCGGGCGTAAACGGCAGCGGCAAACACAACAACTGGTCAATTTCTACCGACACGGGCATCAACTTGCTTGAACCGGGCGATACGCCCAAGGAAAATGCGCAGTTTTTGCTCTTCCTTTGTGCGGTAATAAAAGCAGTTGACGAATATCAGGACCTTTTGAGGATATCCGCAGCAAGTGCAGGAAACGACCATAGGCTCGGCGCAAACGAGGCTCCGCCTGCGATAGTTTCAATGTTCATAGGAGAAGAACTCGATTCCATCCTTAAATCGATAGTGGACGGAACCGCACTTGACCCTAAAGAAAAAGAACAGCTTAAAGTGGGTGTACACGTTTTACCCAAAATTCCGAAAGATACGTCGGACAGAAACAGAACGTCGCCTTTTGCGTTCACGGGCAACAAGTTTGAATTCAGAATGCTTGGTTCGTCCGAATCGGTCTCTTGTGCAAACATAATGCTTAACACTGCGGTGGCGGAATCTTTAAGTCTTTTCGCCGACGAACTAGAAAACGCGAAAGACTTTAAGGCGGAACTCGACAAAATAATCAAACGAGTTATAAAAGAAAACGGGAGAATTATATTCAACGGAAACGGTTATGATGACAAATGGATAATAGAAGCTGAAAAACGAGGCCTTTTAAACCTCAAAACGACTCCCGACGCACTCCCTTATTATCTTGCCGAAAAAAATATCAATCTTTTCTTAAAACACGGCGTACTGTCCGAAGCAGAAATGAAGGCGAGATACGAAATCAACATGGAGCATTACAGCAAGATACTGAACATCGAAGCGCTCGCAATGATAAATATCGCGGACAAAGAGATTCTTCCTGCTGTAAGTAGGTTCACAAAGGAACTCGCACAGACAATCTGCGCTAAGAAGGCGGCAGTAGACAAAGCTGACTGTTCATACGAGCAAGCCGTAGCGGAAAAACTTTCCGCGCTGACGGGCGCCGCTTACGTATATTCCGGAGAACTCAAAACACTTGCAGAAAAAGCCAAAGCGACGAATGATGTTACGGCTCGAGCCAACTATTATAAAGACGTAGTGATACCAAAGATGGCGGAACTGCGCGCAGTTTGCGACAAAATGGAAGAAATGACCGCTAAAGATTACTGGCCCTTCCCTTCTTACGGCGACCTACTCTATTCGGTAAAATAATCAGAAGAAAATATTTTCGGACTTATAAAAAATGCAACAATCTTTAATAGTGCTGGACTTTGGCGGACAATATAAAGAACTGATAGCGAGGACGGCGCGCGAAATAGGGATACTCTCTCTCGTAAAACCTGCGCGCACGTCTGTCGCAGAAATACGTGATTTAAATCCAGTGGGAATCATATTCACAGGCGGACCTCATAGCGTATACGAAGAAGGAGCTCCCGACTGTGACTCGGAAATTTTTTCGCTTGGCGTGCCCATAATGGGTATTTGCTATGGCATGCAGTACATAGCGCACCGTTTCGGCGGCAAAGTCGCCGCGGGAAAAGTCGGAGAATACGGCGAAACGGAAGTTAATATACAAAGTCATTCAAAACTCTTTGAAGGACTTTCAGATAAAGAAACCATGCTGATGAGCCACACGGACGCCGTGATTAAGGTTCCGGAAGGTTTTGTCGTAACGGCGACGACCTCTGATTGCCCCGCCGCCGCAATGGAAAATAAGGAAAAGAATATTTACGCCGTTCAGTTTCACCCCGAAGTCAAACGCTCCAAACAAGGCGTAAAAGTCTTGGAAAATTTTATAAAACTTATTTGCCGCGCCAAATGCGATTATTCGCTTGACGATTATATACAGAATCAGATAAAAATAATACGCGATGAAGTCGGTGACGGAAAAGTGCTGCTCGGTCTTTCGGGAGGTGTGGATAGTTCTGTCGCGGCGGCCTTAATATCTCGGGCTATCCCCGACAGACTGTTATGCGTATACGTCGACCACGGCTTTATGCGCAAGAACGAGACTGAAGAAATAAAGTCGGCCTTCAAGGATTTACCCATTAAACTCGTAGTTATAGACGCCAAAGACAAGTTCATGAAGAGATTAAAAGGGGTAACCGACCCCGAAAAAAAGCGCAAGGCAGTCGGTAAAGAGTTTATAAATACATTCGCCCGCGCCGCAAAGAAATACGGCAAAGGCGCATATCTTGCCCAAGGCACTATATATCCTGACGTCATAGAATCGGGTGCAAACAATTCTGCCAACATAAAAAGCCACCATAACGTGGGCGGACTTCCCAAAAACATGCCTTTCAAAGGGTTGGTTGAGCCTTTAAAAGGACTTTTTAAAGACGAGGTAAGAAAAATCGGAGCGATGCTGGGTCTTCCCTCAAACCTTATTTCACGTCAGCCTTTCCCCGGCCCCGGGCTTGCAATAAGAGTAATAGGCGAAGTGACAGAAGAAAAACTCACCGCCTTGAAAGAATCCGACTTCATTTTCCGCAAAACTCTTGCCGCTAGCGGCGAAAAAGCCGACCAGTATTTTGCTGTTCTTACGGACAGCAAATCGGTTGGCGTTATTGGAGATTACAGAAATTACGGATACGTTTTGTGTCTGAGGGCAGTCATAACCGACGATTTCATGACTGCGGAATATGCTCCCCTGTCTTATAAACTTCTGGACAAAACCGCCGCAGAAATTGTCAACAACGTGCGCTGTATAAGCAGAGTATGTTACGACGTAACCGGAAAACCGCCCGCCACTATTGAATGGGAATAAAAAAGACCGCGCGGTAATCATTACCGCGCAAGACCGTTAATCGGTATAACTAAAAAAAATTAAAATAAGATTATGTGTTCGATAATGTGCGCCCAAGGGTATAATATTACCCGCGAGCAATTTGAATCTGCGCTTTACAAAACAAAATACCGCGGACCCGACATGACTCGTGTCATAGACACGGGCGCGGGATATATGGGTTTTCATCGCCTAGCGATAATGGATTTGTCGGAAAAAGGCATGCAGCCTTTTTTTCTCAACGGCAGATATTGCGTATGTAACGGTGAAATATATGGGTTCAGGAAAATAAAGGAAGAACTGTCTTTAGAATACGCTTTTACGAGCGACAGCGACTCCGAAATACTGCTCCCCATGTATGAAAGATACGGATACGGAATGTTCGCCATGCTGGATGCTGAGTACGCCCTCATTATATATGACGGAATAAAAAAAGATTTTATCGCCGCGAGAGACCCGATAGGTATACGTCCTCTTTTTTACGGATATACGACTGAAGGATGTATAATATTCGCAAGCGAAGCGGCAAACCTTGTCGGGATAACCGACAAGATATTTCCCTTTCCTCCCGGGCATTACTATGCCGAAGGAAAGTTCGTTTGTTACAACGACATCGCAAAGACTGACGGTTATATTAACGACGACATCGATACAATATGCGAAAACATACGCGAAAAACTGATAAGCGGAATAGAAAAGAGACTCGACGCAGACGCCCCTCTCGGATTTCTACTGTCGGGCGGACTGGACAGTTCTCTCGTATGTGCTGTTTCCGCAAGACTTTTGGATAAACCTATCAAGACTTTCGCCATCGGAATGAACGAGGACGCGATAGACCTTAAATACGCAAAACAGGTTGCCGATTACATAAAGAGCGACCACACCGAAGTGATAATAACCAAAGAAGATGTAATATCATCGCTAGAAAAGGTCATTTCGGTGCTCGCCACTTACGATATAACTACAATCAGGGCGAGTATGGGAATGTATTTACTGTGCAAAGCCATACACGACAGAACCGACGTGCGAGTCCTGATGACAGGTGAAATTTCCGACGAACTGTTCGGTTATAAATATACCGATTTCGCACCGAACGCGCAGGAATTTCAGAAGGAAGCCGAAAAAAGGATACGCGAAATATACATGTATGATGTTTTGCGCGCTGACAGGTGCATAAGTTCTAACTCGATGGAGGCACGCGTACCGTTCGGAGATTTGGATTTCGTGAAATACGTCATGAAAATCAACCCCGAAAAAAAGATGAACAAATATAACAAGGGAAAATATCTTTTAAGGCGTGCGTTCGAGGGTGACTATCTACCCAGTGACATACTATACCGCGAAAAAGCGGCGTTCTCGGACGCGGTAGGACATTCCATGGTCGACCACATAAAAGATTATGCGGAAAGCCTTTATTCGGACAACGAGGCGCTGGAAAAATATTCCCTCTACGACTTTGCCCGCCCCTTCACGAAAGAATCACTTCTTTACCGCGAAATATTTGAAAAATTTTACCCAAATCAGGCAGAAATGGTAAAAGACTTCTGGATGCCCAACAAAAACTGGGAGGGCTGCAACGTCAATGACCCGTCTGCACGTGTATTGTCTAACTACGGTGCAAGCGGAAAATAACATGGCTTAAAAACAGCGTAAAATACTATCTGGCTTAACCGTCCATTAAGACATCTTTAATTTCTTAAAATCTTTGCGCCCGTCTGTTTTCGGCAGACGGGCGCACGTTTTACTTACCTGATTCAAAAAGTTTTAAGTATTAAATTTTACGGCAAACGGTTATCATCAATCCCGATAAGCGCAGCATACAGTTCTTCCGTCGTATTTCCGTTAAGGTCAATATAATAACATCTGCCTTGATACTTTCCCCCGTTTTCGCGTTCGGCGTTAAATCCGCAGTCTTTCGGGCGCACGTTTACCGCGAGCGCGGAAAAATTCATACCGTCGCAGCATTTTACTTCTTCAAAATAAAATTTCACCCATATTCCCTTTTTTATGTTTTCCTGCGTAAGCGCATCTATACTTACCCCGAAAGCGGGCATACGCAACGCAGTTCTGGTCATCTCACTCCATAATCCGAGAAATTTTTCATACTCTGCGCTTCCGCGCTCCGCAGAAAAAATCACTTTTCCCTCACACAACACTTCCATTCTTTCCGCAGTTTTAAACGCATTTAATACTTTATCCATTTATACCCTCGGTTTATTTTTTTATATTATAACACACATTAATCATATGCGCAAATCTGTACAAAGAAAATTTGTAAAAAATTTTATATAAAAACGTTGACAAATTTTTAAGCCGTGCTATAATATATGAAAGGTGAGAAAAGGAGGTAAGATATGAAAAAAAATATGTACAGTCTTATGCTCGGAGAGGAAATTATCCGCGCGGTGGATAAACTTGCCGAAGAAAACAACACTAACCGTTCAAATATGATAAATCAGATACTTGCGGAACATCTTTCTCTGACGACTCCCGAAAAGCATGTTCGGAGCATTTTCGAGGAGATTGACAGAATCATAGGTAGGAATCAGGACTACAATCTGTATTTCGAGCCAAACGACATGACAATTTCGATAAAAAGTTCGCTGAAATATCACTACCGTCCCACCATACGTTACGAAGTGGAAATGTACAGAATACCCGAACAGACGATAGGACAGCTGAAAATAATTTTCAGGACGACATCATCCGACCTGCTATTGGAACTTACGCGGTTTTTTAAGATTTGGATGCAGCTTGAAAACATCTATATCAGTCACTTCTTCACGCGGGACGCGATAGAATACGGGATGGAGAGCGGAAAATTCTGGCGGACTTTCGCCCTGCCCCACGATTCGGTCTATTCCGAAACGCAGATAGGCGAGGCGATAAGCAATTATATATCCGCATTCGACGACATTCTAAAAGATTATCTCTGCGGGAATTTCGGTTCGACGCAGGAAATAGAACACAGGTATCTTCAATATTTAAACAGCGGAGCTCTTATAATCTGACGTCCGCGAAAAAAGGAGGTAAAAATCATGAACACTCAAAAACTGACCAAGAAAGCTTTGGAAGCTATAAATTCGGCGCAGAGCATCGCGCTCGAAAACCAAAACATGCAGATAATGCCCGAGCATCTTTTATATGCACTTGCCGACCAGGAGGGCGGGCTCATCCCCCAACTTCTCAAAAGAAGCGGCGCGGATATCGACAGACTTATCGCCATGACCGACACGGCAATAAGCAAGATTCCGGCCGTTACGGGAAGCGGCAGAGAACCCGACAAAATTTACATCGCCCCGCTGACGGACAAAATATTGAATCAGGCGGAAAGGCTCGCAAACTCGATGAAGGACGAATATATCTCGGTTGAGCACATAATGCTTGCCATTTTCGACAACGCGTCCGACGAAATAAAAAACATTTTCCGCGCACTCGGAATAACTAAACAGGGCTTTTTGGAGCAACTTAAAAAAGTCAAAACAGACAGAATCACGAGCGACGAACCCGAGAACACATACGATTCTCTTAACAAATACGGCTTCGACCTCGTTCAGCGTGCAAAGGAGCAGAAACTCGACCCCGTCATAGGCAGGGACAACGAGATTCGTAATGTTATAAGAATACTTTCGAGAAAATCGAAGAACAACCCCGTACTCATAGGCGAACCGGGCGTCGGTAAAACCGCCATCGCCGAAGGGCTCGCGCAACGCATAGTGAGAGGAGACGTGCCCGAAGGTCTCAAAAACAAAACCGTATTTGCGCTGGACATGGGCTCGCTGATTGCGGGCGCGAAATTCCGCGGAGAATTCGAGGAAAGATTGAAAGCCGTACTTAACGAAATCAAAAAGAGCGAAGGCAGAATTATACTTTTCATCGACGAACTGCACACGATCGTCGGCGCGGGGAAATCGGACGGAGCGATGGACGCGGGAAACCTTTTAAAACCCATGCTCGCGCGAGGAGAGTTGCACTGTATCGGCGCGACCACTCTCGACGAATACAGAAAATATATAGAAAAAGACGCCGCGTTAGAAAGGCGTTTCCAACCCGTCATGGTCGAAGAACCGACCGTCGAGGATACCATTTCCATACTGCGCGGCTTAAAGGAACGTTACGAAGTATTCCACGGCGTGCAGATACACGACCAGGCTCTTATTGCAGCCGCCACTCTTTCCAACAGATACATTTCGGACAGATTCCTGCCCGATAAGGCTATTGACCTCGTAGACGAAGCATGTGCCACAATAAGGACGGAGATTGATTCCATGCCGTCGGAAATGGACGACATAGCCAGAAAAATAATGCAACTCGAAATCGAGGAAATGGCACTCAAAAAAGAGACCGATACCCTGTCCGCAGAACGGCTTAAAGCGTTACAGAAAGAACTCGCGGAATTAAGGGATAAATTCAACGCCATGAAAGCGCAATGGGAGAACGAGAAATCGAGCATAAACGTCGTGTCGGACACCAAAGCCGAAATAGAAAAAGTAAACGGAGAAATCGAGACGGCACAGCGTCAGGGCGATTACGAGCGCGCGGCAAAACTTAAATACAGCCGTCTGCCCGAGTTACAGAAAAAACTCGAAGAAGCACAGAAAAACGGAGCGACCGCAAAGCATACGCTTTTACGCGATACTGTAACCGAAGAAGAAATCGCGAGGGTCGTGTCACGCTGGACGGGAATACCTCTTGCGAAGCTCATGGAAGGCGAACGCGAAAAGATACTGCATTTAGACGATATACTTCATAAACGCGTAATCGGTCAGGACGAGGCTGTAACCAAAGTTTCGGAGGCTATTCTCCGCTCCCGCGCGGGCATTGCAGACCCCGACCGCCCGATAGGCTCGTTTTTGTTCCTCGGTCCCACAGGCGTAGGAAAAACCGAACTCGCGAAAGCGCTCGCAGAGAGCCTCTTCGACGACGAACACAACCTTATCCGTATCGACATGACCGAATATATGGAAAAATTCTCCGTGTCGAGACTTATAGGCGCGCCTCCCGGATACGTAGGTTACGACGAGGGCGGTCAGCTTACAGAAGCGGTGAGAAGAAAACCTTATTCGGTAGTTTTATTCGACGAAATAGAAAAGGCGCACCCGGACGTATTCAATATACTCTTGCAGGTATTGGACGACGGCAGAATAACCGATTCTCAGGGACGTACCGTTGACTTTAAAAACACGATAATTATTCTCACTTCAAACCTCGGCTCATCTTATCTTCTCGACGGCATAGACGAAAAAGGCGAAATAAGCGAAGAAGCAAAAGCAAAAGTCTCGGAATTATTAAAACAGAGTTTCAGGCCTGAATTCCTGAACAGACTTGATGAAATCGTTTATTACAAACCTCTTACCAAAGATAATATTTCCAAGATTATAGAACTCCTTATCGCCGATCTCAAAGACAGACTGAAAGATAAACAGTTAAAGCTGGAAATCACGCCTCAGGCTAAGGAACTCATAATCGAGAACGGCTACGACCCCGTATACGGCGCACGTCCGTTGAAGCGTTATCTGCAAAGCAAAATAGAGACAATGATAGCAAGAACCATTGTCGGATCCGACCTTAACGCCGGCGACACGATAGTAATAGAAAAATCGGGAGACGACTTTAAAGTGGAAATTAAATAAAATATAACTTAATATTTATTAATTTTACGGACATAATTAAAAAGTCTGCAAACCCGCAGAGGGTTTGCAGACTTTTTTATATCGGCTTTAATTCAAATTACTGCAACGAGGTATGAACCTTCAACTGCATAATTTAAACCTGAACGAGGTCTAAACCTTCAACTTCATAATTTAAACCTGCGCCGCTTACTTTTGCTATTTTTCCTTCTGAGTCTTTTTCGACGACAACTTCAATAGTGCAGTAATGATAATTGTTTCCGTCGTAATTGTTATGAATATACATTTCAAGATAATATGAAACGTTATCCACACCCACGGCAACCACTCTTACGAGGAATTGTGCTCCGAGGAATTGTTCTCCGTTGAGTTCCATATTGAAGCACACTATACCGTCCGCTTTTGTCGGCACCCCCTCTTCGGACGGTATCCAGGACTTTAATGCGAGGCCATTTTCATCTTCAGTCATCAAGTAATATAACTCAGGATAATTTTCGCCCGTATTTATTTTAATAACATTTTCAATCCCGGTATTTTTATAGGAGTATATTTTCGTGTCTTCTACCAGAATATATCCTTCATAAACTTTCGCAGAGTATTTTTTCGCGACATCATAATATGCATATTCGAGATATTCACCTGACGGAAGAACCTGAATATCGAATCTGCAATTCTTACCTTCGTATACAAGCGTCAGAGTTTTATCTCCGACGGTGGCAAAATCTTCGTCCATGAGATTCGACAACATATCTTCGGTCAATATTATTAAATCGGAAGTGCCCCAATAGCTCTGATCCCCGAAATTTATCTCCTCGGAAAAATCTCCGCTCTTACCTGTCAGCATTTCTCTCACCGCGTCAGCGGATGTGCCCGCTTCTACTCTGAAAATGCCGTCAGAACAGCTTATCTCATATTGGAGATTATCGTCAGTATAGACAATTAAACTTACAGCAAAATATTCTTCCGGATTAAATTCGTTCTTAATAATACATTCATAAACCCCCGTTGCACAGGAATTATAATCAAACGACAATTCCCCGTTTTTTACGTCATATAATTCGCGGATCGGACGGGTAAACATACAGTCAAGCTCGTTAATGCGATATTTTAGATAATAATCTTCCAATGATACCGAACCGTTTCTGTTTATCTTAATATTTTCCGCATTATCATTTTCAAAGTAGACGCCTTCTTCCCTGCTGAAAAACAGACTCCCGTCCGAAAACGAGGTATCGTAAATAGCAAAGACGGATACGCCTGTATTGCTTCCTTCATACTCTATAGAGGCAGAAAATTTATAATATTGTTCCCCGCTTTCGAGACCCTTAACGGCTTTATCTAACATGCTCGGTTCATAAGTTATCATGTCCTCGGTAAGCATTATATAATCGCTGGTATTATAGTAACTTACCTGAATGTATCTTTCGGTGAGATCAAACGCACCGCTTCCCGTCTCTTTATTTACTAAATAAAGAAGACCTCTTTCAATACTTATATCGCTTATACTCATATCGTTGGGATCAATGACCAGTACCCAAACATCTTGCCTGTATCCATCATATTCGACGGTAAATGCGTATTCTCCCGCCTGTTGGTTGTTGAATTCGCCGATTATTGTCAGCTCCGAAAAATCTATATCGACTCTTTCTCCCGTATCATAGACTACAGAAACAACAGGATTTGACCCCAGATAACATTGTCCTTCGACGTAGATTTCTTTTATTTCTCTTTGCGAAGGATCTTTTACTTGTACCGTAACCGTTTTCTCAAAACCGTCATAGCGAACCGTGAAATTATATGTCGCGGCGACTTTATTATCGAATTTGCCGCTTACGATTGTCAGCTCCGAAAATTCTATCGTATTATTTGAGCCGTCGTTATATGAAACGCTTACATAAGGATATTCGTAGAGCATACACATATTATCGACGTAAATATCCGTCGGTTCGACAAGCCCCTCGTAGACGGCAGAAATGGTATTCATTTCCCAAACGGCTTGGGTGGTAAATTCGCTCTGTCCCTCGCCTATTCTTTCGCCGTAAGAATTAATCCAGCACACAAAAGCGTGCCCGTCCTTTTCATCGGGCGCGGTAACGGTAAACTCCTGCCCTTCGCAATAAAGCCCGTAATCAAAACCGTCTTCGAGGGTGCCGCCGTTAACCGTAATATTTATATAATATGCGTCGGCAGGCCTTTCGGTATTATAATTGAAATATGTCTGCGCGCTCGCTCCGTAAGAAAGCATGGAATACAACATATTTATGAAATTACTGTCCGAACTGCCGCCGTTAATCATGTTGTAAGCATATTGAAGCACACTGTATTTTACCGGTTGACCGTAAACGGCAGAACCGTTGTCGTCATAATACGGCAAGACATATACGTCGTCCGTCATCTGCTTTGCGCTATACTTGTCAAACATAAAGACAGGATATGAAATTCCGTTTATTTCCTGCTCGTTATAAACGGAGAGAGTAAAATCGGGATTATCCTCGGCGGTAAAAGCCGAAGGAAGGGTCTGCCATACGAGAAGCCGAATGTTTTCCGTATCTTCTATTCCCGAACTTCCGACCGCAAAAAGCATATATACTTCGTTTTCGAATTTAAGATTCGCATATTCGACGGAAACGGTTTTCTGATTACCGTCCCCGGTCTCCGCGCTCACGCCGACAGCGGCGCCGATACAAAGCGCGCACATGAGCGAAAAAATACATATCAGCATTATTTTTGAAACTTTTTTCATAATCTTTCTCCCTTTTCCGATTTGGTCTTTCAATCAGATTTTGTCCCATTCGCCCTGATTGTCCGTATCGTCGCTGCCGAGCGGCGAAGCCAAGACCGCGTCCTCTGCCGCAAAAAAGACAGTTTCCGCAAAAACCCTCTCATAACTTTTCTTTCCCTGCATAAAACTTTACCCTCCTTCAAAAACCTCATTCCGTATGCCGATAAGACTTATCAGTCATCAGATGCAAATCTGATGACTAAGGGTATACCCTTAGCGAAACATTCGTTATTCAGTTTTCTTTGAATAATTATATTATATAATAATATTATCTGCGCGTCAAGCGTAGAATTATTATTTCCTTACAAATTTTAATTGATAGTACTATTCTAAAAAAGCATGAAAAATCCCCCGCTTGCAGGCAAATTCACACCTTAAACGGGGGATGATTAAAATGAATAAAAATAAAAACATTCATCGACAAACTGAATATTTTTAAGCTGTATCAGTCGGTGATATCCTTTACCTCGTCGAGTACTTCTCTTATTTTGACGATAGCCCTGTCCATCTGCTCCTCGGTATGAGTTGCCATATAACTGGTGCGGAGCAGGCTCTGACCTTCGGGAACTGCGGGAGACACCGTTGAGTTGACGTATACTCCTTTTTCGAAAAGTTTCTGACATGCGGTAAATGTTCTTATGTTTGTATATGTATAAATGGGAATTATAGGCGTCGCTTCTCCGCTGTCCATAATGGGAACGCCCGCCTCTTTAAGACCTTTGCGCATATATGTGCTTATATCTTTAAGCCTTTTGACGCGCTCGGGTTCGTTCCGTAGTATTTTAAGCGCGGCGCGCGCACAGGCTACCGACGCAGGGGTTATGCTCGCGCTGAATATAAAGGGGCGCGAAGTGTGGCGTACATACTCGCACACCTCCTTATCCGCCGCCATATACCCGCCGAGACTCGCGAGAGATTTGGAAAAAGTACCCATGTAAATATCCACTTCTTTTTCAAGTCCGAAATGTTCTGGAGTGCCCTTCCCCTTCGCGCCGAGAACGCCAAGCCCGTGCGAATCGTCGACCATGACCCTCGCGCCGTATTTCTTGGCGAGTTTAACAATTTCGGGAAGTTTACATATATCCCCGCCCATGGAGAACACGCCGTCGGTAACAATCAGAATACCCGCGCTGTCGGGTACGGTCGAGAGTTGATATTCGAGGTCCTGCATATCCGAATGTCTGTAACGGAGCATGCGCGCAAACGAAAGTCTTGCCGCATCATAAATGCTCGCGTGGTTTTCCTTATCGCAGATTATATAATCCGACCTGCCCGCAATCGCCGATATTATGCCGAGATTGCTCTGAAACCCCGTCGAGAACGTAACGGCGCTCTCGGTGCCGAGAAAGTCGGCGAGTTCTTCTTCCAAGGCGACGTGAGTAGTAAGCGTACCGTTAAGAAAACGGCTGCCCGAACAGCCCGAACCGAATTCCCGCAGCGCGTCAATCCCCGCCGCCACGACGTCGGGATGCGATGTCAGACCCAGATAGTTATTAGAACCTATCATGATTATATCTTTGCCTTCCATTACGACTTCGGGACCCTGACGCGTTTCGAGTTTATGAAAATAGGGATATATGCCCGCTTCTTTTATCTTCTGTACGTAATCGTATTTTCTGCACTTATTGAATAAATCCATAACTCCTCCTGTTAGGGTTATGGATTTATTATATACTTATAACAATCAAAAGGCAAACAAAATCACGCTTTATCGTTCTGTTGCTTTGTTATTTTTTCTCCTGCCGAAATATCTGAGTGCGGTATTTTTTTCCGTGCCGCCGTATAGCGCGCTGCGGAGACTGAGGTTTTCGAGTTCCAAAGCCGCTATTCTGTTTTTAAGATATTCGTTTTCCTTTTTTTCCTTTGCGGCGATTTTATTGACGAGATTGTTTATTTCCGTTTTAAGTCGGCAGAACTGCGTTTCGGAAATACTGCCCTTTACGACTTGCATATCCGTGCGCTTTTTCTCCGCCATTTCCCCTATACCCATTTCTTCGGCTATTTTATACACAGCGGCGGGATTGTTCTTCATGACGCCGCGGAATTTATTCTGAAATCGGAGTGCCTTTTTACCGTCCCCCGCGGCGAGTTCCATTATCACGCTTCTGACCGACCTGCCTTCTTTCTTGCCTGCGAGAACCTGTCTTATAAGTTCTTCTTCCTCGTCTTTATGGAAGGCGGTGATTTTACTTATCTCGGGAATTTTCCCGTCGAGATATTTATCGCGGAATTCCGCGTCGCTTACGGCACGACGCGCTATCGCGTAATAAAGATTGCGCACCGTCCCGCGAGATTTACCCGAAACTTCCGCATATCTGTCGAAAACCTCGGTCAGTGACTGACGTTTTCGCTCCTTGATAAAACGCGCGAGACCGAGAACGTCCTTTTCTTTATAACCGTATAATTTTTCCATAAATTACTCCTTGACAATATTTATTTACACGGTTATTGACATAATACAGTAAAATTATACATACTTTTTTATATAATGTATTTTTATTTTTCGAGCGACTATCCCGCCGCTCTTAAATTCAACGGGATATATTTCGGAATGATCAAAGACACGGTAAAGTCCTGCAATTTCGAGTCTGAAAAGGTTCCGCTTGTAGAGGTCCTGCCGCTGAACGCGGAGGGCGCGTTCTCCTTTGCGTTTATTCCCGACGGGAATTTCCTCGGCGCGCCTCCGGAAAACGTGAGCGTTACGGACCTTAAAGGCGGATTTCTAATAAAGCTCACGAGGAATTTCGGAAAAAGCGAATTTTCAATCATTGCGCAGGAAAAATACCGCGACCTAATAGTTACCGTATTCAATGAAAACGGGGTCAAATTATCGCTTGAAAAGTCCGATGATTTTTACGCGGAAACACTGGGATACGGCGTATATTCGGCGAAGTTCGAGCGGTTTTTCCTGCAAAACGGCGAGTTTATTGCAGTAATGACGGAAACCGCCGAAAAAACGCTTAATGTTTACGGTATTACGGGCAAAATAAAAAAAGTACTCGAAATTCCCGTTAGCGAATACTCGGCGGCAAACGGTTTTTCTACTACACAGAGTTTCAAAGACATGGCAAAACACAAGGTAACGATAAACTGGGAATATTCGGGAGAAAGTTTCAAAGAGGCTTCGCACACGGTAACGCACGGCGACAATTACGATGTCGAAAAACTGCCCGACCAACTCCTTCCTTACGCATTTTTGGAAGAATTCATGTGCGGCGGCGATACCGAATGGTTCCTCGGCGGAAACGTAAAAGAAAAATCAGGCATGCTCAAAAATTATCTCGGAAACTATATAGGCGTCATGCCCCCGCCGAGATTCAGGGCGGAAAACGAGATAGGACTTATTTACTCAAAGAGCGCGCATCTTTATGAAGTAAAATACGTTACGTTTCAGTTTGAAAACCGCAAAATAACAAACCTCAAACTTTCGGAAAAGTAAAAACCGCGACATCACGCAATCTCCGACGTTTATATCACCGAATATATGAAGATTTCGTAAAAGGCGCGAAATTTAAAAAATTTTTTCATATATTATTGCGTATCTTAAAAATAAATATCCACCAGCCTAGCTGGTGGTTTTTCTTTTTCGGGCAATTAGCCCTAAACTATTCTGGCTTACGCAC
>CALVWQ010000013.1 GCA_944367535.1 uncultured Clostridia bacterium
CGAAAAAGACAACAAGAACAACACGGAAAACCAAACCGAAAGCGCGGCGGCGCGGAGCCGTCCCCGCTGAACCGCTCAGGCGACGGCTGCCGCTTTTTCCGCCCACGTGGTGGAAGCAAACCACCGTTCGTCTATCCCTCCCCGTTCGACTCCGAGCACATAGTAATCGTCGGGATGAAGTTTTATTCTTCTACCCGGACGACAGAAACTCCTCGACACCCACGTCGGTTTTAATCTTAATATCCCTTCTCCTTCTTTAAGAAAATCTTTGCCAGTCATATATTACCGCCTTATTGATTTTTGCGGAGCTTACTTTCCGTCCTCAAAAAAATTATATGACCGTTTTTCCGCAAGATATATAAGGTAAAGCGTCCAAAAACATTGTTTTTGTGACTTTTCGGGTCTTTTTTATTGACAATAAGTTCACTTACCGTTTATTATTTTAATATGATAGTAAAATTCGATAAAGAAAAGCTCGAAAATATCCTCGCGGATTTTTATAACCTTACGGGCACGCCCATAAGCGTGTTCGACGACGAATTTAAAAACATCGCGTTTTATCCTTTCAAAATGCAGGAATATTGCGCAAAAATACGCGAGGACGAAATTCGAAGACAAAACTGCCTGCGCTCGGATATAGAGGCATGTAAAAAATGCGGAACTTTGAGAAAAAGCATGACTTATACATGCCATGCGAAAATTACGGAAGAGGCAGGTTTTGGAGATTACAACAATTTCATTCAGCAATTCAGAAAAAACACGGGAAGCACCCCTTTACAATTCAGAAAAAACAGGAACGGTTAAAGTTTTGCATGCGACATAAAAACTCGGTTTACCAAGGTAAAAGTCCGCTGTGTTTAGAAAAACACGCCTTGTCAATTTAACGAATTACGGAAAATACCGAAAAGCGGCGCGCCGACTTTATAGTCGGCGCGCCGCCTCTTAAACAGAACAATACGATATAAAAACCGAAACCTTATAAAAGTTTGTCAGACTCCGCTGTACGCCGAAAATCCTCCGTCTATCGGGATAACCGTCCCCGTTACAAATCCGCTCGCATGCTCGTCGGAAAGCCAGAGGAGACATCCGATAAGGTCTTTTATCTCGCCGAATTTTTTCATGGGCGTGGCGTTGAGGATTTTACCCGTACGCGCGGTAGGATTACCGTCTTTATCGAATAACAGCGCCCTGTTCTGATTGGTAACGAAAAAGCCGGGCGCAATGGCGTTACACCTTATATTGCACGGAGCAAAATGAACCGCAAGCCACTGCGTGAAATTACTTATCCCCGCTTTGGCGGCGGAATAAGCAGGAATCTTAGTGAGCGGACGATAAGCGTTCATGCTCGAAATATTGAGTATGTTGCCGCCCGTTTTAATCATATCCGCCGCAAAGACCTGCGTGGTTAAAAAAGCGCTGGTGATGTTAAGGTCAAAAACAAACCTCAATCCGCTTTCCTCGATGGAAAAAAAGTCTTTTACGCCGACCGAATCGGGCGACATGGTTTCGTTATCCGTCGTCGCTTTCGGGTTATTTCCGCCCGCCCCGTTTATGAGATAATTCACCGCTCCGAACTTTTCGTTCACACATTTTTTCGCGGCGATAATACTTTCCTTATCGAGACAGTTACATTTTACTGCCAATGCGTTTTCGCCGATTTCTTCCGCATATTTTGCGGCGCTTTCATAGTTGATATCGAGAAGCGCGACTTTCGCGCCGCATTCTGCAAGCGCCTTTGCCATTTCGCTGCAAATGATTCCGCCTGCTCCCGTTATCGCCACAACCTTTTTACTTAAATCAACCTTAAACGGTACGCTCATTTATTTTTCTCCTTTAAAATTTTTTCCGTCGCCTCAAAAAGTCCCGACAGATAACATGCTCCCATAGCTCTGTCGTAAAGTCCGTAACCGGGCTTTGCGCTTTCGCCCCAAACGTTCCTGCCGTGGTCGGGTCTCACATATCCGTCAAACCCGTTTTCGGCCAGAGCCCTTACTATCGCATAAATATCTACGTTACCTTCCTGCGTCTGATGTCCGTTTTCATAAAAATCAGTATCGTTAGTGAACTTCAACTGTCTTAAATGCGCAAAATATATTCGTCCGGCGTATTTTGCCGCCATCTTCGGTAAATCGTTGAATCTGCCTGCTCCCAGACTTCCCGTGCAGAAGGTAATACCGTTATGCTTATCGGGTACCGCCGCAAAAAGCCTGTCGTAATCCTCCTCTCTTCCCACTATCCTCGGCAGTCCGAATATATCCCAAGGCGGATCGTCGGGATGTATTGCCATATTCACGTCCGCCTCGCCGCACGCAGGCATTATGGCGTTGAGGAAGTAGACGAGATTTTCAAAAAGTTCTTCGTGAGTCATACCATCGTATTCGGAGAGTAATTTTTGCAACTGATCGGGAGTATAACTCTCGTCCCAGCCGGGAAGCCTTAAATTATTCCTGTCCAGCCCGTAAAAATCGTCGTTACTGTACGAAAGAGACTCCGAACCGTCCTCGTGTTTATAGTGAAGATTCGTCCTGACCCAGTCGAAAACGGGCATGAAGTTATAACAAATGCACTTTACCCCAACCTTACCGCAGTTTATTATATTTTGCTTATACGCTTCTATATATTTATCGCGAGCGGGTTTGCCGAGCTTTATGTCTTCATGTACGGGAACGCTCTCTATAACTTCCATTTCAAGCCCCGCGTTTGCGGCAAGTTCTTTGAGCCTTAAAAGTTTTCCGATATCCCAAACTTCTCCCACGGGCACGTCGTAAACGGCGGTTACCACGCCGCTCATGCCCTGAATCTGTTTTATATATGATAGCGGAATACAGTCTTTTTCACCGTACCATCTGATTGTCATTTTCATAGTTTTACAATCTCTCCTTTACTCTTATATATACCGAAAATCAGTTTCATGACTTTTCCGCCCTCTCCGGCGTCTATCGGGAATTTTCTGCCGCATTTAATACAGTCGTAGAAATCCGCAATCAAATCTTCGTGCCCCGTTCCGTAACATCTTTTTCCGAGTATGCGATTGTCCTTTTTAAAATCAATCAGCTCACCGTTCAGCATCACCGCGTCGGGCAGAATTTTAATATAATCTTTATCGGTTTTAAGTGTAATTTCGACGGGAAAATCCGTACTCCCGGTGTTTGTCGCGAAAAAACTGAATTTTCTGTCTCCCGAAAATACCGCCATGGCGGAGTCTTCCACTTCTATTATGTCTTTCAACATAAAATTACAGGTGTTTGCCGTAACTTCCGACGGCATACCGATAAACCATTGCATTAAGTCGAGCGTATGGAGCGCCTGATTTATCAGTACTCCGCCGCCCTCGGTCGACTTTTTGCCGTGCCAGGACGCTGATGCGTAATATTTTCTGTCCCTATGCCAATTGACTATTCCGAAGCCGTCTATTACGGGATTTATTTCGGTATACTTCTTCACGAACAGATTCGCGGCGTTATATCTGTTTTGTAAAACCAGTCCGAACTGAGCCGAAGAATGAAGAGCGGCTTCGGAAATCCTGCATACATCGTCTTCGGATATACACATCGGCTTTTCGCACAGGACGTTTATTCCGCGTTTAAGACATTCGACCGACATATCCGCATGGAGATAATGAGGCGTGCATATATGCACCACGTCGGGTTTCTCCGATTCTATCATATCGATATAATCGCAATAACTGCGGCAGCCGAACCCGGATAACTTAGAGGAGTCCGTATCGCAGACAGCCGCTATTTCAGCCCCTTGATTTTTTAAAACTTCCGCATGAACCCTGCCGATGACCCCGAACCCGATTATAACGCTTTTCATAAGTTATTTTCCGCTTCCCGCGTAAGTATCAGAAGTATCCGCCACCGCGCTGTCGTCGGCATGTTTTTCAACGGATTTTTCTCTGTGTTTATTAAGTTCAGTTAAATATTCGTCGGGATTGACGGGAAGCAATACTTTTTCTCCGCCGTGCCAGCCCGAATATTCGATTGCGTTCATGAGTTCCACGCCGTTTATGCCTTCTGTACCCTTCACGAACAAAGGCTCTTTTCCGAGCACGGCATTTGCAAAGTTATTTATTATCCCCGCGTGCTGTTCGTTTTTACCGTCCGTAACGACCTCGGTAACGCTGCTTTTGACGACCGCGAAAGCCTCGTCGGAATTTTTGCACACTTCCGCGCTGTCCTCCTCGCAACGAGTATAAAACAATCTGCCGTTTTCACAGGTAACACGCCCGCGCGTACCCGAAATTTCAAACCTGTTTATTCCCGGCGCCTCGCCCGTGGTCGTTATAAATACCCCGGTAGCGCCGTTATCGTATTCGAAATACGCGGTAACTTCGTCCTCCACTTCAATATCGTGCCATCTGCCGTATTTACAGAATCCGTTCACCGATACGGGCATTTTCCCAACGACCCACTGCACGAGGTCGAGCTGATGCGGACACTGGTTTATGAGTACTCCGCCGCCCTCACCTTTCCATGTGGCGCGCCAACTGCCCATATCATAATAATGCTGCGTCCTGAACCAATCGGTTATAATCCAGTTTACTCTCTGAATTTCACCTATGCCGCCCTGCGCCACAATCTCTCGCATCTTTCTGTAAACGCAATTTGTGCGTTGATTGAACATAATACCCATCAGCGCCTTGCTTTTTTCTGCGGCGGCATTCATCTCCGCAACCTGTTTCGCGTACACTCCCGCGGGTTTGTCGCAAAGAACGTTGATATCGCGTTTCAGACATTCAATCACTATTTCAGGGTGCTGATAATGCGGCGTCTCCACGAGCACGGCGTCGCAAAGTCCGCTGTCCAGCATTTCCTTATAATCGGTAAAATACTCTATACTTTTGTCTTGCAGCCGCGCTTTCACGTTCTTTATCTTTTCGGGGTTATTGTCGCAAAGTGCGCTTATATATCCGTTTTCGACTTTATCTTTTCCGAAAATATTGAATATATATGCGCTCCCCTGATTTCCCAGTCCTATGATTCCGAATCTTACCTTTTCCATAATCTTACTACCTGACAAATTTATCTCCCGTTTCTTTATACCCTATTTTATTAAGAATGTTTTTGAGTGAAATCACCGCCGTATCGAAAGCGACGCCGTTTGACGGGAAAACAAACTTGTTTTTCATTTCGGTATTATCTATCTTCATATAACCTTCGAAAACCGCAAGATGCGGTTCGAGGGTAAGAACCTTATCACCTTTTATCATGTCTGCCAACTCCTTTATTCTGCCGTCGCCGTATCCCGCGGGCACAAGTTCACCCGTCTCGGTGATGACGTCTTTTATATGAAAATAATCGGCGCGGCCGTGCAATAAGGATAAAGTATGCTCCGCGCTTTCCCCGACTTGCAGGTAATTAGCAGGGTCGTATACCGATCTGATACCTTTTACGTTGTCCAGGATATCGACGTTTCGCTCGGCATTGTCGCCGTAAATATCCTTCTCGTTTTCATGATATAACGCGACTCCGTATTCACTGCCGATTCTGACCATTTTTGTAAGGTACGACAACACTTTCTCGCGTTCGTTATACGCGTTGTAGAAAGAAAATACCCTTATTTTATCGGTCCCGAGAATATTTGCAAGGCCGCAAACTCGTCTTACCGTTTCGGCATATTCCTGCCAATCGACATTTATATCGACTTTTCCGAGAGGCGAACCGACCGACCAGACTTTTATGCCGCTGTCGTCAAGTTGTCTTTTATATTCCGCGGCGGCGGATTCGGTAAAGTCCGCCACGTTCACCCCGTCCACCGTCCTTATTTCGATAAGGCTGATATTGTTTTTTTTCAGAGCCGCTATCTGTTCTCCGATGCTTTTTCCCGCCTCGTCTGCAAATGCGCAAAGTTTAATCATGCTGTTGACTTCCTTTATTTAATATGGTATTATAATTATAGCACTATTTTATAATAAAAAAAGTGCTTTTATTATTTTATTTTTTATAAAATAGTATTATCTTAATATTATAAGGCGATAATATGCAACTGTTATATTACAGGCACAATAAAAATAATCCTTGCCAGATTATCGACCGACGGAGAATATCTTTCAACGAACTTACTTTCATGCTCGAAGGCAGCATGGATTATTACGTCGACGGTAACAAATATACTCTTTCTTCGGGAGACGCGATATTTATAAAATCGGGTTCGTTGAGACATCGTCCCATATCAACCGCCGTATGCGACTACGTGAGTTTCAACTTTACGGACGAACAAAATTCCGGCACCGACTTTCCTATACTTATAAACAATATCGTCAACGGTGAAATAAGGCATCTCATTTTCTGCGCGGACGGATTTAAAGAAAAACAATACGAAAACGGCAACGCGCTGACCACACAGATACTGCTTTGCATAATCGATATAATGAAAGTTTTGCGAAGGCGAGACGAAGAAAGTCGTCTTGTTACCAAAATCAAAAAATATATATCCGAACATCTTGACCGTAAAATTACGCTTAAAGACATCGGAAACGCTACTTTTTTCTCCCCCGTCTACTGTGAAACGGTATTTAAAAAAGAAACCGGAATCCCCATCATCTCCTACGTAACCGATACAAAGATTGAGGAAGCTAAACTAATGCTATTGGAATATCCCATGAGCATCAATAAAATAAGCGAAGCGCTCGGATTCGAAGACCTGAATTATTTTATAAGAGTATTCAAAAAAAAGACGGGTCTTACGCCTTTACGTTACAGAAAGCAATTCTGCAAATAGACCGACGCTTTATTTCAAAGAATATATTCGGTATATAAAATTTATGTGTGAGCAATTTTTTTATTTTAGCCGCGGGGATAAATTCCCCGCGGCTAAAATCGCGTTATTCTTATCTTTAAAACCTTTGATTTTAATTTTATTTTACCGTAAATTCAGTTGTTCGAAAGGTATAGGCGGCAATTCATTGTCAAGTCCCGAAGTACAAACTATATCCTCGGAAGACAGAATGACCGAAATTTCTGCTCGAACAAATTTCTTTTTCATCGTAAGATTTTTATTTTCGTTTTCTTTTCCGATAATGCCAAACATATTTATCCCTCCGTTACAAAGTAATTATCCGCGGCAATCGAGTAAAGATATATCGCCTCGGCGACGTTTGCGAGATTTTTCTCCGCAGTGCCCGTACCCGCGTTTTTATGAAGTTCAAGCACGCGGCACACGTAAGACAAACCGCCATAACTAACGGTAAGAGTTCCCGACCCGTCGGAAATCTCGAATACGTTCATCTTGCATATGTTCCTTGCGCCTATATTATCGCAGGTAAGAGTATATTTATCACCTTCCGCAGTAGTTTAATTAAAGACCGCGGAAACAGTTTCGCCGTTTACCTTGAATGAATAATCATCCGTATTTCTGCCCTCTGCGACAGTGAAATATAACTTTACAGACATAGTCGAGTCGAGCACGAGCGAACAGGAATCGATGCTTATTCCCTCTGCCGCGCCATTGCAGGCGCCTCTGTATTGTTCAAGATTAGAAACTTCTGTCGCAGCCATTTCATCCGTCTCATAGACTTCGGCTCCGCCAAAATATTCGCTCGCGGCAATACAATATCTTTCAAGACTCGAAGCAAGAGCGCAGGCACTTGACCCACCGAACAATGTCCGCTTGCTTTTCTGTCTTTGATAAGGCGTTTTTCTTGGCAATAAAACTCAGACACAAATTTTTCTTTGAATTTTTCAGTGTCATACGGCATACGCCATCTGACGTTCCCGCCGTCGTCTAATTCCTCACCGTAACGCAGAATAAGAGTTTTTCCTTTTTCTCCTCTTGCTTCCGCTTTTAAAAATCCCGCAATTTCCCTGCCCAAATCAATTTTGATAATGCCGTTTTTTTCAGTCTCGACGGGGAAAAATTCATATTCGAGAAACGAAACATGGGATTTACTCAATTTATACGGACAAAATTTTCTTATTTTAGCATTAGACCAATATCCGTCTAAGTTTTTATTTTTTCAGAATAGCAGAATTTTCCGATAATTTCAATATAATTAAAAATACTTCCGGATTTTTATTGAAAAAACATATATTTTAAAATACAAGAAAAATCGGTATGAATATACCCCGTCTCCCGCGAAATTTCTCTCGGGAAACGGGGTAAATCGATAAAATCGCAACAAATTTCTTTATTCATTTATCCATTAGGAACTATCAGCTCCATATCGGAATCGGGATAAGAACAGCAAGGATGTATATAGGAAAATTTAGAATCGGCAAGACGCCGTTTATCAATTCCAGAAATTGTATATTTACCCGAGACAAGTTTACTGTGACAGTATCCGCATCCACCCGCACGGCATTTAGACGGCACCTTCAATCCGGCACGCTCCATCGCCGTAAGAATCGTCTCGTCCGACCTTGCTTTTATTTCGAAGTTTTCGCCGCCGATACTTACTTTGAGATTATATTCGACAGGTTTTACATCACGGTTCCCTATACAGTTAGCCTCTTTTCTCACACGTTTCCCCGTTATTCCGAGGCTTTCGAGTTCTTTCCCGACGAATTTATACATCGCTTCGGGACCGCACATCATTGCGGTAAAATCATCGCTTGCAGCATATTTTTTTATGATATCCGCAGTAATAAATCCATGCTCGAATCCTTCTTGCTTTTCATCGCTGAGCACGCACACAAAACGGAATTTATCGCCTGTAAGCGCTTTAAGTTTATCTGCAAACGCTATATCCTTTAAGGTTCTCGCACCGTAAATAAGAGTAAGGTCAAAATCCTCGCTTCCTTCTTTAACAGCCTGTGCCATCGAATAAAACGGAGTAATACCGCTGCCGCCGGCAATGCCGACGACATGAAAACTGTCTCGTATACCGTCATGATAAAAATCACCCGACGGGTCTCCGACAGTAAATTCATCCCCCTCTTTTGCGTTTTCAAAAAGCCAACCGCTGAAATATCCCGCTTTCTTTACGGTAACCGAAAGTTTCTTTTCCCGAAGCGCAGTCAAAGGAGAAGACGAAACGGCATAAGGGCGTTGTACGATAGCCCCGTCTATTTCCGCTCTCACCGTAACATACTGCCCCGCCCTGAAAAACATGGGCGAAGTCAGATCGAACGTGTAAGTTTTGGTATCGGCGGTTTGCCGTATTATCTCACTTAAAACGGCTTTCTGAGGACCGGGATGTAAAACCGCAGCGGTATCGTTAACTCTGTACGATTCGGGAAGATGGGTTGGCGAACCTTCTTCCAAATGCCTCCTGCGATTAGGAACAAGTTTTTTAAAGCGCAAAAGATCCATAAAACCGAATATCTGTTTCTTAAAACGGTAATCCATCTTTTTATCCCTCCTTTTTTATATCGCCGACTGTCTGCCGTCCCGATATATCGCCCGAAAAATATGCGCTGGAATATCCCGAAAGGCGCATAGAGTAACCGCCGGCAAAACGCAGTCCTCGTGTGATATAATCCTCTTTCATCATAAGAAGCCGCGGAGTAAGTCCGTCCCAGTACTGTGATTCATAACCGTATATCACGCCCTCCGGATGACCGCAATAACGGGCGTATGTCATTGGCGTTGCAACCGAAATTTCCTCTATACTGTCATATATCTTCGCGCCCGTATCTTTCTCGAAACGCTCTATCATTATACGTGCCGCTTTTTCTTTTGTACTGAAATAATTTTCCGCTTTTACGTTTCCCCAGTCGTCGCTCATGTATAATGTGGTAAAATACATCATACACGTACCATCGGGCGAACATTCGGGATACGCACGATTAAGACATACCGTCGCCTGAACGGTATTTGTATCGATGTTCTTCATTATCTCGTATTGTTTTACGGTATCCATGGTGTCGTACAAAAAATAATTATGATTCTGTATACCGAGTTCGTCCGCACTCTTGTTCAGGCCTAAAAACATCGTAAAACCGCGCCCCGCAAATTTGCGCGCGTTTAAAGCGCGCACCGCCTTTTCAGGTACTTTATCGAGCATTTTTCCATATACAACGTGCGGCGAACAGTTCGCAACCACATGCCTCGTCGCAATCTCTTTTCCGTCTTTTAACACTACTCCCGATATCCCGCCGTCCTTTTCGTCGGTAATTATCCTGACCGCCTCCGTATTAAACCATATCTCTCCGCCCAATTCTCTTATACGTTCGGCAAGAGCGAGAGAAATCTCGTGAGAACGCATTTTCGGCATAGCCGCTCCCTTAGTGATATACCTATATACCATTGACGCATAATGAATGAAACTGAGATCGTCGCAATGTGCGCCGAGATAGCACCAATAAGCGTTCAGTATGTCACGCGCTTTTTTTGGCATGCCGATGGCTTTTAACACTTCATTTACGGAATATGACCCCGTTCGCACAAAATTACCGTATTTCGAGACCATTATCTTTGAATCGGTATTTCCGTTCACGGAATTGCTGTATGCCTGGGCAGCGTGAATGTTTTCTGCAAGTGTAAAAAAGCGCTCCATGGACTTTCTGCTACCGGGCACATAACTCTCCATTTTATCGATAAATGCACGCACGCCGAAAGGCATTGTAGCGTCGAGTTTTTCTTCTCGCGATATTACGCGGTAGGCTTCCGGTATCTGCAACCATTCTATTTTGTCAGTAACTCCGAGTTCGTCGAAAAGTACGCGGACGTCGCCCGCATTCTCCGCCGTACCGAAATCGTTGAGTTCGTGAAGCGACGCTTCGAACTCAAACCTGCCGCGCCGAAAACTCGTCGCAAATCCGCCGGGAATATTGTGCTTTTCCACTACTATCACGCGCGCTCCGCCCTGTAAAAGACGTATTGCCGCAACCAGTCCGCCGTTACCCGCACCGATAACGACGGCGTCATAATTTACCATAATTTCCCTCCCGTTTAAAATTTAAGCAGCGCCGTATTTCCGTTGAACAAGTTATACAAGGCGCGATTATTTTTATATTTTAATTATAACACGTACTGCCATTTTTGTAAATACCCGCCTGATAATTATTCTCGATTAAAATAAAAATAAAACAAAATACGCTATATTATTAAAAAAACACTTCTCTGCCCCGTAATAAACCTTTCGGTGCCGTGAATTGTTTCACGGCACCGAAAGGTTTATAAAAAGGTAACAAAAAGCATTTTCCTACAACAAAAAAGCGGAATAAAATTTTACAAGGTTCCGTCGAAATATTTTTTTCCGTTAAGAAGCGAATAATAATAGATGGGCATAGCCGCCCAGCCATGGCACAAAGACCCTGTATCGCCAAGAGCCGCCGCGCCCTCCTCGGTCTCCCAGAAAGTAGTTGCACCTTTTTTAAGCATATTCCCGTATTTATAATCTATGTCTTTCAGGACAAAATGCTTATATTTCTCACCGTCCGTCGCCAACATGGCATCGTAAAGAAATGTATTCATTGAAAGAGTTATCGGCACCACGTCCGGGTCGGTTATAATTCTGTCTATAACCTCTTTTTCCCCCACCCCTGCAATGACCGCAAGACTGTTTCCGAGTGCGGTATACAGATTTTCCCCGTTACGGACCCTGAAAAGACCTTTTTTCGCATCATATAGTTCACGGCGTATCCCCGCTTTTACCTTATTGACATCGATTTTCAGTTCGTCGCCGACTTCTTTTGCCAATTTGGAAGCATATTTTACGGCAATCAAAAACGCGCAGTTAAGATTCAAATCGAATCGGTTTAATTTTTCATTCGGATCTTGTCTGTCCCTATGTTCCACGTCTACGCTGCCCGCCGCCCATTCATAAAAATTCCAGCATGGATACGGAAATTCGTCTATAAGCCCGTTATCTTCAATCCTATCCGCAAAATTGTCCATGATTTTCTTTATGACAGGATAGACTTGCCCGATAATCGATTTGTCTCCGCTTTTTAATACGTATTCACTCACCTGAACCGGATAGATAAGACTAAAAAAAGGAATGGGTATATCTATACCGCTCGGATAACAGATACTTAGCAGCCCGTCGTCTCTCAACCCGTGAGATATAAGGACTAAATTTGAGCGCGCGAAAGTAAAATCGCCGAAAGCTTCATAAGCACAAAGCATTTCGTTACGGCTGTCCATCGTGTAAAGAGCCTGCTCTCTCCAAGGACAGTCCTCAAAGTGCTCATGTGCACAGCTGAGCAAAGTCTTTACGCTCGTTCGGTAAATGTCGTTTCTAATCGGCGACATAAACCTGTGTTCCACCTCTTTGAATGGGTACACGACGGATCTTAGCCCCGCATAATTTACCTTTAACGGGCTTTTACAGAAAATCTGCAAATACCTGCCCGCCAATCTTCTGAAACGGCTCTCAAAAACGTTTCTGCCCTTCTTTGCCACGTATTCTACGGAATAATTCATAATCCCGTTTATCAGATAACGCACCTGTCCGCCAAAAAGATATTCTCCGTATACTATAAGTATATCCTGCTCAATATCGCTTTCAAAGTCGAGTTCCAGAAACCCTACCGTTTCCTCCTTCATATCCACAAGAAAACCGTCCTCAAACTCCGTAATGTCCGTTTTCGGTCTTTCTCCAAGTATTAACTTTTCATTCGGGCGAGGAAAGAGCAACTTGTTCCTCGCCACAATAACCGACTCTCCGAACTCTCCCGACGCTTCTCTGTTCCCGTAATATTTATACGAATAGCCTATCTGAGAAGTTATCTGTTTTTGATAATGATTCTGATATTTATCGTACAGCCTGCTTCGGATATGCCTGCCGCTGCTTTCGATTATCTCGCCGTCGTTTTCCACTTCGAATATGAGTCCCGCAGCGTTTTTAATGTAATTTTGCGAATCGACACCATAATACCATACCACGATTCGTATTTCCGTTCCCGCTTCCGCGAGATATTTTCCTAATTCGACAGTATCATAAATGCTATAATCGTGATATCCGGAATACTGACCGAAAGCGACGAGCCTGCCTCCCGCGTAAAGGTTGTAATCGCTGTCGGCGGCAATTCTTATGCGAGTATTTTTACCGCCTTTCAATAAAAATACAAACTCCGCGTATTCATCGGCTTGCGGAGTGTCCGTAGGCCAAATCCATTGCGAACACGAAAAACATTCTCTATTCATAAAAATCCTCTTTTATGTATTATTTTTTATAAAATAAATTCGATAATCAGTTATGTTAAAATATTTTAAGTTTTGCCCGCATTATACTGTCACAGTCACCTAGTTCGGCGGCGGTAAATATAGGGAGTGATTTCCCCTCATATTCGACTATAAGCCTGTCATCGACCAATCTTCTTCCATACTCGTCGGTAATCTGTGCCGCATTTTCATCCCAGCCGAGCAAAACCTCATTTTTCAAAGCATAAAGAAGTCCCTCCGCGTACCTCATGGTGCAACAGAACGGCGCCTCGAACATACTGACTTGAAGAACGTTGTTTTTCGTCGTTACGCAGGTGTCCGGGCCAGTGCCACCGTTATTTCTCAAACAAAATTGAAGCCCGTTGAACCATATTCTCCGAGCGAGCGTTTTGTATTTCATTTCGCCCGTTGCACTATAAAGCCCGAGCGCAAGAATAAAACTGTCGACCACCGCACAAGGCTCCGTCCAGCTGTCTTGTCTCCCGAACCAGTTAAAATTTGCATAAGTGAGCGTCATCCCGTGTTCCGTATATATATCAAATACTTTTCTCACGCAATCAAGATAATATTTGTGTCCCGTACTCTCGTACATTCTCAATATTCCGCGCAGACACGACAGAGTCGCATGAGTCTGAAAACGGTAAACGTATACGTCCGCGCCCATAAAAAGCCTAATGAGAAAGTCTATAAATTCCTTCGTTTTCTCATCGCCCGTTACCGAGTAATAATGTGACAGACCGTCGACACCGATAAAACCGCAGCCTATATCCGAGGATAATTTCCATCCGCGGGTCTGCTCTGAGATATTGCCGCTTACGCCGCCTTGCGATTCTTGCCTCGTAAATGGATACTCGCGGAAATTTTGCGCCGTGCATAGAAACAGATTCCATACCGTCGATTCCGCCACTCTCAAAGCAAAAATGTCTCCGAACAATTCATAATATTTCATCATTCCGCGCAAAAGCCAACTGTGCCCCGAGAGTTGCTGCTCGTCTGCCGTAATCCCGTCAAACTCCTTGCCTAAATACGACTTTCCGTTAAGGCGAGGTTTCAACTCGGACATGAAGTTTTCAAGACATTCGGTTTTCCTGCCGCTCATTTCGTAATGGCAGCAAAACGCAAGAAGCGCTCTGCCTTCCCAATCTCCCGGCCAGCCGTAAGCACCATCCTGAAAAACCGATTCTTTTTTATATTCTTTTTCGTTAAGTCTTCTGAAATTCAGTTCTATATTGTCTTTAATATTCATAAATCAATCGTTTTAGTGTTCAATGATATTATTAAGATAATTTAAGGCGGCGATTAAACTGTCCGCCGCCTTAAACATATATTGCGTTATGCTTTAAGTCCCGTAAAGGTAACTCCATCCACAAGCTGTTTTTGGAAAAGACAGAAAATGATTATTGGGGGAATCATTATAATCACGCCCGTCGCCATCTGTACATTCGGCTGTGCTTCCAAAGGAGATACGGCAGTGAAGAATTTATTGTATATCCCGACGGGAATTGTAAGCAGTCTTTCGTCCGTTATATAAGTAAGAGGTCCCATGAAATCGTTCCATGCACCGAAAAATGACTGTACCGCCACAAGCACTATTACAGGCATAATCAAAGGAAAAGTTATTCTGAACATCAGCTGTAAGATATTGGCGCCGTCGATTATCGCCGCCTCGTCCATATCTTTGGGCAGACTTCTTATAAATTGCATCGTGAGAAAGATATTGAGGAATCCGCCCCCGAAAAACGCAGGTACCGTCAACGGAAGCAAAGTATTGTTCCATCCGAGATCGACAAATATTTTATAAACGGGAATCATGGTGAGTATTGCGGGAAGCATTATAGTACACATCGCCGTATAAAATATCAATTTTCTACCTTTAAACCTTACTTTTACAAACGCATAAGCCGCCATCGCAGCCGTGAGCGGTTTTCCCACAACGTTGGCAATGATGACTATGACTGTGTTTCCGGTGTACTTTAAAAAGTCGGGATCTAACGCGTCGAGGTAAGATTTAGGATAAAAGACCTTAGGTATTAACCCGGAACCTATCGCCAGACTTTCCGTTGCCGTAAAAAAACTTCTTAAAAACATCACTACAAACGGAAAGAGGAAAAACAACGAAAACAGACAAAGAAAACAATACGAGGTGATTTTCAAAGCGAGTTTTTTTCCGTGCATATCAGTTATCCCCCTCGTAATATACATACTTGTTGAAACGGAACAATATCGCAGACAAAATGGCGATCACTATGAAAAGCATATACGCGAGCGCGGCGGAATAACCGAAGTTATTGCGCTGGAACTCTCTGTAAATGTATACCCCGTAAAACAACAAGCTATAATCTCTGCCGCCTTCCGAAGTCAGTACGTAAACCTGATCGCATATCTGAATGGTGCCTATAACGCTCGTTATTAACTGATAAAATATATAAGGCGTGCAGAGCGGAACAGTAATCTTAAACAACTGCGTGAAATATCCGCTTCCCTCCAACGTCGCAGCCTCATAATAACTTTGCGGAATAGATTTAAGTCCCGCAAGCCATATAAGCATTGCGCCGCCCACACCGAAAAGGCTCATCACGGCAAAGGTAACAACCGCTTCCGAAGACGCCGAATAGAAAAATTCGCGCGCGGGAATACCTATCGATGCAAAAAAAGTATTCATAAGCCCATAATCTTCGGAATTGAATATATATCCGAAAACTATTGCGTTTACTATGCTCGGAATAAGACAAGGAATATAATATATCAGCCTGAAAACGACCATGCCCCTTATTTTCTGATTAAGAAAAAGAGCTACTGCAAACGAAAGCACCAAACCCAAAGGCACCATGATCACTGCATATGAAAAAGTTATGCCAACGGACTTAAAAAACAATTTGCTTTCATATCCGCTGAACGCCTTTATATAATTTCCAAACCCGAATTCAAATTCCGAATAATTGTTAAACCCGTCGTAATCGAGGTAAAAACTGTTATATAAAGACAGTAACAGCGGATAAATCGTAAATATGATAAGTCCTATAAGCAACGGAAGTATAAGAAGATAACCTGTTATATTGGATTTTAAGGCAGCCAAAGTTTTTCCGGTCTTCAAAATATCCTTGTATTTTGTATTTTTGTTCATGACTTATTTTCCAAAAGAATATTTATTATTTACCTATGGCGTTGTTAAGCCGTGCTTCCAATTCGTTATAGAAAGCCGTTCTGTCTTCCGCGCGATACGCTCCTTTAAGCATCGAATCCGTAAGCACCTGTCTGATATCGAGGTGCGCTTCGGGCTTGAATCCCGCGAGGTAATTCATCGGCAGATCGCGCTCGGGGAATTTATAAAATGCATCGTGGTTCGCACCCGGGATATATTTGCGGTAAGTAGCGTTATCGTCGAAAGCCATTTCCGTAAGAACAGGGAACCCCGAGCCGGTGGAGCTGAAAAGTTCCTGACCTTCCTCCGTGATGATGAGTTTTATGAAATCCCATGCCAAATCGAGCTTTTCTTCCGAACAGTTAGTCGTTATGCCGTAACCCGTGCAACCCATTCCTATATAAGAAATATCCACATCCGGATCATCGTAAGCGGGCATTGACACAAAGTCGATAGGTACGCTGCCGTCGCTCTTTTTCAGGTTGTTAACGTAAGAAACTATGTCCGGACGCACGCATATCTGCATCGCGCACTGTCTGTTTGAAAAAGGCACTGTGTCTTCCGAAGGAGGTTTAGCAAGCCCGTCGTCCGCGAGAGCCAGCAGCTTGGAAACACCTTTCACGAAAGCGTCTTTATTTTTCATCGCGGTACCGTTTTCTTTATCGATGATGTCTCCGCCGTAAGATTTGATCGCGGGATAATATACCGCTTCCCAATTAAGGTTGCCGTCTACCGCGTAAAAAACCGTCTGATTCATCGCGCTCTTGATCTCGCCGGCTTTCGCGTTCAGCGCATTGCACGTTGCGACGAAATCCGTCCACGTCCAATCGTCGTCGGGATACTCTACTCCTGCAATATCGAACATATCCTTGTTATAAGCGATTACGGTCTTATTGTAGTCACGAGGCGCCCAGTAAACTTTACCGTCGCCGCCGCTCTTGGCAATATCCATTATCGAAGAGAAATAATCGTCCTCGCTGATGCCGTCGCGAGCCATCAAATCGCTTATCGGATAAAAGAGATTTTTGTTCGTCCAATATCCGCATGAATAATCATAGACCTGTATTATGTCCGGCAACTCTCCCGCGTTTTGTTGTTTTATTATCCAGTTATCCAGCGTGCCCGTGATTTTGACTATATTAACGCTTCGTCCATCATACTTCTTCATATAAGCGCTCTTAAAGTCGTTGATGGCTCTTACCTCGTTCGAGTTGTTCATAACGCCTATGGTGATTTCGCTTTTCGAATTTGTGCCGCCACCGCCGCAAGCCGAAAAGCCGACAGGCATTATAAGCGTCACCAACATAACCGCGATTACTAAAAGTTTTTTTACTACTTTCATCTTACTCTCCTTTTATTTAACTTCTACTCTTACGTTCCCAAAAGGAACGGCTACGACGATTTTATCTCCTGAAATCTTATAATCAGCCGTCTCTTTGCCGTTTATTTTAACGGTAAATTTATCCGACGGTTTATCTAAACGGAATTTAAGAGTGTATTCCTCCGGCACGCTGTCGTTCACGATGTTTTTAACTTCGAGAACGTTCTTTTCCATTCTGACAGAATATCTCACTCCGCCCGTAAGCATATTGTCTATCTGCAAATATTTAAGAGCAGACGGAAGATTGTTCGTGAAACTAATGGCGTTAAGTTCCGAACCGTCCATACCGAAAAATCCGTAAGGAACTGCGGCGGGCAGAATACAGTTTTCAAGGAATTCCCTGTCAAGTCCGATTGCTCCGCGTGAAACACCCGACTGTTGCAACGTATATTTTGCGGTTCCGTCTCCGTTCAGAAGATAATAATCAAAATAGAAATCGGTCCCGGCACCTCCCGCATTCTGAACCTTTTTATACCATTCATTAATCCCTTTAAGTCTTTCGTACGCACTGTCTGCGCCTTTGGCTTTAATTCTCGCCATGAGGTCGTAATAAGACGCCCACAGCACGACTCCTCCGTCCTGCACGTCCTTACTCCAACCGTAAGTGGTGTTCAAAAATCCGAAATCGTAAACATTGCTCTTGGTAGTTGTACGAGGCGCGAACTCATAAAAATATATATCCTCTCCGCAAGAAGTATCGCCCTCTACTACCCTTGCTCCCGTCAGCCAGTCAAGTATGCTTGCCTGCTGTCCTGCGGACCCTATTCCCGCCATCACGGCTTCGGAATTCCATATCGTATATCCGTAATCGAGCACGGTGCCGAGATCCTCTCTTATACCGGAAGCGAATCTGCCGGTTTCGGGATTCCAGAATCCGCCCTCGTTCTGATATCTGCCGTTCGGCTGCAAAACAGGTTTTATGTCAGCTTCAATTTTGGCTTTTATCATCGAAGCCAATGCGCCGAGAGAACTCGAATTGTAATTATAGTTTATTCTCTGCTCCCCGGGCAGTCGGTTCTTTACGCTTGCAGGTTCCGTCTGCAAACCGAGTGCTTCCGCGCGTTTTTCCAATGCCTGCATAACGAGCGTCGCCTCATAGAAGTACACGTTTGCTTCGAGGTTTATTTCCGGACATATCATTATATCCCAATAACTGTTTGTTATTCCGTTTCCGGCATTATCTTGCAGCAGATTGCCGCTCTCATCGTATACTCTGCCTATTGCGTTATGCCCGTAAAGGTAATCTATATTAAGAAGACCCTTTTCGCCCTGCAAGGCGTGAGTAAGGAAAAGATACGCCTCTCTTATCTTAGGCATCACCTCCTCTAAGAATGCATTATCGTTCGTGGCATTGAAGTAATTGCCGCACATAAGAATGTACTGATATGTGAAATTGGATTTTCTCGTATCGTAGTTAGGACGAATATAGTTCAATGAACCGTTCGTTATATTGAGTGTCTTTCCTTCTTTGGGTTTTATTTCTATACCGAGATCCGTAACTATTTTTTTGTCCCAGTCCTCATGCAGATACATACTCATATAAAGCCTTTGCGCGAAACTGTAATTCAGTTCTTTCGGATTTGTACAATAAAGGCTGTAAGGAGCTTTAAACCATTGATCTCCGCCCTGCTTGGTCTTCCAAATAAGATAAATTTCCGCCACATCCGTGCCGCTTCCGATATAATTATTGGAGTCGTCGAAGCAAAGTTCCATTTCCACTATCGGCGCATGCTCGGTATAAATACCGTTTCCGCTGAGGATATTGGAAGTTGTGAGTCTGAAAGAATCTTCGGAAGAATTACCTTTAAATGAAAATACCGCATAGCCCTTGTCGTTCACCGAGAACTCGGCGCCGTCGGAAGCCGTCCATAATTTTTCGTCCTGCTCACCCGAATTGAACTCGAACGCGGTGGATTTATTGCCGCTTTGCGTCCATATCGGGAATGGCCACCCCTGAGAAATACCTTCCCCGATCTGGCTCATTCCAACCATAAAGTTATTGTGAGAGGAATAAATCATGCCGAGATCGTCCTGACTTATTGACTGAATGAAATATTTCACGTATTCGTGCATATCGTAATTCAGCGCGTTACCCGTGAAATTATGCCATATCGAGCCCATGGTGGACCAGTTCATGGCGAACATCGCGGTATTGTTAAGATATTCTCCGTCCACCGCTATACCGTAATTGTCATAACGGAGGTGTCTGTGCGAAAAATCGTTTAAAAAATCCGCGAGTTCGGCATCGGATGACTGAAAATGCAGTGTATTGCCCTCATAACCCGTCCCGTCTTTATTACATGCGGCAAACTGCGTAAAAACTATAAGCATAGCCGCCAGAACAGTGAATAACCTTTTAATTCTCTTCATGTTTTTTTCTCCTCCAAATCAAAATCGCTCCGATACCCGCAGCTGCCGCCGCAACGGCAGGGCTTAATCCTATGCTTCCGTTACACCCGCCGTCTGCCGGTTTATCTACCAAATTGTCATCGGCAAACTCCGCACCGGAATTTACTGTCGACCAGTCATATGACGAGGGAGTAAACACAAACTTTTTATCGCGCTTAACCTCGCCGAAAAGCGGAGTTCTGAATCCTGCAAGAATTTCAACGGTATGCGGTTTTTCCCTGTCCATCCACGCAACGCTGTTATACTCTATATACAAAACAATCGAGTTAGTTCCCGACGACGAACCTGCGTAATGAAATCTTACGGCGGTTTCCGGCACAATGGCCGGATCCGTTTCCGCATCGTGTATCTCCGCGAGGGTCTTGCCGTCTATTTTTATGTTGTTTATAAGATATTCGTCCATATGATAATCATAATAAGCGTCTATCTGCTGCTTAGTCAGGCTGACGCCGGTATTCGCAGGATTGAGCGACAGATTGACGAGGTACGATTTTCCGCCCGAAGCATACGGTATATACTGATTGCATAAATCTTTATCGAAATATATTACTATATACTGAGCCTGAGTTCTCTTTTCCCCGTTATAGTATCTTATATCTCCCAGACTTATTATGTCGGAGATACTGTGCGGGGTAACGGTATCGTATTCGAGAGCGTCCATCTGTTCTTTCGTATATTTTCTTTCGATAATTTCTCTGTCTTGCTGATAAGCTTCGAAAGTACCGTCAAAATCAAAAGTCTTTTCGGAATTGAGAGTGAACACATACTCTTTTTCCACTGAATATCCCGCTCTTATATAGCGGTCTTCGCCGCTCTCGGAAGGTGATTTTACGGTAACGTAAAAATTATCGGCGACAGACATGCTCATGGTATTTAAAAGGTCATTGTCAGCAACATACTGTTCATGCAATGCTATTGTCATTTTATTTGGCTGCAACGATACCAGCAAAATAGGCTGTTTTAAGGAATCTCCGTAATTTTTGAAAGTTATATATTCATATAAACTGTCGTCGGTTTCGAGATTTATCTGTTTAACGGTTTTACCGTTAATCTTGAAAAATTCCGCGATAAAATAATAGTTGCCGTGAGTTCCGTCCATTATGCTGTAATCGAGATTTTTCATCGAATCGGTTCTGAAAACGTCGCGCGAGAAGAAAAGTTCCGTAATGTAATATTCGGTCATGCTGCCGTCCCTTCTCATGTTGGTTACTGACGACATACCCACTTTTCTTTCTTCGTCGACGGGGCTCTCAACCTCTTCGGTATCCCACGCGCCCGTAGTGCTCTCCTTCACGTCCTCAGGCAGGGTGAACAGCAAATTATCCCCCGCCACATAGGACTCTCCTTCTTGCGTGGTGAACTGCGCGCCTTCGACTATTCCGAAGGTTATATCGCCCGTGAGCATCTTTACGTATTCTTTATGAACGCACACCTGCATCTGATTGGGCTTATGCACGTGAGGAATGATCGGCTCCAGATATACGCCTCCTAACGTTGCGGGAAAAAAGGCTATTTCCCAATCCGCCATATCTTCGGCCGTGATCTCCTCGTTAATATCGGCGAAAGTCTTTCCGCAAAGAGTGAAATTGTTCATATATGCCTTCTGCGAGTCGTCACCGTCCAGCATTCTGTATTCGCTGCCCGCCGGAAAGGCATGGAAAACGTCTTTTTTAAAGATAACCTCAAATTTAATATAGTCGTGTGTTTTAATGTCAAGTATCCAATCGCACACCATGGACATCTCTAACGTGTCGGACGTTCCGTTCTCCGCAGCGGCAACGGATGTACCGCCGAACGAAAAACTCAGAGCTGCAAATATACTCACAATCGACAATATCAAAAACTTTTTTGCTCTCATATTCTCTCCTTTTGCATATTTTAATTATTTTGCGAATTTAACTGCCTTGCCTGATTTAAGCGATTCGTCCGCGCGGAACACGAGAACGTGTCCGTTGACAGAATCCTCTATCGAAGTGCAGGAAACGGAATAACCGTTTCCGCGTATAAAGGAAGTGAAATCCTGAACAATTCCCCTGTCGCCTCCGAAATGACCGCCCGTCTCGCCTTTTTTATCGTTAAAGTTATATTCTTTTTCGGTATAGCAAGACGTCTTCTTATCATAATGCCTTACGACGAACCTTCCTTCTTCCGCATATCCCTCTATTTCGCCGAGAGTACCGGTAACGAAAATGCTTCTGCCCGCCTTAAACGAAGATAGCAGCATGGAGTGCATTGCGGTGGAGCCGTCGGCAAACTTTATGGACACGTTCTGGTGATCCACGAGGTCGCCGTCGCATTTATAAGCGCACCTGCCGTGCGGATTATACGTTTTAAGCGACTCGACCTTTTCTTCTTCGGTAACTTCCCACCAGTTTTTCCCCGTGCACTGCCAGGGATACCACGGCAGCATGCAGTTATCAAGATACATTGACTGAACATCGAAAATACATTTTTCTCTAACCTCCGGCGGACAATCCACAAGACATCTCGTACCCGCCCCCTCAGGAGCGTTTTCCGGCGTTATGAAATTTCTGCCGCCGTCGCTGTAAATAACGTCCGGAACGGTGGAGTTGTTAAGCCAGCATATAAGATCGAGGTCATGACAGCACTTCGCGAGAAGCAGCGAGGAGCCGCACTCCTTTTCCTTGTTCCACTTACCTCTTATAAAAGCCACCGACGAATGGAATACCCCTACTCTTTCGGTCGTACTGATATTGACTATCTTACCGATTTCGCCCCCCATGATAAGTTCTTTAATCTTCCTGTAAAAAGGCGAATACCTTAAAACGTGACACACAAACAGCCTGCAACCGTGTTTTGCGGCGGTATCTTTTATATTTAAAAGATCCTTTTCATTGTTTGTAATCGGTTTTTCCAGCAAAACGTCGTAACCCTGTTCGAGAAAAGGCAGAGTCGTAGAGACGTGCAGCTGATCCATCGTACCGTTAATGATACAGTCGGCAATCTTGCCTCTTTTAAGTATTTCGTCGACGGATTTGAAACAATTCTCCTCTTTCACGCCGAATTCGTCGCGCATGTATTTAAGTCTTGTCTCGTCCGGGTCAACTGCAGCCACAACTACCATCGCACCGAGATTTTTACAACCTTCTTTCGCATACACCGTCGCCCTGTCTCCGCAGCCGATGACAACAACCTTGATCTTCTCCATAATATATCATCCTGTTTCAATAAATTTTTCTTTTACTCCAAAATAAACACCGAATCTCCGCCGAAAACGTATTTAACGCCGGCTTCTCGCGTCCAGCAACGCGTTTCGATAGTTTTCAACCCGTTTGACGCAAATGGATCTGTCGCGTTGTTTCTCGCATCGAACACCCAACTCGCGGCGGGATATAGCGCTATTTGCATGGATTTGCATTCCTTATAAAATGCTTCGGAACAACCGCCCTGCCCGTGATGCCCCATCTGGATAACTTCGCAAACAGATATTTCCTCATAAAAGTAAAGATCGTTCAGAAGCGCTTTTTCATGCAGATAACTCATATCTCCGAGGAACGCGACGCTCGCACCGGGCGTTTCGAGTTTGTATACCAGCGAAGAATCATTACCCATGTTGCTCGCGCTGTAAAAATAAGCGTCATTGAGTACTTTTACGGTCATATAATCGTCAAGAACAAATTTATCGGTTTTAGAAGGCGTAACCTTATTGAGCACCTTTTTGTTTCCGTCGGAATTTTTGGCCGTCTCCACAGCCTGTAAAAAAGTCTCTATATTGGAATAATTTTCGTTATATTTTTCGCAAGTAGTGCGATCGGGGAAGTCAAAATATACGTTCTTGACAGTAATATCCTTATTCTTATCAGAAAGTATTCTGGTCAGAGACCCTATATGGTCGCTGTGGAAATGAGTAATAAACCAATGATCGACGGTGAGCCAGTTATTTGATTTAAGATAGGAATAAAGAGCTTTTTCGGCGCCTTCTATCCTATCCGCGGTGCCGTCTGCGCCGCCGTCCACGATCATAACCGTCCCGTCGGGCGAAACAATGATGTAACACTGCATGAGTGCGGCGGGATACTGCCACTGAATAAACTTCACGCCCCCGAATATATTGTCGAGCACAACCACGTCGTCCCCCGCCACAAAATCGGATAGCAGAATGTCCTGCCCGTTAATTCCCGAGAGGATAAAGCACAGGCACTTTTCCCCTTGCACCTCGGTAACGATTCCGTCAACGGTTATTCTGTTCCACACATTTTCGGGATATGCGTAATCGAGTACGGTTCCGGAGGCGTTTTTCAGTTTTACGTTCTGCGAATAATTTCCGCTCTTACCGTTTATTTTCATTCTAAAATCGAGCGACTTCAACGCGCCGACCCGTGCTTCCGCCAAGTCTTTGCCGAAAAACCACACTACGGACTCATCGGCATACGGAAGGAGTTTGAGCGCGCCGCCGCCGGAGTAACCGTTATCCACCACGCTTAATTCACAGTTTTCGGCAGACAGCTTATCATTTCCGAAAGTTATCTTATCCATCTCAACAGGTTCCTGACTGCCATCATTCTGTTTTTTATGACAATATTTACATTCGCCGTTTACATAGACGTGATCGGGCAGTTTATTTAAATTCGACACTTCTTTGTACCCGCACTTCAAACAAGTTCTCTCTCGCAGACCCATGGAATAACACGTTGCTTCCAAAGCGACGCCCCATTCGTCGTACTCGTGAAAAGCAGAAGCTTTTTTTACCTGCCCGCAAACTTTGCAAGTCACATCTGAACAAAGCGGATAATCTTTTCCGTAGTCGTGCACGGTGCATACCGACTTATCGCCTCCGCACCCGCTCAAAGAACTTACGGCAATAAACGCACTTAAAATAAACATTATAATTTTTTTCATTTTCCGACCCCTCCCGACATCTTGTTTTTGCCATATACAAAGACCACGAGCGCGAGCACCGCAACCGCCGCGACGACTGCAAACGATCTCGCGTCAATTTCGGAAGAACAGCCCTGTTTATGCGACGAAGGCTCGGCAATCTGTTCATATACCGCCTCCACGACCTTGTCTCCGCCGTCTAAAACAAAAGTCTGCCAGCCGGAAACGAAACCCTCCTTTGTGGGAGCGGAAGGAATATCTATGTAAGGATCTTCCACGTTGTAGTTTTTCACGGCAATGACATTATCGCCGTCCATAAATGTAACCGTATAGGTTTTGGGAGTTCTCACGGCTTTTACCGTCTTATTTCCCCCGTCGAGCGAGTATTCTTCCCAAGCTAAATTGTAATGAGTTTCCTGCGGGAGAGTCGGTTCCGCAACGGATTCGGTCTCTACGTTATAAGTGAAAGTATCGCCGATCTGAACGCCGCCGTTCATAAATTTTATAGTGTATTCTATCGGCGTGAACTTGGAGTTGACGGTATAATCGCTGTCTGGCATAACGTCTGCCGCGGGAGTAACGCCGTCAGCTTCGGTGTAACCGTTAAACGTGTAGTGCTCTTTTGTGACCGCGTACTTTGAAAGGTCGAGTTTATTGCCTGCGGCGACCTTATCCGTTAACGTGCCGCCCGCGCCCGTGTTCACCGTAAGAAGTCTGCGCGTGCCGACCGCGACGCCGCTGACAGTTTCTGATAACCTGTAATATATTCCGCTGCCGCCGCCGAACATGGACACGCCCGCTTTAACGGAAACTGTGAGTGCCGCGTCGCCTATCTCGTGCTCGACGTAATTTTTATGAAGCTTTATGAGCATAAAATCGTTGGTAACGTAAATTATCGCCGCCTTTTTAAATTTTTCGGCGGGATTAAATGGCGCACCCGTCCAAGCGTATTCATCGCCGGAAGCGGAAGCGTTTATTGCAGCCATGGATTTGCCGTTAATTTCTATAAGCGAAAAATCGAATGCGTCTTCCGACAAAGTATTGAGAACAAGTCCCAATTCGGTAAGGTCGACCGTAGCCGCGTTTTCGCCTACACTCGTGAAATTTATCTTGACTGAAGCGGAGCCGTCGGCGCGGATTCCCGATTCCGACTTATCAATCGCAGCCTTCATGTTCACGTCGCCCTTGATGTCCTTTTCGTTAACGAAAACACCCTGAACGCGTCTGAAATTTACCGCTTCCGAAACGAAATATTCCTTAGTCCCGTCGTTATAGGCAAAATCTTCGTTTACGCCAATGGCTATTTCGCTGAGAGTTTCGTAATAAGCCTTGTTGATATATACGTTCATTCTTATCCCTTCGGAGGGGCTATATGGATTGCCCAAAGTAATAAGAACATATACCGCCGTCGCATATCTTCCGCCGGTACTCCCGGGGGAAGTAGTGAACTCGTAAACGTTTCCCGCCGTCTCCTCGTTAATTCGGGAAACACTCTTGCCGTTTACAGTGATATAATCAAGCAAAGCTTTTCCTTTCGGTTCTTCGTCGACGAGAAACGAACCGCCCTTTTCCCAAAATCTGATATCGGAATCGAGACAGAACTTTGCCCCGTCTGCCCACTGCTCATAACTCACGCCTCTAATATGCGCAGTCATGTCTACCCTGTCAGTCGCAGCGCTTTCCGCCACAGTTTCCGCACTTGCGCTTCCCGCTGTAAAGAAAAATAAAGAAAAGCAAAAAAACGCTGCTGCCATAACCGCACATAAAAGGAGACAGGACTTTTTTCCGTTTAATTTCATTTATATCTTCCACTCCTTATAAATAACTGTTATGAAAAAATGATATCATTTACACCTTTCATAGTCAATGGAATAAATTTAGCCGTTTATGGAAAAAATTTAACTTTTATTTGACAATATTATACATAAAGGGTATAATACCATCATGGATAAAGAAAAACAAAAAGCACTAAAAGACAGAAATAAACTTTTTTTTGCCAAAAACGGAAACAAATATATTGAATATTATCATATAAACGACAGAATAATAAACGACATTTACCCTATCGACGTCGGTCATGAAAAACATGTTTCTTCGGACGAAGACTTGGAAAACAAATTCCCGTATTTTCTGCTTCATTTCGTTATCAAAGGAAAAGGCTCGATAACCGTTAACGGCAGGACGACGGAATACTCGCGCAATTCGCTTTTCGTTCTGCGCCCCAACGAAACTATAATTTACCATACGGATAAAAAGAACCCTTGGGAATATTATTGGATAAATTTTAACGGACTATACGCTGACACTATACTCGACACCTTAGATTATCCGGAACATTCCACAGTGCTGAAAATAAAAGAATCGGAAGTGAAACATTATTTTGTCAAAGCACTGGCTGCAAAAAGCAATAAAAAACTACACTGTTTCGTGGTGTCTGAATGTCTGTTCGGCATATTTGCCAAAATCGCGGAAATCACATCCGTCAAGAAAACCGAAGAAAAAAATCATCTCAAACTGATAGAACGCATTTCTGACTACATTCAGAAGCATTTGTTTGACAGCGACCTGAGCGCAAAACAAGTTGCCGCCACTTTTTTCATAAACGAATCGTACTTTTCGATATTATTTAAAAAGCATAATAATGCCACTTTCAAACAATACGTAAATTACGAACGCATAAAAAAGGCCACAACACTCATTGAAGATACAGACATGCTCATTAAAGAGATTGCCGGGCTTGTAGGTTTTACCGATTCACTCTATTTCGGCAAGCTATTTAAAAAATACAGGCTTGTTTCTCCCGAAAATTACAGATTATCGCTTAAAAAAAGAAGCATAATGCAAAACGAGTCCCGTTGAAATAATAAGAAAAACTATAAACAATGGACGCGCCCGGAAAAATGCGGGGCGCGTCCATTGTTTACGCCGTATAATAACGGATATAGTTCGTTATTCGATAGGCACCAGTGGGGTTTCGTTTTCGTAGATAGAATCCCCCGGATTGATAGAAGCCAATATAATGTCGCATTCCGTTCTGTTGAACGTCAAAACAGGTTCTTTATACTTTTTCATGTTGATCACCTCTTATTTCGTGAAGAATATATTCGCCTGCTTGTTATAAGCGTATAATGCCTTGCAGACGTTTCCTATAGCCGCTTCGTAAGTTCCGGAAAGTGTCTTATTGACATAACTCAATGCGCTGTACTGAACAATTATTCCGCCGATATTAACCGTGAACTCCTTGTCGAGATCTTTTGCGGAAATGTTTTCTATCTTGATGACATAGTAACCGTCATATCCTGCGACCGCTTCGGGAATCACCTCTGCGTCGTCCACTTTGAACGTCGCCGTGCTTATATCGCCTTCCGCCATAAAGTAAATGTAAATGGATGTTTCGGATTCGAGTACAAGCGTCGCCCCGACTAACGAGACAGTGTCGTCGGTACCACTGACAACCGCGGCAAACCCGCCGAGAGCCGCCTCGTCCTCAACGGATAAAGCAAGTGACTCGTCGTCTTTCGCCTCGGAAGCCAGTTCGTCGTCGAACAGAACTTTCGCCGCCTCGCAATATTTGGCTAATGCACTGACGAGTTCATAACCCTCGTCTTCTTCCGTGAAGGCAGCGATATAATCGCTTACGCTGTAAGTGCTCGTTATGTCGTAACCGTCAACGGATATGCTGACGGGCGTTTCGTAGTCTTTCGCCGCAACCCCCACCGTAAAGACAAAATATTCTGTTCCGTCCCTGACGGTTTTCACACCCTTGATCTTGCCGTCGTTAGCCGTCAGTTCGTCTACTTCGGAGATGTTTTTTATATAAACGTAGATATTGATACCTATATCTCCGTTCAAAGAAAGACTCGCGAATTTTGCGCCTTCCGCCATTTCCCATACCGCTGTCAGTTCCAACGCTCCGACAGTCTCCGCCGTCGTTGCGGCGATAACTTCGCCTTTGCACGTCCAATTGACAAAATCATAGCCTTCTTTACCCGATGCCGGCGCAAAAGTTACTATTTCCCCTTCCACGTAATATTCGGGATTATCTGCATCGTTTACTCCTCCGCCCGTAACGTAAGTTATAGCATATTTCGCTTTCATGGGCTCGACGGAATTACCCGATTTTACACATACTCCGTAAACTTCTCCCACCGAAAGTTCAGTTGTTCCGTTCGTCCAGCCTATAACCGCATTGCCTGCGGTATCCTCGCCTGCCGCGGCATTAAAATTCATTTCAAAATCCGAAGACAGCAGTTCGCCGCTTGAAAAAGGAGTTTTTTCTTTTAACAGTATTGAAGTACCTGTTAAAGAAAGCGATTTGTCGACATAAATACGTATCATTTTCATATTGTCGAATGTCGTACCGGACGCGAGTTCCACCCTTACTTTTCCGGCAAAGGCGGGAGATGATATAGGTTGACCGTCTATAAACACGTATTTTGACCATATATCGCCGACATAATCGAAATTAAGTCCTCCGGTATAATGGGCTTCAAGCATTATGTTATGCGAAAAATACAAATCGAAATATACTTCTGTCCCGTTATCCGCTTCCTGTATTCCGAAATAACCTTCCGTCACGTCGATACCATCGGGTTGAGTAGCGGTAGCCACTGCACTGTTGCCGTTTGTATCCAGAATCCTTGTGACAACTATTCTCTCCGAATTCATATAAATATTGCCGGACGCGTCTTCCCAACCGAAGCCGGGGAGAATTTCCAGGATTATCGCCTTGCCGAACGAACTCTCATAATATTCTTTGGGAAGATTGAAGTACAGATTCTTGCCGTCGACCTGTACGAATACCGGTTGGCAATATCCACTCGCCGGATCGCTACTTGCCCAACTTAAAACCCAATTACCTTTCGAATAATCATACGTACTGTCATCTACTGCGGTGTTGATGGATGATACCGACTGACCATTGATAATCAAATAATTCTGCATATAATTCCATGTTTTTCCGGGCTCGGTAACATGAAATCCGCCCACGGTAGCACCTATTAACTGATCTATGGGTACTGCAAATCTGTAATTTCCGTCTCCAATAATATCTTCAAAAATCAGACCGTCGGTCGATTTAATCTCGGTAAACTCGGTGGGTACTTCGTCCGATTTGTACCAACTGCCCGCCAGGAATTTATAAGTAACGTCTTCCCCTATGTATTTGACTATATCAGTTCCGGTATTATATGACAGACCGTTTTTAACTGTGATTTCCATTTTTCCGTAAAGCGTAGAAATATAGTCGCAGTGCAACATAAGTTTTATGTAAGTAGCGCCATCGGGCACGTGTAAAAGCACCGGCACCGCATAAATATCGCTTTCACTTCCGGGGAACGTAAGATATAGATAATCCGAATCGTCAACAGTTGAATTTATTTCCCTGACGGACACTCCGTTTATGAGAATATAATCCTGCACCGCGCGTTGCGCTTCATCGCCGTCCATTATGCCGTAAGAGTTTCCGCCGAGCGGAACACCTAAATCAACTTTGATTTCATAAAGACCGCTGTATCTCGTTCCGTAAGTAGTCTTGTTCACATCATAGCCCGTAACGGTTACGGTTTCAACACTCACCTCGCCCGTCGCATAAGTTTGCATCATTCCCGCAAACGCCAGCGTCAAACAGGTTGCGCATAATAATGTAAGACCGACAAGCCATGTTAAAATTTTAGCTTTCCTTAACATCATATCCTCCTTTGATAAAAAATTTTATATTGATTATAATTTTATATCAACAATTGAAGGTTTACAATGGAAATATTTTATCTTTATATGGAAAAAATTTTGTAAGTAAAATTTTTAAGATTAAATATAATTGATAAGGCGTTGCATAAATGCAACGCCTTATCAATTATCAGATATCAAACTGATTTTTCAGTCTTTCTTCCCATTCGGATATATAATAGGACAATGTATGCGGCGCAAATTCGCCGAGTGTTTCCATCTTATAATGTTCGGCACATTTTTTTATCCTGTTAATGTAATTACATATCTTCTCTTTATTTAATTTATCAAAATAATTATACAACAACAGGTAAATAAAGGGACAGCTTTCACCCAAAACTCTCCATTGATACTCATTCAACATATTAAAGTCGTCGGGATAATTATTGGCAACCTCATCGAATTTTTCAATCATTTCCGATAAAAACGATAAGGACCAATATATAGCACTGTTAAGGCTTTCAAAATCCAGGTATGATCCGTAAAATGCGTGTCGTCCGGTTTTTTCCTTTACCCTCTCCCAATATTCGTTTGTAGCATTGAATACATAAAGAACATTTTGATAGTCAGCACCATAATAGTTTTTTATAAAATCCTCTATTAAAATCTTAATGTCAAGTGAGGAGTCCCACATAAGACGGGAAGCAATATATATTTTCAGTTCATTGAAGTTTGTTATTTTATAAGGATAAATCCCCTCTTCAAAAATATAAAATACATTATATTCTTTATATTTTCTGAAATTCTCGTCAAAACCATTCCACATAGGGAATGGTGCAAGAAAATCACAAAAATCTGCGCTGTAACTCCAAATACTCAGCGATTTACATACCTTACTCCACCCTTCGAAAATCTCTTTAGTAGCAAAAGCCTTATCGCTGTTATAATTTGGAGCAAAACACGATTTATTCTTTTCATCAAAATAACTGAAAGAAGATGTGGCACCGTTAGGTGCTACCAAGACAGAAAGATTATCGGGCACAAGTTTGTTGCGTAACAAAGAGACAAAATGACCGTCTGCATCTTTGAAGACAGGAGGATAACAAGTTAACATATATGCAAATGTGAAAAACATTATCTGACGTTCTGAATTTTGCGAGTCAAAATAATTATTTACAAGATTTACCACATCGATAGTAAAATCCATCATTAACGCACTTGCAGATTCGCCGTTTTCCATCAAAAATTTTTGACACGCACTGCAATGACAAAGAGATCTATTATCTTCCTGTCCGAGCATATAATATTTGCAATCGGGAGTACTTTTTATATACTCTATAAGATTTTTTGCAAACTCTTGTTTAAGTTCGTCGTTTGTAAAACACAAAGCTTTTCTGTCTTCGGTATACCATTCCGGGTGCATTTCGGCATATTTGTCAGGTGGAAGTATAATAAAATAAGAATGAGACCAGATCCCCCATTTTTCGTCGAAAGAGTATAACCTCATACGGCGAGTGTATAACATATTTTGATAGTAGACGGGATATATACCTACTGTACGAACTTTTATATCGGGTTCACAAATTATATAATTCTTTTCGGGAAATTTCGGCTCGATTCTTTCAAAACAAAAATCTGTATCCGTGAAAATTTTTAAACCGAACAAAATCTCAAGCAAACCATAGACACCATATATAGTCCCGTAATCTGTTTTCCCTCGAATATTAAAAATATTTCCTTCTATAAAAATTTCATAACCGTCATCTGAGCTAAAAATCTCATCTTCTGTATTTACAATACCTGATTTTATCGCTAAATTTCCGCAATCGCCTACAAAAAACACGCATGTAAAATCTTTGGAATCAAAACTTTTGTCCTGGGAAAGTTTTTGAACACAACCTATTTTACAGAGAAAAAAGGTCAATTCGGAAACGGCGAACTTTTCATTTTCGCTCATAGAAGTTTTTAATACTATTAAATATCTATTTTTTTGCATTTTAGCTCCCCTGATTTAAAAACATTTTTTACATAAAAAATAGTCATTATATTTATAGAAATATTCAATCATTCCGTTTCCACCATAACAATTTCTGCACCGCGTGCCGGGATTTTAGGACATAAACTGAAATCGCCATGCAATATTTCATACCAAAACGGCTTCGATAACATTTGACAGTTTTTAATCTTGCATGAAAACAAAATTTTAGTAGACGCTATATAATAATCGTTATTCTGTATAAACAACGCATATCTGTTGCCTTTTTTGAAAACATTTATATTGACGTCGCATCTAGCCGTCTGCTCGGGCAAATGTAAAGTCGAATTTTGCACCTCTTTTATAATTTTAACGGCTTTTTTCCAGAATTTTTCTGATACGCTTTCGTATTCAAGTCTATAGGTCCAAATATTATCGAATTTATGGTAATAAGAAGGTACTTTCGCCTTAAAGTCTCGATCGACTGTTTCACGCCTCCTCACGGTCCCTACGAAAACGAAGTTATAAACATACATCTTGACGCCCGTTTCATCCCCGTATGAGAGAATATAATCCGGCTCCACCGACAAAGGATTATCATAATCGAAAATAATATAGGGTTTATCTTCGATTTTTTCTATATCTTCAACATACTTTTTATCAAAAAATCTCACGTTGGCAAATATCAAAGGATTTTTTATCCCATTTACGGAAGCCTTATCGGCTGCCCCTGCAACGGCGATTTTCCTATCATACAACTCGTTCAAAATTTTGTTGGACGACCATTTCCTCTCATAAATATAATCCTTTATTTCGCCGGAAACGTCTTTATTGCTTATAAAAACAAAGCCCTGCTTCTCCATTCCGGCAAGTTCCTGTTCCACCGCTTCCGTCGCGCTGATTTTTTCCCACGTTTCTTTCTTTATACCGTCCGACAGACAATACATAGGACCATTTGAAGTTCTTTGCAATACACCGCTTCCGTCCGCCCATGTAGCCAGGCAACGCCTTATAGTCGCTTTTCGGAATTCTCCCGGCATATCGTCCACGACGTTCCACTGTTCTGCATTGTCTTTTAAAGTACACATGGAGATATGTTTTATTGAAGGCATTGCCACTTTCATCTCCATCTGAGTCGTCTCAAAATGGTTATTTATATATCGGCGGTGAAAAAACGGTATATATATACCGCCCTGATCAAAATCCGAATATACTGGCTGTATGCTTCCGCAGTCCTCTGACATTACAGCGTATATTCTTTCGTCGTCAAAATCAGTGTAATCCAGACCGTAACGTAAAAAAGCCTCGAAAACAGACTTTGTCCATACGCTGTTAAACATAAATATTTTGCCTGTCCCCTCGAATTTTCTGAGCTGTTTGCCATAAAATTCTTTGAATCTTTCCGCGATGAAACGCAACCACTCGTATTGCAGATTTTCAAAAATATATTTTCTCCGCACGGCATATTCTGAAACATTATCGTCACATTTTAAAGATATATAAGAAGGGAGCGAAACGCGCGTTCTCGTTATAAATTGCTCAACCAGATCGTCGCTGTAATCTGCCATTTGGACTGGATGGCGCAAACTCGATATACCATCGGCATAAACTACTCCGTCAAAACCGTAATCGGAAACAATTTCCCACACTTTTTGAACAAGATAGTCATCATAATAAGTACCGTCTTTAAGCCTTTTTATGGGACAAACGCATTCACGATATTCACCATCAAAAACACGCTCTTTTATATTTAGATTTTCGTCCGCAAATCCCTGACTTCCGATCGTACCGTCTAGTTTTCGGTAAAAACAGAAATTAAAAAAGGAAAACAAAACTTTAAGTCCGTATTTATGCAATTCAGTTACCAACGCACGCAATTCGTAGTTTGTCCATAGCTGAATTCTGCGTTCCTCATTATATTCATGTCCGCCATAAGAACAATCTCCTTCGGTAAGCATATATTCAACAGACATGCCCTTATGGCAATTTACAAAGTCAACACTTGAAAAAAGTATATTGACCCCCACAATGTCGTGGTCGATTTTTTGTAAAAATTCCGACACCTTAAAATCTTTGCAATCCTTATCAAATCCTATAAGTTCAATCCAATACCACTTTTCTTTCATATATTTCCTCTAAAATTCTTTATAACGCCCCTGCCGTTTTATGCGATACGGCAGAGGCGTTATTATTTCGTATCAGTTATTTGTACAGGTATTTTATACTACGCTCTACGTTTTCTTATCATCACCAATGCAGCGGCAACTCCTATCAATATTAACAATTCCGAGCCGCCAATCATATTATTGCAACCACTCTTACCTGTAGGAGCGCCTTTTACGAGTGTAATGTCACACTTTGTGTTGCCAGATACATTTTCAAATGTTTGTTCAAACTTTTCATAACCGTCAATTTCCACTTTCACAGTAATATCAGAGCCTTTGTCAATACTGAACTCGAATTTTCCGTTTTCGTCGGTTTCTACATATTTTTCGCCATAATACACCTTAATAGGCATATCACCTTCATATCCGCTAACAGTTCCGGAAATCACTACTTGTTCTTTGGCAAGTTCTATATTTAATGTTTTTTCTTCCTGCAAGTTATTCACTTCCTGCGTTGCACTAATATACCCGTCTTTACTGAACGTTACAGTAAAATCTGACCCCTGCGCAATTTTGAAAGAATAATTACCCTCTGCATCCGTAAACACTTGGCCGTTACCGAAAGAGACCTTCACTTCTGCGACAGGCGAAGAATTGCATGTAACTTTGCCTTTTACAATTAACTGTTTTTGCACAACTTCAAAACTGTCATAATTGCTTTGTGTAAAGCCTTCATATGTTAAGCTCATAAATTTGTTTCCGAGCGAAGAAGTATCAAGAACGATCATGCTTTCAGCAAGATTTATTTCTTCCGTAGTATCGTCATTATAGTAAATTAACAATTTTTTACCGCTCACATCGAACACAGAACCTATTTCAACCTGAGTTTGATAATTGCCCTTGATTGCAAGTCCAATAATGGTTTTAATATAGGCGTCTACAGCAAGGTTTGCATATCCTATATTACCGTCTTCGTCTATATAGGTATAATTTAAAGTATACTTTCCTTCTCCAGATATTGCAGAAACAATACTTCCGTCCTTATAAATATTAACTGAAACTCCAAGCGATTCAAAATTTTCCGTCGCATTTAATTCATCAGCCTCATCCGTAACAGAGGTTATAAAATTAAAAGGAGATAAAGTTTCTTCAATGTTAAATTTAAGGTAGTCTTGACTTAACGTTATTACAGGAGAGCCGCAATCAACATCTTGCCCGTTGATTCCCGCACGGAACACATCAGCAACATTTCTGTATGTTGTGGGAGTATTATCGACTACCGACAATACGGAAGCCAATACGACTCCTTCATACTCTAACGCCCCATCCACCGATTTGATACTTTTTTCGAATTCCGTATCGGCAATCACAGCACCCGTCAACTCTGTAAATCTGATATTATCAACTTTTGCTCCGAGCATGTCAAAATCGATTCCGCCGTAACCTGCCCCCACTTGTTTTATTCCCTCAATTGTAACACAAGTATGATAATTTCCTTCCTGTTTCTTTTCCAATATGAATTTCCTTTCAATCATATTGAACGTAACTCTGAAACTACCGCCAGTCGCAAAAGGTGCAGTATTTAAAACGGCTGTCGCAACACCTTTGCTACCGCCCGTTTTGGACAGGGTTTGTTGTGAACTATCTCCAATTACAATTACTTCTGTATCATCTCCGGCGTCGGTACCGTATGTCCCGTAAGCAATAGGCGCATAGGTAAGCCCTGTCTGATTTCTGTTTAATTCAAATAAAACGCCAGACTCGTTTGTAATTTGTGTATAAACACCTCCGTTAGTCAAACTCGATTCGGAAAGCCCCGCATAGAACATCACTCCGACATAATAATTATTTGTATAACTCAGACCTTCCAACAAATCGAATTCCATAATAAATCCGTCAGCACTGTGTTTTGTGCCCATGGATAAGGTTGTTACAACATTGTCATGCGGTTCAAACCACAAAATTTTATCGGGAGTCATCTCAATATCGACTTTCTCATCTTGCAAAATCCTTGTTAAAGAGATGTTTGCATTATAATAACCTGAAGCACTAACGGATGCGTTTATCTCGCTTTCGGCTTCCGCATCAAACGAATATGCTCCCTCTGAATCTGTCGTAAATGTTTCCATACCGAATTTAATAGTAGCGCCCTCTATCGGTTTCCCCATCGAGGTTATCTTACCGCTTACAGTAAAATATATCGTCGACGCGCTTGCCGTAACTTTCAGTAAAGCAAAATCCCTGTTGCCGGCAGCGTCTATATATTCATATTGAACGATATAATTTCCTTCGTCGCCGATGTTTATTCCCGTAACAGGCTGCCCGTCTTTCAGATAAGAGACGGATATTTTATCGCTCTCGGAAAAGTCCGAGGTTATATCTGTTTCTTTATCTTCACCGACAACCGTGTCGTCGATAACCGAAACAATATATAAATATGGGTCAAAGGCTTTTAGCGAAGTATTATATACTATTTCGGATTCGGAAAGCGTTATTGTACCGCCTATGCTGTCTATTCCGTCAACGCCGCCCTCAACAAAATTTTCAGTAACGGTTAACTGTTCTCCACCACTGTCTTGCGTAACTCCCATCAATCCATAATCGCCGGCTCTGTCATAAACAGAAATTATTAGTGAATCATAATTGATTTTCCCGGGACCGGCAGAGTAAACAATTTCGCCGTTAAAACTCTCTTTCGCCAATGCTCCGCCATTAAGCTCATAAATATTAAAGTTATCAATTTCAGCATTAACATCTTCAAAAATAATACCGGCATATCCGAAATCTTTAGTATTTACTGCGGGTGAATTCACATGCGAAGTACCTGTAAACGGGTCAACATAATTATTCACAGTGAGTATCGTTGCAAATCCATCTGCACCTCCTATACTCTTTCTCTGCAATATCATACTGTCGGTATAATCAGATGGTGTAAAGTCATAAACGGCTCTATATGTGTAGCCCTCCTCAAACAGAGGTTTCTCAGTCTTATAGTTCCATGTATCGAGTGCCGTAATCTTATTGTCATCAGCTCCTTTCAATGTTGCTGCCGCACCATAACAGAGCCCGTTAGGATAATACGTTATTTTATTAGTCAAAACGTCTATTGCAAGACCTGCGGCCTGTATGCCCGTACCAGCAAGAGTATTTGAGCCATACAGATAATTATCCGTCATACCGGCAAACAGCCTTATTCGGTTATTCTCCGTTTCTGAACCGTCCGTTTTTGAAGGTGCTGTAATAAGGTCGAATTCGACTATTACACCGTCTTTACCGTGTGGTCGACCGTGAGTTATCATCACTGCCTGCTTCGCCGCGGTGTCCTTTAAAATAAGCGTTCCCGCGCTTTGAGCATGACCGATAACACTCATCATAAAACTCATACACAAAATCAGAATTACCGTAAGCACACCGATACACACACATTTTTTTACTCTGCTCATATTCTCCTCCCTAATAAACTTTGATATTTATTCAGTTAAAAGTTACATAAAGCGGGTCAGGTTCGGTTTCGTTGTCCCCCAGCCCTGACAGCATTATCACGTCCGTGTTTAATTCTTCCTTTATCAGTTTCGGATTTTCATATAACTTCTTCATTGCTTATCTCCTTATACATTTATCGATTCTATTGCGGAATTAGCAAGGTCATCAATATTATAATTAAAATATATCTGCGACGCCGCTCCGTAATCCAGCAATGATTCACACAACAGTTTTAATTCCAAACTCGCACTCTCGCTCTGCAACATATTATAGGCGTATATTCTGGCCCCGTACTCCACTGCCTCGCTAGTTACCGTTCCTTCCGAAGTTTCGGCTTTAAAAACTATATAATAGGAGCCGAAAATCTCTTTTGCCGCGATTCCTCCGATTGTCCCCCTATAACTGTTACCCACCGCCGTCATAGGTACAACCATCGCACCAGTTTCATTCTCTATTTCCTCCGAAGTGGGTAAATTCATAAACGCCAATGCTTTTGCCGACGTTATTTCCGTTCCTTGAATATAGCCATTCACGGCAAGAGAGCCTTCAAGCGTAAGCGTCATCGAAGCCCCGTAATATTCTTCACTCATGCCCGTCCATTCATATGTTCCGCCGCTCTGCCAACTGTCTCCCCTCACTTCCGCCACTGCTAAACGCATCTCGTCCGTTATATCGGTGTTTGCGAGATTGTCAGTTTTATATCCGAAATAATTCTGAGCTGCTGCGCCGTAATCCAGAAGCGCCACGCACAGACTCTTCAATTCTCCGCTTGCCGTTTCGTCATTCAGTTTTTTCATCGCATACGTCTTTGGACCGTATTCGATTACGGCCGTGGTGTATTCTTCGCCGTTTACCGTCGCCGCCATCTGAATATACTGCGTGTCGCCGAGTTCTTTCGCGGCATATCCCTCAGACCTCGCAGTGTACCTACCGTCCGTATTTGTCATCTGTATTACTTTTTCAGCGGGTGTATCGGCGCCGGGTGCGGTATTCCAAATTCTTACCTCCGCTTCAGTAGCTGCCATATCTATCGTGAGATAATAATTTACAAATACTTCATTTTCAAGGCTCAACGTCGCTTCCGCATTAAGTTCGGGTATTGTAACGGGCGCGACTACTTCTATTAAACTTTCTTCGACCCAGATCTGAGGATAACCGATATCCTGCTGTACTCCGAAATTTCCGAAAGCAGAAGTTAAATCCCTGTCATATGCCGAAATCACCAAAGAGTTATAGTTTACCTTGCCTATTGCCGAAATATTGATTTCCGAATCGAACGTTTCTTCCGCCAAAATCTCGCCGTTAAGTTCATATACGTTGAAATTATCTATATCTATATTTATATCTTCAAGTATCAGTCCCGCATATCCTGACTCTGTGGTATTTACTCCGGGTGCTCTGTCCAAAGGGTCATTTGCCCCCGTGAACGGGTCTATATAATTTTCGACCGTTAGTATAGTTGCAAATTCATCGGTTCCGCCGATACTCTTTCTCTGCAATATCATGCTGTCGGTATAGTCAGAGGGTGTAAAATCGTAAACCGCTCTATATGTATATCCTTCTTCAAACAGCGGCTGTGCAGTCGTATAATTCCATGTATCGACTGCCGTAACGGTGTTGTCGGCCGCGCCCGTCAATGTTGCCGCCGCTCCGTAGCAAAGCCCGTTCGGATAATACATTATTTCATTCGTCAAAACGTCTATTGCGAGTCCTGCGCCCTGTATGCCCGTGCCCGCAAGTGTATTTGAGCTATAAAAATAAGTTTCCGTCATCCCGGCAACAAGACGTATTCGGTTATTTTCGGCGCCGCCGGACTCCTCCGCCTTAGAAGGGGCGGACAAAAGGTCAAACTCGACAATAACTCCGTCTTTTGAATGAGGTGTACCGTGTGTTATAAACAATGCTTTTGCTTCTTCCGTATCCTTGACTTTTAGGTATCCGCCCGTTTCCGCACCGACAAAGCCGATGTTTCGGCAGATGAAACCGCAAAGACAAAGTAGCAGAATCAGCACCAAAAATGATAAAACTGTTTTTTTTGTTTTTAAATACATATCTTTTCCCCTTTTTTTATTCAAAACCATAAGTGGCTTTTAAAGAATCCAATGACTTATCGAAAGCGTAGAATTGCACGTTTAACTCCTCCGCGCTAGTAATAAATTTTCTTGTCAGCGCTTGCTTTTCTTCATTTGTCATAGGATAACTATCCATAAATTTCATAAGCATTCTCTGAGGTTTTAAACGCGCCCTCTTCAATTTTTTAAGTAAAGCGGCTTTTTCCTCCGCACCGAGGTCGGAATTTTCAACTTTTACGATTGCGTTTTCCATTATATCAAGACCGTATTTCATCATTTCATACGGATAAGTCATTACACTGCCGTAAGCGGCATTTAACGATAAATCCGGCTGTACCTCAAACTCGGGATACTTGACATAAGTCATGGCATAAAAATCTTCCATGTAATCTATATACTCCCTGACGTCATTTGCCACCATACCGTATTCAAGGGTCAGAAATTCCTCCAAAAGTGCGTCAACGTCTGCGTCTATATCCCACATGAGCTTTGATGCGATATATAGATTTATATGGTCTTGAAAATCGTTGGATTCTACCGTTCCCGCTTGATTCATAATATATTTGACGCCTATCGACTTATAAAATTTATAATTTTCTTTCAAAACTCCTATATACGGTGTATACCAAAATATTTCCGCTGTATTCAGCATATAATCCCACACCATAAGATTATCGGCTATAAGCGACCATCCCCTGTACAACTCTTTAAGCACTTCGGACTGATTCGGATGATTGACAGGCGTCCCGTAATCATATAAGAAAGGCGCTATTCTTATATAAACGTTTTCTTCCGGCACAACCAAATCATTGACAGGCTTGTCGTCCTTTATGGGCGGCTGCTGCGAGTAATTATAGGCAAACATAACGAGATTTAAATTTCTCTCGGGGAAATTTTCCTCTCCCCAAGCCTTAAATTCTCTTGCCAACTCATTAATCATCACAAGTTGCAAACCCGCCCTGGTTCCGTATTTTTTCAGATTATCAAGACATTTTGAGCATTCGCATTCTTTTGCGGGTGAATCCATCTGTCCAATCATAAAAAATTCTTTATCGGGCTTTTCCGTTGCCATTGCTTTTAATTTTTCAAAAATTAAAACCGGTACCGAAACGCTTTTAGTCCAATCAATAGTACCGTCTTCATTCATTCCGTTACTGAAACACAATTCAGACTTATTGCCAGAAAACATTTCAGGATTTTGAGGATATGCGTCGGGACTGATGTACCATAAAGTGTTGTGGTTTTGTCCGTCATACCACGGACCTTCTCCGCCGAGTTCGGGAGAAGTATAAATTATGTCGTTAACCATACGCATCTTGGAGCTCAACTCCGGGTAATAAGTATTATCGTAACTAAGATAATTTCTCATATAAAAATCCGGAATTTCAAGAATATCTTTCTTCTCCACTACAACTTCGCTCTTTTCCGGAACATAAGTAGTTTCCAAAGTTAAGTAGCGCACACCGACAAATTTTTCCAAAAAATCATATACGCCGTACATTCTTGCGCGGTCGGTTTTTCCGTCTATCAGTATAAGATTTCCTATAAATTTAATGAAAAACCCGTCGCCGTTTAATGTATCGTAATCATAATTCAAGTTAGCACCATTCAGAAAAACAGTCTTACCTATAGATATATATTTCTTACCGGTGTCATAAGTCATTCCGTCATCGGTTAATATTGGAATTTTAACACCGGTAGCTTGATAAATCTTATCTGAGAGTTCTGTTGCGGAACGACTTTCGGTAAGAGATGCATCTACGCTCTTTACAATACTGAATTCACTGCTGTTATCAGTTACAATCTTGATTTTTTCATAAACAACAGGCGTCTCGTCGGTACTCTGCGTAGGCGAACATTTATCGCAACCGACCATTGCAACCGACATCAGAAAAACAAGAAAAATTGCTAAAAACTTTTTCATTTTTTCACCTATTTAACAATAATATCGAATTTTTGAATGGTTTTATTATATGAAGCGTCATAGGCTATATAAAGAATCTGATAACTTCCTGTTTCGTCAAAAGTATAAGTCTGACCCTCCTGTAATGACTCTCTTCTCATTTGTCTTACGACAAAAATGTACTTTGTAGTTACGTTATTGGTGTAATCGGGTCTATTATCCTCAACCGTCATAGTGGGAAGAGTAATAGTATCGTTAAGTTTGTATTCAGAGGCTATAGTTCCGTTGACTGTCATAGTTGGCGCCACTTCGTCAATAACGTTTATGGTAACATATTGAGTAAACTGAGGTGAGAACTTATTGACCGCTTTATAAGTTATTGTATAGTATCCGTATTCGTCAAGTAATAGTTCCCTCGTCTCGTTTGCGGAAACATTGTTATAAATGGTAACGTTTTTGGTGCCTGTGGACAGTGTTACAGTTACGGTAACCGCATTCGGAAAACTCGATAAAACATCGTATCCCTTTGCTGCCGAAATCAATATTTTAGTATTGATTCCCACTCTCGCACTCTGCATTTTATGTTCATACCTTATTGCGGGGCCGCTTCCGCCATTATTGCGATAATAGGCTGTAACAGAATTATTAAATATCTGATTAGACAATGCTTCCAGACCGAACTCCGCAGAATTATTTATTCCGCCCATACTGAATGTAATATATGCAATTCCTTCGCTGAATCCCAGGAACTGAGTCCCGTTTTCATAGGCTTTGAAATTCAGAATTTTATTTCCGTTGGCATCATACAGTACTTTATCCTTAGCGTCAAATATCAGTTCTATAATATTTTGGCGGAAATTAGCATAATATGACACTCCCGTTCCGTTAACCTTAACTTCGATTGTAGATGAAGAAGATTTATAGAACCTTAAAAACAATGACAAATCAGGACTTACTGTATCAGTAAATCTGACGTCAAGATAATCCGCACCGTCGGAAGGAAACATCAGTTTAATGTTCATACTTTCCGCAACCACAGGATAAGGCATCTCCACGAGATTATCTTCTTTCAAAGCTTTAAACATTACATTGTCTTTAGTCGTTTCTATGGATATTCCCGTCGTCCTGAAATATTTTACTATCTCTTGTCCGCCGTCCTGAATATCTATCACCTTAACGGTCCTGGTCTCAGAAGGTTCCGTTTCATCATTCACATAATACTTTATAGTTATATCCTGTGCCGTATCAGGAGCGGTATATTGACGGTCATTACCGAGAACGTTATCGCCGCGACTGTCCGAAACCACTATTTTCTTATCAAGTTCATAACCCGCTTCGCCTTGATTAAAGGAACCGTCCAATGCAATAAAATCAGGAACGGTTATTGTCTGCCCGACCTCCATAACTTTAGGAGCCTCGTCAACAGACACAAACTGACCATTGACTACAACTTTTATTGTATATTCTTTTTTGAAAGTCTGGCCGATATAATCCGTCCATGTCTGAATAAACGAAATTTCTCCGAGTTTTGAAAGGTATATATTGGGCACTTCACTATCTAAAACAATATCCTCTCCGCAATAGACAAGTTGTTTAGCCGTCGAAGGAATACCTGAAACACCTGAAATACTTATATCTGGAATTTCAAAAACTGATTTCAGCAATCTGTCCGAAGTATCTGGCTCATTATAATAAACCGGAGACCGCGACTCTGCATATACGACGAAAGAAATCCTTTTTTCCGTTTCATTATTATTGGAATCAAGCGCGGTGAATAATAATTCATAATTTCCCGCAGTTTCGGGAACAAACACCCCATTTGATGTTTGCTGCAATTGAGACTCAACCGAATCCGTATAATAAACCTTCGGTTCTATAATCTTTTTACCATCCACAAAGTCTTCCGAAAGCATTTGCGGTAATTTATATGGTTTTCCCACCACAGCATATGGTGCCTCATCTCCGCCGAAGTTAGCTTCATCATCTATACTGACAAAACTTAATTCGGGAGCTTCAGTATCATCAAAGACATCACCTTCCAAATTATATCCGCCGAGAGAACGTACTATAATCCCGCTCTGTCCCTGCAATTGTGTAAAGGTGATTTTAATTTTTACCTTATCCGACGAAAAACCTTTGAAGGCTTTCCCTGAGCCGACCTGACTCTCGTCATCTAAATCCAATACCATATGCGATATTATAGAGTCATCATCGGCAGTGTCATAACGGCTCATATCTCTCGCCGTCATCCATATCTGGTTATTTTTCGCATAATAACGGAAATTAAAATCCAAAGCTTTATCGTTTACTGAAGGGTTTGTACTTATTCTCGAACCCGAAAAACTACCGTGCGTCATCATTGCACCACTCTGGTCGCCGTACACATCTGAATAAACGAATCCTTCGTTACCGTAATCCGGACTGCCTATCCCTGTTGCTCCTATTCCGTTTATAATAGCTTTTACGTAAGCATCGTATATATTGGTTATATGCGCGGTAATATTAACTTTTATATAATTTGTCGGGTCATTTTCGTCCGTAAGAGAAATCTGAATCTGCTTTATATCCTGGAATCCGGATTTTGAAATCGCTTGGAAAGCAATTATATCCTGACCGTTATTTATTCTGTCGAGCTTTATGGGGTTTTTAAATTCGACGCTTGCACCCGATGCCGCGGCAACTATCTCCACACCCGTGTGATTACGGTCATATGCGTAAGCGGGATATTCCACTCCTGCTGTTATCGAAAGAATAGAATCGTTTGAACTAAATAATCCCGCCGGAGAAATTATAACGCTGAAAGAAAAATTATGTTGTATTCTCTCTCCGTTTATCGTAGCGACAAAGCTTCCTGTATAATCACCGTATATTTCGGGTGTAAAAGCATTATTCTGTAATTTTACTGGTTCGCCTTCCAAAAATACGGAAACAGTGGCGGTTTCTTCTATCCCGTCTTTTACTGCGACGGGCTGTCCGAAGTCATACTTTACGCCGTATTCGAGATAACGTGGCACAGGAGTAAAATTCATCTCCGCTTTATCAGTACAATCAAAATTATATGCTTCGTAGTCCTTGTTTCCGAAAACATCCGTTATGGAATATTTGATTGTATATTGTCCCTTCTGTGTAAGTTTATATAGAGGTATGGCGTCTCCCTCTTTTACCGATATGGTTTTTAACTGCTGTCCCGCAAGTTCAATTATAATATCATACTCGTTATAAGACGCCGCTTCCGAAGTTATCATCGCCGAGGGCAAGACAAGTTCCTTTCCGACACCGTATTCCGTGCTGAATTCATCCGATAATATAAAAGTATTTTCGGGCAATTCGGCAAAGACATAAACACTGGTCACAAAACCGTCGTTATACTTTATTTTGTATACTCCCTCGTTTTGCGGGAAAAATCTGGCCTCATCGTTATTGTATGCGACACTTACTTTATCGCCATTATTATCAGTTACTGTTACGTTATTCTCGTCAGGGTCATATTGCGCCACTACAACCTTCTGATTGACAAGAACATAAATTTTTTCTTTTCTCAAATCATCGGCGTCGGCATTTATCCAAAATAGCAAGACAATAGAAACAACAAAAAAAATAATAAATATAGAGAGTAAGATTTTTTTACTGATCGAATTATTCATTTAGCCTTTTAAACCTCCCACTGTAAATTTTGACATAATCAATCTTTGCATCAACAAAAACAGTATTGAAGTAGGTATCATAACCAAAATAAAACCCGCCAAAATATGCGGCATTGTGGCACCGAGCTGAGATGCATTATACTGGAAATAGTACAAACCATAAGCAAGATTTGGATAACTCGGTAACCATATCATTGGCGTAAGATAATCGTTCCAAGAACCGAGAAATGATAAAGTGAAAAGTACCGCAAAAGTCGGAATTACCATCGGTAACATTATTCTTATCATAACCGTCCAATCTCCCGCCCCGTCAATTTGCGCGGACTCAGCATATTCCCAAGGTATTGATTTGAATGTTCCGTACATTATCAGGAAATTCATACCGAAAATATTACTCGGTGCAAGAATTATCTGTAAAAAGATATTATTATATGTTCCCAATGTTTTTGCCACCATCATCGCAGATGGCAAATTACCGACTATGGGAATTATCATGACAATAATTCCGAGATTGAAAATAAAATTTTTTCCCGCAAAATTGTATTTGGAAACGACATATGCAACCAGTGTCGTAAAAAACAACACGACAAGAGGCGGCAATCCTGCAAGAATAAAAGAATTTAAGACCATAGGCAACATACCGTATCTGACCACATTACCGTTCGTGGCTTTGACGTTTACTTCCATCATTGCAGGTATCTCTAGATAATTGGAGAAAATGAATTTCTTAGGCCATCCGAAAGGGTTTACCTCATAATCTATTATTCCTTTAAACGATGATATTACCGTCCAGACAATAGGTAACAATAAACTCAGACTATATATAATCAGTATAATCATAATGAGAACAAAGAACATATTTTCAAATCTGAGTTTAAATATATTATTTCGCTTCATTTCTTCTCACCCTCATCACTGCCTTTGAATTGTTTTTCTTTTTACGCTCTTCAAACGGGCTGTATTTTTCCAGTATAACTTTAACCGCTATCGTTACAGGCGCCAGAACCAAAGTAAACATAATGCCCATCGTCGCCAGCTGCGGATATAATGTATATGTAGACTCGGTCATGGTTTTAACCAGTATGTAATATCCTACATTATATACTTCGGGATATGCAGAGTACATGTAGAACATGTGTACCGGACCGACATTGGAGAAAATGCCCGATATACCAACGACAATAAGAGTTGTAAGTGTCGGCGATATAAGGGGTATGGTCATAAACCACAATTCCTTAAAAAAGCCTACCCCGTCTAGTTCCGCACTTTCAATTACTTCTTCCGGGACTTCCTTCATTGCATTGGGTATCAGAAGTATCGAGCTTGAAAAGGAAATCCATATTGCATAAAATATCGTCGTTCCGAAAGTATATCGCGAATCCCTCATGAAGTTTGGTATTTCTTTGTCAAAATATTGCAGGAAAAACGCCGGCATGCCAACCTGTACGAATTTCTGAAACAGTAATCCCATTATGAAAGAGGAAACAACCGCCGGGACCATCAGAACAAGTCGGAACACTTTCGACAAAAAGAAATTCTTATAAACGTAAAACGAAAACAATATCATTAAAGGAAAAGAAATCACAAAACAGAGTATGTATGTTTTCAATGAGTTTATAACACTTCGCTGCAATTGAAGGTCTTCCGCCAACATTTTGAAAAACAGTTTGAAATTATCAAACCATATCCAGGTTCTTACAGATGTAACCGCATCGATTTTTTGAAATGCCAAGGCGAAAGAATTCAGATTGACACCCACATAAAAAATCAGAAAAAGTATGGTAGGATATATCAACACAGACCAAACAAACAGATATTTTTTAGTGGTTTGTTTTATAACTTTTTTCATTTACTCGAGTTCCTGTTAAATTTTATTCATAATATTCTCTTACAAGGTTGTAATAACCTGCCCAAGCTTCGGGGCTGTAATTTTCGGCAATTCCGTTAAAAAACTCATCTACGGTCAATCTCTCCAACCCCGTATCCAATGCTGTATAGACTCCCGCATTTGCACCCGAGGTTACTTTTGTAACAAATGTGCCGTTATCGGGTTTTCCGGAAAGATAATTCATGGGTTCAGTGTAAAACTCTACGGAATCCCTATATATCCTTACATTTTTCGTATCATTGACCATCTCACTGAGGAAGCGACCGAAAGGAGTAAGTTTTTTATAATCTTCTTCTGTCATATTGGTTTTATACGGTTTCGGAACGCCGGTATCCAGCTGCGCCATTTTAAGATATTTATCCTGCAATGAGAATACTATAAAATCTTTAGATATTTTGAGCAGTTCTGCACTCTGCTTGCTTGACACCACCATACCTCCGCAACCCTGTCCTATTATATAATACTGAGTGCCTTTTTGCCCCGGCATTTTGGGAATGAACATGTAACGATAATCACGTTCGCCGTATCCTCTTCCGACCTGGCCCTCTTCGGCAATCATCTGGAAAGTCGGTTTTGCTTCGTTTTCCCACCAAGAGCCCTCAAACAAAAATGCAGTGGGCTTAATGAACTTTCCTTCTTCGGGGTCGTCTTTTTTATACGAAAGAAGGAATTTGTTCTGAGCCGCTTTATGGTCTGTGTCGGTATTTAAAGAGTCTTCGTTATAATATGCAGAATTCATATATGTATCTTTGGCATATTGAATGGTTTGCTTTACTTCCGGCATCTGATAAACTTTATATCCTGTTTCCGGTGTTACCGTTATAGTTGCGCCAACCTCACCGAATGTACCGAGAGTATCGACGAAGCTTCCGTTGAATTTCTTATAAGTTTTCAGGCCGTCTTCCCCGAGTAACTGATACAGCATAGCGGCAGAAACAGGCTGCGAATAGAAAGGCGAATATTTCTTTGTCCAAATAAATCCTTTCCAACCGGAATTCTTAATAGTTTCGAGAAGCGCCATGTATTCCGCCCAAGTCTGCGGTTGACCGTCATCGTAAGTACCATACTTAAGGTCCTTACCGCAGGCGGCAATATAATCGCCGTCTTCATAGTTTGTTACGTTTGTACTCGACTTAAATATCAGTCTGTCGGTTATCGCGTCCACTTCGAATGTGATGCCCTGAGCAGTAAGCTCGTTTTTCACCTGTTCGGTATTTGCGGCAAATTCTATCCATCCGTTTTCCACAAACGTATCGTAATCGAATACCTGACCGAAAAACGAATCGCTGTGAGGAAGCATATAAATTCCTTCACTGTTTATTTTGCTGCCCGCTCTCGACCACAAATCAAAATCCAATATTTTTTCTTTTACCGTAAGCCCCGTATCTCCGTCAGGTTTTCTGTCGAGTATATCGGTCAAATCCGCCACATCCCCGTTATTTATAGCCTGATAATATATAGAATCGACTCCGTAATAAATCTGTGCGGAGGGTTTTTGCGACTGCAAATCCTGTACCTGCATGGACGTCGCCTTGTCGGTTTTTGTTATTATTACCTGTATGTCGTTATATTTGGCCTCAAAATCCGCCTCGGCAGCATCGAGCCACGAAGATCCCAAACCGCCGCTGTAATATTCTATATAAAGTTGTGTTTTATTTGAGTCAATTTCTTCAACGACTTTACCGCATCCGCTGACTGAAAAAACAGTTACGGCGGCAAGCATTAAACTCACAAGCATTAAACTCATAAGTTTACATATTTTCGACCTAAAATTTTTCATATATTATCTCCTTTTATTTTTTTATTCCGAAAACGATTTTTAACGAATCAAGCGGAACTCCCGATGAATGCTGTTTTACATTAAGATAATCGCATACGTTGAAATATTCTTCTATTATACTCCTTACTTCTTTTGCCGATTGCTCGTAAATCTCAGGATACATAGACGTGTTTCTCATATTCATTCTTAATGCGACCAACAAAATACGGTACAGCTTTTTCAAAAGAATCTCCTTTTTCTCTTTATTAATCTTTTTACGTTTACATTTTTTTATTGCATCCCTGATTATCTTGACGCCGCCCAAAATATATTCCTTTTCAAAAGTAACCGGGTCCTGATAATAGGCATTATTTCTCTGAGCCGGTGTAATTTTTATATCCGGATACTCTTTAAAAGCCTTTTCATACATGCTGTCCATAAAATTCATATATTTTAAAACGTCTTCTTTCATCACTCCGTATTCAAGAGTCATATACTCATCGAAAACAGCGTTGAAATCCGCCTCGGTATTCCACATAAGTTTTGAAGCTATATAAAGCATCATTTTTGACTGAAAATTATTGGTATCGGTAAAAATACATTGAGTCATTGCATACTTTACGTTATGTTTGAGATAATATCTGTAATTATCCTGCATCACATGCAAAAAAGGCATATAATAGAAGTTTTCGTCGGTATTCATAAGATAATCCCAAACCATAAGATTTTGCGTCATGGACGACCACGACTCGTAAATCTCCTGTAAACACCTTTCCTGTCTGTCATCTGCGACGCTGATTGCATAATTGTAAATGAACGGCGCTATTCTGATATACAGTCTGCTGTCAGCCATAACTAATGGGCTGACGGGTAAAAACCGTCCGCTTTTTTCGTCTTTATATACCGGCGCCTGCTGAGTATAATTATAAGCAAAGGTTATTATTTTTATATCGCGATTTATTCCGTTTGCCTGCGCCCATTCGTTTATCTCTTTTAATATAGCATTAAAAAAGACAATGGCAATTCCGCTTCTGGTCTTATATTTTTCAAGATTTTTCTTACAACGTTCACATTCGCACGCCTTTGCAGGCCAATCCATTTGACCTATCATAAAATAGTCAGAAGTCGGATCTTTTAATATATTTTCTTTCAATGTTTCCAAAACTGCCAATGCAGATGACATTTTAAGCGAGTGATCAATTTTACCGTCTTCCGTAATTCCGTCAGACAAACATAATTCAACCGGCACACCGTTCACAAAATAAAACATCTGAGGGTAATCTTTTGCATATTTTTCGGGCGGAGCATACTCAAGGGTATTGTGCATCAATGATATGTTATCCTTAAACCATCCGGGACCGCCCCCGAACTCTTCCGGAGTACCCTGCTGCTCATGCGACATTCTCATTCTGCAAGCGAGTTTCTGCATATACGGGTCTTCGTTTCCTATCCAAATATCCCCAGCAAGAAAATGTCTGAACATAAAATCCGGTTTTTCCGTTATCTCCGTCTTATCCGAAATTACGAGATTTTTTCTTTTAGGATAATATGTAGTTTCCGCCGAAACAAACCTTACTCCGGCAAATCTCTCCAAGAACTCATAAACCCCGTACAGTACTCCGCGAGCATTGTATCCGTTTATGAATATATTCCGTTCTTTAACTCTTATTATAAAACCGTCGAGATTAAGGCTTTCGTAATCGAAATCTATATCACTCTCTTTTAACAATTCCGTGTTACCGAGTGAAATGAAATAACCTTTTGGTTTTTCTTTACATTCATCCTTTATGGGCAATTTTACTTTATAAACTGCTTCAAGATTTTCGCATAATTCTTTTGCAGCGGTATAATTAGCAACATGGTTTGCAGAACTGTAAATTATGCTGTATTTACTTTTTCCGTCGAAAATAATTTTCATAACCCCACCATCTACATATTTTATTTTTAAAGAAAAAATTAAAATGCCAATAAATGCTGATCTGCATTAGTCGCCAGACTAATGCAGAAGGGTATACCCTTCTGCATTAGTCGCCAGACTAATGCAGAAGGGTATACCCTT
>CALVWQ010000014.1 GCA_944367535.1 uncultured Clostridia bacterium
TAAATGTTGATTTTCCCGTTCTTACAGGGCCGACGACGCCGACGAAAATATCTCCGCCCGTACGCTCTGATATATCTCTGTATATATCGAATTTTTCCATAAAAAACCTCCCATATTTTACAATGTAATATATGAGAGATTTAAATCGAATATGATTAAATTTTGACAAATATATTAATTTATATTATTGAGGATTGTCCGAAACGTCGTCGCTTTTGATTTCATGCTTTTGTGCGAGTTTTTTTGCGCGCGCCTTAACCACCATTCCTTTAATGGATGTCGGATGTTCGTCACCCGCCAACATTCTTTCGATATTTTTTCTGTGAGCAAACCATGTAAAAAAGCAAATTGCCAAAATGAGCATGTTTGCCACTATTCTGTATGCGGTTGTAGCCGAATCGGTAAAATTCTCATAATCAAGAAATAATCTTATGCTCCCGCTTATGGCGGGCGGAGTAATTGCGATAAAAGAGCCCATCGCACCGAATTCGGTAAGATATATGAATACCGCCGCGGCAACAAGAGCCATTATAATCACAGAAGCCCAGCCGATGCCGTGCACCGATTCGCATACTATCATGACGCCTATTGTCGAAGCGATGCCCTTTCCGCCTTTAAACTTTAAAAATACGGGATAAATATGCCCCATGACGGCACAAAATCCGCAAAGATATATGGCAAAGTCCGATACGAGAAATTCGGAACCTTCGAATTTCATACCCCTGAAAAGGAAAAAAGCGACAAGCGAAGGGATTGCACCTTTTAATATATCAAGGAAAAAGGTAAGAAGGCCGAATTTAAGACCGAAGTTACGACTCATGTTGAGCGTACCGGGATTACCGCTTCCCATATCCCTGATATCCTTATTTTTTCGTTTGGAAATGATTATTGCCCAGTTGATGTTACCGAGAAAATAACTTAAAACCGCGCAGAGCGACAGATAAAAACTAAGCATCATCCTCTTTTTCCCTGATAGAAAGTCTTATGGGGGTTCCCCTGAAATCGTATGCCTTTCTCAGGCAGTTTTCAAGATATCTCTTATAGGAAAAATGCATGAGAGAAGCATCGTTCACAAACAACACAAATTCGGGCGGATTGACTCCGACCTGGGTTGCATAAGATATTTTAAGCCTTTTTCCGTTAAACGAAGGCGGCTCGCTTGCTCTAATACAATCGAGTAACAAATCGTTTAACTGCCCCGTAGGTATTCGCCTCGAAGAATTTTCAAGCGCAGTTCCCGCAAGTTCCAAAACTCTGTCAACTCGCTGTCCCGTCATCGCGGACACATACACGGGAAGAATATAATCCATAAATTTCAGATTTTCGTTTAATTCGGCATTGAATTTATTTATGGTATTCGTGTCTTTTTCCACGAGATCCCATTTATTCATTACCAAAACCGACGGCTTTACCTGCTCATGAATATACCCGCAAATTTTGACATCTTGCTCGGTAATTCCTATATTAGCATCTATTATCATCACGCAGACGTCGGCTCTCCTTATCGCCCCCAACGCTCGAAGAACGCTGTAATATTCAAGGTCCTCTTCGACGTTTTTCTTTTTTCTGATTCCTGCCGTGTCGATAAGAGTATATTTTTTACCGCCGAAAACAAACGGTGTATCAATCGCATCCCTGGTCGTACCAGCTATGTCAGACACAATAGTACGGTCAAATCCCAGCAATTTATTGCACAAACTCGATTTTCCCGCATTTGGTTTTCCGACCATGGCGATTTTTATCGAATCGTCGTTTTCGGAAGATTTTTCACCGTCAAAATGCGTCACGACCTCGTCCAACAGTTCACCTATCCCCGTCCCATGCTCCGCCGAAATACCGAAAGGTTCGCCGAGTCCGAGATTATAAAATTCAAGGAGTTTAAGCGGGTCGTAATTTTCAAGTTTGTTCACGGCGAGAACGACGGGTTTTCCCGACTTGCGCAATTTAATCGCCACATCTTCGTCAGATGCGTTGAGGCCCGCCTTCCCGTCGGTAAACAAAATGATTACGTCAGCCGTTTCAATGGCGATTTCCGCTTGTTTCTGAATATGTTTCCACATCTCGTCGGTAGATTTCAGTTCCAATCCGCCGGTATCGACTAAAACAAAAGACTTGCCGCACCATTCGGCGTCGGCATACAGTCTGTCCCTAGTTACCCCGGGGAAATTATCTACTATTGAAATTTTCTTTCCGACGACTTTATTGAAAAACGTAGACTTACCCACATTGGGTCTTCCTACAATCGCCACCAAAGGTTTTGCCAAATTTATGTCCCTTTAATATCAGAACCAGAGAAGAACAATTCCGACAATAAACAGCGCAATCGCTATCCAGTATATAATTTTCCAAACCTTTTTCTTTCCAACGACAAAATAATATGCCGAAAAACCGATTACGATTAAAATAAATATCTCTTTTATCGTGCTGAGGACACTGAACAAAGGTCCCGAAACATTGACGCCTATAATAGGCAGAAGGTTATTCACCACTATCAATATCGCCGCAATGATAAGGACGATAAACGAGAAGAAGTAAAAGAAGCTCTTGTTTTCTGATTTCATAAAATTTCTCCTTTTTATATTTCCGTATTTTTAATACTTTTCAATATTTTGTCAAAATAATCGGGAATCGGTGCATAAAAATTAACCTTTTTCCCCGTCGAAGGATGTATAAATTCAAGCCGTTCGGCATGCAGAAGTTGCCCGTTTAAATTAAACTTGCAATTCTTATACCCATACTCTTTATCCCCGACAATCGGATGACCGATATGTTTTGCATGAACCCTTATCTGATGAGTTCTGCCCGTTTCAAGCAAAAACTCACAGAACGTATATTCCTTATATCTTTTTAGAACCTTAAAATTCGTAACCGCCCTCCTGCCCGAAGGCAAAACAGCCATTTTGGTTCTGTCGGAAGGATTTCTGCCGATAAAAGTTTCTATCCTTCCGGAATCTTCTTTCAAAACGCCGTTTAAAAGGGCGACATAAGTCCTTTTACAGGTTTTATCCGCAAGTTGCGCCGAGAGCGCAAGATGCGCCTTGTCGTTTTTCGCCACTACAAGAAGTCCGGACGTGTTTTTATCTATTCTGTGCACTATACCTGGCCTAAGAACGCCGTTTATTCCCGAAAGATTATCCAGTCGATATAAAAGTGCGTTGACAAGCGTGTCGCTTCCCGTCCCGTTCCCGGCATGTACGGTAAGACCCTGCGGCTTATTTATTACCGCTATATCGTCGTCCTGATAAACGATGTCAATCGGAATATCCATAGGTCTGACGTCATACGGAATGTTTTCAGGAACTTCCAACACGATTTCGTCGCCGTCTTTAAGTTTTCGGTTACCCTTCGCACTTTCTCCGTTTACACACAGACGACCTTCATTGCAAAGATTTTTTATATACGAACGTGTAAGTTCGGCGGCCGACGCAAGAAAAACGTCTGCTCGCATACCGCCTTTTTCAACCCGAAACTTCTTTTTCATGTTTTGACTTTTTAGAAAAAATTGCATTATGGTCGAAAAACAGCAAATGCAGAACGGTAAGAACTACACCTGCCGACAGAAATACGTCCGCTAAATTAAATATGCCGAAAATGAGTTTTCCGCCTATTTCCAAACATATAAAATCGGTAACCGCACCACTTATCGCTCTATCTATATAATTTCCGATTGAACCGCCGATAATAAGCATCAGTGCCACAATCAGAAGTTTATGTCCTTTTCTGTATGCATATATATAAAAGAATACAAATATACACACGGCAATCGGCGTTAAAATCAGAAAAAAAGTCATTGCCCAACTTTTATCCGATAAAAAACCATACGCAGAACCTTCGTTTAGCGTATAAGAAAAATAAAAAAAATTATCTATCACAACGCTTTCCCCGCCGTCTTTCAGCAAATTACCGAAATAAAGTTTGGAAAGTTGGTCTGCCGCCACGATGACGGCAAGCAGCAAAACCGACAAAATCAAAAAAATTACTGCTCTGCGTCTTCCAGAAGCCCGAGCTCCTTGCATAAATCCTCCAATCGAAGAGCACCCGGATTCAGTACTTCTTCGAGATTAAATCCGTTATCGTCTGTAGCGGCAATATATTCTTCGATTTTCTTTTTCGGGTCAAAAAAACCGCCGTCATTCTCAGCCGCCTGCAAATCTTTTTCGAGCGTCTCCGCAAGAACTTTATTATTTCCCGTCCTTAAAAGCTCGTCAAGTTTGTTTTTTAGCGACTCTGCCTGGCTTACAGTAGGATATAACGGATATTTTTCTTTTAAAACGTTAAAATACTCTCTCCATTTTTCAGAAAATCTTTTTAAAGATTCGGATGTAAGAGCATACTCGATTTCGGCGCGCCTTTTCAGTTCGCGTGCCTTATCCTCCGCATCGGTAAGAGCACGGATTATGTTTTCTTCTTTATTTTTATAAATCTCGACCGATGCCTGCAATTTCTTGTTTTCTGCGACAAGGTCGGTTATTCGGGCGCGCTGTTCGGCGAGCCTGTTTTCAAATTCCGCGCAATTTTCGGAAAGCATTGCTTTTACTTCCGCGGCATTATATTTTTTCTTCAATAATTCCAATACAGACTCTCCCCTAAATATCTTTTACGCCTTTCCCCTTATCTTTTCAAGCATACAGGTTTTTAAGTCATATAATTCGTCAGACAAATCGACCTTATAGACATGCGGTTTGTCAAGCCTCTTATATTCATCCCAGAACGTGGATAGTTCTTGCTCCGTATACTTTTTAATATCTTTCAACGACGGCATGTTATAAACGAGTTTACCGTCGCGGATAATATCACAATGCAAAGTTTTTACTCGATAGTCTGTAAACGTAATGGTTTTCCATCTCTCTGTCGGGTGCGTCAGAACCAGAGGCTTTGTTTCGTCTACGGGTTTTTCGCCTCTTAAAAAAATGACATCCGCCTCCGCTCGTCCCGTCTTTTTATCGTAAACTCTGTAAATATTCTTAAATCCCGGATTTGTAATTTTTTCCGTATTTTCGGAAAGTTTTATTTTGGGGATAATGTTTCCGTTTTCGTCTATTACGGCCGAAAGTTTATAAACTCCGCCGAGTGCGGGCATATCAGCGCTTGTTATCAGCCTTGTCCCAACACCCCATGAATCTATCTTTGCGCCTTGATTTTTAAGCGAATTTATGGAATATTCGTCCAAATCACCCGACGCACAGATTTTGGCGTCGGTATACCCTGCCGCATCTAACATTTCACGCGCTTTTTTGGATAAATATGCCAAATCGCCCGAATCGAGTCTTATTCCCTTCGGCTTATAGCCTTTTTCTTTAAGTTCGCCAAAAACCTTTATCGCGTTCGGTATTCCATGCTTTACGGAATCATAGGTATCCACCAGAAGAAGGGCATTGTCGGGATATACATCGGCATAAGCCTTAAAAGCAGTATATTCGTCTTTGAAGTTCATTACCCAGCTGTGAGCATGTGTGCCCGAAACCGGAATATCGAACATTTTTCCTGCCAAAACGTTGGACGTGGAATCGCAACCGCCTATTACTGCGGCACGCGCGCCGTAAATTCCCGCATCGGGAGCCTGAGCGCGACGCAATCCGAATTCCATAAGCAAGTCGTTTTTCGCCGCATAGCGAATTTTTGCCGCCTTAGTGGCGATTAGCGTCTGGAAATTTACTATATTCAGAAGCGCGGTCTCAACAAGCTGAGCCTGCATAATAGGAGCTTTAACCGTTATTATCGGCTCGCCCGGGAACACAACCGTACCTTCGGGAACAGCATAAACGTCACCCGTAAACCTGAAGTCTCGTAAATAGTTCAAAAATTCTTCCGAAAAAATATTCAGACTTTTTAAATATCCAATTTCTTCTTCACCGAAGTTAAGATTGAGTATATACTCGACAGCCTGTTCAAGTCCGCATGCTATCGAGTATGTTATCATACCGTTCTGTCTGAAAAAAACGTCGAAAACGGCAATCTCATCCTTTCTTTCTTCTTTGAGATAGCCGTTCATCATAGTCAGTTGATAAAGGTCGGTCAAAAGCGTCAGATTTCTTTCGGTCATTATTTCACTCTTTGAAAGATTTTATTTTCGGAAGTTCTTTCGGTTCCTCGTTCTTTTCGGCAGCCTCTTTCTCTGCCTTTCTTTGCTCGTAGTCTTTATAATCGGGCGATTTGTTGAGCGCTATATCTTCCGTCCGGTTTCCGTTATATACTATGCTTATTATGCCGAATATAGCCCATATAACAACTAGTATTATAAGACCTATCCACCATTCGAGTTCCATGCTCGCCGCATACAAAAACGCAAGCCCAATCATTATTGCGCTTAAAAAGAAAAACCACACCGATTTTCTCGCAAATCCGAGAAAAATGCAAAGTATGCCGAATCCCACGAAAAGACAAAATATAAATGTCAGTACGGGGTGTATCCATATATTAAGCGGTATAAAAGCATCGCAGAGCGTTACTGCCAAAGATACAAGCAATATAAAAATAGCCGCAACACCTATAACCAATCTTGATTTACTTTTTTTCATATTTCCCTCCGTTAATTGTAAGTATAGCATAAAAAATAAAGTTTGTAAATTAAAAAAGCCGTTTGCTTTGAAACAAACGGCTTAAATATTTAATTTTCGTCATTTATTTTTTCTATCACGGCTGCAATTGCAGACGCTATTGATTGATTGAGTATACTGTCTTTGCTTTCCACCATAATCCTTATCTTCGGTTCAGTTCCCGAAGCCCTAATCATGAGCCTGCCTTTTCCGTCAAGTTCGGAAGAAAATTTTGCCACGGCACGGCTTAATTCTTCGCTGTTGATAACTCTGAATTTATCTCCCACTATTACGTTTTTATTGGTTTGCGGATAAAGTTCTATATCGATCGCTTCCGAAAGGGATTTCCCCTCGGCAATAAGCATATTCGTAAGTTCGATTGCCGTGAGTATACCGTCGCCGGTGGTGGCGATATCTTTTAATATTATATGTCCGCTCTGTTCTCCGCCAAGAGAATAGTTGTTTTCGATAAGTTTTGCGAGCACATATTTATCTCCTATGTCCGTTCGTACCGTTTTTATCCCGTATTTTATGAGTTCGTGTTCAACCGCCATATTGGTATGACTGGTGCCAACAACGGTATCGCCGTTAAGCTTTCCGGTCTTTTTAAAATACTTTGCAAGCGCACACAATATCATATCGCCGTCAATTATCCTGCCCGAAGAATCGACAGCTATAAGACGGTCGGCGTCGCCGTCAAACGCAAACCCCATATCGGCTTTATATCTTAAAACCTTTCTGACTAGATTTTGCGGATAAACCGCGCCGCAATTACGATTGATATTTAAGCCGTCATCTACACAATTTGCGGCAATGACTTTTGCGCCGAGACGCCTGAAAATTTCCGGAGCGATTCTGTGCGCGGCGCCGAACGCACAGTCCAGCACTATCGTTCTTCCGCCGAAATCATACTTTCCCGTACCGACAAGAAAATCCCTGTATTTTTTCGGAAGGTTAAAATCCTGCGAATACCTACCTATTTCCGGGAAGTTATTTGTTTTATCGTGAATAAAACAACGCTCTATCCTTTCTTCATCTTTATCTCCGAGTTTATACCCGTCGGAATTAAAAACTTTTATTCCGTTATATTCGCCGCTATTATGCGACGCGCTTATTACGACACCGAAATCCGCGCCGAGATTTTTTGTCAAAAACGCAACGCCGGCAGTCGGAATAACGCCGACATCGACAACCCTTGCGCCGCCGCTCATTGCGCCGCCCGCAAGACCAAGCGCAAGATAACTGCCCGATATACGAGTATCGCCGCCTATTAAAACCGTAGGCTTATCTTTAAGAATAGACAAAGCATTTCCGACCTTATATGCGATATCGAAAGACAAATCGACATTAACTTTTCCTCTTAATCCGTCGGTTCCGAAAAACACCCCCATATTTAATCCTCCTTTTTGCTTTTCAGGTATTTATGCGCTCTGTTGGCTTTCGCCTCCTGCCTTACCCTTCCGATAACAAAATCGTCGTTACGTACGTCTTCGGTAACCGTAGTACCAGCGCAAATATACGAATTATCCCCGATTCGGACGGGAGCTATTATATTGCAGTTGCTTCCGATAAAACAGTTGTCACCCACAATCGTTCTGTTTTTAGCCTTTCCGTTATAATTGACGAATATAACTCCGCAGCCTATATTACAATCGGCGCCGAGTTCGGCGTCCCCCACATATGCCAGGTGACTGACTTTACAGCCTTCGCCGACGACGGCGTTTTTGATTTCAACAAAATTCCCGATTTTAACGTTTCTTTTAATATCTGCCGACGGTCTTAATCGAGCAAACGGCCCGACCGAGCAATGCTCTCCTACACGGGCACTTTCCGCGTGCGTGCTCGTAATAGTAGTACCCGCACCTATAACGCAATCCTTAATATAGCAGCCCGGCATTATAACCACGTCGTCCGCTATCACCGTATTTCCCTCTAATCGGTTGTTTTCATAAATCGTAACATTATTGCCTATTTGAACACTTTTGTCTATATACACGCTCTTTTTCCCGTACACTCGAAGATTTTTTCCTCGCAAAGCCATACTCCCTCCTTTTTCAGCCTTTAACACGTTTTTATATTTTAGGGTAAAAATTTTTGTTTGTCAAATACTTTTTATGCCCTAAAATCTAAAAATGTGCCCAAAATAAAGGTTTCATACTCAAATTTAAACATTTTTATGTAATTCACGTTTTTAAAATTAAAGGGTAAAAACGTCAAAATTTATCCCGATATATCATTTTATACCAGCCAAAATAAAAACGTGAATATAAATATAATCAATTAACTCATGTCATAAAAAATTTTTATAAATATTATAAAAAAAAGATTTTGACATCCCGCAAGAGACTATGATAAAATATGATAAATACCACAATGGAGAAAAAAATAATGATATCTTTTATAGCGGCTATGGACCGCGAAGCCCTGCCGCTCGCGGAAAAAATGAAAAAAAAACAAATTATAAAGGAAAACAAAAAAACCTTTTACCGCGGTGAAATTTTCGGAAAAGAGGCTGTAATTGCAGTATCGGGCATAGGCAAAGTCAACGCTGCCCTTACCGCACAGATTATTATAAACAAATATTCGCCCGACTATATGATAAATTTCGGAGCAGTGGGAGGACTCGACGGCTCTATAAGCGCGTTGTCATACTACTGCGTGCACGAATCATGCCAATACGACTTCGATCTTTCAGACGTGGACGATGTTGAAAGAGGGTATATTCAGGATTATGATAAAGTTTTTTTCCCGTCGGAAATTAAGGGAGCCGAATTTTTGCAAAAAGTCCGGCTCGCCACCGCCGACAAATTTACTCACAAAACGCGTGACGTCAAAACGGTTTTAAAAATGGGCTGTAAAATCTGCGACATGGAAGGTGCTGCAATTTCCCAGGTTTGTTTTTCATCCTCTCTTCCTCTATACATCATCAAGGGAGTAAGCGACGTATATGGAAGCGGAATTCAATACGAACAATTCCGAAATAATTTAAATTGCGTAGTCAAAGGTTTTCCTGACATAATAGAAAAAATAATTAAGAACAAATAATTTAACATGAACAGAATAAAAGAATTTTTAATAAAGCAAGCACAACCTGAATATAAAAAATTCAACGAAAAAATTGTTCCCGACACCAAATACGAAATGCTTGGCGTCAGGCTTCCGGTTATTAAAAAACTTGCGAGAGAGATACGCAAAGATAATGTACTTTGTGAAAGTTTTCTTAAAGAAAAACACTTTTACTATGAAGAATATATGCTTCACGGATTGCTTATTTCGGAACAATACATAAACATCAATGATTTACTAATGAATTTAGACACTTTTATGCCTGACATAGACAATTGGGCAATATGCGATTCGGTTGCGGCAAGCCTGAAAATAGATAAAAATGACAAAAAAAATTTCTTTGAAAAAACAAAGATTTTGACTCGCTCTCCTCTTCCCTACACAGTCAGATTCGGAATAGTCTGCATGCTCGATCATTTCATGGAAGAAGAATATTTGGATGAAATTATAAATGTTTTATCAAAAACAGAATACGGTCACTATTACGTCGATATGGCTGCGGCATGGCTTTTAAGTGTTATGTTAGTTAAATTTTATGATTATACAATAAAATTGTTTATAACCCCTCACTTTATTAAATTTGTCCATAACAAGGCGATACAGAAAGCCGTCGAAAGCAGAAGAATTAGCGAGAGTGATAAGCTTTATCTAAAAACCCTTAAAATATTATAAGTTTTTATCAATTGATTTTTTATCGTTTTCAATCGTTTTATTTTTTCATGTTGATTATATTTAGGTTTAGATTTTTATTTGTTTTTATTTTAAGCTTTTGATTTTTTGTTATTATTAGAGTCGATAGATTTATGAATCTTTATTCGCACCGTCCGAGCGCGGAATCATGTCAAGAAATATAAAATGCGCCACGTGGAGATACTTGGAATATAAGCAGCACGTGTCGAATCGCAGTTTACTTTAATTATTATCTTTACTCCACTGCAATTTTTTTATAATTTTTTTGCCTTGAATGCAAAGACGGATATTCCTCTTTCGGCAAATTTTTTTTCGTATTCGGTCATAATATTTTCATTCGGATTATATTTTATATATTCTGTCATATCCGTTACCGAAAATCCGTGTCGGCGAAATCCATCGATTGAGTAAAGGAAAAAATCTTTATCGTCCGTTTTTTGCAACACCTCCCCTCCGTCGCGCAAAAATTCCGTATAGTCGCAAATCAAACTATCCTTTGTCAATCTTCGGTTTTCATATCGCAATCCCGAATACGGCGGAGAAAAATTCAGAAAAATTTTGTTTAACGAACCAGGTGCAATATACCTTGCGAGATAGTCTGCACCGCAATTGAAAAATTTTATGTTACTCAATTTTTCAGCTTTTGCACGTTCGGCAGCCATAACTATTATGTTTTCAAGCAATTCGACCGCCAAAAAGTTTTCATCTGGAAAACGCTTTGCACATTCTGTAATAAACCCGCCTTTCCCACAACCTATTTCAAGATTTACGGGTCGGAAATTTTGAAACATGTTTGAAAAATCAAAATATTTTTTATCCTTGACAGCTTTACGCACATCTTTTATATCCAAATCGGCCGAAATCAAAATATCGCCCAGAGTTTTAAGTCGTTCTTCAAGATGTCTTTTTCTTCTTATTCTCATATCTTTAAATTTTCCGTTTATATTTTTTGAAAGAGTGTGATAAAATGCCTTAAATCTGTTGCAAAAAACAAAAACTTGTGTTAAAATATAATGGCGTTCGGGGTATGGCGCAGTTGGTAGCGCGCTTGTCTGGGGGGCAAGAGGCCGTGAGTTCAAGTCTCGCTACTCCGACCAAAAGGCTTTGATTTTTTCAAAGTCTTTTTTATTTTAAAAATTCGCAATTGTACCGATATTTTACCGAAGTACCGACAACTACTTTTAACATTTACTGTTGCTGTAAATAAAGTACAGTATTGTATTATTATTTTCTATCTTCTCCCCCTTGTATGTTTTGAACGGGCTCAGGTTACATTACTTTTTACCGTCAATCGCGGAGAACTTCAAGGCTCTTACGGTTTTACTGAATATTTACATTGTAATATATTTTCATTTTGATATCTTCTTTTTATCAATCATCTTCCCTTTTATAATCAACAGTACAGATTATATGACACTTTTACTGTCTGCGGCAAAGATATTTAAAGGCTTGCGCTTGTTCGGAGTATAAGTATTTTCTGCTATTTTATTTTCATTCTCATACACGTTTATTTTTACGGTCTCAGGATATATGATTTTTTTACCTTTAACCGTTACGGCTTTACGATTTCTTGCAGTTTTTCGGAGCATCCGCATTGTTTTCTTTTTTATTTTCATCTTTTAACATACTGCATGGCAATATTAAAACTTGATCTGCTCGGTAATGTTATGAACTGTATCGCTAATTACGGTAAGTTCATTTTATCACAATAACGGCGTTACATTATAATACTTCAAAACCTTTTATTAAATTGATATTTAGCGAGTATAACAGAACGTGGCGGAACACTCCATCACCATGCGTATTTATTGTCTTTTCGCGCCTTCAATAAAAGATTTTGCCCGTTTTAATAATGACGCAATCAAGCCGTATGTCCCGCGCGTACTCACGATTCTTTTCCACACGTTCTGAATCTATATTTCTAATCAAAATTAAAAAGACATATAAAACTAAAATAATAAAAGTAAATCGCAAAGGTTAATATATTTTAGGTAAATACACCGCCAATAAATCAATTATCATATAAATTAAAAAACCGCAGCCGGAAGGTCTATATTGTTACCCGGCTATTATTATAGAATTTTTTTCTTAAAATATCCCCTCGATTTAATGAGACTTCGGTAAAAATTTTAAGATGTTGTTGAACAATTTTAGCATCGGTAACGTTATTACCTGCATCATCTGTCATACTTTCTACTTTTATGATTTTATTGAAAGAAGACGACGGCGACAGCACTTCGAGTTGGTCGCCCACCGCAAAACGATTCCTCATTTCAACGACCGCACATTTCTTTTCATTGTCATAAGACAATACTTTTGCAATAAATTTATGAGTGCCCTCGCTCTGGCTATCGTCAAAATTTTCCGTCCTTTCGTATTCATCAAGCAAATATGCTGTGGTAAATTCGCGATGCGCGGTCTTTTCAAGTTCACTTATATAATCATTATTTTTATATTCCGCGCCCGTTTTATAATATGAATCAAGTGCGCGGCGGTAGGCATTAACAACGGTCGCAAGATAATACTCGGATTTCATTCGTCCCTCGATTTTAAATGAACTTACCCCCGCTTCCGCTAGTTCGGATATATAATCGCACAAACACAAATCTTTACTGTTGAGAATATATGTACCGCGTTCGTCTTGTTCCATGTCCATAAAAGCGCCGTTACTGCCCTTTTCTCTTATTTCATAACTCCAACGGCAAGCCTGCACGCATTCGCCTCGATTGGAAGACCTTCCCGCCCTGTAATCGGACAAAAGACATCTCCCGCTGTATGAAATACACATTGCGCCGTGTATGAACGTTTCAAGTTCGATATCTGGTACTTTATCGTGAATCTCTTTTATTTCTTTCAGCGAAAGTTCACGCGCAAGAATAACTCGCTTCACACCCGCATTTTTCCAGAAGTTTACTGCTGCGTAATTTAAAGCGCTTGCTTGTGTGGATAAAAATACAGGCATGTTTTTTAATTTTTCCCCCGCGACAGTCAAAATACCCGCATCAGACACGATAACGCCGTCCGCTCCTATATTTTCAAGAAATACAACATAATCCGCGGCTTTTTCTATATCGTAGTTTCTCGCAAAAATATTGACCGTTACATAAATTTTCTTCCCGAGATTATGAGTATATTTTACCGCTTCTTGCAGTTCTTTCTCATCAAACCCGCAAGCATAAGCGCGCAAATTGAGGTCTTTCCCGCCCACATATACTGCGTCGGCCCCAAAATAAAGGGCTGTTTTTAGTTTTTCCGCGTCGCCCGCAGGCGCCAACAATTCGATTTTTTTCAATCCAGTTTCTCCGTTATGCTTATACCGTCGTCTATATCTATAATTTCCGTCTTTAATTTTCCATCACGTGTTATTGCGTTTAAGAAATTTTCCATTCCGTGTTTTACTGTAGCAAACCTGTGCGGAGTTCTGACCTTATTGTTTACATAGCCTCTGAAATACACGTTGTCGGCAAACAATATTCCGCCTTTATTCATCAATCTTAGAATATCGGAAAGATATCTGTAATAATGCCCCTTCGGTCCGTCAAGAAATATAAAATCATATGTACCCGAAGCAGCGGAAAGTACATCTCCCGCATCCGCACAAAAAATTCTCGCCCGCTCTGTCAAACCGAAATTATTAAAATTTTTCAGCGCGATTTTCACTTTTTCTTCGTCAATCTCTATTCCCGTCAGTACCGACTTTTCGTTTGCTTGCAGCATTGCTATTGCAGTCAATCCCTCGTTGGTACCGATTTCCAGTATTTTTGACGGTTTTTTTTCCTTTATCAGTTCCAGAAGTTTAAAAAGCGACCGTTCCCGTAAAACCGGCTCGCCACGACTGATTGCGGCGAGCCTTAATTTAAGAAGTCTTTTATCTATATTCATACCACCATTACGACAGGCAATATCATAGGATTCTTTTTAGTTGCCTTCAAGAGATAGTTTTTAAGATTTCGTCTTATGATCCCCGACAGTTCCGACTCGTCCCGCACTTTTCTCAAATCGGTCTGATTCAGTGTGTTTGTCAGATTTGCCTTTGCTTCGTTTATAATCGCATCGTTTATTACGAGTCCTTTGCCTATAATTTCAACAGACGAGAGCTTAGCCGAATATTCGTCAACCGCAACCACGGCAACTATAAGTCCGTCTTCCGAAAGATGTATCCTGTCTCGCAGAACAAAACTGTCCGCACCGTCTATACCGACACCGTCTACAAATCTGGACCCTGCGGTGAATTTCTCACCGAACTTTATCGATTTTCCGTCCGTTTCCACAGTATCGCCGATTTCGGCTATCACTATCGATCCCTCTCTCATCCCCAGACTTTCCGCGAGTTTCGCATGCTTTTTCAAATGTCTGTATTCACCGTGTACTGGAATGAAAAATTTGGGTTTAAGAAGTGTATGGAGGATTCTTAATTCGCCGCGGCACGCATGTCCAGAAACGTGAATGGGTTCCAACGATTCGTATATTACTTCCGCACCGAGCCTATACAGGTTATTGATAACACCGTATATCATTTTTTCATTCCCCGGAATTACCGACGCACTTATCACTACCGTGTCGTTTCCGCCAATGGTTACTTTATTAAATTCTCCGCTCGCCATACGCGTTAAAGCGCTCATGGGCTCGCCCTGCGTACCTGTGGAAACGATAACTATCTGTTCGTCTCCGAAATTTTTTATCTTTTCGACATCAATTATGAGTCCCTCGGGAATTTTAAGTTCGCCGATTTTCGAAGCCGCCTCGGCAATATTTATCATACTGCGTCCCGAAAACGCCACTTTCCTCTTATATTTTACCGCAAGGTCGAGAATCTGCTGCAATCGATGCACGTTAGATGCAAAAGTCGCTATAATAAGCCGCCTTTTAACGTTATCTCCGAATACATGGTCGAGCGTATCTTTTACGACCGACTCACTCATGGTGGAACCTTCTATCTCGATATTGGTCGAATCCGCCATAAAAAGAAGTACGCCTTTTTCGCCTATTTCCGATATGCGTGCCAAATCAATCGTTTCACCGTTAACGGGCGTGAAATCGATTTTAAAGTCACCTGAATGAAAAACCACGCCGACAGGAGTCGTTATCGCAAGTCCCACCGCGCCGGCTATCGAATGGTTTACATTGATAAACTCTACGGTGAAACAACCTAATTTAATTATGCTGCCCGGTTTTATACAATTTAATTTTGCGTCATTTATCCTGTTTTCACGCAACTTATTTTCTATAAGCGTGAGTGTAAGTTTTGTACCGTAAACCGGCACATTCAGGTCTTTCAGTATATACGGCATGGCTCCGATATGGTCTTCATGGCCGTGCGTAACGACGATGCCGCGCACCCTATTCTGATTTTGAACCAAATATGTGTCGTCAGGTATGACAAGGTCTACACCGGGCATATTGCCGCCGGGGAAAGTAAGCCCCGCATCTATTACGATTATATCCTTTCCGAATTCAAGGGCGGTCATGTTCTTACCGATTTCTCCTACTCCGCCCAAGAATCTTATTTTCAGGGATTTGGAATTGTTTTTCCCCTTATTCTGCTTGTCGCGCACATCATCTTTCCGAGTTTTTTTCTCGTTTGCAACATTCCTGTTTCTCGCTTCATTCGCGAGAGTCTTTTTAGAAATTTCACCCGCAGGTATATTTACGGATAAATTTACCGACATTGCTTTATTTTTTGATGACTTAACATTTTTCCCTTGCGCTTCTTTATTTTTCAAATCTATCTCCTTTTTGTATTTCTACAAACTATTTAAACAAATTTCCTCATGTTAATTATACACTTTTTCCAAAAAATTGTAAACCGCTTTTACCGCAACATTTGAAATAATTGACCATTTTCGCCTTATTTTACTTGAAAAAAAAGTCGTTTAAGAGTATAATTATTTTGTTTGGAGCAATTTAATGCCTATACATGAAATGCTTCCATAATAATTTATATAATTTATAAATTTACTAAATTTTATAACTTATTTGCTAAGGAGATTAATATGAGAGTTTATAATTTTTCCGCAGGTCCTTCAATGCTCCCGCTTCCGGTACTCGAACAAGCTCAAAGAGAGATGCTCGATTACAACGGCTCCGGCATGAGCATTACGGAAATGAGTCATCGCAGCAAGACTTTTATGGAGGTTAACCAGGAGGCAAACAGCCTTCTGCGCGAACTTATGAATATTCCCGACAATTATTCTGTTCTGTTCGTGCAAGGCGGTGCGTCGCAGCAATTTGCCGCCGTTCCTCTCAATCTTCTCAAAAACGGCAAAGCCGACTATATACTTACGGGTAATTTCGCTTCCAAAGCATACGAAGAAGGATTGAAATACGGCGATATGGCTATTGCCGCATCTTCGAAAGCGGACGGATATACTTATATCCCCGACGTAGATTCAATCAGGTTCCGTGAAAATATAGATTACGTACACATCACTTCTAACAATACGATTTTCGGAACACGCTACACAAAGTTTCCGAAAACATCCGCACCGCTCGTCGCAGACATGAGTTCTAACATTTTGTCCGAACCCGTTGACGTCGGTCAATTCGGCCTTATCTATGCGGGTGCACAGAAAAATATCGCCCCTGCGGGTGTGACGATTGTTATTATCAGAAAAGATTTGCTTGGTAACGCATCACCTTTATGCCCCACCATGCTTAACTACGCAATACAAGATAAAAATGACAGTTTATACAACACCCCGCCTTGTTTCTCCATATATGTCGCAATGCTTGTTTTCAGGTGGCTCAAAAGTTTGGGAGGAGTTGACGCGATTTACGAGTTAAACAAGCAAAAAGCGGCAATACTCTATGATTTTATTGATAACTCGGATTTTTATTCAAGCAAAGTCAGCAAATCCGACCGTTCTCTTATGAATGTTCCGTTTGTAACCCCATCCCCCGAACTCGACGCCGCGTTCGTCGCAGAGGCAAGCAAAAACGGACTTGTATCGCTTAAAGGTCACAGGCTTGTAGGCGGTATGCGCGCATCTATTTACAACGCAATGCCGATTGAAGGCGTAAAAAAACTTGTCGAGTTTATGAAAAAATTCGAACTGGAGAATAAATAATGAAAAATATACTGACATTAAACGCTATCAGCCCCGTAATAAACGACGTGTTTGACACTTCATACAATGTTGCTCCCGATGCTGAAAAACCAATAGGCATTATTCTCAGGAGTTTTAAAATGCACGATTATGCGCTCGACGACAATACAATCGCCGTCGCGAGAGCCGGAGCCGGCGTCAACAATATTCCCGTTGAAGATTATGCTTCGCGCGGCGTTGTCGTTTTCAATACTCCCGGCGCAAATGCAAATGCAGTTAAGGAGCTCGTTATTGCTGCCCTGCTCCTCGGGTCCAGACGCATAACGGAAGCCATAAAATGGGTAGACACGTTAAAAGGCAAAGGCGACGAAATAGGTAAACTCGTCGAAAAAGGCAAGGCGAATTTTGCCGGCAGCGAAATATACGGTAAAACTATCGGTGTAATAGGACTCGGAGCCGTCGGCGCACAGGTGGCAAATGCCGCAATAGTACTCGGAATGGAAGTTTTGGGTTATGATCCGTTCCTATCCGTCAATTCCGCACTTAAACTTTCAAGAGCCGTAAAAGTTGTCAAGGATATAGAAGAAATCTATAAAAATTGCGATTATATAACTATTCATATCCCATACATCGCAAGCCAGAATAAAGATATGATAAACGCGGGCGTTATAAGAAAGATGAAAGACGGCGCGGTACTCATAAATCTTGCGCGCGGAGAAATTGTCAATAACGCGGATATTATAAAGGCTGCCGAAAACGGTAAAATCACAAGATATATCACCGATTTCCCCTCAGAAGAACTTATCGGAGTGTCAAATATTATCTGTATTCCTCACCTCGGCGCGTCCACAAACGAAGCGGAAGAAAACTGTGCGGTAATGGCGGCTAAACAGCTTATAGATTACATAGAAAACGGCAATATAGTAAATTCAGTAAATTATCCTAATTGCTCTATGCCCCGTTCTTCCGAGTACCGCCTCGTCATATTACACAAGAACGTCAATAACATCCTTGCACAGATTACTACGACGGTTGCAAACGAAGGAATAAATATCGCTAATCTTACAAATCAATCAAAAGGCGGTTATGCTGCGACGATACTCGACGTAGATTCCGAAATTCCCGAAAAGGCCGTGGCTCATATTTCCAAAATACCCGACATTATAAAGGTCAGGGTTATAAAATAGTCTTAATCTTAACAAACAAATAAAAAACAGGCTTTGATGAATTTTCACCAAAGCCTGTTTTCATAACTAAATATTATTACCAACTGCTAAAAACGCACATTCCGCCATACGTTTGCCGAGCTCCAACTCATTTTCTGCGCTATAATGATAATTATCTATAAGTTTATTTAAGTCATCGGTTTTGACGTATTTTACCGCACGAAACCTTTCGGACACATGAATTTTGGCTTCATTTACCTTGTCGGCAAATGGTAAACACGGATTAGAAGGATTAGTTTGTCCCAAGACAATTACGATTTCTTCGCCATAAAGTAATCTTATTTTTTTTATAAATTCTTCCAGGTTCCTTTCATAACTTTGTGCCTGCTCCGTGTATATCGCATCATTTTCTCCCTGCATCCATAAAAAACTTTTTATTCTCGGTTCAAAACCCAACTTAATATAATTTAATAAGCCAGCACTTATAGTATCGTTTAAGTTTTGAAAATCCTCTCCGCCGTCACCGAAAGCATTCCACCGATCAAAAAGAGACGTTCCGTCCGTTGCATATTTAATCAACCCGAATTTACCCTTGACGGAGGCAAAAAACGATGCCGCACCAATTTCCAATCCGAACTTTGTTTTATCGATTCCAAGCCCGTATCTGACCTTTAAAACAGAATCCGCCACATCCGTATTAATATTATATCTTTGGTAAATAAGTGTTTTTGACAAAGTTTTATTGTTCTTTTCCGCATCATGCGGCACAGGGCTTATTCCCAACGCGTTTGATTGTCCGGCGATAACGTAAATATCAATTTTTTTTATCATGATTTTACAAAAAAATTAGAAATAAATAAATAATCAAATACCTAATAATCTGTTAAACACATATATAGGAACCGCGCTCCATCCGTGACTAAGAGAACCGGCTCTGTTAAAAGCCTCCTCACCTTTTTCATCCTCATAAAAAGACGTAGCGCCCCTTTTAAGCATTGCATTCCATCTTGCCCGAACTTCTTGTAAAACAGCCGCCTTGACATCTTCTCCGCCGTTCTCTATCATTGCTTCGTATTTGAATATACTATGACTGAGTGTAATAGGTAAAAGGAAAGAATTATTCTTAAAAAGTTCAACAATGTGAGAATGTCTTTCGTTTTTACCGATTGCAGAAATAATTAAACTGTTTGTAAGTTCGCTAAAATGATATTTTTTTCTTGTTTCTGCGTCTATATAAGTTACATAAACCCCTTTTTCATTGTCGTAAAAATTTTCTAATCCGGAAATTATTCTGTTTCTTATATCCGAATAATCATCGCCTGTACCGTATAATTTTTCGTTTAAATATACATAGGCGTCCAAAGCCATGATTAAAAAGGCAGATAACGGTGCGCTGTATCTGTTTTTGGCAGGAGTTAAAAAATTCCCGTCCAAATCATCGTTCCATTCATAGAAGTTCCAATTATATATTCCGTCCAACTCCCTTATTAATCCGCCATCTTCCACAAGATTTAAAAATTTTTCCAGTACTCTTTTATAATTATCCCTGTACTCTCCGAACAATGAAATATCGTTTGAATTTTCAAAATACTCTTTCATCGCCCTGAACTGAATAAGAGAAAAACACGGAATAGTAATGGAATCAATATTTGTAGCCTTTGGAGAAGTTAAAGTAAATAAATTATCTTCTCTTATATTTTCTGATAAGAGTTTTAATGACGCCCTCGCAAATTCAGTTTCCTTAAAAGCAATATATCCGAACAGCATCTGATTCCTGCTGTCCATCGCATACAAAGCCTGCTCTCTCCAAGGAGTATCCTCATAATGCTCATGCATACATATTTTTAATGTATTGACTGCAACGTCGTATATTTTTTTATCATTGCAATCTGCAAACTCTTTTTTTATTTCATTTAACGGATAGTCTGTACTAAGTACGGTAAAATCGTAAATTTTCAGCCTATCTGTAAAAGCAAATAAAGCAAGATACCTCCCGCCAAGTCTGCGAAAATGCCCTTTGAAAACATTTCTGCCTTTTTTAAGTTTAAACTTAAAAACAAAATTCCTTCCGTTTATATAAGTTCTGACTCTGCCGTCGGCGATATGTTCTCCATACCCTACCAACATATCACAATCTTCAAAACTTTCTATATCAAAGCATAAAACACCTGCACATTCTTTGCCCAAATCTGCAAGTAAATAAGGATTTTGTTCTTTTATATCCAGCCCATTTTCATAAGGCATCAAAATATCTGCAGCTACACTTTTTATATCTGCCCTTTGCATCAAGTCAGCAGAATTATTATATTCTCCGTTTGCGCAAAAACTACCGGTTTCGATTACTTTTGCATAATTTTTATTTTCCGTAAGTTTTTTTATAGGACGCGGATATAATTTAACTTTTTTTTCAATAACTTCCGAAGAGCTAAAAGGATATTTATTTACTATATTTTTTTTAGTAAAATCATAATTATAGGAATATCCTATTTGCCCCGTTATCATTAAAACATCGGGGCCGCTCTCATAACATGGATTGATTCGCGATTGTATTGATTTATCTGAACAAAGAACAGGTCTACCGGCACATCTTATCTCAAATATAATACCGAGCCCTTTGTTCGTATTTCGTGCCGTTTCCGTATACTCGAAAAAAGCATTGATATCCAGTTTATTTTGTCCAATTTGAACAAGCGAAGTTATATCAATTGTATCATAAACTTTATAACTTAAAAGGTCTCCGAATTGCCCGTATCCTGCCTCGACTCCGTTTATATAAGCACAATAATCTGTTTCACTGCTTATATAAAGCGTTACATCTCGCAACTCTTTTATTTCAAAAAAAGCGGTATAATCAGAATACTCATTTGCCAAAGGACTGGTGGCGGGTCTTATCCAAAAAGAATTTTCAAACATGTTAAACTGCTTTATTCGCTGTAACCCATCAGACCTATATATGAACAATTTGGCTGAGTGACATCCATTCTCCCAAACTGAACCACAACTTCTATATCACTTTTAACTCTTAAAGAGTATTGATACAGTCTTCCAAGCACAACACCTCCTATTTCCTCAGGTTTATCCATTCTGAAACATTTTACACGTTTTGCCGGAATAACAAAATTTATATTTTCAATCGGATCTTTGTCTTCAAAATAAAAATCTATATAAACATTTGCGTCTTTATCGTTACAATTCAGAATTATCAGAGCCTCATGTCCCTCATAACCACTCTCATTGAGGTTCCCTTTTACGGGTATCCAACCGTCTACTATATACCATCTTTTTTTACCGTCCATTTTCTATATCCTCCTTTTTCTGAACAGTTAAAGAATATTTTAATTCTTCAAGACAATTGATTATAGGTTTCAGTATAAGAGCGTCATAACGCCCTTCGGCAAGTTTTCGCGTCGTTTTTTCAATTGCTTCATTTACTTTATCGAGATTCTGTTCCGCATCTTCACAAAATTTCTTTTCGGCGGAAAGCGGTATAAGACAACCGCCTAATATCTCAAAGATATTTAAATAATCAATATCCGAGCACAGTAACTGCCTGCTCAAAGCTGCACGGCTTTCGATGAGGTCAGTAGGTTTATGATTGTAAACCCTGTTTGCAAACAAAAACAAATTTGACGGAAGCGTATAATCAAAATGATTTCTTATCCCCCACGCACAGATTTCGCCTCCCAAAACTTTTCCGCTGTACTTTAAATCAATTTCGGGACTGCTTATCGGCGTCCATTTTGCAAGCCGAGATTCTGAGATGTAATCATCGGCATATGTCTCTTCGTAAAAAGAATTGACAACATTGAATCCTTCTTCGAGGAACCTTTGCATACTGCAGCCATCGTGAGGACCTCGGGTTTCTACCGCAACACGCCAAAAATGAATCAATATATCCCTGGGTAAGTCAGGCGACTTCGAAATATCCACGGAGTCGTTCCATATCATTAACTTCTTCCCGTGAGATTTTACTATATCATAAACTTTTCTGACAAAATGACAATAATAATCGGATGCGGTGTTATAACCGTTTTTTTCAGCCAGTTTCCGGCACCTGTCGCACTCATACCATGCCGGCCAATAACCGCTGTCTTTCATGTCGTAAAAACTCAACTCGTCGCCGCCCATATGAATATAATCGCAATCGAATATAGTTGTCAATTCCTCTACAAGCAGGTCTATTATTTCGTAAGTTTTTCTGTTTGACACGCAGACATCCCATATGCCGACAGGCTTTCCCTCTTGCACGCATTTTAGTTCTGGGAGAGCTTCGAGAACATAAAGCCCGTGCCCCGGCAAATCAATTTCAGGCAGTAATGTAATGCCGAAACTTTTCGCATAAGCCACAAGTTCTTTCATTTCATCCTTCGTATACTGTCTGAAAATAGGATTAATGTTTAAAGCAGGTACAGCCTCGCTTTTTATCGCGTAACGCTCCGTATCGAACAAATGAATATGCATTACGGTATATTTTGCTTTGGCAAGCAAAACAATTCTTTCCTTTATAAGTTCGATATCTATATACTGCCTTGCCACATCAAGCATAAACCCGCGATAGGGATAATCCGCATAGTCCTCAATCTCACAACATGGAACCGAAAAGATCCCTTTTTCAGACGTCATAAGTGCAATAATTGTGGATATCGCATTTCTGAACGACAATGAATCGGTACATAAAATTTTAATTCTTTTATCAGAAATATCTATTTTATAATACTCTTTTTTTTCAGAATCCGAAATATGCAAAACATCAGCATTTAAACACGGCTTGACTGATTTTATAATTTCAAACCCGAACGGATTCAGATGATGTTTCAGTAAATTTAAGCCCTGCGAATATATACCATCAGATATACCCACCGTAACTTTTGAGTTAAATATAAACTTTCCTTCTTTTGAATTATACTTTTTTACTTCCGGCAATATATACATTTTCTTTCCTTCCCAAAAAAACTTAAACAATCATCACATCAAGAATACATGCCTGATATGGCTCATCAAAACAAAACATTATTTTATTACCCGCGATTTTATATTTTACATCGCTCTTTTTCGGATAAATAATGTTTGCAGACACAATGGTGTCGTCAAGAACGATTTCTCTGCTTCCCTGACCCGATAAATTCCATACAGACAGCAAAATTCTTTTCTGAGATTTCAATCCGCAAGACACGAATTCCGAATGAAAATCGGCAAAACCCGTCGGGAATATCGGTATTGAATTTTTCTTGAATTCCTTTATGGAGTTATAACATTCTATGCCCTCTTTAATAAGAGCACGCTTGTTTTCGTTTAAAAGTTCTATATGGCTTGCAAGGTGCATTCTCCCAAGTATCGAGTTGACCATATTCATTATAACCTGCCGGTCGTCCACATTTTCGTTTACCCAATCATATTCCGCCCTGAAAGGATTATTTTCCGGATAAACGGTAGTGCCGACGGGATAACTCCAAACGGCAGCCTGTTCGGGCAATACAGCCGAGAAAATATTAGCGGCAATATACGGATAAAGTCGGTAATCGGTCTGATCGGATGTAGAAGCAATAGAGAAATGCGACATGGTTTTATAATCTATACGCATGCCTCCCGAAGAACAATTTTCGAAAAGAACTTCCGGAAACTGTTCGCGCATACTGTCTACCCAAGCCAGATAAGCCGCTGCTGCCTCCTCAAGCCCCTCTCCTGCGCTGTCGGCATTATAATCGGTACCTACACCGCAATCCTGATTATAATCAAGTTTAATATAATCAGCCCCATACTCTTTTACCATGCGGCAAATGGTTTCCGAAAGATATTTAACTACTTTATCACTCCGAAAATCCAACAAATACCTGTTCATGATAGAAAGACGTTTGCCGTTTTTCTGAATAAAACAGTCATCGGTATAATAATTCAGCATCGCATCACATTTGATTCCGATTATTTCGGGCTCAATCCATAATCCGAACTTCATTCCAAGTGAATGGACATAATCGCTTACTGCCTTTACGCCTTCAGGAAATCTTGTACGGCTTTCTTTCCATTCGCCCATGTAAAGATATATAACGCTGCCGTCTACTTCATCATGCCATCCGCAGTCGACAACATAATATTCGGCACCTATTTCTTTTGCACTCAATGCGCAACGTTTTGTGGTTTCGCTGTTCGGGGAATTCCATGCAAGATGCATATACTCGTTAAAAATAACAGGCAGATTTTCATCCGGCGTACTTTTCCCCGCGATATGACGCCTGTACTTTGTCATTTCGCTGATTACGCCGTCAACCGATTCGCCGAACGCATAAGAAACCGTTACCGTCTTATAACTTTCATTTTTATTGAGTCTTTTTATCCATCCGCCGAGATTTGCGTTTGCGCCTCCAGTATAAAGATAAATTCTATCGACATAATCGCTTATTTCATAATACCAAGAATTATTGCTTTCTATCTGAAACATTAAAAAGGTATTTGTCAATTTGTTTTCTATTATGCCCTGTGGCAACTCTTCCTTCGTAGACCAACTTCCGATATTGCAACAACCTATACGTTTTTGACTGATTGGAGTGGCCTTAAAAAGCCCCGCGTCATATAATGAAAAAATACGAGGCTGACATTCGGCATGATGGGATTGCGTGAAACGATAATAGTAAATTTTATCGGAATCCGCAAGCATGGCTATGTGTCCCAGAACAAAAGACGATACTTCTTCCAAAATAATTTCATGTTCCGAAATATTCGTTACAGAGGTGTTGACACTGAAACAATCGGTATCGTCAAAAAAACAAAACTCCGTAACCACTCTTATATTGTCATTTTTTTGAACAACAAAAAATTTATTGTCTTTTTGGTAATGGCTTTCATAAATAAGAGTAGCGCCCTCTGACGAACATATCATTTTATTGCCATAGTGAGTATCTTTATTCTCACCTGCAATCTGCACTTCAATAAAACGCCCGAGTTCATAACTCTCCTCGGGGATTATTAAGTTACCGCAGACGGCAAGGTAAACCTTGCCGTCCCGTATGCGAAAACGAATATTTCTAAATCCGAATTCTTCCATTATATTCACTCCAAAGTCAATTTTAGTGTGCCCTTTTCTTTTTTAACAAAACCAGAACGCCGCACAATAAAAGAGGTATTACGAAAGATGATGCATTTAATGCCCCCGAGCAACCTTTTTTATCCGCCACGCCTTCATCGTTAATAACAGGATTGTGTTCTCCGTCGTTAACCTGTGCCACATCAAATTCTATCGTCTTGGAAAAATCGCCATAAACAGTGGAAACCTTCAATACAACATGTCCTGCTCCTGTTATTCTTAACTGATCGGCAACGACTACCGCATTTCCGCTTTCTACTTCCCAGACAAGTTCCTGATATTTATTTGCGAGCATATTACTTTCGACCCGGGCACTCAACTGGACCGGCTGACTGTCGGAATTTAACCCCGAAAACAAGTCTTCCGCCCAAATTATGTCTGTTATAACAAGATTTGTAGCCTCAAAACTGTATTCTGTAAATACCGTATTATCCAACACGCTTGTGGCTTTAATCTTTATTTCGCCCTCTCCTGTAATCGTGAGTTTATTTCCGTCCAATGTTGCGGGACCCGAAACCACTTCGAGAGTATATCCGCCATAAGCGTTAAGATTAGGAATACAATTGACCTTTACGCTTACTTCAATGGGTATCTCGGAGACAATGGCGTCCTTAAATACGCTTGAATCAATTACAACGTTTTTCACTTCATAGTAGTTGTCGATGGAAACATTGCCTTCGAGCGTAACATCCATAAATCTTATCTGATAATCTTCATTATCGTTACCGCTTGAAGTCGATTGCGTGGTCAATGCGACATATCCGTTAAAATCAAAGCCCGAATAAGTGGCAAATAAAGTGTTTATATCCTCATAAACGCTGTAACCCCTGTATAGTTCAAGAACACCGTCCTTTCTGCCGACAACGCGCAAAGTAATATCATAAGGCGATTCAAAAAATACATCGCCGGCATTACTTTTACGTTCCGACATGTATGTGGGGGTAACTTCGTTACCGCCTAAGAATATAAAGGTATGGTTATAATCGACTTTGACATATCCGACACCGTCATCCCCGGCTTTGGCCGATTGAGATTTCATTCCGAAGATAAGCCCCCAGGAATATGACGGGTCTCTGAATGTTCCCGAACTTAAAAGACCGGACGTAAACGTTATGTCAAATACAGTGTCATTTTCGGGATCTGCCATAAAATATACATTTGACACAACCTTTGCGCTTCCGCCCGCCTCGTTTACGTTGTCGCCTTTTATATATGCCCCTTCGTCAACAGTTATATTTCCGTCCTCATCTATTACATTCCAATCCGCAGAATTGAGTTCGGAAAATTCTTCCTGTAAATAATATCTTTCAAATTCCAGAGACCTGGCAATAAAAGTGTACTCGTCATAGACCGAAGAATCATCTTTCGACGTCGCCCTTACGGTTATGCTTCCGGAACCTTTTATAGATAAAATATTGTCTTTTAAGGTACAGAGGTCATATCCTTCTATAACAGAATATACAACGCCGCTATCGATATCGGGATAAGCAATTACGGTACTCATAAGCGTAATATCATTGCCTATAACAGCCGCATCAAAAACACCCTTGTTTAATGAAACGCTTTCTACGACAAATTCAACATTACCCTGAATGGAAATATCGTTGAATTTTACCGTGTCGGTCGCGGCGCTGTCCGCGCCTGCCAATGAATAAAAAGCAATATATCCGTTAAAATCAAGTCCGGAATAAGTTGTGTAAAGGTCTGTTATAACATTTCCGGCCGCGCCGATACCGCGATATTCTTCTAATATACCGCCTTTTTTCCCGACAAGCCTTATCGTAACGTCTCCGCCGGTATTATATATTCCGGTAGCATAACTTGCCCCGTTACCGTTTGTCTGCGCTTCCGCTCCCTTATAAACCTGACCGCTCAGAACACTTAATTCATATCTGTCGGTTGAATCAATCGACATGTTTGCGCTTTCCATACCGAAAGCAAGTCCCCAGGTAGGCGATGTCGCGCCATGAAGCCTCGAACTTCTGAATGTTATGTCAAATACCGTATCGCCGTCATTTAAACCTGTATCCGTAAAGGCAAATTTACTCGCAACGGTACTCTCGTTTTTATCAATAAACGCAAAATCCGCAGCAATTACAGCCTTTTCCGCATTTCCCACGATATTCCATTTATCGGCATCAATCTCAGTGAAAACAGTCTTATTGCCGTTCTCGCTCACATACTGCAACGTACGCACTTTACCGTTATCTATCGATTCAACTCTCGGAGCAAAAACGAAATATCCCGATTTTGTAATTTCAAGGTCTCCGCCGTCTTCGGGCTTTATTACATTTCTCAATGTCGTAAGCGCATCGGGAGTATCTGCAAAATCGAAATATACATTTACATGTCCGTTTTCAAGAACTTCGAATTTATAGAGAAACTCCTTATTTATAGCCCAATCTCCGACCACACCCGGGATAAAATTACCCGTAACCTCGGTAGTTCCGTCGGCGCTGTACAGTTTCGTGCCCTGCCACGGGACAAGCGAACCCGCGGAACGGTCAATGTATAAACCACCGCCCGTTTCAATGGAATTTCCTCCCACGGTATAATCGTCATGCCCGATTACAAAAGCACCGTCAGGATATCCGTCCGTATTTGAATACATCGACAACTCGATTGTATACGGCGCCGTTAGTTTTGTTTTACTGATAAGCATCACTTCTCTGCTCGAAGTAATATTCACAAAAGATAATTGCACTTTCGCAAGAGTAGTGTCGTCAGTAGTGTCGAGGTCTCTATCTATTATGGTAAAATTTTCGTCGACATAATCAGGACTCAAGATTATTGAGCCATTTGACGCGTCAACCTTTACCGCATATATCGCCCCGCAAACAAAACTGAACAAACAGCAAAGCGAAAGAAGACATATCGCTATTTTTTTAGTTAATTTATTCTGCATGTTTTATTCTCCCGTTTTAAACAATCACTAATTGAATGAAAAAAATTACGGTTGATGTGGCGCAAAATCATCGTACTCATACTCGTCCCCCTTGGAAGCAAGTATAATATCGACTGCTTTATAATTTTTAAACTCAGGTGTAGAATAATTTTTTTTCATTTTTTATCTCCTTATTCGACTATAAATCCACTAATAAGTTCAAGTATTTCAGGACTGTAAGGGCTGTAATTTCCTTCGCCCGAAACTTCATAACAATACTTTTCGGTCTGTACGGAGCTTCTGTCATTATAAGCAAGAAGGGCAATTTCAGAAATATTTCTGCTGTGTGCCGAAATCGAATTTCCTCCGTAAATCATTATAGTGTTATCACCGCTTGTAATGCTTACATATCCTACTCCGACAAAATCTCTGGTGAGGTTTTCAGTCTGAATTTCGACTAAAGAACCGTAATACAGATAATATCCGTCGGCAGAAGCCGTATCTTCATTATAGAATCCGAGTTGGTTTTTTATGTTCTTATAGTCGGTTCCTTCAGTGCTTGCAAGGATATATGCATTGAGGTCAAATTTATCGCCTGTAAGATAAGTTTCAGACAAATAATCTGCGGGAAGAATTATTGTACCGGTTTTTACGTTTTCTGCACCGTAAGTCGCAACCAAAGCGTCATAATCGGCCTTATCTATTCTTGTTTCAAAACGCAATCCGTTGGGCGCGTTAAGTCTTATGGAAGCCCCTTCTGCGGTTTTAATCTGAACTTTTACCGCATTACCGCTTATCGCAATATCTTTATACGAAACAGAATCGGTTTCGACACTGTCAGCACCTGCCCTCGAATAGAATGCAATATATCCGTTAAAATCGAATCCGGAATAAGTAGTATATAAATCTGTTATAACATTTCCGGCCGCGCCGATGCCGCGATACTCTTCCAGCGTTCCGTCTTTTCTGCCCACAAGCCTTATTGTAACATCTCCGCCGATGTTATAAATATTCGTTGCATACGGTTTACCGTTATTATTTGTCTGCGCTTCGGAACCTTTATAAGCCTGCCCGTTGAGACGGCTTAACTCATATCTGTCTGCTGACGCAATCGGCATATCTTTATCTTTCATACCGAAAGCAATACCCCAGGTAGGCGATGTCGCGCCATGAAGCCTAGAACTTCTGAATGTTATGTCAAACACCGTATCGCCGTCGTTCAATCCCTCATCTGTAAAGATAAATTTACTTGCAACGGTAGTCTCGTTTTTATCAATAAAAGAAAAATCCGCAGCAATTACAGCCTTTTCCGCATTTCCCACGATATTCCATTTGTTCTCGTCAAGAGTATTAAATATAGATTTATTGCCGTTTTCGGAAATGTACTTTAATGTACGCGTCTTTCCGTTATCGTTGGATTGAACAAGCGGAACAAAAACAAAATAACCCGATTTTGTAATTTCAAGGTCACTGCCGTCTGCGGGCTTGATGATTTTTCTCAAAGTCGTAAGCGCGTCGGGAGTATCGGCAAAATCATAATATACATTTACATGTCCGTTTTCGAGCACTTCGAATTTATACAGAAAATCTCTGTTAATAGCCCATCCTATTTCCGAATTTATAAAATTACCCGTCGCTTCCGTTACTCCGTCGGGTTGATAAATCTTAGTGCCCTGCCACGGAACAAGCGAACCGGCGGAACGGTCAATGTATAAGCCGCCGCCCGTCTCTATCTGGTCGCCACCGACATTATAATCATCATGCCCTATTACAAATACACCGTCAGGATATCCGTCAGTATTTGAAAACATCGAAAACTCGATTGTATAAGGCGCAGTGAGTTCTGTTTTGCTTATAAGCATAACCTCTCTGCTTGCGTCGATATCGACAAAGGATAAGACACCTTCGCGCATTACCGTGCTGCTACCGCCATTATCTATTATTTCGTAATCTTCGTCAATCGCAGACGGTGAAGAAGAAAACGGAAATGCCCCCTCCGCATTAACTTTTACCATACTGCCGAAACACAAAAATACCGACAGCATCATGGCAACGCTTAAAACTATTGTCAAGCCTTTCTTTGCCAAGTTCATAACAAATTCCTCCTTTTATATTTTAATAAATTTATATTTTCAGGTTTCAACCGTATCATATATCTTCCCTGTAAGCCACTTTGTAAATTCTATCATGGGAAGAGCTATAACTATCAGCATTATACCGAGTGCGGCACTGTAATAAAGGCGCCCCTGATTTACTTTCGATATTATCAGATATGCGATAGTATAAGTTTTTCCGTTTCCCGAAGTGAGAACCATGGGGTGAATATACTGAGTAAATATCGTGGTAACGCCGAAGATTATCATCGTGCTTACCGTAGGCCAAATTATGGGGACGAAAATCTGAAACATCTCGCGGAATATTCCCACTCCGTCCAACCTTCCCGACTCTATAACCTCCGTAGGGACTCTCGTCATCGCACCGAATAGCAGAACCACATTATATCCTATCCCCGCCCATATAGCATACAGATATAATATCCACATCGCGTACTTTTCGTCGACCAACCAATTGGGTATGTCGTCTTTCGACATCTTGAAAATATTTTCAAGTATCCAATTTATAGGACCAATCGATGCGTCAAACATGTTTCTGAACACTATTGCAAGGACAACGATGGATATAATACTCGGCAGGAAAAACAATATTTTGTATAAACCCGAAAGCGGGATTTTTCTGTAAAGGAAATAACCCGCGAAAATCGAGAGCGGAAGCATGACGCAGACCGTTACGGGCAAATAACCGAAAGAATTTATTACCGCGCGCATCCAAAGGTCATTTTCGCCCCATTCGGTGAAAAACTTCTTAAAATTGTCTAACCCCACCCATTTTAAGGTATTTACCTCTGCAGTATAATCAACATCCTGAAACGCCATTATGAATGAATCAAAATTGACATATAAGGTAAAAAGCGCAAAATGAAGCATGGGAATTGCAATCATAAGTACTATAAATATTTTATCGCCTTTCCAAAGTTTATCGCCCGACGGTGTTGAAAGGGTGTGTTTTACTTTTTCTTTCATTTTATTTTCCTAATTTATCAAGAGCAAGTTCGTAATCTTTATTAACAAGAAGAGATGCTCTTGAAATGCCTTCTGTAAGTGATGACGAATTTTGTAAATAAGTTACACATTGTCCCGCCTCAGCCAACCAGAAGCCTATATCTCCCGACAAATAAAGAGGATTATTACTATACGGGAAGATATTATACGCAGAATTCCATATTTCCATTACGCTTTCGCCGAAAGCCGACAGATTAGACCAATCGGTTTTTTCATATACATAAGGTCTGGGATTGCCGCCCGTTTTTTCCACATACAAATTAAGCATTTCCTGAGTGCTCATGAACAGAAGGAATTCCTTTGCAAGCTCTTTATTTGCGGCTTTTGACGGAATTGCGAGGATATCTCCGTTTCCTACGCTGACTGTAAGATCGTTTCCGTTCTTATCTTTACCGTCATCATTTATAGCGGGAGCGGCAAACATAGCCATCTCAAAATTCGGGAACCCTTCCAAAAATTCCGACATTTCAGTCTGTAACCATGAACCAGTAGGAATCATTGCGGCATTGCCCTGAATAAACTCTCTCTGAGCAGCAAGATGGTCGAAACCCTTTGAACCGGAAAGCACTATGTCTTTATTGCAAACTATTTTCGCCACTTGTTCATAGGCAAGTTTACGACCTTCTTTTTTGAACACATCCGCGCTTTCGAGAGCAAAAAATTCTTCTCCGCTTTCTATCCCCTCATACTGGAACATCCACGACAGCATTATATTCTGAAAGTATCCTTCGGCGATTCCTCCGCAATATACGATCGGCGCTATACCTTCTGATTTGATTTCGTCGCAAAGCTCGAAAAATTCTTTCATGGTTGTAGGCACTTCCCAACCGTATTGTTCAAACATCTTTTTATTATAAGCAAAGCCAGTTACCGCACCTTCCCAAGGTATTCCGTAATATTTATCGTTGACCTTTACATAATCGGTAAATTGAGGCAGAACGACATCGATAAATTTCTTGCCGTTTTCCACCTCCATTTCGTAGAGGTCGCTTATATCCTCAAGATAACCCTTTCTGATATAATCATGATAAAATGTCATATTAGTAATAGAAACAATGTCGGCGATTTTATCTGCATTGCCTGCTTCCAGCCTGTTTTTGACCAACTGTTCCATATTGGCATGTCCTTCAAGAACGACTTTCACGTCGGGATGAGAGTCCTCAAATGCTTCAGCCGTTTTCACAAGCCATTCATCGCCGAAACCGGCTTTGAAAAATGATATTTTTAACTTGATTTTGCCGTCGTCCTCTCTATTACCGCACGCGCCTAATGAAAACATCATTAAAAAAGCCAGAGCCAAACATAAAATTTTTACAAATTTTTTCATATATTACCTCCTTATAACGGAATTATAAATTGTCCCTCGCCTGAACCGAGTTTTGTGGTCAATACGCCCTTATTTAAAGCATATCTGACCATTCTGCCCTTTTTATAAACAATGACTTCTTTTGCGTCATTGAATTTTAACTCTATTGTTATGGTTTCGTCATCCGCGGGATCTGCCATATTTGTCAGCATATACCCTTTATATCCGTCGGCATTTGTAAAATACCCGAGCAACGCATCCCCGTCGCCCTTAATCGAACTGATTCCGTCTATAGGATTTTCTGCGTTATCGTAAGCGAGTACGGAAGAGTTTAATCCTTCAAACTGGTAATTCTGATAATCGCTGTCCGCCGTATAACAAACGGTATTCTGCCAATCGAAATCCATATAGACGCTTTCGAACGCTTTTATTTCAGAGATTAACTGCTGCATCGAATACCATGTCTGAGTCCTGTTGCCGTACCAATCTATAAGACCGTATGTTATATTTTCTCCCGTTCCCATGGTCGTCCAATAGGTAAATGTTTCTATTCCTTTTGCGCCGTATGCCATTGAATTGTAAACCTGCCATGCAAGGTCATCATAATTTTTGGGAGTCCTGTAATTCCAGTGTCCCATAGTCAATATAAACATGTAGAAAGGAATATTATATTCTTTCGCTTTTACCGCGGCTTTTTCAAAATTCGCAATGTACCCTATGCCGAGGTCGGGATTTCCCGAAGTGTCATATGTCAGAGGATATCTGTCATAACTCAACATTTCAGGCTGAACTTTCTGCAAAAACTGTTCGAGATAATCATTATAGGTTTCAGCGCCCAACTGCCCTGCCGACGTATCCGGCAAAAGGTTTACAAAATACTCTTTATCAGGCAAATACTCCTCATAAAATTCCTTGACTTTTGCTATATTATCAAAAAGCGCCGCGCTCGGTTCGTCGTAAATAATATGACCTGCAAAAGCGGGATGGTCTTTATACAAATCGACTCTTGCCTTAATTTCCGACTTCTGTTCATCGGTTATATTTTCAATGTTTGTGCCAGAAGCTATAAGACTGCCGAACGACGCCCCTTTGCCATTATCTCGCGCCATATATTTTATGCCATACTTCTCACACAAGTCGAGGACGGTAATAATATCCTCTATTTCAAATTCATAAACGGCATAAGCATAGTTAAATCCGCACTCCGCTATCCATTTATATTGCTCATCCGTTATATAATTAGGATTATTTTTTAAAATGTCGCTCCCAACATTCGCCTGCGGCGGAGTCATATAAGCAGCAAACCTGAATTCATCTTCCGACCCGATTTGAGGCAGTTCCGAAGATGTTTTATATTTTGTACATCCGCTTACTGAAAACGCAATTACCGCAACAAGCAATATCGACAATAATTTTCTCATATTTTACTCCTTATTACAATTTTTAATTAGTTATACGTTTTTATTTCTTATCCTTTTAATCCTCCGGCAACGGTATTTTCCATTATCGTTTTCTGAAAACATGCGAATAAGACTAAAAGAGGTATAATGGATATAACCATCGCTGCAAACATCTGCGTATATGCACCGGTGGTTGTAGCTTGAGTAGACAAATCCTGCAAACCGGTTGCTAAAGTATACATTGACGGCAAATACAAAAACGGTGTATAATAATCGTTCCAAACTCCAATCATAACCATAAATCCGACAGCACCAATACCGGCTCTCGCCTGCGGCAACATGATTCGGAAAAATACCGTGAAATTACCTGCCCCGTCAATCTTCGCAGCCTCGGCATAACTCCAGGAAATACCTTTGAAAAATGAATACAATAATAAAAATGTAGAACCGAAAGGTCCCATATACAACACAAGAAGACCGGGAAGGCTGTCAACCAATCCGAGATTGTTCATAAGTTTATATGTCGCCGCAATATTTCCGAGATTGGGAATAACCATAAAGATTATCGCCATTGTATAAATCAGGCTGCTTCCCCAAAACTTATACTTACTCAACACATAAGCCATGATAGATGCAGACATGATTGAAAGAAATGTGCCGCATGCTGTCAGAAATATCGTGTTGAAAAACATATTAAGCAAATTATTTTCTTCAAACGCCTCTATATAATTATCGAAATTGAATTTTTTAGGCAATGACCACACATCGCTTATGAATTCGGCATTTGTTTTAAAAGAATTATTCAGTGTATACAAAAACGGGAAAACCAGAGTAATCGCATAAATACCGAATAAAACCGAAACAATGATAAATAATGTTTTGGTCCCTTTACTCAACCGCATTATTACAAACCTCCTCCACCTCGTCGACACATACTCCTCTCGGCGGCACCCTGTCCGTAAATTTTTCATCGTTTACGGGAACTTTATATCCGTGATATTTCAATTTCGATACAGTATTTTTTATTTTTTTATTATGAGTTACGGTTACCAAATTATATTTATAAGCATCATTACTTATAATATATCTGTATTTACCGTTTGAAAGCCTGAATGCGCTTAAATGTGCATTGTCGGAACACTCTGCGAGATTTGCCGCTTTTGAAATTATTTTTGCGGCACACCTGAAATATTCTTCGGGAAGAGTGTTATATTTTAGCGGGCAGGTCCATATACCGCCCATATCGTCCTCCACACCCTTTGCCATCTTAACCTTTGCAAAGGACAAGAGTTTTTCGGCATCTTCTTCGATACCCTCATAGGGTTTTACGTTAACAAGTACAAAATCGTAAACCGCACTTATTCTGTAACCGTCGACGTCCTGCGTCTTTTTCCCTACGACTACGAGCGGCGCCTTTATTTTTTTAACAATGTTTTTCTCTTGTTCGGAAAGGAAATCGTAATCGGTGACGAGAACGGGAGTTGAAATATTAAGAACATTTTCGAAATCAGTCATGCTCCCTATATCAAGCCCGCCCATTAAAAGCCTAAGATTAAGTTCCGAAGACGAATAATCTTTTGTAAGAACATAATTCTTTATTTCTTCTTTCAAAGACGACCGAGAATAAAGCACCGTATATCCGAGAGCCTTTTCAACATCTCCCGTATCCGTTCCATCCACGTTACTGTTCAGCCAATCCCAATCGTTTTTCGGAACCGCGGAACTAAGACAGAAAAACGGCGCGCTTATACATTTTTTCAGCCCGTTCCTGTATATAAACGCGTGGTTTCTTCTTACGAGCGCGCGTTGAAGTTCCATCGGACTGTGCCTTATAATATCCCATTGCTCGGCAGTATCCCTGACAGGTGTCAGTGCAACTAATTTTGTATCCGGTGAATTTATTTTATTGCTCAACTGCATGAGGTAATGTTTGTAATGATACATCGCGCAGTCTTTTTCAGTACTGTCATAGCCTGCATTATCTTCTTTCGAGAGTATAGGACGAGTAGGAGAAACTTCTTCTACCATCATCGCATAAGCTTTTTCACTCTTAACGGCGTTATAATCGAAACCGTATCTGTAATATGATTCGAAGGGGTCGCATGTCCAAGCGTTATTGAAAATTATAATGCCGTTTATCACCTCGAAAGCGCGCCTGTAATATTCCGCCCATCTACCTGTAAGGTAATCGAGATACTCTGCATAATATTTTTCAATGATGATTTTTCGGCGAGCCGCGTAATCCCGTTTTCCGTGAGTTACCGCCTTTAATTCTTTTATTCCCTTTTCGGTTACGAAACGTCCTGCCAAATCGTCAGAAAAATCCCCGTTCATGACGCTGAGTCTTGCGGTAGATATACCGTCTGCAAGATGCACGCCGTCAAAACCGTAGTCTTTAATTACTTCGTTTATTTTTGCAAAAAGATATTCGCTGTAAGGCGTGCCGTCGCTTAAATTCTTTAAGACATTGACTCCGTAAACTTCCTCACCGTTACGATATCTGTCCCATATTTCATGATGATTATTGCAAAACTCACCTATCATGAATTTGCCGTCGTCAGATTGATAAGTGAATGTATTAAAAAATGAAAATAAAACTTTGACGCCGTGTCTTTTCAATTCCTCGGTCAAGCCTTTGAGTTCGGTATCTTTCCAAGGTTGACGCGGACGTTCCTCGCCGTAAGGCAATCCGCCGTATGAACATACGGACGGCGAAAGCGTCTTGCCCGTTATCCCATCATGCAGATTTACAAAATCAAGGTCGGCAAAAAGGAAACTGACTCCTTCCGCCTTACCGCTTGTCCTTGACATAAAATCTCCGACTCCATAGTCTTCTGCCGTCCTGTCAAAACCCGTAAGTTCAATCCAATACCAATATCCTTCCATTTGTATATCCTTATAAACTGCTGTTAAAGCGTATTCCGTTACCCATTCATGGGTAACGGATAAGGGCGCGCCCTTATAAACTATAAAATCAAATTTACTTACACGATGCGGTATAAATTTAGTACCGATTATCGGTTGATTTTAAGGCATTGCTCCTATTAGCGAAATATTTCGGGTATCGCCTTATCGTTATATGTCGTCATTCTTTCCGCACCCTGCGGTTTTATGAGATAGCAATCTTCGATACGAAAACTACCCCATTCCATTCCCTTAAAGTAAGCGTCGATGCAAATTGCCATATTTTCCTTAATTATTCTCTTATTTTCGGTAGAAAATACCGGCGCTTCGCATTCAAGCATTCCAGTGCTGTGCAGACTGCCGTACGGACAATAATCAATATAACCGTATTTCGTTAAATAATCGGTGTATGCGTTAAGGACAATATCGCAAGGCGTACCGGGTTTCATCTTTGCCGATGCAAAATTGAGTGCATCGTAAGCACACATTACGGCGTCCTTAATTTTCTGAGGAATCTCGCCTAAAACATAAGGCGTACACGTAATTCCGTTATATCCCTCATAGCATACGCCTGCCGCAAGGTTGAGTATTTCACTCTTTTTAATTTTCCGCATAGTATTTCTATACATGCTTATAAAAGAATTTTTCTCACCGGTCGCCACCATTGGAGCAAAAGCCTGCACATAACTTTCCGCACCGAGAGAAAGCATCTTATACTCAAACATGGCCTGAATCTGCAATTCTGTCATTCCCTCTTCTATTCTCGGAACAACGTCTTTGAACAATTCTGAAACCATTTCCCAGTTCGTCTTTAAACATTCAATTTCGGCAGGACTCTTTATAATTCTCTGCTCATAATGCAACAGGTCAAAATCTATAATTTCCGCACCGTCAAATGCCGCTTTGATTTTATTGTATATTACCGCGGGGAAAATAAGTTTTCCGATAAGTCCGACCTTTTTTATGGTATATTTATTTTTAAGTTCGTTAAAGCAGTCCAGAAAATCCATTTGTCCCGCCATATCGTACTCAAACCCGCTGACCTCTCCTATTTCTGGAAATACCATTATTTTCGCCGATGAAAGTTTATTCTTAACCTGCGCATAGTCATAAGAAGCCTGTCCGCTGCACAGTATGCTCTCACCGTCCCTGACCTTAATAAATGCCGCACTTTCGTTTACTGCCGCAAAATCGGTATAATACCTTACCGACGAAGGGTCGAGAAGATTTGAGAACGCTACGACAAGGTCAACGCCGTTTTCTGACATCACGGAATTTAAAGTTTTTACTCTTTCTTCAAATTCGTTGGCTGATATTGTGGGATAATTCATAATTTCCTCCTATTTGACAAATAAACTTTTTACTTTAAGATATTCTGCTACGAGTCTTATTTCTTCGCTCACGTCCCCGAAGCCCATCATGACGTGATGCGAAACTCCCGCATTTAAGAGTTCCTCTAAATATTCTTTGACGGGTTTATCAACTTTTACAAGCGCATGTATTTCATCAAAGTTCAGTCTCGGGAAATCTATACTGTACACCGGCGAAGATAAAATTCTGTATCCTTCCGCTGTCTCAAAAATATGCGACAGCGTGCAATTCCCTTCCCTGCATACAAATTCATAATTTAGTCCGTTTCCGTCAAAACCCCATTCCTCGGGAGTACGCGCAAGAAGAACTTCTTTTTCGCTCTTTGACATATCGGGAGTGCCGATGCCGTGTCCTATTAACAGAACACTGTTAGTCTGCTCGTCGTATTCTCCCCATTCTGCCATGAGAGGATTTTTGCCCGTCAGAGATTTTAACAGCATCTCTGCTACAAGTCCTCCGAAATCCCCCTCGCAGTTCACGCACATATCCGTGTTTTCCATAAGAAGAGACGCCCCTATTCTTGCAGACGCTTTTACCTGTCTTTGCACGAAGTGCTGGTCTAAAAAGCACATGGCGTCCAGATTGAATTTCTCGGATATTCGCTCCATCGCTATTGCAAGTTTAAGAGCATTAAAGACGTCTGTTTCGGTAACGTTTTTAATCTTAAAACGGGAAAGCAGTTTCTTTTTCTTCTCGTTAACGGCATCATCCGTAATTTTTTCCCATTCTTCCAAAAGATGCGCGCTCTGTATCATGATTATATTGACGCCGAACGCGGATTTTAAAAAGGTTTTTGAAAGTTCTATATCGTACATGCCCCTAAACACATGGCCTATAACACCGATATTGGCTTCCCTTATGTCCTCAATTGCCTGCAATGCCTTAAAATGCGAGGCTATTTTTTTATATGCCCTTTCATCTTCCACACTGCCCACAATTACGTTGTAATCGCGTTTCATTTTTCTCAACGTACCGGTTATCTGAGCTATACCGATAATCGCACTGTTGCGAAGACTGCCTTCATAGTCTCCGTTTCTGTCTACGTCTTTATGCGGCTGAGTAGAAAAAATCAAGAGAGGTTTATCCCTTACGCAGTCCAGAGCAGTAAGTGTTATGAAATCCGCAGTATATGTCCCGTAAACGAGCAAAACCACGTCAACGTTTTCGTTTTTAAGCATTTTACCTGCCGCCATTGCCGAATCGAGAGTGTCAACCATCCCCGTAAAAACAATATTTTCGTACTCGGCAGAGAGTCTGTCCGTAACTACTTTAAGGTCTGAATCCACCTTGTCTTTAAGCGTCGGATACATTCTCCAATACTCGAAATACCCGCAGGTGAGCACGCCTATTTTTATTTTCTTCTTTACTTTCCCTCCGGTGAGTATATCACCGCAGACTTTGGCTCCTTCTTCAAACGATTTTATTGTCGGCGTCATTTTATAAGTCAACTCCTTTTGCCTTTTTTATATTTTTAAAGATTCTTTCGGCGTTACCGCGGAAAATCAGTTCTTTTTTATCGTCCGATATATGCGCGCAAAGCACGCTACCGATACAGTAATTGAATTCGTACCACGGGAAATCGGTTCCGAACAATACTTTTTCCGCGCCTACATTTTCACACATCTTATCGACTATTCCGCTATGACGGTGTATGTCGCAGAGGTCAAGATATGCATTATCGTGTTTTTTTACCAGTTCAATCGCATCATCTAACTGATTGGGAGAAGAATGTCCCAATATAAATTGCAAATTTTTATATTTTTTTAATAGTTCCGCGACCTCGGCGGGCGAACATGCTGTCCCGCCCCAAGTATGCGAGAGCACCACGAGATTTCTTTTTTCGGCAAAATCCAAAGCATATTTGTATCTGTCGTCGGCAAGCGAAACATTATGATAAACCGGTAAGAATTTAAACCCTATATAGTTGTCGATTTCGTCAACCCGCTCTATTCTTTTAATATACCTTTCGCAATAATTGGGATTAAACGAAAAATATCCTTTTACTCTTTCAGGGTATTTCGCCATATACTCTTCTATATAGCGGTTAGGTTCATCCACATCAAAAAGGTCATAGTGTGGTGCACACCAGATGCTATCTATGTTTCTCTCATCCATAACCCCTACGCATTCGTCTATTTCAAACACAGGCGTCGAAGCGTCATTTATATCACCCATGTGCGTATGAACGTCTATAACACTTACCTTTTCAAGTCTTCCCGCTTCGGTAAAATTTTTCCACAATGCGGAATCGTTAGTATATTTCATTTAAGTAACCTGCCTTCAAATAGCCTTTCAATATTACCATGCGCGATATTTTCCTTATCCCTTAACGGAATTTTACTTCCGATAAGAGTTGCCAGCGGCCCTCCCATGTTATCCATGGGATAGTTGGTACCGAAAAGCATCTTTTCGCTTCCGAATCTGTTTACAAAAGCCTCTATTCCCGTTACTTCCTGAAAGTCGCTTGTATCTATATAGAGATTTTTATATGCTTTAACAAGCGGATATACATATCCGTCCGAGCCCCATAAACCGTAGTTGGTGATTATGGCGGTCAATGAAGGAAACTCTTTCATGATAGCGTAAACATATTCCCAGCCGTCAGACGGAGAAATATATATCGGTATATTCTTCTCGCACAGCATATCCGCCACGTCGCCCATCGTTATTCTGTCAAACATATAACGGTTGGCTTTCGGATTTGCCCTAACGCCGAAAAGGTTATATCTGCATATCATATCGTAAATATTTTCAGGCAGAAAACTTTCATGCAGAAACGATGGCGCTACCGCTATCGTCCCATGAAGTCTGCCGGTGTAATTTACAGGGTCGGATACAAGTCTATTATTGCCGTGCACAAGTCCCGAATTAACAATGGTAGCATTATAAACAACCGCTTCGTCTATACCGTTATAGTCCATTTCGGCGAGAAGTTCCGCCGCATCTTTGGGCTGCTTCACCTTTTCGTATACGGGATAATTTTCGTGATTTATTATAAGTCTGTTCACGGGTGCCTCGCCTATACAGGCACTGCAATCTATAAACTTCATGTATTCTCCTTTTAAGAAATTTATCTGTCGAAAAATTCTGCGGGATTACCCTCAGTGAGTCTAATGACCTGCTCATCGCTTAAACCGACGTCTTTTAACATTACCGTTATATTTTGCGGAACATGCGCAAATCCGTTTCCGCCGTAATTATAAAGCATGCTTTTAAGACATATATCGGTGGTTACGAATATCCTGTTTATATAACCCGCATCTGCGAAATTTTTAATTGATAAACATCTTTCGTAATCGTACGCAAACCTGCCGCGTAAAACACCCGTATCGCGTTTGGGAATAAAAAATTCCTTACCGAAATTATCGTACTCGACATAAACACCTTTATCGAGAAGACGCTTTATATAATCGGGTCTTATACAAACGTCTATATGGTCTATACATATTTTTTCGGGTTTAACCCCCATCTCTATCAGTTTATCAGTTATAGCTATCCCGTTTTCTTCCCATAACGCCGTATGAAAATGAATGGCAGCTCCCGTCTTTAATGAGGCAAGCCCTGACGCAATAACATTCTTCCATTCACACTCGGTTATTACGGCACTCGTTCCTATCTCTCCTATAAACCCTGCTTTTATGCCGCTGTCCCCAAAACCCTCGGTCAGTTCTTTGACCATTTTATCGGCTATTTCTTCCGCCGAAGCATCCCTGTTCCATTTATCAAGAAATGCGTCAACATAATATCCGCAACCGAGTACTATATTAACTCCTGATTTTTCACTGATGCGTTTCAAGGCGGCAGGATCGGCAAAAAACGTTGTACAGTCAAAAATGGTATTCCCTCCCGCTTCTTTATAAAATTCAAGTTCTTTAACCGCTATTACTTCATCGTTATAAAAAGCGTTGTCCTCTATTGTATAGGGATCGGAATAAATGGCATGACGGTTTTCAAGTTTCAGTTTTTCATGAAAGTATTTCCCCACACCGTTCTCGGCAAGCATGGGACGAAGATCGCAAAGAATATGTTCGTGCGGAAGCGCAAAACCGACGTCTTTTTTTTCTATTTTTCTCGTTACAGTTTCAATCATCTTTTTCACCGATATATTTTTTTATTTATTTTATCACACCGATATTGTGCCCGCAAGACAATATTATGTTTTATTGAGTAATAAATTATGCTTTTTCTTTTTTTACTTGACAAAAAAGCACATAGCTGATATGATATTGATATGAGAAAGTATATAAAACATTCCATTAAGGATACCGTTTTAATTAGGAAAATTCTGGCAATTGATTTGTTCGAATGGGAGTCTGATTACGTTTCAAAGGAAGAGAATCATGATTTCTGGGAGTTTATTTTCGTCGAGAAGGGCGAATTATGTTACGAGATAGAAAACAAAAAACCCGTTTTGTTAAAAAAAGGCGATATTTTCTTTCTCTCTCCCAAACAAAATCATGTCATAAGGGCATCTAAAAAAAATCAATCGTCAAAAACTTTTTTCGTCTGCTTTGAATGTAAGTCTTTTATAATTAACGTTCTCGCCGAGTTTTCCAAACACACAGACGAAAACGACAAGAGATTTCTCTCTTTCCTCATAGATGAGGCGCTTAATACATTTAAGACTTCCTCTTTTGAAAAACTGACGCCGCTTGAACATCCGAGGCTGGGCGGCGAACAATGTGTTCAGCTATACCTCGAACTGCTTATCATAAATCTTTTGCGAGAACAATCCGAAAATTCTAATCCTACGATTTTTTTCAAATCCGACGACAACATTCGGGTTATATGCGAAAGAATTTATTTCATGCTTAAAAAAAATATATACAGCTCCCTCACCATTGACGATATATGCAAGACTTTCAATTACAGCCGCTCCTATATCAGTCATTCATTTAAAACATATTATAATAAATCCATAATAACATGTTTTAATGAGTTGAAAATCGAAGAGGCGAAAAAACTGCTGATACGTAACGATATAAGTATTGCCAAAATTTCTGATAAACTTAACTTTTCAGATTTTCATCTTTTCAACTATACATTTAGAAAATATACCGGAATGTCCCCCTCGGAATACCGAAGTTCTTTTTTCTCTCAATTAAACGAAGAATAAATTTAAACCTTATGAGCCCTCCGCATTATATTAAGCGTAGAGCTCATAAGGTTTTAGAAAATAAATTCAGTCGACTTTTAAATTAGTTACTTATATTATATTTTTCTTTAATATAATCTTCGATTTTTATTGATTCTTCTTTCAGCACTCTTCCTATGCGTGCTCTCAGTTTTAAAATTTCGAGTGCAAATTTTTTTTCATCGTCCTCCGATACACCGGGATAAAAGTCTTTATAAAATTTAAATTTCATCCATATCGGAGTAAACTTCACGCGCTCAAGTCTTAATAAAAGAATATTTCTTTCATCAGCCGAAATGTTTTTATCGGAAGATATTTCCCTTTCTCCCTCTTCGATTGCCTCGATTGCACGCTCCAAAAGTTTTCCGTCTATATTTTTGGGAACACCTATTTCGTGATAACAATTGTATTCGTCATGCCCGACTTCCAAAGACGCGACAACCTCGTCATATCTTTTATCAAGAATTGCAATCATTTTTTTTACGTATTTTGCTGCCGACCTGTAATATCCGTTAAGATATTCGTCGGCAAGTTCATTTACGTTAAGATTTTCGTTCCATAAAAGTTTCATCCATACATACTGTTTCATGTCGGATTGCCAGTCATGCGGCTCATTATACGCGGCGAGCATTATAAAATACTCGACCCCTAATTTTTTCATCAGTTTAACCGTACCGCTTATCTGACCCATTGTTGGATTGTAAACTATATAGTCGTTAAATATCGCATCGTATCCCCAGAACCAGAAATGTTTACAGATTGACGCCCATGAATTTGTCATTTCAAGCACTTCCGCCGGCTGTCGATAATCGCCGTAAGGATAATAGTGGAACGACATATATGCAAGCCTTATATAAAGATTATCTACGGGGACGACAGTGGGATCAAGCGGCACATATTCCCCTTTTTCGTTCTTTTTCACGGGCGCGTGCATGGTCTGCTGATATGCGAAAGTAACGAGTTTAATTTTTCTTCCGCCCAGTTCTCTGTCTGCCCATTTCTGCAACTCAGTAGCAACTACGTTACAAAATCTTATCACGACTCCCGATGCTTTGTATTTTTCAAGCAAGGATTTATCAGTTACCGGGTCTACACAGTCTTCCTGGTCTATCTGGAAAAATTCGGCGTCGGGATTTGCGAGAATGTCTTTTTTCATTTCTTCGATGACAATTTTTGCCACGCTTACATCCATGCTTTCATCGAGTTTTCCGTCCTCGGTTATGCCGTTAGCCCAATCAATCGTAGGACCGTAGCCTCCGTTTGACCAGACAGGTTCGTGCCCTTCCGCCATGTGATAAAATTCGGGATGCGGGTCATAACCCTCTTCAGGAGTGAGAAATTTTCCTTCATAACCCGTTGATTCTTTCGTTCCGTACTTTTCGGCAGGAACAAAATATCTTGAATTATGAGTACCCTGAACACGCGAAAACAGCGGCGGAGAACCACCGTATTTTTCGTCGAACGAGTGCCAGTTATGCAAGGTGCGCGTATGCGCCGCGAATTGCTCATTCCATCCGTCGGGATATGTAGGATAATTCAGATAAGTCCGCAATCTGAACGCAGGCACCGAAGTAATATCCATAACGGGAAATATTATGTCTTTTTGCTCGGGAACATACGTTTCGTCCACGGAAAAAAATCTTACACCTATAACCTTTTCGATTATCTCATATGCCGCATAAAGAAAACCCCTGTCGGTCAAAGCATCGGTAAGAATATTTTCCCCGACGGTCTTTATCATGAACCCGTCGCCGTTAAGTTTTTCATAATCCGCGCGTACTCCCGATTTTTCCAAAAGCGCTGTTTTGCCGATAGATATGTATTTGCCCGTATCAGAATAACTTCCGCAGACGATTTTCAGTTTTGCGCCGCAGCTCTTTTCGGTATAGTAAGCAAGTTCTTCCGCCGCCTGTTCGTTTGCCGCGGTCGGGACGGCGGGAAGCAGAATATCATATTCTGCCTTTCCCGCTTTTACAAAATAAGTTTTTGTATTCATAAAATTTTTCTTATTTATTATTAAATTCCGTAATTAAGTGCGAGATATCCCGCAAGTCCCGTACCTTCATTGAGCATTTTTATGTCGCCATAAACGCTGAGACTCAAAACTTTCTGAGCAAGGTCAAGTTTAGCCCTTGAATCTTCCAAAGGATACAAAGTAGAGAAATAAAATAATTGCATCCATTTTGGAGTTAATTTTACTCGCGCTATACGCTCTGAAAGTTTTTCTTTCATCCCCTCGCTTAACGTTTGGTCTTCTTCTATGACCTTTTCCGCCTTCTCCATTATCTCCACCGCCTTATCCAACAACCTCGGAGTCAGCGTATCCTCGTTCCCTATCGTTCCGTATGCCCAAAACCATATATCAGGCTCTTCTTTTACCATATAATTTGCAAAATGTGCATCGAAAAGATTCATCATTTCTCTCACATACGGCGCTACTATACCGTAATAGCCTTCAAGAAATTCATTGACTAGCGCCGAAACTTCCCGATCGGGATTCCACATGAGCTTAGACCAAACATAACTCTTTATGTTTGCCTGCCAATCGTTAGGAGAATTTTGAGTGGACTGCATCAACATATACTGCACACCGAGCTCCCGCATAAGTTGAACCGTGCCGTAAGCCTGCCCGAGTGTCGGCGAATATGAAATATAATCGGTATATACCGCGTCGTATCCCCAGAACCAAAAATGCTTGCAGATTGACGCCCATTTGACTATTGTATATTTCACTTCATCAGGCTGGCGTTCGTCATCGTAAGGATAATACATGGCGGAAGTATAGGCCAGACGTATATATAGATTTTCGACGGGCACGACAGTTTCGTCAATCGGAACATATCCGCCCTTACCGTCGTCCACTACCGGCGCAGACTGCGTCTGCTGATAGGCAAAAGTAACGAGATTTATCTTCCTGCCGTCGAGTTCTTCGTCCGCCCATTTCTGCAATTCCGTCGCGACGACGTTACAGAACCTTACAAGCACTCCCGCGGGCGTATACTTTTTGACAGTCGGGTCGTCTGCGTCCATAATTACGCCTATGTCCTCCTGGTCGATTACGAAAAATTCGGCGTCGGGATTGGCAAGAGCGTCTTTCTTCATCTCTTCTATGACTACTTTGGCAGTACTTATCTCCATGCTTTCGTCAAGTTTTCCGTCTTCCGTAATACCGTTGAGCCAGTTAAGCGTTATACCGCTGCCCTCACCGCCCGGCTCGTACATCGGAGCCGTACTGCCCGGTTTTATCCACCACAGTTCGGGATGCGGCTCGTATCCTTCCTCTTCGGTCAGAAATTCACCGCTGTAAAAATCTCTCGTGCCGTATTTTTCGGCGGGCACATAAAACCTCGCGTTATGCGTATTGTTGCCGCGCCTCGAAACATGAGCGCTGCCGCCATAGTTTTCGGGGATATCGAGCCAGTCGTACATGGTGCGCGTATGCGCTATATATTCCATGTCGGTATTCATAAGAAAAGTAGGAGAATTAAGATATACGCGCATTTTAAAAGCCGGAACAGACGTAATATCCATTTCGTTGAACATAACCTTCGTCGCGTTAGGAATATATGTTTCTTCCTCGGTCAGAAATCTTACTCCCAAAACTTTTTCTATTATTTCATAGGTGCCGTACAAAAACCCTCTGTCCGTTCCAGCGTCTATTATGACGTTTTTCCCGACTGTCTTTATTACAAAACCGTCTCCGTTGAGAGTATTGTAATCCGTACCGAATGCCGCTTTTTCCAAAAGATCGGTGCGACCTATCGAAATATACGAAACACTGTCAGAATAGTTCGAATCGGTTACAATCGAAAGTTTTACGCCCGTACTCATACGCGTAAAGTCCACCAACTCGTTTGCCGCCTGTTTCTCCGTTTCGGTGGCTTCCGCAGGAATCATTACAGTATATTCGGTCGTACCGTTATTCGCAAGATAGCCTATTTCTTTTTCGGTGTTTATTCCTTCGTAATAATCGCCATATTTATATTCCGCATTTTCTTTACTGTTATTACATGCAAATGCAGAACCCGCAACAATTATCAACGACAACATCAAAACCGTAATTTTTATCGCAGTTTTCATATTTTTCCTCCTTTCAGCGCACGTTGAACGTAAATTCAATCACGTTATAATTCCCCGAAGAGTCAAATGCACAATATAATATTCTGTAATAACCTTCTCTGTCAAATTTATAAACATCTCCTCCGGAGAATTTTTCGTAGGTATAATCGGGATTACAAATAAGAATATATGAATTTATTGCTTCTACGGAATCGATATTGTCAGTTACACTCATTCCAGCGAGCGTGATTTCCGAACCAAACGCATATTCCTCATCATATTCCCCGTCAACAGTTATTTCGGGTGCGATATTATCTATAACCGTAATATAATACTGTATTTTGTTTGTTACACCGTTTAAATCCTCGACGTTGAACGCAAGCAAATATGTCCCGAGTTTATCAAGTTTGAAAATCCTGCTTTCATTGCAGTCGGCTTCGGAAAGCAATACGGTCTTGTCGGGCGCAGTAAACGAAACGCTTATAGTTGAAATTCCGCAGATAATATCCGTCGCAAAAGCCGAAGGAACGATAAAATCGGAATAAACTACGATATTTTCGGACTCAATATTGCTTATCGGTGCAAGTTGCGGCGCAATGAGATCCCCGTATGAAATCGCGTTCACGTCAAGAGGTTGGTTGCCGAGTTTAAGAAGAGTTATGTCCGAACGCTCCTTCACATTGCAAAATCTGAATGAAACGTTCATTACTCCGCGCGTAAATCCCGTAAATATCGAGCCGTCCGTACAATATTCGAGTTCCGCTATTTTGACAAGGTTTAAATTATATATACTATGGTCGGAATTATCGTAATAAAAATGTTTCCTCTCTGCAGCGGCGACAGAACTCGACAAACCGTATTTAAGAGTATCGAATGTGCCGTTTTTATCCTGTACACGGAAGTTTTCGGTGAGTGTGGCGTTATTGTAAACACGGAACACGACACTGTTTGCGGCATCGAAACTGTCGGTAAGGGTAACTTCCAGATATTCGTATTTAAC
>CALVWQ010000015.1 GCA_944367535.1 uncultured Clostridia bacterium
ATGTAACGGTCATAACTTGAACCGGCACTATGACATACAATGAGCTTGAACGTATCGAAATATTCATAAATTATATCTATCACCGTGCGCATCTTGCTTGATGTATATGTTTGCATCTCCGCTACCTGTTGTGTTGCGGGAAACTCGGCAAATTCTTCCTGAACATCGGAAAAATAAGAATACAGTTTATCCGCCCCCTCTTTCACGAGCGCGGAAAACAATTCATTCTTATCCGCAAAACGGCTGTACAGCATTCCGGTCGTAAATCCGGCTTTTTCGGCAATCGTGCGCATGGAAGCATCTGCAAATCCATTTTGCATAAATTCCTCTTTTGCACACTCCAGAATCTGCCCTACCGCTTCTTCATCCTTAAACTTCATTCATTACCTCCGATAACATTGTTATTATAACACCGTTATCTTATTCTGTCAACAGAATTTAGGGTAAGTGTATATATAATTTTTCTTGCACAAAGAATCAAACAAGGTTCAAGTCCTGTTTTAACATAAAAACAGGTAAAAGACAGCATAAAATCGAAACCTGTTTTTGCGAAGCACAAAAGTTGCGTTTTTGCCCGAAAAGCAGCAAAAAACCCTGAAAAACTCATCATTTTTCAGGGTTTTTGCAGTGGACAGCATTTTTATCCACTAAACATGGTGTGAAGGATGGGACTTGAACCCACACGGATAACCATACGCCCCTCAAACGTACGCGTCTGCCAATTCCGCCACCCTCACATTCAGCCTTTATATATTACTCAAATTTTTCTGTTTTGTCAAGAAGTTTACCGTATAATTTTTTATATTTTCCAAAACTTTCATAAATTTTGTCAACATATTCCCTCGTTTCCTCAAAAGGAATATATTTAAGCGTTTTACCGTCATCGCTGTATTCCTTATTCATAAGCCAAAGGCTGACATTCCCTTCGCCCGCATTATAAGCGGCAAGCGCGGCGGAGGCGTCCTCGAAACGCGTTCGAAGATATTTTATATAAAAACATCCGAAATTTATGTTAGTATCGGGGTCTTTAAGGTCAAAATTTTCAACGCCGGTCTTTTCGGCTATATATCTTCCCGTATCCTCTCTTATCTGCATGAGCCCTATCGCGCCCGCGCGGCTGACTGCGTCCGCGTCGAAACCGCTTTCGGTCTTTATTACGGCAAAAACAAAAGCACGCGGCAGGCCGTAAGCGTCGGCATATTGAAAAACTTCTTCCTTATAGCCGAGCGGATAAAGATATCTCCGCGCCGCACATTGCCATAATCCGCACACGAGAAAGACAATCCAAAAAATAACTACGACTACCGATACTATTTTAAATAAAATTTTCAGCGCGGAACCACGAAACTTTTCCCACATAAAAACATATACCTATTTTAAAGTATACGCTTATTCAGACATTTTAAGCATTAAAAACAAACAAAAATGCGCGCGCCGTATAACGGCGCGCGCCAAATTATGTTTACAGGAATTATTCTTTTTCTTTAAATTCCTTAACTGATTCAAAAAGTTCGATGACCTTATCTTCGGGTGCTTTCGTGCAGAGTGAAACCACCGCCGCAACTATAAGACCGCATAAAAACCCGGGTACCAATTCGTATACGCCCGTATCGCAGATTACAGCATTATATTCATAATACGAAAGATTAAAAAGAATCATCCAAAGTACGGAAACAACAAAACCCGCGATTATTCCCGCGCACGCGCCCTTATAATTCAAACGCTTCCAATAAAGCGAGAGAAGAACGACCGGGCCGAACGCCGAACCGAAAATCGACCACGCGGCGGAAACCAAACCCATAATACCCGTAAGATTGAAATAATATACTAAAAGCGCGAGCACGCCGGCGATTATCGTAACGACGATAACCGCAATCCTTCCCACGAGCAGCATTTCCTTATCGGACGCGTTTTTCTTTATTACCGTCTTATAAATATCCGAAGCAAATGCGGAAGACGAAGCGAGAAGTTGAGAGTCTGCCGTACTCATGGACGCCGCGACTATCGCAGAGATTAAAACACCGCCTATCAGCGCAAGCGCACCGAAACCAAAGAGGTTTCTTACCACATTGACGAACACCAATTCCCTGTCCGAAGGGTCGAGCGAACTTCCGAGATACTCGTGAGCGACCAACGCGACCACAGTGGACATAAGCAATATAAGCCCTGTCCATACAGAGCCGATTACACGCGACTTTTTCATTTCTTTTTCCGACTTTATAGCCATATATCTGATAATGATATGCGGCATACCCATATAACCTAATCCCCAACCGAGCCCGGTTATTATAGTCGCGACACTCGCCCAGTCGAACTTTCCCGACGAAAGGAAATTATAATAATTTTCCGGAGTAGTTGCAGGAGCTATACTGCCGGAAGTCTGCAATACGATAAGTGCGACGACGGGAACAATCATAAGCGCCGCGAGCATGAGCATACCTTGAAAGAAGTCTGTCCAGCAAACCGCGTTGAATCCGCCGAGCAAAGTGTAAATGAGAATGATTGCGGCTGAAATAATCATCGCCACGTCCTGTGCCACGGAAGGGACTAAAAGATGAAAGAGTTTTCCGCAGGCGAATACCGACGAAGCGGCATAAAGGCAATAACCTATTACGAATATAACCGCACAGGAAACGCGAAGCACCGAGCCTTTGGAAAAGAATCTGTTGGACAAAAACTCGGGAACGGTAATCGAGTCGCCCGCCATTATGGCGTAACGGCGGAGTTTGGGAGCGACAAACGTCCACGAAACGACGGTACCGATAAGTAAACCTATCGAAATCCATACCTGACCCAAACCGTAGAAAAAAATTGACCCGGGCAGTCCCATGAGCACCCACGCGGACATATCCGAAGCGCCCGCCGACAATGCAGATACCCAGCCTCCCATATTTCTTCCGCCGAGGAAATAGTCTTTTTCGCTCAATGACTTGCTCTTAAAGAAAAAATACACGCCTATTCCGATAACGGCGACAAAATACAGAATAAACGCCGTTATTTCATAAACATTCGCATTCATAACTTTCTCTGCAACACGGCGCCGCGCGCCGTTTATTAAAATATCGATAAAAAATATCGGATAAATAATAATACAAAAAACCGAAAAAGTCAAACCGAAAAAGGCGTAATCGCGATATTACCCCATAAAACGATATAATTTGTTATTACTGTGCAATAAATTACATATATAATTTTCATGATTATATTGATTATTTAGAAGACGGAGGAAACACCCAAATGATGTCTTACCTGCCCGCGAGGCGGGAAAAGAAAGCGAAAATATCGGCACTGCTAATACTGATAATATATATAATTACCGTAACAACGGGATTTGTGCGTTTAATACAGGGCACCGAAACGGTGCGAGCCGAATACGGCGCGTATGCGCGTATAATAACGGAAGACACGCCCTTTTACCGCGACAAAGAGGGGCTTAACTTGCTTTTCTACCTTCCGTACACTTATTATGTGAGGGTACTTGACGACAGCGAGCCGCTCTCGCACGTCGAATGTTACGGACTTGGCGGCACAGCGGCAATAGACGGATATGTGCCTTCCGCCATGCTGTTTTACGACGGGCTGAGCGTTAAAAATCCCTATGCCGACGTCAAAATTACGGCAACGTCCACGACCGTGCTGTACTCCGACAGGCTTCTTACGCAGGCAATACAGTATATCTTCGACGGAAGAATGATGAATTACTACGGCACGCTTCCCATAACCGATAACGTAAACGCTTACTATGTGAGTTATAACGACCGTTTGGGATATGTAAAAGAATCCGAAGTATTGCCCTTCACAATTCCCAACCACCCGAACGAACTTACGTTCATCGAGCCGGAAGACCCCGTTACGGAACCGCCCGAAACGGACGGCGAAGACGGAAAAACGACAGCCGGCGGAGGCTTCGACCTGAGGATTTTAATTATAGCCTGCCTCGCGTTTGCGGGAATAATCGCTCTTTTTATAGTTTTCAGGAAAAAGCCGTCTGCACGCGTCGCCGCAGGATATTACGACGAAAACGATTACGAATAACTAATTATATATTTACGGCGATACCATAAAAAAATTTCGGAAAATATTTCTTATTGAGATCTTTTATCGCGCCATAATACATTCCTTTCACAAAAAAACTTTTCAGTCGGGTCCGTCTGTTCCCCTGTCGCAATTTTATGTTTTGCAAGCACTGCCGCTGCCGCTTTCTCGGCGGCACTTTTGTTTTTTCTTATTAACTTTTCCTGTTCTCCCACTCGCTTATAAAGGTCGCGCATAAATTCGGAAGCAAGATAATCCTCCGCGAAATTTTCCTCTTTGATTCCTCCCTTTATAAGAAGCCTCGCAAATTTTTCGGCAAGCCTTATCTGTTTCCTGAAATATGTCCTCGACGAAAAATCAAACCCGTCAAACTCCTCTCGTTTTTTCCTTTTAAAAAATTTATATTCGAGCAAAGTTTTTTCCTCGTCGCTTAATTTTGACATTATGCGGTCGCACACCCTTTTAAGGATAAGAAAATTTATTTTTTGGCGAGTATATTCGGAAATTTTTTCGCACTGTACAAGGCACGGCGAATAATCGTCCATGGACGATAGCGCCTTTTTTTCCACAACTTCGTCAATCTGCTTTACTATATTCATTATGTTCGGATAAACGTAAAGCACAGTTTTAGCATACAAAATATTCATCTGCCGTCTCCTTTAATAACGCCTAAAAATCAACCTCATTATAAAACCGCTTTTTGCGTCGGTCAATATTATATGTCTTAAAAAACGAACATTTGTTTGTTTTTCGGTAATATAATAACTCTTAAAGATGACAATATCTGTCATGTTTAAAAATCTTTTTGCCAAAAAAAGGAAATAAATCGTTGTGATATATTGTTCAGGTCATCAGGCGGAATCATAAAAAGTATAAAAATGAAGTATTTTGTCGAATACAAATGACAAAACAAAAATAATATGGTAAAATAATTGATATGATAAATAGAATGAAAAAAAGTCTTATAATAATACTTGCGATTTTCTGCGTTGCGGGATATACGGGTGCTCATATTTTTTCGCTCAACGCGTCAGCAGAAGGCGATGTGTTTAGAGATGATTCCGTTTACGAAGAATTGCTTCCCGCCTCCGCTCTTGAATACACCGCCTTAAACGCTCCCGCCGACGCATGTTTTTACGACGGAAATTACGCCGTGATCGAAGGACAGACGATACGCGTCTTTTTTTCAGACGGTACGGAACGCCTGCTTAAAGGCTTTATATCGCTGAAACAGATAAAGTTTTTAAATTCCGAAACGCTTTACGCCTCGGACGACGGTTCGGTGTATTCCATAGACCTTACAGGTCTGCAAGATGAAACCGATTTGAGCGACCCGTCTTTTACCGGTCTGAAAGTAAGAAAAGCGGGCGGTTCGTTTTTTGATTTCAATTCAAACTATATGATAACCGTTTACGGCAGCAAACTTATCGTTTACAACAGGTCGGACAACATGTCGGACATGTCGATTAAAAGCGAAGCAATCGAAACGGCTAACGACGTATACCCTATCGCCATAAACGGCAGCGACGAAATATTCTATCACAGCGGTACTACCGCCGTCAGCATGTGCAAACGTTCGGTAAACAATCTTTCGGAAAGTCAGGAAATTTCCGTTACCGACGTTCGTCCCGACAAGATAATAGCAAACAATCAATATGTGTATTACGTATCGTCGGGCGGAATTTACCGTCTTTCCACAAATTTTACCTCTGCGCCGCAGCGGCTCGCTCTGCCCGAATGTGTATACAATCTCGGAAATCTCATTTCGCCTACCGGCATTTCATTTAAAGGCGATAATCTTCTTATTACCGATTCGGCAATAAGCGCGGTACAGGAATTTAAGCCCGAGGACGGAAATCTTATTTTCACGGGTTTTGCGATAGCGAGCGGAAAAACCGCTTATAACAGAATAGCGGCAAACGCTACCGATATAGAGAGATTCGGGGATTATGTCGCCGTACTCGACCGCAACAAACTTACGGTTATCGACGTCTCCGAAGATTTCGATACTTATTCGAAAGATAGATTTATCAATCTTTTCGCCTCTCCTTCCGAAGTAAAACCCGCATACTTCGCGCTCGGAAACGATAGTATTATCTATTCGTCTGACGAGGACGCAAATTATATCGCCTCGCTTAAAAATCCTTCCGACACGGCGCCGCTCGATTTTATTCAGTACATTATAAAAGATATTTGTTATCAGAGTGGATATTATTACATTCTGACCACAAACGGAATGAACAGTTACCTTTATAAAGTCGACGAAAAAGACTTCTCGCAATGCGGAGAACGGCGCGAGTTTAACGGTATTACCGCGGAAATGATGACGGTAGACGTATTCGGAAATATTTATATTGCCGACCAGACGACAGTATATGCCTATAAAGGCGATGCAACCGAAAACCTTTCAAGAAACGGCGCGGATAAGATAATATGCGACCTCGCGGGCGTCTTATTTGCCGTAACGGGGGGTAAAATCTGCTATTACGACAACGGTTGGCAGCCTTACGGCGAGATTACCCAGACGGTCAAGACCTTTGCCCTATCTTTCGACAAAAAAGAGATTTATTATCTTTCGGAAAATTCGGAGTACGTTTTTAAAACATCCGCGCTCGGCAATCTCGCGGTTTCAGACATTACGGTACCGCAGAATTTCCTTAACAAAGAAGCGACTGCGGAAGAAATAACTCTCGACTTTTATACTGTACATGAAAATGCCAACAAATATTCGGTAGAATACGGAGCCGCAAAATTCTCGTATTCGGGACTTGTCGCAACGGAAAACGAATACATTTATATCGAAAGCATAACGCTTGCGGACGCACTCGGAAAACCTCTAATACTTTATGCGCTTGCGGCGCAATCGGGAGTCGTGCTCGTCGATTCGGCGTTTGTTACGTCACTTCAAAAAGAAACATCTCCTGCCCCGCAATCGGCATTTATAACGACGGACGTCAATCTTTATCATCTGCCTATAATTACTGCTTCGGATTTATTTGCCGCCACCGTCGGAAATGTTTCGGTAAGACTTGAAAAAGGCGTTCAGATCTCTCCCGTAAAAACAGTTTCATTCCTCGGAATAGAATATTATGCGGCTACGGCGGAATATAACGGCTCCGTATATTTCGGGTTTGTACCCGTGCCGTTCACGGTCGAAGTGCTTTCGCAAGACCTTATTGCCGACAAATATACCGTCGAGAAAATTTCCGCTGGTACTCTATATAAAGATAAAAACATGACGGAGTCAATCCTCGAACTATCCGATGACGCGGAAGTCAGACTTTTTTCGGAAGAAAACGGAGTATCTTATGTTGCCGTCGCAATCGAAGGCGGTTACATTACGGGTTATATCAAATCTTCGATGATTAAAAACGACGCAAAGACCGCAGTCAGAAACGTGCTGATTATTCTCGCCGTACTCGCATCGGTATGCGGAACCGCAACATATTTTATTTTGAGAAAAAAGAACGAGGTTTAATCTTTAAGATTCAATATTGATTTTTTAGTATAAAAACTAAAAATATTAAATATTGCGAAAAGTGTCTTACTTTCTATCATCAGAGCAATACTATAATAATTTTAAAATCATACGACGCGGCGGTGAATTTTGCACCGCCGCGTCGTAATTTTAAAACTATTCAAAAAAATAAAAATAGTAACGCGTCAATTATCCGCAAAAGTATTTTCCGTTTCCTCGCCGCGTATGCCGGGAATATTGAACTCGGCGTCTGCATCGAAATTCTCTGCATTGTCGTAAGCTGCAAGTTTGCTTATGGAGACTTCGTAAGCCGTAAGTATCTTTATCTCATCGTTCGAAATTCTTTTCTGATATTCGCGACTCTGTATACGCCCCGCTATGGCTATCTTTTCCCCTACCGCCAGATTTTTGGCAAACCTCGCGTTTCTGCCCCATGCAATGCACGGTATATAATCAGATTTGTTGTACGACCTGTTAACCGCCACAAGCAGGTCGGCTATTTCTCTGTTAAAAGGCGTCGTCCTGTAAACCGGAAGTTTGCATATATAACCCGACAAAACTATATTATTTGGATTTTTCACGGGAACGTCGTCTAAAAGTTCGCGTACAAAAACCGTGAGCATTAGTTTGCTTTTTCCGTCGACGAGTTTATTGTAACTTCTGAACTGACCGTAAGCGTTTATGGTTACTCCGACTTTGAGGTCCTTATCCGCTATAAGTCTTTCTGAAATGGTTACGGGCAAAACGTCGCCCTGTCCGGACAAACGTTTGACGAGCACGTTCATTTCGTAAAACCCTTCCCCGTATACCTCGTGCGAAAATTCCGCTTCGGTTACGATTTCGCCCTTGATAAACACTCTGTTGTTCTTTTCTGCCAAATAGTTCATATATGTTTTCCTCCAAAGATTTTCCTATGAATTTTGTACCTGCGTCCCATCAGAGAGAATTCTGAAATTTTCCCTGTAAATCAGTTCGCCGACGGGGACAAAAACGTATCCTCTGTCTTTAAGTTCCCTGATTATTTCAGGTAACGCCTTCGCGGTATTTAGTCCCTGATTGTGAAATAAAACGATAGACCCGCTGCCGACGCGTGACAGCACTCTAGAACAAATCTCCTCCGCCGACAGATTTTTCCAGTCAAGACTGTCTACGCTCCACTGTATCGTATAAAGTCCCAATTCCGTCGCAGTATCAATTAAAAGGTCATCGTAATCGCCGTAAGGCGGTCTGAACACTTCGACTTTTTTGCGCGTTATGCTTTCAATCGCCTCGCACGACGTCGTCAGCTCCTTGACTATTGCCTCGCGGCTTAATTTGCTCATATACGGGTGAGTTGCGGAGTGAGTGCCTATCTCGTGTCCGTAAGAATTTATCTTTTTTACATATTCGGGATACTTTTCCGTCCAGAATTCGACCATGAAAAACGTACATCTTACATTTTCTTTTTCCATGGTTTGCAAAAGAGAATCGGTATAATCCGTACCCCATGCGCAATCAAAAGAAATGGCGATTTTCTTTTCTTCCGTCTTTACCGAATATATCGGCAATTTCCGGAGATTATCGCCGTAAAAAACCGTATGCGCTCCCGTGCCCGAAAGCACGACGACGGAGATAACTCCGACAAGCAGCATAGATAAAACAACCAATAAAGTTTTCTTTTTTATAAACGCACTATACATTCTAATATTTTTACCACCGCGAATTTTATCGAATATAATTTGTTTTTGTCCTTTAATGACCTTTTGCTTTTATCGTTTCCATAAAAATATATGTTCATAAAAATACCTTTATACCAAAAAAGCGAAGGAAAATTTTCCCCTCGCTTTTTTCATGACTTTATCGTTTAAAAATAAAACACGTAAAAATAAAAATAAGCGCTTTTTGCCCGAAAAGGGCAAAAAGCGCTTGAAAACAATGTCAATGCAAATTTCAATAAAAAATTATCTGAAAATATTCAAAAAACATTCTCGATTAAAAATAAATTTATTTATTCCCGATCAAGTTATTTATTTTCACCGTCGTCGGACTTCTTTACGCAAAGCGTCATGAAAACCGCTATGACGTTAAAGAAAAAGCCCGCCCAGAACCAGAGAAAATCGCTCATTCGCGGATTCTTTTCCCTGATAAGTTCCACGCAGATTTTTCCGCAGACAATTCCGCCTAGAACATAAATAATTATAAAAAGACAAAATTGTATTATCGATATAGCCAGCATAAGTTCCTCCGAATGTATAAACCGATATTTATACTTAATATATTTTATTTTAACGCGGAATATACCTTTTGTCAACAGTTACCGCGAAAATAGTAGTTAAATTGCGCTAAATAACGAATTTTATATATAAAAAACCGTGCGCGGCACATGAAATTACCGCGCACGGCTGAAATTTTTGATAACGAAAATATTATTTACCGAAATATCTCTTCAAAAGCCCCGCAAAAGCCTTGCCGTGGCGAGCCTCGTCGCGAGCCATTTCGTGCACTGTATCGTGTATGGCATCAAGATTTAACGCTTTTGCTTTCTTGGCGAGTTCAAACTTGCCTGCCGTCGCGCCGTTTTCCGCCTCTACGCGCATTTCGAGATTTTTCTTTGTGGAATCGGTTACCACCTCGCCGAGAAGTTCTGCGAACTTTGCAGCATGTTCGGCTTCTTCATAAGCCGCCTTTTCCCAATAAAGACCGATCTCGGGATAGCCTTCCCTGTGCGCCACTCTCGCCATTGCAAGGTACATTCCGACTTCGGTGCATTCGCCCGTAAAGTTCATTCTGAGTCCTTCGATGATTTCGGGGTCTACACCCTGTGCTACACCCACAACGTGTTCGGCAGCCCAACTCATTTCGGATTTCTGTTCTATAAACTTTTCCGACGGCGCGCCGCACTGAGGGCATTTTTCGGGAGCAGAATCTCCTTCATGTACATAACCGCAAATACTGCATACAAACTTTTTCATTTTTTATCTCCTTTTCAGGGTTTATCCCCTTTAATTTTTTTCCTTTTTACCGCATTCCGCACAAACACCGTAATAAACGCATTTCGCGCCGCTCACCGAAAACCCGCGCTCAGCCAGTTTTCCGATTTGTCCGTCCTCATAAAACATATCGTATATTTTACCGCAACGGTCGCATATAAAGTGTCCGTGCGGCAGGACGTTATAGTCATAATGAATCTTTTTATCCTGCGTTTCGAGCGTTACGAGCTTATCCTCTTCCGCGAGAACTTTAAGATTTCTGTAAACCGTTCCAAGACTGATATTGGGCTCTCTCTCCCTCGCCGCGACATATATAGCATCCGCAGTCGGATGAGTTGTATTGCCCGTTATTATATCGAGAATCAGTTCACGCTGTCTCGAATGTCTCATTTACGTCTCCTAAATAGTAATGATTATCATTATTATATCATTTAAAAATTTAAAGTCAAGTATTTTTCGCATAAAATAAAAAAATTTCGGAAAAAATGAATATTCGTATAAATATTTTTTACAAAGTAATTTAGAAAATAAAAAAGCGAAATTTAAAATCGGGTACGGCAATACGAAAATATTTTAATGACAAAAATTTAAAAATATAAATTACAAAATTAACCTCACATATAATCTATAATGTAAATTTCAGTTTTTAACTCTGACTTTTATAACTTTCTATCATTCACATAAGATAATGACAAAGATAGCAAAATAATATTTACAGCTTTTAATTTCTTTATTACATAAATTCTGCGCCGCGGAAAATCCGCGGCGCAGAATTTAACGGTATCTAATAAATACCGAGTAAATATCATAAAATATTAAATAATAAGGTTATGATGTAAATATGTAGTAAATATTATTATTTTTAATAAAATTTATTCCTTAATGAATAACGTAAAAATTCAACTTTAACGAAAACAAATCATTTCGGCATCATTGTTACAATAAAATCATGCAACCAAGTCTTTAAAATCGTTTATCCCCGCGTCTGCGGGGATAAAGGTCAGTTTACTGAGGTTTTGCCTGCTTGCTCTTCCCGCAAAAGAAGAGTCTTAAAACCTTTCTTATAATCATCGGCGGTTTGATACAGCATATTTTCATAACTTTACCTCTTTTTTCTGATAACACATTATATGCCGCCGTTATAAAAAATGTTCAAAGATATTTATATTTCACGAAGTTCCCTGATTATTTTTGCCCTGTCCGCCTCTTTAAATATCGTACTTCCCGCGACTATGACGTTTGCGCCCGCGCGTTTCACGTCGGCAACGTTCTGTCTGTTGATACCGCCGTCTATTTCAAGGTCTATATCTTTTCCGCAGTTTTTAATCATCATATAAACTTCGGAAATTTTCGGGAGCACTTCTTTAATAAACGCCTGACCTCCGAACCCCGGGAAAACGCTCATGAGCAAAATCATGTCGCATTCTTCGAGCACGTCCGCAATTGCAGACGCGGGAGTATCGGGATTTATGACTGCGCCGCACTTAACGCCTAAGCTTTTAATCGCTTTAAGCGTATCTTTAAGCCTGTCTCCGCAAGCCTCATAGTGGACGGTAATGATATCCGAGCCCGCCTTTACGAATCGGTCGATATATTTCCAAGGATTCAAAATCATGAGATGAGTGTCGAACACCGCGTCGGTATACGGTCTTGCTTCCTCTATAAATTTAGGCCCGAAAGAAATATTATTGACGAAATTCCCGTCCATGACGTCTAAATGCAACAGGTCTGCACCGTTTGATACTATATCTTTGACTTCCTCGCCGAACTTGGAAAAATCAGCGGACAACATCGACGGCGCAATTTTAATCTTTTTCATAATCTCTCCTTTTCTCAAATAATTGCGAATATATCTTTTTATATCTTTCATATCTTTCGCAAGACAATTCTCCCGCCTCAACCAATTCCTTTATTTTACAGTCGGGCTCGGTTATGTGTCTGCATCCTCTGAATCTGCATTCCCCGGCATACTGAGCATATTCCGGATAAAGCGAAGGTAGATTTTGCGGCGGAACGGCCGCGTCTATCGCGGCAAATCCCGGGGTATCCACAATCATGAACCCGTCTTTTTCGAATATTTCAGAGCAGGTCGTCGTATGCTTTCCGCGGCCTGTTTTTCGGCTCACATCTCCGGTTTTGAGGTCAATTCCGAAAAGGGCTTTTACGACCGAAGTCTTTCCCGCCGCACTCTGTCCCGCGAGCACGGTAAGTTTTCCCTTTATCGTTTCTTCGAGTTTTTCCTTTCCCTCTCCGCTCACTGCCGAAAATGACAGAATTTTAACGCCCGCCTTTCCGAATTGAGATTCAACAATACCCGTCAGAGCGTCGCCGATATCGGTTTTATTGACCGCTATCACCGCCTGCACGCCCTGAAACGCCGCGTTTACAAGCACTTTGTCAACAAGGTAAAAATCGGGTTCGGGAAGCGGGGAAATAACTACCAGTATAAGGTCCGCATTGCTGACGTTAGGTCTGTTAAACCTGTTTTTGCGCGGAAGGACCTCTGTTATGACACCTTCCTTTCCCAACTCCACCAAATCGCCGACGGAAAGTCCGTCGCCCTTGATTTTCAAAGCGCCCTTTGCGGCACACACGAAAATTTCTCCCGAGTCGCTTTTTACGGTATATTCGTTGGAACTGATTTTATATATCCGCCCTCTCAAATTTTACTCCTTGATTATTTCCTTCTTCGAGGAACCTTCTGCGAAGTTGCCCGCACGCTCCTTCTATATCTTCACCCATCTTGCGCCTGACCGTCGCGGATATGCCGCCCTTTTCCAAAAAAGCGGAAAACGCATACGCCTGTTTTTCCGTACCGCTTTTCAAATTGTTTTCTTTAACTTCGTTCAATCGTATAAGATTGACATGACAAGGTCTGCCTTTAAGCAGCGAAACGAGTGCGGCGGCGTGCCGTTCGGTATCGTTTTCACCGCGTATGAGAACATATTCGAATATATAGCGTCTTCCCGTATGCGCGAAATAATCCGAACAAGCGGCGAGAATTTCGGCTATGGAATACTTTTTGGCGACAGGCATTATTTTCTGTCTTTCGGCGTCAAACGGAGAATGCAGCGACACCGTAAGCGTAACGGGCAGGTTCTCCTTTCCGAGCGCATACATCGCGGGCACCAGCCCAGAGGTCGAAAGACTAACGTTTCTCGCACTGATATTCAGCCCGCCCTCCTCGGATAAAAGCCTTATGAATTTTACGGTATTGTCATAATTATCGAGAGGTTCGCCGCTTCCCATAAGAACAACGTTGGTAACTTTTCGTTTATCGCCCACGCCGCCCGAAAGATAGCGGTTTACCGATACTACTTCGCCGAGTATCTCACCCGCTTCAAGGTTTCTAATAAGCCCGTCTATGCCCGACGCGCAGAAAGCGCAGTGCATGCGGCACCCAACCTGCGTCGATACGCAGAGGGTATTGCCGTATTTATAGCGCATAAGTACGCCCTCGATGACGTTTCCGTCGCCGAGAAGAAACAGGAATTTTTCCGTGCCGTCCGCACTTTTCAGCGTCTTTATTATTTTGACGGGCTGCGCGATATAATTTTCGGCGAGTTTTTCGCGCAGCGTTTTGGAAAGGTCGGTCATCTCGGAAAACTCCAATCCCGCGTGAAGCGACTTATGTATCTGCGCCGCGCGGTAACTCTTTTCTCCGAGAGCGTCGGTTATCAGGTTGATTTCCGCTTTACTGCGGCCGAGCATTATTTCCAAAACTAAACCTCTCAATCACTCTTTTATTCTCTGCATTTTCGCGACATAAAAGCCGAGCCCGCCCGAAATATCCGGCAAAAAGGAAAGCGCGCCGTCCGATAAGTCGTGAGGCAAAGGGCTGTCTGCCTCGCACATGCGAAACTGCGGGTGAGTATCTAAAAATTCTTTTATGCGCGCCGAATTTTCTCGCGGCAACAATGAGCACGTCGAATAATAAAGGAAGCCGCCAACTTTGACATAATCAAAAACCGTGCCGAGAATCGCGGCCTGTTCGGCGCAAAGTCCACTGACGCTCTCGTAGGTAACGCCGAGTTTTATATCGGGATTATCATTAACGACGCCGAGACCGCTGCAAGGCGCATCGCAGAGCACCGCATCGAAAGCGCAGTGCAGTTCGGGCTTATATACCTTCGCGTCACAGGTTTCCGCCGAGATATTGTTTCGTCCCATTCTCGTTTTATAACTTTTTATCAGTTCGGTACGGTGCGGATGTATATCCCAAGACACCACTTCCCTGCATTTAAATGACAGGCGCACACTCTTTCCGCCGGGCGCCGCGCAACAGTCGAGAAGTCTGTCGCACCTCTCCACCGCCTCGCAGATTGCAACGGAGGGCAGCGCCTGGAAGGTATATACCCCCTTATCGTAGTCGGAGTTTCTTACAAAATTTTTTAGAGAAAACACATTGTAAAAGGGCGTTTTTACAAAATCGGCGCCTAATTCGGTAAGGTATTTTTCACCGTCTGAATTGTAAAAACACAGAGTCGTCCGCGCATTTTCCGCGGCAAGGATTCTTTCCGTCCTTTCCGCGCCGTAATAAGCCGCGAGTTCTTCGACCGCGAACAGCGGAAAGGAATATTTTACGGACAAACGTTCAATAAGATTGTCGGGCAAAGGTATCTCGGACGAAAAATATTTTCTCAAAAAGGCGTTTACGAATCCGCTCATACCGCCCTTGCCCATTTTTTTCACGAGTTCCACGGCGCTGTCAGACACGGCATACGGCTTTTTGCCGAGATACTTATAAGCGTACATCGCCGTCTTTAAAATTATGCGCACGGGAAGTTTCGGTGTCTTTTTCGCAATATATTTTATGCAATACGAAAGTTCGCCGTCTTTATCCAGCACGCCGTAACACAATTTTACGGTAAACGCACGGTTTTTTTCCTCTATATCCGTATCGGTTATTGCCTGTTTTATGAAACTTTTCTCACCGTATACCTTGTAAAGTATGCGGTAAGCGTCGTAAAAGGCGTTTATCATTTACCGAGCACCGTTCCTGCGGGAATTTTGTTGCCGCGGAGAAACTCCGCGCCGTCCATTACTTTGCCGCCCGCTTTCTGAACGGATAACAGTCTTACTGCGCCGTCCTTACACGCTACCGTGATACCGCCGTCAACGGAAATAATTTCCCCGCACGCGCCTTTGCCTTCCGCTTTCAGCGCGCGGTATATTTTAAAAGGCTGCCCGCTCAGGAGCGTAAACGCGACGGGCGAAGGATTAAAGGCGCGCACCTTATTCACTATAAGTTCCGCCCCGTCCGTAAAATCGATAAAAGCGTCCGCCTTTGAAATCATGCCCGTATGCGTCGCGGCGGAATCGTCCTGCGGGGTAAGCGACACATTGCCCGCGGCAATGAGCCTCACGGCTTTTTCGATGCAATCCGCGCCGAGCGCCGACAGTTTTGCAAATACGTCGCCGCTCGTCTCGTCGTCCCCGATACCGATACTCTCGCTAAACAGTATATCGCCCGTATCCACGCCGACGTCAGTCTTCATTATCGTTATGCCCGTAACCTTGTCGCCGCAAAGCACTGCGTGCTGCACGGGAGACGCACCCCTGTATTTCGGAAGAAGCGAACCGTGAATATTATATACGCCGAGAGGCGGTATGTCGAGTATCTCCTCCGAAAGTATCTGTCCGAACGCACAGGTTATCATTAAGTCGGGGCGGAGTTTTCGCATGTCCTCCACGCCTTCTTTCCTTATGCTTTTATACTGGTAGACGGGTATGCCCTTGCTTTGGGCAAAGATTTTTACGGGCGGCGGAGTCAGAATCATCTTTCTGCCCGCGGGCTTATCTAAATTGGTAACTACCGCGACGACTTCCGTCAAAGACAACGAACAAAGCCTTGCAAGCGGAGCAACCGCGAATTCGGGCGTACCCAGAAATACCGTCCTCAATTCTCCTCCTCCCCGACCGACTTTGCCTTGTCGACGTAAAGAATACCGTCTAAATGGTCGTACTCATGACAGAACGCGCGCGCGAGAAAACCCGATGCCTTGACCGTGAAAGGTTTGCCGTATCTGTCCTGCGCCTTGACGGTTATTTTCATGGGACGTTCGACGACCCCCTGCTTTCCGCGCACGGAAAGACATGCCTCTTCGCCCACCTGTCTGCCTTTTGTGTCGGTGATGACGGGATTGACGCATTCAAAATATTTATCTTCCGCGCTCACTATAAATATGCGGCGCAGAACGCCAATCTGAGGCGCGGCGAGCCCCGCGCCGTCAGCCTTGAAAAGCGTATCGCGCATATCGTCGATAAGAGTATGCGTTTTTTCGCCGAAATCGGTGACGGGAAAACTTTTTTTACGGAGAGTTTCGTCTCCTATCTGAATTATGTTTCTGATTGCCATTTTATCTCCTTTCAAACAAGGTTGTTCGGATTAATTTCTATATGTACGCCGACCTTACCGCTGTTATATTTTTCCGCCGTTTTTCCCGCTTTTCTTATTATATCGGGAGAACCGTAAACGCGCATAAGCACCTGATAACGGAATTTGCCCTGCAATTTTTTTAACGGCGCTTTCATGCACCCGAAAAAAGCGAAAGCACTGCGGTTTTGTTTATAAATCGCGTTCATGTCTTCATATACCGATTTCGTAACGCCGACCGTTGTTTCCTCGTCCTCTCCCGACACGAGCAATCTGACTATCGAAGTATAAGGCGGAAAACCCGTAGCCTTACGTATAGATATTTCGTGTTCGAAAAAGCCCTTGTAGTCATAGTTTATCGCGCGCCGCAAAACGGCGTTTTCTGGCGAATAGGTTTGCAGCACCACTTTCCCCGCCACGTCCGCCCTGCCGCTTCTTCCTGCGACCTGAGTTATAAGCTGAAAAGTCCTTTCATTGCTCCTGTAATCCGAAAAATGCAGGCTCATATCGGCGTCCAGAATCCCCACGAGCGTTACAAAGGGAAAATCGTGCCCCTTCGCTATCATCTGCGTGCCAACGAGGATATCGGCTTTTCTCGCTGAAAATTCCGCAAGTATTTTGAGGTGTCCCTCCTTGTTGCGGGTAGTGTCCCTGTCCATTCTGAGGATTCGCGCAGACGGAAAAAGTTTTTTGAGTTCCAGAACGACACGCTCTGTGCCGAACCCGCCGTAACGGATATAAGGACTTCCGCATTCCGTGCATGCGGTTATCATTTTATATTTAGCGCCGCAGTAATGACAAAGAAGCGACTCGTCCTCTTTATGATAAGTAAGCGAAACGTCGCAGGAAGCGCATTTCTGAACATGCCCGCATTCGGTGCATATAACCGATTTGGAATAACCGCGCTGATTGAGAAAAATTATCGCCTGATTGCCGCTTTCGAGACATTTCGACAACTCGTTTTTGAGAGCGGCGGAAAACGGCGAATTGTTGCCGCGCCTTATTTCGGCGCGCATATCCGCTATTTCCACATCCGGAAGAGGCTTTTTGTTTATTCTTTCGGGAAGTTCAGCGAGGTTATATTCGCCCTCCGTCGCTTTTAAATAACTTTCCGTGGAAGGAGTGGCGCTCCCGAGAACGAGTTTTGCGCCGTAATGCGCCGCGCGGCGCGCGGCGATTTCTGCCGTAACGTAACGCGGCGAGGATTCGCTCACATAACTGCCGTCGTGCTCCTCGTCGATTATGATTATGCCTATATCTGTCAGCGGCGCGAATATCGCGCTTCTCGCTCCTATCGCAATGACCGCCTCACCGTTGCGGAGCCGCCACCACTCGTCGAATCTTTCGCCTGCGGAAAGTCCGCTGTGAAGAATTGCCGCCGAATCCCCGAAACGGGCGCGAAGTTGCTTTAACATCTGCGGCGTCAGGGATATTTCAGGCACGAGCATAATTGCCGTCTTATTGCGCGCAATCGCGCGGTTTATGAGTTCGAGATATACTTCCGTCTTGCCCGAGCCCGTAACTCCGAAAAGGAGCGTCGTCTGTTTTTCTGTTTTTTCAATGCTCTCGACTGCCGCACGTTGAGCGGCGGTAAGCGAAACTTTTTTGTTTTCGGCATTAAGCCCGAGATACGGGGAACGGAGGCGTTTTTCCTCGGAGAAAACGACAAATCCTTTGTCCGCCGCCGCGCGCACCGCGCCCGCGCCGAATTCGGAATTGAGCCATGCCGCTTCCGTTTGCCCGTTCTCCTGCAAAAAATACAGAAGATCCCGCTGTTTTACCGCGGTCTTACGAAGCGTCGGTGCGACGGCGTCCGCGTCAACGCCGTCCGCGAGCCTTGCATATTCGACAAGCCGCTCCTTTACTTTTCCCCTGCGCATTTCCACAGGGAGAAACAACCTCAACGCGGCGGCGCGCGTAACGAAACAAGTATCCGCGACGTATTCCGAAAGTTTTAATGTTTCGGGCGTAAGAGCGGGCGTTTCTTCGAGAAGCCTTATTATTTTTTTGATTTTTTCGGGCGGGAATTCGCTTTTTTCTTTTACTTTTATAACGATACCCTCTACGGTATACTTAGAGAAAGGCACGACGACACGACTGCCGGGCACAATCCCGCAGTCATCGAAAGAGTACTCGAAAATCCTGTCGACGTCAGAATGCGAAATATCGACTATAACTTCGGCAAACACCTTTTTCTCCCGTAAACGCGAGCACTCTCAGGACCTAACCGTCCGAGCCCCGCCCACAAAAACGCAAACGCGTTCACAAGCTGTCTTATGAACGCGTTTACCGTCAATCGTCTGTGGCTATCAGTTTGCCGTCGTAAATTTCCTGAGCCGCGACCGAAAGAGGTTTCTCGCCGCCGGGAAGTTCTGTAAGACCCTGATTCTGTGCCTGTTCCATTAACTGTCTCGCGCGTTTGCTCGCAAGGACGCAAAGCGCGTATTTTGATTTTACTTTCGACGCAAGTTCGTCAATCGGAGGTTTATGTATCATATATCTTCTCCTTTTAAGATTTTTTAATTTTTCCGCGATTTTTCTTCGTTTATAATTTCCGTAAGCCTTTCGACCGTCGTTTCGAGGTCATCGTTGACAACCGAATAGTCGTACAGGCTTTGTTTTCCCAGTTCGTAACTTATCCGCTTCATTCTCAGTTCGATTTTGTCTTCGGTTTCGGTATTGCGCTTAATAAGCCTTTTTCTCACTTCTTCGAGAGACGGAGGCACAATCATCACGAGTATCGCCTGCGGATAAGTCTTTTTGACGTTGAGCCCGCCGTTTACGTCGATTTCGAGAATCACGTCTTTTTGTTTGAGTTGCTTTTCCACGAAGTCTTTCGGCGTGCCGTAAAAATTCTCAAAATGTTCGGAATACTCCAAAAAACCGTTTTCTTTGACTCGCCTTAAAAACTCGTCGCGGCTTATAAAGAAATATTCTCGTCCGTCTACCTCGCCAGTACGCGGCGCACGGGTAGTACACGATACGGAAAGCGCGTATCCGTTTCTCTCGGTTAGAATTTTGGCTATTGTACCTTTTCCCACTCCGGAAGGTCCCGAAATCACGACAAGAACGTTTCTCATATCACTCCAAGTTCTGTACCTGTTCTCTGACCTTTTCTATCTCGTTTTTAAGCGAGAGCGCAAGCGAAGTAACCTCTATGTCGTTTGACTTGCTGCAAACGGTGTTTGCTTCTCTGTTGAATTCCTGCATTAAAAAATCGAGTTTTTTCCCGGCGCCTTCCGTAAGAACTATTTTACGAAACTGAGCGATATGAGAAGAAAGTCTCGTGAGTTCTTCGTCTATATTTACCCTGTCTGTGTAAAACGCCACTTCCGAAAGGAGCCTCGCCTCGTCATAATTGACGCCCGCAAGCGCCTCTTCTATTCTCGCGCGCAGTTTTTCCTTGTATTCTGTCGCGACGAGCGGGGCGCGGAGTTTAATCGCCGCGGCGATACGTTCTATTTCAGACATTCGTCCGAGCATATCCGCGACAAGTTTTTCGCCTTCCGTTCTGCGCATCGCGTTTAATTTTTCGCACGCTTCTTTAACCGTTTCGAGCAATCTTTCGGACAGCCCCTCGACGTCCGTAGCCGAGTTATCTATAATGACCTCGGGCATTTTCATGATGACGGAAACGGTGCAGTCGTTTTGCACGCCGAGTTTTTCGGATATTTTCTTTGCGGCAAGAGCATACTGCTCTGCACGTTCGAGATTAACGTCTATCGACGCCGAGTTTTCCGTCGAATCGGTAAAATTCAGGAACAAATCGACCCTGCCTCTCGACACATACTGCGAAACGGTCTTGCGAATCTTGTCCTCCAAAGAAATAAAGGCGCGAGGAGTCTTGGCGTTAAAATCGAAGTTACGGTTATTAACCGTCCTGATTTCGACCGTCAGGGCAATTCCTTCCTCCGCATATTCCGCTTTTCCGTATCCCGTCATACTGAGCATAGCGATTTTCTCCGTAGTATTTGAAATATTTTATCACAAAAACAAATAATTATCAACTTTTTATAAGCGATTTAAATGTTTCTTCGTCAATTATTTTTATTCCGAGCGCACGCGCCTTGTCGAGTTTGCTGCCCGCGTTTTCGCCGGCGAGAACGAGAGTCGTGAGTTTAGAAACGGAAGAAACGACCTCTCCTCCCTCCGCCTCTATAATTTTGGACGCCTCATCCCGTTTATAATCGGACAGCGTACCCGTCAGCACGACTTTTTCGCCCGCAAACGCTCCGTTTTTATTTGCGGCGCGCTCCGCTTCGGGACGGACGCCCGCCGCAAAAAGTTTATTGATTTCCGAAACGTTGTCTTCGTCGGCAAAATAAGTAACGATGCTGTCGGCGACTATTTCACCCACGTCGTCCATTTCCGTGAGGCTTTCTCTTGTAGCCGCCATGAGATTTCCCACGTCGCCGAACCTTTCCGCGAGGTCTTTCGCGGTCTTTTTCCCCACGTTGTCTATACCGAGCGCATAGATAAATCCCGAAAGAGGCGCGTTTTTGCTCTTTTCGACAGCCCTTAAAAGATTTTCGGCTTTCGTGTCCTGAAAACCGTCGAGAGACAGCAGTTTTTGTTTGTCGAGCGCATACAGATCGGAAAAATTTTTCACGCCCGCTTTTTTAATCAGGAGTTTTGCGGTCTCCGCCGAAAATCCCTCAATGTTCATGCCGTTTTTGCATGCGAAATTAGCGAGTTTCGCGGCCACCCTCGGGAAACATTCTTTATTGGGACAAAACAGATTTGCGCCCGTCTCAACGAGCGGAGTATGGCAATAGGGACACTTTTCCGGCTTTAAAACGTCTTTTGAGTCGGGCGGAATCTCCGTGCTCCCGAGAATTTCGGGAATTACCTCGTTGCTGCGTCTTATCAGTACCCGCGCGCCTACTTTGACTTTTTTACGCGTAAGATCGCCGTAATTATTTAAAGTCGCCTTGCTTACCGTCGCCCCCGCGAGTTCGACGGGCTCGACGATGCCGAGCGGAGTAAGTTTTCCGGTCCTGCCCACCTGCCACCTGACATCCTTTAATATCGTAGTAACTTCTTCCGCTTCGAATTTAAAAGCTATCGCCCAGCGAGGAAACTTATCTGTAAAGCCGAGTTTTTTTCTCACCTCGAAATCATCTACTTTAACAACCGCTCCGTCGGTCAGATAGTCCAAATCGCCGCGCGTTTCGCGCACCTCCTCGATTGCAGCCATAACCTCTTTCAATCCCTTGCAGACGCGGAGAAAAGGGTGTACCTTGAATCCGTTGTTTTTCAAAAATTCCACACATTCGCGCTGCCCCGAGAGCGCGCCGTCAGACATATAATTTACGTTGTAAAAAAGTATCTCAACACGCCGCTTTTCGGTAACTTTCGGATCGAGATTTCTTATCGCCCCCGCGACCGCGTTTCTTGCATTTTTAAGCGGCTCTTCCGCCGTGCGGTTATATTCTTCGAGAGCCGAAAGCCTGATGACCGCCTCGCCTTGCACTTCGAGAGTCCCTTCGTAATCTATCGTCATGGGAAAACTTCTGACGGTCATGACCTGCGCCGTAACGTCCTCTCCCTCGACGCCGTTGCCGCGCGTTGTCGCGCGCTCAAACCTGCCTTTGTCGTAAGTAAGGCAGATAGTAAGTCCGTCGAACTTATACTCGACGGTGTAAATCATATCAGTACCCGTCGGGTCTATTCTCTTGTCGAACGCGGCGAGCCCTTCTTCGTCCGTTGCCTTGTCGAGAGAGTAAAGTCTTTCAATATGCCTGTGCTTTTTAAATGCCGATATCGGTTCTCCCCCCACTCTCTTCGTGGGCGAATCGAACAGCACTACCCCCGTCTGTTTTTCAAGCCTTACGAGTTCGTCGTACTTTTCGTCGTATTCCTTGTCCGACACAGTGGGGTTATCTAGCACATAGTATTCGTAAGCATATTTATTAAGTATCTCCACGAGCGCGCGCATTCTGTCTGTCATAAAATCTCCATGGGCGCATATTTTACGGACAGCGCCTTAATTCCCACGCCTTGAAAGGCGACATTCACTATAAGATTATCCCCTTCTCCCTTCACTTCTATAACAGTTCCTTCGCCGAATTTCGCATGTTTAACCTTAATACCCGTCTTATACCTGCCGAATTGAGGGCTTTCCGCTTTTTTAGGCGCGTTTGCGGCGAGAAATCCCGTCGCATAAGAGGACGAATATCCTCCCGAGCCGCCAGACTCGTAATCGGGAAAATCGTCGTCCCTTCCGAGCGCTCCGCCGCCCCTGCGATACGGAAAAGCCGTATCGGCAGAATACGCGCTTCTCCTCTCGCCGTAATCCTTTATGCCGAGCGCGGGCGCCGCTTCTTTCATGAATCTGGACTGCCGCATATAACTTCTTTTGCCGTACATATATCTGCTGTTGGCACGGGTAAGATACAGTCTTTCTCTCGCCCGAGTTACGGCGACGTACATCAGCCTTCTCTCTTCTTCCAATTCATCGGGCTCCGATAGGCTGCGCGCTATGGGAATGATGTCCTCGTCAAGTCCCGCTATAAACACGCATTTATATTCCAAGCCTTTCGACGCATGAATGGTGGCGACTGTAACCGCGTCGTCGGAATTTATGTCGTCTATGTCCGAGCTGAGCGTCACCGAGTTAAGATATTCCGCAAGCCCCGTGCCGGGGTTATCCTTGACAAATTGCTCCGCCGAGTTTTTAAGTTCGCTGAGGTTGTAAAGTTTTGAGATGTTTTCCTCGGTCTTTTCGGCGAACTGGTCGTTAAATCCCGTACTTTCGATTATGTAGTCTATGAGTTCTGCGGGCGAATGATTTTCGGCATACATGCCGAAACTTTCAATCAGTTTCCCGAATGAAAAAAGTTTGAGTCTCCCCGCCGCCGCAATGGGTGCGGCATCTGTTTCCGCCGTCGCCTGCAAGAGCGAAACGCCTTTCGCCGCGGCGAATTCTCTAAGTTCCCTCAGCGTCTTGTCGCCTATCCCTCTGCGCGGAACGGCTATGCTTCTCAAAAACGATTCGTCGTCGCGCGGATTGTTTATGATTTTAAGATATGCGAGTATATCTTTTATTTCTTTTCTCTCGAAAAACCTGAAACCGCCGAAAACCCTGTAAGGGATTCCGTATTTGGTGAATTCCTGCTCGTAAGCGCGAGAAAGCGCGTTGACGCGCATGAACACTGCAAAATCGCGGTAAGACAGTTCCGGATATCTCGCCATGAGATTTTTTATCTGCATGGCGGTATATGTCGCTTCATTGTTCTCGTCGGTGCCGATGAAAGTCTCTATCTTGGCGCCGTCCGAGTTTTCCGTCCAGAGATTTTTCTCTCTGCGCCCCGTATTGTGCGCGATAATACAGTTTGCAAGTTGCAGAATTTTTTTAGTGGAACGGTAATTCTGTTCGAGTTTATATACTTTTGCGCCGCCGTATATTTCGTCAAACGAAAGTATGTTCTCTATCTTCGCGCCGCGCCAACCGTAAATACTCTGGTCGTCGTCGCCGACGACGAAAATGTTACCGTGTCGGGCGGCAAGCCGCGCCGCCAAAGCGAACTGTACTTTATTGGTGTCCTGAAACTCGTCTATATGAACGTATACGAATTTATTTGAATAAAAGTCCGCGACGTCGGGACACGCCTCGAATAACTCGTAAGTTTTAAAAAGGAGGTCGTCGAAGTCGAGCGCGTTGCTCTTTCTCAATTCGTTCTCGTATGCCTTGTAAATTTCATACAACTCCGAACTCAATTTAAGCCCTCTGTTTTCCTCGAGAAATTCTTCGGGGCTCATACAATCGTTTTTTGAATTGGAAATACAGATTTTCGCCGATTTCATAATCGCATCGGCGTTGTATTTGAGTTCCTCGACAACACGCTTTAAAACCTTGTCTTTATCCGTTTCGTCGTATATCGTGAAATTTTTATCGAATCCGATTTTATCTATATCACGCCTTAAAATTCTGACGCACATGCTGTGTATAGTCGAAACCCACATATCTTCCGTGTCGCCCACGAGTTTCATAAGGCGTTCTTTCATTTCCCCCGCAGCCTTGTTAGTAAAGGTAATGGCCATTATGCGCGACGGAGAGACATGCTTTTCCAATATAAGATACGCAATGCGAGTGGTTAGCACTCGCGTTTTTCCGCTCCCCGCGCCCGCAATCACAAGCACTGCGCCCTCGGTATCGAGAACGGGCTTTATCTGTTCGGGATTCAATCTTTTAAGTAATGCGTCGATTTTTTCCATATTTAATATTGTATCACACAAACAACTTTTTTTCAAGCGCGTTGAACTGCCCGAAAGGGAATATTTTAGCCTTGACAAAACACCGTGTGACCGCGGCTGCCGGGTTAAATACGGAAATTCAGATTAAATTCAGATTAAATTCATAATATTTCTAAAATTTTATATAACCCGCGGCTAAGGCATGCTTTTTGTTGATTATTCGCCGCGAAAATGATAGAATATATTCATGAAAAAAAACTGGCTGTATAAAAAGACAGTAATCATATCGGGAGCGAGCGGCGGATTAGGCTTTCAGGTCGCAAAACTGCTCATAGAAAAATACGATTGTAAAATAATCGGCATTGCCCGGAACGAAAAGAAAATCCTCGAAGCGGCGGAAACTCTCAAAGACAAAAAAGAGAATTTTTCGTACAAACTTTTCGACGTTTCCGTAAAAGAAAATTGGGAAAATTTCAAGGTATATCTCGAACAAAACGGAATAATACCCGACGTTTTAATTAACAACGCTGGATTCATGCTTCCCTTTAAGAGGTTCGATAAACTCGAAGAGAACGAAATTGCCGAAATAATCGCGACGAATTTCGTCGCGAACGTCAATTCGGTAAAAATACTCATGCCGCTTTTAAAACAGTCGCCGTCGCCCGCCGTAATAAACATATCGAGCGCGGCGGGGCTTTGCGCCGTAATCGGCGAGAGCATGTACTGCGCGACGAAATTCGCCATGCGCGGCTTTACCGAAACGCTTATTCAGGAATACAGACACAAAGTTTACGTCTCCGGAGTATATCCGGGATTCATAAAAACCGACATACTCGGAAGAATGTCCGTTTCGGACAAAGAAAACCGACTTATACGCAAACTCATGATGCCGGCAGGACGTGCGGCGACAAAAATAGTGCGCGGAATGTCAAGACATAAAAAACGTATAGTCATGGGGATAGACGGGAGGACAATGTCATTTTTTGCCAGGTTATTCCCCTCGTTCACGCCGTATATTGTGGCAAAAGTTCTCAAAACATCGGGTCTCGAACTGTTTTCAGAAATCTTTTCCTAAAACCGAAAAAATACATTCAAGGAGTGCTTATAATGAACAGAATACTAACGATTCAAGACATTTCGTGCGTCGGAAAATGTTCTCTTACCGTCGCGCTGCCGATTATTTCCGCATTCGGAATCGAAACGGCGGTACTTCCCACCGCGGTACTTTCAAACCATACCGCTTTCAAGGGCTTTACTTTCCGCGACCTTACGGACGACATGACGGGAATCGCCGACAAATGGCAGGAAGAAAACATTACCTTCGACGCAATTTATACGGGATATCTCGGCTCCATAAAACAGATAGATATCGTTGCAGATATTTTCAGACGTTTTAAAACGGAAAAAAACATATACATAGTAGACCCCGCCATGGCGGACAACGGCAAACTTTACAAGGGTTTCGACCAGGCTTTTGCCGACGAAATGGCAAAACTATGCAAAAACGCCGACATTATCGTCCCCAATCTTACGGAAGTTTCTTTTATGTTGCACACACCTTACATAGCAGAAGGTTACGACGAAAATTATATAAAAGAAACGCTCAAAAAACTTACCGATATGGGCGCCAAGACCGCAATCATAACGGGAGTTACGTTTGAAAAATCCAAACTCGGCGCTTACGGATACGATTCTGTAAACGACAAATATTTCCAATATTTCCGTGAATATCTTCCCGTTTCTTTCCACGGCACGGGAGACGTATTTGCGAGCGCGCTCTGCGGAGCGACCGCGTTGGGTAAAAATACAGAGGAAAGCACTGAAATCGCCGTGGATTTTACCGTCGAAAGCATGATAAAGACCATGGAAAACAAAAACCATAACTGGTACGGAGTGGATTTTGAAGCGGCTTTCCCCTATCTTATAAAAAAACTCGGGCTTTTATAACATAAAGAGATTTTTTATCTTAATGAGAAAATCGTTCCCCAAAAAGCCGATTTTTTAATTTTACAACATAATTAAAAAGCATAACGGCAAAAAATTCAATGCGACGCATCGCATAAAAAACATTAAAAAAATACAATAAAGCTGAATTAAGATAGGAACAAAACATAAGTTAAAAAACAATAATATCAATTAAAAACAATCAAAACAAAAATCAAAAACTGCAAAACGAAAATTAAAAAAACTATAATACTAAATTAAGTATAATTAAGTATAACAAGTCTAAATAAAAAAATAAAACATTCGCGCCGCGTAATAACGCGGCGCGAATGTTTATATATCGGTTTATATAAAATTATTTTTATCACAAAATCATGGAACCAAATAACCGAAACTTAATGATTCCCTCTAATATGGAACCAAATAACCGAAATTTAATAATTCCCTTTAATTCGGATTACTTAGTTATCGTAACTTTTTTGAGAGCGCGGGGTTCGTCCGGATTATTGCCTATACCGCAGGAAATTTTGCAAGCAAACATTTGGGCAAAGAGCGCGAAAGCAAACATCATGATTTCTTCCGGCGCGCTGAAATTTATGAGCGCATCTGAGCAACGAGGCGATTTTCCGGTCAGAACACAATCGTTTGTTACGAGCAGAACGGGCGCACCGAGACTTATCATCTTTTCCACGCACTTCATCTGGTCGGCGCGGACGATGCTCTGCATTTCCTCGTCGCCGTTGTTTTTGGCACAATAAATTATGACGGGCGTTTCTTCGCTTACCATTGCCATGGGTCCGTGATAGAAGTCGCTTCCGGGATAGCCCTTCATCTGTATGTAACAGGTTTCCTGCAATTTAAGCGTGGCTTCGAGCGCGATGGCATAAGTTATACCGCGGGAAAGCACAAAACCGCTCTTCATGCTCTTGAATTTATCCGCATACTTAGTGGTGAGTTCGTCAATCTGCGGAATAATATTGGTTATCTCTTTGCCAAGGTTTTTAAGCCATGCAAGGTCGTCCTTGTTGCCGGAAAGTTCGCTGGCAAGCCAAGCAAGCAGATATAACTGCGCCGAGAAAGTCTTTGTCGCGGCGACGCTCTTTTCCTCTTTACAGTTGCAGAAAAGATGGAATTTAGCCTCTTTCGCAAGCGGGCTTTCGGTGTCGTTCGTTACGGCTATCGTGATAGCGCCCTGTTCGTTACCCTTTCTGATAACTTCGAGAACGTCTGCCGCCTTTCCGCTCTGACTGCATCCTATAACAATGCTGTTGGAGTAGTTGATTTTGCCTTTATAAAGCGTTATTACACTGGGTGCCGACAGTCCAACGGTATAATTGGAAGTGATTTCAAGCAGGTATTTAAAATAAATCAACGCATGGTCACTTGTCCCGCGCGCAGCAGCGACAAAGTTAGTCGCATTTCCCGCCTTGATCGCGGAAACGAGTTTATTCATAGCATCTCTGTTCACGTCCTGAATCTCATTTAAAATTCTCGGCGTTTCGCTTATCTCTTTCCACATAAGCGTGTCTTTGTAATTCATTATCATTACTCCTTGCATAGAATTTTATATAACATATTTTACGGCGTCAAACCGCATAATGTTCGTTAAAAATCAAAGAAAACTTACTGTTTTCTATATTTTACCACCATAAGCATAAATTGTCAACGATAAAACCGCTTTACGGCAAATAATCCGCATATTATTACCCTCCGAACAAAAAAATTATAATTCTGCTTTTTGTTATATAATATCTTTTTGTTATGAATTAACTTTTTCTTATGAATTATAATTTCATAATTTCGTAAAGGCAAATCAACCTTGTTAAAAATAACTAAATATTAAAACTATTTCAGTTATATAAATTCGTCATATAGAAGTTCAGAAATTACGGCCGTAAAATAATTGTTTCGGTCATAACGCGTATTTTACCCTTCGTTTGTTTTTATTTTTTATTTTTCAACAGGTCGAGAACATAGCACGCCACCGCCGACCAACCGTGGCAGAGGCTTCCCGCGCCGTCGAAGTCTTCTTCTCCTTTTTCGGTTTCCCAAAACGAAGTAGCCCCGCGAAGTAACATCCCGCCGAAAATTTCGGCGACATTGTTTATCACCCAATCTTTTTCGCCGCCGTATTTTATAAGAGCCTCATATTTCAGAGGAAGTCCTGCAAGCGTTATTTTAACGAGGTCTTTGGGGTTTTTGAGCGCGGCGCATATATCCGCGTTGATTTTTTCGCCGAATGCCCCCTCGGAGCAATTAACAAACACTGCCTGAGTGAACTCGTGTCTGCCGATTTTTTCGCCGCCATAAAGATACGAAGCAAAAAATCCCGATTTCTCGTCATAAAACTTTTTCATACCGTCAAAAAGTTCGGAAGCATAAACTTTCAGTTTTTCTGCCTTTTCCGTTCGCCCGAGTTTTTCTTCGAGAAGAGCGGTGTTTTTTGCCGCCTTATAGACGAGCGCGGTTAAAATGCCGTCATATCCCAAAGGAACTTCGCCGCTGCCGCAATCAAATCTACCGCCCGTAAGGCCTTCGGACCATTCGTGGAAATTCCAGTAACGCTCGCCTTCAAACAGTTTTATCATGCCGTCTTCGGTGTTAAGTTTAAAAGTTTCTATAACTTTTTCAATCGCGGGAATAACGTCGATTATAAACTCTTCGTCGTAATCGGCGGCGGCATTTTCGTTCACGGCAATCACCCAATAAACGCTGAACGACGGGATTGTAAGACCCGATTGAGAGGGCGGGCATATCGGCATAAGCCCGTCGTATTCTATACACTTTGCAAAAAGTCTTAAATTTGCGCGGGCATATTCGTATTCGCCGAATGCGCCGTAACCGAAAAGCATCTGGTTGCGTGAATCCATTCCGTAGAGAGCCTGTTCTCGCCACGGACAATCCTCGTAATGCTCATGAGCGCACAATTCAAGCGTCCTACGCCCCGTCTCATATATCATATTAAGCAACCTGTCGCCGAAATCTTTTTCCGGTTTACTGAAAGGATATAATTCTTCTCTTAATCCGAAACTGTTAATTTTTACTTTTTCCGCACAGACAAACAGGATAAAGTAACGGCAACCTATTCTCCTCAAATAATCGGAAAAATCGTTCCTGCCTTTTTTAAGTTCTATTCTGAAAGCAAAATTCCTGTCGCCGCGCCGTGTCCTGGGTCTTAAATCGGTAAGATGTTCTCCCCAACCCAAATACGCTTCCGTGTCACTATCGCAATCCAGCGAGAATAGCGGATATCCCGCACACTCCCTGCCGAGGTCGAATACGACATATATTCCGTCTCCGCCTTTTGCCGAAAAAGTGAGCGGATGCGAAAAACCGTTGTGAAGGGTTTTGTCCTCGCCCGTCATCTCATTAAAATGTATCGAAGAAAGCCACGCATACTGCAACTTTTCCGCGGAAGTCTGTCCCCTGAAAAGCGAAAACACGCCCTGCGCCGTAACAGAGCACAGTCTTTCTTTTGAAATAAAGGTATTTTTTATAGGTTTTTCGACTTCGTTAAAATCAGGAGTAACAACCCGACATTTTTCCCATGGTTCTTCTTTTGCGGTAAACGAATAATTATACCATGTACCTATCTGTGGTGTAAGCGAATCCCCTTCCGAGTAATGCACTTCGCGCCTCGCCAATGTATTTTCGTCGGATGCCGCGACGATTTTTCCGTCGTTTCTGACCTCAAAAGCGACACAAGCCGTCATGGGTCTGCAAACGAAATGTCCCGTGCCCATATGACATGCTTTAACGACCAATGTATTTTCGCCCTTTTTCACAAAAGCACTGATGTCGTGCACGCTGAATGCCTTGTATTCGGGAATATCGGCATACTGACCGTTTGCCGCAAACTCACCGTTTATATATGCGGCATATTCAAAATCCGCGGTAATTTTTAGTGATGTTTTATTTCCCTCGCAGTAAAAAGTTGTCATAAATTCCGCATAAGAATTTTCAAATTCGTTTTTAAGCCATATATACCTCATATTTTTTCTCCGAAATATTTCTTCTATGTATTATTTCGATAAAATTATATCATAAACCCGCAAAAAAACAAGTGTTTTTATAAATTATCGGCAAATTAAAATTTCATCCGATTTGATTTTTATAATGTAATATTTTTTTATTCATTTATTCCGAACTTTCCGAAAGTGCAAGCCATTCCGCAGTAAATTCTTCGCAAAGAGCCGTAAGCCTTTCGATTTCAGACTGTATCTTTTCGCTTTTTATATAATCGGTATAAACTTCCGGCAACAGGAGCTTTTCATTATAAGAGTTTATCTCTTTTTCGGTATCCGCTATAAGTTTTTCGAGTTTTTGGATTTTTCTTGCGATTTTCCCTTTTTCTTTTAACGGTGAACAATATTTTTTTGCAGACTTATTGACGGTCGTTTCTTTTGCTAACGACGTTGTTTTCTCCCTTTCCGTAGTTTTATCAGACTCCTCGGCGCGGCAAAGTTCGTCATACTCGTCATATCCGAATGGATAAAAATTAACCGCACCGTTCTCAAAGACAAGGAGTTTATCTGCAATCTTTTTTACGAAATATCTGTCGTGAGACACAAAAACCAGCGTCCCCTCGTATGCCGACAGCATATTTTCAAGCGTCTCTTTGCCTACTATATCCATGTGATTTGTAGGCTCATCGAGTATTAAAACGTTGGGTCTTTCCTTTAATATTGTACAGAGCGCGAGTCTCACCTTTTCTCCGCCCGATAAGTCGGTGATGTTTTTAAAGACGTCTTCACCCGAAAACATGAACGCGCCGAGTGCGCTCCTTACCTCAAATTCGGTTAGCGCGGGGTATTTGTCATGAAAATAATCCATTACCGTGCCCTCACGGTTAAACTGCGTCATCTGCTGGTCGAAATATCCGATTTTCACATTCGCGCCGAAATAAAAAATACCGCCGAGCGGCCTGATTTTTCCCGTAAGCGTTTTTAATAGCGTGGATTTACCCGTCCCGTTCGCACCGATAACTCCGAGTTTTTCGCCTCGATACAGCTTAAAATTTATATTTTCCGCAAGCGGCACATCATAACCTATTTTCAATCCCTTTACTTCGAGCGTCTCGGAAGCGCTTTTAAATTGCGGCTGAAAGTCGGCATGAAAAGTTTTCAAATCGTATTTATGCGGCGCGTCCGCTTGCTGCATTCTTTCGAGATACTTGATTTTCGACTGCACCATTTTCGCTTTTGTCGCCTTATACCTGAACCGCTCTATAACTCTTTTGATTCTCTCGGTTTCGGCGCGGAAGAGTTCGTGGTCTTTTAGTTGTTTTTCGTAATTTTCGCGCTTTATCCTCTCAAAATCAGAGTAATTGCCCTTATAACATCTCGTTTCGCCGTATTCTATTTCATAAACCTTGTCTACGATACGATTTATAAACATACGGTCATGTGACACTATGACCACAGCCGACTTATAGTTTTTCAGATAATCTTCGAGCCACCTGACCGTCATTACGTCAAGATGGTTTGTAGGCTCGTCGAGGAGCAGAATATCGGGTTTTGACAAAAGAAGTTTCATAAGCGCGATTCTCGTTCTCTGTCCGCCCGAAAATTCGCTTATTCGCCTGTTCTCGTCTTCCTCGCCGAACCCGAAACTTTTTACCATTACGGCATATTCTTTTTTATATGTATAGCCGCCGAGGAATTCAAATTTTTCGCAAGCTGCCGAATAACTATTAACGGTCTTTTCGTCGGCGCTGTCGCCGAGGCGCTTTAAGAGCGCCTCCATTTTGGACTCAACGGCGAAAATCGGGGCAAAAACCTTCATCACCTCGTCGCGGAGCGTGGCGTTTTCGTCCTCGAAAGCCATTTGTTTTAAATATCCTATTACGGGATTCCCCGCTTTCGTAACGGAAAAACCACTCTCTCCCGTTCCCGCTTCGGGAATTATCTCTCCCGCGACAACTTTTAAAAGAGTGGTCTTGCCGCAGCCGTTCCTGCCGACTACGGCTATCTTTTCTCTGTCTTTAATTTCAAAGTCTATGTTTTCAAGCACGACATCCGCGCCGAAAGACACCGACCCGTTCGTTATTTTATAATACATTCGACGTAAGCCGTAATAACTCCAAGATAATTATTTTACTTTTTTGTCGCAGTATACACAGCGGTAAATATTGTCGTCCGAATGCGCTTTTCTGCAATAATGCACTATTTCCTGTTCTGAACTCGTAATACAGCGCGGATTTTCGCACCTGTAAACGTTTGCGATGACGTCGTCGCCTAAAAGAGGTTTATCATAGTCTTTTTCCGTTAGAAGTTTTAATATAAGCGCCATACGCATATGTTTGCCGTTCAAGACCTGCTTAAAATAGCACGCTCTCGGATCGTTGTCTATTTTTACGCTTATTTCGTTCACGCGCGGCAGTGGATGAAATATAATCATATCTTCCTTTGCCTTTTTAAGTTTCTCGACGGTGAGAACGTAACTGTCTTTCAATCTCTCGTATTCGTCGAAATCGGCGAACCTTTCCTGCTGTATTCTCGTCATGTACAATACGTCGAGCTTAGGAAGGCTCCCCTCTAAGTCGCTTGTTTCCTCATAAACGGCGTTTTCCTTGTCGAGAGTATCGTACCTGACATAACTGGGCAAACGCAACTCCTGCGGAGAAATAAGTACGAATTTTATACCCTCGTATCTTACGAGCGCGTTTATGAGCGAATGAACCGTCCTGCCGTATTTTAAATCACCGCAGAATCCCACGACGAGATTGTCAAGCCGTCCTTTTTCACGCTTTATGGTCAAAAGGTCTGTAAGCGTCTGCGTGGGGTGTTTGTGTCCGCCGTCGCCCGCGTTTATCACGGGTACCGACGCGTTCATCGCCGCGACGAGCGGCGCACCCTCCTCGGGGTGCCGCATGGCGATTATATCGGCGTAACAGCTTATGACTTTCGCCGTATCGGCTACGCTTTCGCCCTTCGATGCAGAAGAGCTGCTCGCGGAAGAAAATCCTATGACGCTCCCGCCGAGTTCCAGCATTGCCGCCTCGAAACTGAGCCGCGTGCGCGTAGACGGTTCGAAGAACAGCGTTGCGAGTTTTTTCCCTTTGCATTTTTCGGCATACTTTTCGGGATGAGCCGCTATGTCGTCCGCAGTTTTTATAAGTTCGTCTATTTCCTGCGTGGTAAGGTCCACCGTATCTATTATGCTTCTCATGATTTATACTCCTTTTATCCAACTCTCATCAGAGGGATTGTTTCTGAATGCGATAAGTCTTTGCACGTCAGCGGCATCAATATAGCCTTCCTCCGCAGCCGTCATGGCGACCGCGTCGAAATCGGTAAGCGAATGATTTACGACCTTCGCCTCTTTGAGCCTCTCCACTCCCTTTTTCATTCCGTAGGTGAAAATACTGACAACCCCGAGCACCTCCGCGCCCGCTTCGCGAAGCGCGTCAACGACCTCAATGACGCTTCCGCCCGTGGAAATGAGATCCTCGACGACTACAACTTTCTGTCCCGCGTCAAGCCTTCCTTCTATTCTGTTCTGTCTGCCGTGGTCCTTTGCCCCCGAGCGCACATAGCCCATGGGCAGCCCCAATATATGCGCGGTTATCGCGGCGTGCGCTATCCCCGCCGTGGAAGTTCCCATAAGCACTTCCGCCTGCGGATAATATTCTTTTATAGTGTCCGCGAGCGCGTTCTCTACGTCAAGCCGAACCTCGGGAGCGGTGAGCGTGAGCCTGTTGTCGCAGTAAACGGGGCTCTTTATTCCGCTCGCCCAAGTAAACGGCTCGTCGGGACGGAAAAACACCGCCTTTATCGAAAGCAAATCTTTTGCTATGAGTTTTTTGAAATCTTTCATTTTTTTCTCCGTTATTTATTAGTTATTCCGCTGTATACCTTATAAAATAAATTAAACTGTCACGCCGAATCCTTAACCGAGGAATTCTTTTACGCACCGCTTATATGCCGCGACAGGGTCTTCCGCCGCTGTTATGGGTCTTCCGACAACAATATAATCGGAACCGATTTCTCTTGCCCTGGCGGGAGTGGTTATGCGTTTCTGATCTCCCGCGTCGCCGTCGGCAAAACGTATACCGGGAGTTACCGTAATAAAATTTTTACCGCACGCGCCGTGCACCTTACCCGCTTCGAGCGGGGAACATACAACCCCGTCAAGCCCCGCCGCGGCTGCGTTTTTTGCATAGTGTTCGACAACTTCTTCGAGCGGTCTGTCTATAAGAAGGTCCTCTTTCATGCTCTTTTCGTCGGTTGAAGTGAGCTGAGTTATCGCGATAAGTAGCGGCCTCGTTCCGTCTGGACGCGTGAGTCCTTCTATTGCCGCTTTCATCATGTTCACGGTACCGCCTGCATGCAGGTCGGTTATATCCACGTCGAGTTCCGAAAGCACTTTCATCGCTTTTCTGACGGTGTTGGGAATATCGTGAAGTTTGAGGTCGAGAAAAATTTTATGTCCTCTCGCCTTTATCTCGTGCACAATCTGCGGGCCTTCCGCATAAAAAAGTTCCATTCCGATTTTGACGAAAGGCTTGACGTCCGTAAACCTGTCGAGAAACGCAAGAGTTTTCTCCTTACTGTCGAAATCGCACGCTATAATCACGTCTTTTGCCATTATCCTATTCCTCCGATTATATCTTTAAGTGATGTTATTTTGTATTTATCCATAACTTCGGGAAGTTTCTCTATAATATCGCGACACGCGTAAGGATTTATGAGATTAGCCGCACCCACCTCGACCGCCGTCGCCCCCGCGAGCATCATTTCTATAACGTCCTCCGCGCACGAAACGCCGCCCATGCCTACGACAGGTATCTTTACCGCCTTATGAACCTGATAGACCATTCTGAGTGCCACGGGAAATACCGCCGCTCCCGAAAGCCCGCCCGTAACATTGGCAAGGAGCGGTTTTTTCTTTTTCAAATCGATACGCATTCCGAGAAGTGTATTTATGAGACTTATTCCGTCCGCACCCGCATCCTCGCAGGCTCTGGCTATTGAGGCAATATCTGTTACGTTTGGCGAAAGTTTTATTATCACCGGTTTATCTGTAACTTTTCGCACGGCGGAAGTAACCTCCGCGGCGGACTTCGCGTCAGTCCCGAAACTCATTCCGCCGCCGTGAACATTGGGACAACTCACATTGACTTCCAGCCACCCCACCTGTTCGCATTCGCCGAGCCTTTTACAGCAATAAACGTAGTCCTCCACTGCAAACCCGCTCACGTTAGCCATGACCTTTTTCCCGAAGCATTTTTTTAGTTTCGGCAGTTCTTCTTCTATCACCTTTTCCACGCCGGGGTTTTGAAGTCCCACGGAATTGAGCATGCCTGACGCACATTCCGCTATGCGCGGAGTTGGATTGCCGAAACGCATTTCGCGCGTCGTCCCCTTAAAAGAAAAAGTGCCGAGAACGTTTATATCGTAAAGTTCCGCGAATTCATAGCCGAACCCGAACGTCCCGCTTGCGGGAATAACGGGATTGTCGAGTTCTATGCCGCAGAGCGAAACTTTCATTTCTCCCATATTATCTCCTCCTTTTTTAATACGGGACCGTCTTTGCAAATACGTTTATAACCGTAAAGAGTCTTGCACGAACACCCCATACACGCGCCGAAACCGCAGCCCATTCTCTCCTCAAAACTGAACTCGCCGCCCGTCTCTGAAACATTATATACGGCTTTCAGCATCGGCTCGGGTCCGCATGCGTACACATAGGAATATTCAAGTCCGCGCATAGCATCTGTTACAAAGCCCTTTATGCCTTTGGAGCCGTCGGCGGTAGTAAGTATCAAGTCGACGCCGAGCGCGCGGAATTCGTCCTGAGAAAAGACTTCGTCCGCCGTGTTGAAGCCTGTAATAACAGTTATTTTGTCGGTACTTCCGATAAGCCGCGACGCAAGATAGTATAGCGGCGGAACTCCGACCCCTCCGCCCACAAGCAGGGGCGTTCTGCCCGAAGCGGACAAATCGTAACCGTTCCCGAGCCCCGTCAGAAGGTCGAGTCTTCCCGAAGCGGTCTCGCTGAGTTTTTCGGTGCCTTTTCCGACAACTTTATATATAATCGACAAATGGTTTTTATCTGCAAAATGCACCGATACGGGGCGGCGAAGATACAAGCCGTCAACTTTTATATTGACGAACTGACCCGGGCGCATATCCGAAAAATCACCCGCGATTTCCATAAGAAAGACGCCCGCCGCAATTTTGCGGTTACAAATAATATCGTAAATTCCGCTGTTCATCCTCTCTCCTTTTTAAGCGTCAATCGTGGAAATACAGAGTGTTATGTCTTCAAGTACGTCGAGAAGTTTTTCCACAGTATCGAGCGAAGTAAAAATATTAACGTTGTTTTCGGTGGCGAGCTTCCTTATCTCGTACCCGTCGTGGTGCGCGAGTTCCGAACTGCTTATACTGCTCGTATTGATTATATACGCGAGATGTCCCTGCCGTATCGCCTCGGGAATTTCCTCGCTGCCGTCGCTGATTTTTCCGAGAACGTGCGTGCGTATGCCGTTCTTTTTCAAAAATTCGCCCGTACCTTTCGTCGCCTGAATATTGAATCCGAGATTATAAAATCTCTTTATGAGCGGAAGTGCCTCATCTTTATCTTTGTCAGCGACGGTTGCGAGTACCGTTCCGTAGTTCTGCAATTTCATGCCCGAAGCCTGCAACGCCTTATAAAGAGCACGGTTAAGTTTGTCGTCGTAACCTATCGCCTCGCCCGTCGATTTCATTTCGGGCGAAAGATATGCGTCGAGCCCCCTGATTTTATTAAAGGAAAATACGGGGACTTTTACATACCAGCGTTTTTTCTCCTCGGGATAGAGCGCGAATATACCCTGCTCTTTAAGCGACTTTCCCATTATCACTTCGGTCGCGATATCCGCGAGGCTGTATCCCGTAGCTTTCGAAAGGAAAGGAACGGTACGGGACGACCTCGGATTGACTTCTATTATAAACACCTTTTCGTTTCTGTCAACTATAAACTGAATATTATAAAGCCCTTTGATGCCTATGCCGAGGCCGAGTTTTTTGGCGTACTGCAATATCACGCCCTTAACCTTGTCCGAAATACTGAAAGAAGGATACACGCTTATTGAGTCGCCCGAATGTATGCCCGTGCGCTCGACGAGTTCCATTATCCCCGGGACAAACACGTCTATACCGTCGCATATCGCGTCGACTTCCACTTCCTTGCCGACTATATACTTATCGACGAGCACGGGCTTATCCTCGTCTATCTCGACGGCGGTTTTTAGATATTTGCGCAACTGTTTTTCGTCTGCGACAATCTGCATCGCCCTGCCGCCTAAAACGAAACTCGGCCTCACGAGCACCGGATAGCCGATTTCGGCGGCGGCGCGCACGCCGTCTTCTATCTTCGTTACCGCCCTGCCTTGGGGCTGAGGGATGTCAAGTTCAATCAATATTTTTTCAAAAGCGTCGCGGTTTTCGGCGCGCTCTATTGCGGCGCAGTCGGTGCCGATAATCTTCACGCCGCGCTCGTAAAGCGGCTGCGCGAGGTTTATTGCGGTCTGTCCGCCGAGCGAAGCGATTACTCCCTCGGGTTTTTCAAATTCTATTATGTTCATCACGTCCTCGGCGGTAAGCGGCTCGAAGTAAAGTTTATCCGCCGTGGTGTAGTCGGTCGAAACGGTTTCGGGATTGTTATTTATGATTATCGCCTCGTAACCCGTCTTTTTAATGGTTGTTACCGCATGCACCGTTGAATAATCGAATTCCACGCCCTGTCCGATTCTTATGGGTCCCGCACCGAGAACTACTATCTTCTTTTTATCGGAAATACGCGAATCGGTCTTTCCGATATATGAAGAATAAAAATAAGGAATATAAGCGCCAGTATGGCATGTGTCGACCATTCTGTAATACGGGAAAACGTTGTTTTTCTTTCTGATGCCGAATACTTCAATCTCGGATATTTTCCAGAGTTTCGCGATGTACTTATCCGAAAATCCGAGCATCTTGGCGGCTTTTAGAGATTTTAAATCCAGAGGTTTTTCCGAAAGAATCTTTTCCATTTCGACTATCTGAACTATTGCTTCTAAGAAAACTTCGGTTATAGCCGTTATCTTATGTATTTCCTCCACGGAAACTCCGCGCCTTATAAGTTCTGCTATCGCATATATATTGTCGTCGCGGAAAACCGAAATATATTTTTTCAGTTCATCTTCTTTCATGTCGGCAAACTTCTGCATAAACAGGTGGCAGACGCCGATTTCGAGAGAACGCACGGATTTTAACATACATTCGGCGAGCGAAGAGCCTATACCCATAACCTCTCCCGTCGCCTTCATCTGCGTGCCGAGTTTGTTGGTCGCCTGCGCGAATTTATCGAACGGGAACCTCGGGAATTTTGCGACGACGTAATCGAGCGAAGGCTCGAACGCAGCGGTGGTGTTCGCAATCTTAATCTCGTCGAGTGTCATGCCGACGGCGATTTTTGCCGTGACGCGCGCGATCGGATAACCGCTCGCCTTGCTCGCGAGCGCGGAAGACCTGCTCACGCGGGGATTGACTTCGATAAGGTAATATTCGCTGCTTGAAGGATTTAGCGCGAACTGAACGTTGCAGCCGCCCTCGATTTTTAGTTCCCTGATAATTTTCAGCGCGCTGTCGTTGAGCATTTTAAGGTCATGCTCGTTTAAAGACATTATCGGCGCAACGACAATCGAGTCGCCCGTATGTACGCCAACGGGGTCGACGTTTTCCATGCCGCATATTGTTATCGCCTTATCGGTCGAATCGCGCATTACTTCGAATTCTATTTCCTTATAGCCCTTTACGCTTTTTTCTACGAGCACCTGGTGCACGGGTGAAAGTCTGAAAGCGTTGAGCGCGATTTCGGTGAGTTCCGCCTCATCGTCCGCAAATCCGCCGCCCGTACCGCCGAGCGTGAACGCGGGACGAAGAACTACCGGATAGCCTATTCTCTTTGCCGCCGCTTTCGCCTCCTCTACCGAATAGGTTATTTCGGAAGGAATAACGGGTTCTCCAATCGACATACATAGTTCTTTAAACAATTCCCTGTCTTCGGCACGCTCTATACTTTCGCTGCTCGTCCCCAGAAGCTCCACGCCGCATTCTTTCAGTACTCCCTTTTTGTTTAACTGCATGGCAAGATTTAGTCCAGTCTGTCCGCCTATTCCCGGCACTATCGCATCGGGACGCTCGTATCTCAATATTTTTGCAATATATTCGAGCGTGAGCGGCTCCATATAAACTTTGTCCGCAATGGTCGTATCGGTCATAATAGTAGCTGGATTGGAATTTACCAGCACGACCTCGTATCCTTCTTCTTTCAGCGCGAGGCACGCCTGCGTTCCCGCGTAATCGAATTCTGCCGCCTGACCTATGACGATAGGTCCCGAGCCTATTATCAGTATCTTTTTCAAATCGGTTCTCTTTGCCATAATATATCTCCTGTTATTGTTGCTTACTTTCTGAAATTAATTTTATATTATATAAAAACAAATTTATAATTTAAGATTCAATTTTAATTTTCCAAATCCGAATAAACAGTTCTGCCGCCGCACACGGTGAAAAGATTTTTACCGAACACCTTCATACCCTCGAACGGCGTGCTTTTCCCCTTCGACAAAAATTCGGCGGGATTTACCGTATATTCGCAATTTAAGTCCCACACCGAATAATCCTTACCGAGAGGGATTCCGAAGCGGGCGCGAGGATTAACAACAAGAAGCTTAATAAGTTTTTCAAGCGTGATGCTCCCTGTTTTGACAAGTTTGGTATATAATACGGGAAACGCCGTTTCAAGCCCCGTTACCCCCATAAGACTGTCTTTTAAACCTCTTGATTTTTCTTCCGCGGAATGCGGGGCGTGGTCGGTCGCGATCATGTCGACGGTGCCGTCCCGTATACCGTCGAGAAGAGCAAGCCTGTCCTCTTTCGAGCGCAACGGGGGATTCATTTTGAACCTGCCGTCCTCCGCCATATAAGAATCGTCGAGGATGAGATAGTGAGGCGCCGTTTCGCACGTAATATCAAGCCCCTCTCTTTTTGCACGCCTTATTATTTCCACGCTTTCTTTTGTGGACACATGGCATACGTGGTAAGCAGCGCCCGTTTCGCGAAGAAGCGATACGTCTCTTTCTATCTGCTTCCATTCACTCTCCGAAGAGATTCCCTTATGGCCGTGTGCCGCGGCATACTCGCCGTCGTGTATATATCCGCCGAAAAGGAGCGACTCGTCCTCGCAGTGAGCGACTATGATTTTACCGAGAGATTTTGCCTTTTTCATTGCGGCGCGCATCAGCCGCCCGTCCCGAACTCCTTTTCCGTCGTCCGAAAAAGCGCATACATACGGAGAAAGAGCTTCCATGTCCGAAAGCTTACTTCCCTTTTCGCCCACGGTAATAGACCCGTACGGATAGACGTTTATGAGCGCGTCCTTCTCTATTATCGAGGTCTGTTCCGAAAGGTGAGAAATACTGTCGGGAACGGGGTTTAAATTGGGCATGGAACACACCGCCGTATATCCGCCGCGGGCCGCCGCGGCCGTTCCGCTCTTTATTGTCTCTTTATAAAAAAAACCCGGCTCCCTGAGATGTACGTGCACATCACAGAAACCGGAAAAAAAAGTGAGAGTATTGCCACCGAACGTCTCGGAAAGAAAAAGATTACGCCCTTTTCCCGAACAGAACGAGCGCTTCTCGAATTCTCTTAAAGTTTTTTCGTCAGGATAATTTTTCATATGGCTCCCGCTTAGTTTCCGTGCGGACGCAATCCTGCGTCCGCCGCCGCATTAAAATCACCGAATATTTTTCGTGCCCTTAAAATTTTATAGTAACCGCCTACATTATTTTATGGTCTGAGTCTTTTCTTTGGGTATAACGTCGTGCGCTCCGCCCTCAACTATGCTTGTTGCCGAAACGAGCGTAAGTTTTGCCTTTTGCTGCAATTCCTTTATGGTGAGCGCGCCGCAGTTGCACATGGTGGATTTAACCTTGCTTAAAGAAATCGCCACATTGTCTTTTAGTTTGCCAGCATAAGGGACATAGGAATCGACGCCCTCCTCGAAAGAAAGTTTTTTGTCGCCCCCGAGGTCGTATCTCTGCCAGTTTCTGGCACGCTGAGAGCCTTCACCCCAGTACTCCTTGAAATAATTTCCGCCGATAATAACCTTATTGGTCGGGCTCTCGTCAAACCTCGCAAAATATCTGCCGAGCATGACGAAGTCGGCACCCATTGCGAGCGCAAGCGTGATATGGTGGTCATATACAATGCCGCCGTCCGAACATACGGGGACATATACGCCCGTTTCTTTATAATACTCGTCGCGCGCCTTGCATACTTCTATTACCGCGGTCGCCTGACCGCGCCCGATACCCTTTGTTTCGCGGGTTATGCAGATAGAGCCGCCGCCTATTCCCACTTTGACAAAATCGGCGCCGCAATCGGCTAAAAATCTGAAACCGTCCGCGTCGACGACGTTGCCCGCGCCCACTTTCACGCTGTCGCCGTACTCCTTTCTTATCCAGTCAAGCGTAAGTTTCTGCCATTCGGAAAAACCTTCGGACGAGTCGATACATAATACGTCCGCGCCAGCCTCGATAAGCGCGGGAACGCGCTCCTTATAATCGCGCGTGTTGATACCCGCTCCGATGACGTAGCGCTTTTTCCCGTCGAGCAGTTCGTTGGGGTTTTGTTTATGCGAATCGTAGTCCTTTCTGAAAACGAAATAGCACAGTTTCTGTTCGTCGTTTATTATGGGAAGAGAATTTAGTTTGTTATCCCAGATTATATCGTTAGCTTCTTTGAGCGTTATGCCCTCTGGCGCGGTTATCAGTTTGGAGAAAGGAGTCATAAACTCCTTCACTTTCAGGTCGGGGCTCATTCGGCTCACCCTGTAATCCCTGCTCGTTACTATGCCGAGGAGTTTTCCTTCCGCCGTGCCGTCCTCCGTTACGGCGACAGTCGAATGTCCCGTGCGTTCTTTCAGTTCTATTATGTCGGCAAGCGTATCTTCGGGAGAAATATTCGAGTCGCTCTTGACAAACCCCGCCTTATAATTCTTGGCGCGCGCGACCATGGCGGCTTCGTCCTCTATGGACTGCGAGCCGTAGATGAAAGACACGCCGCCTTCCTTTGCGAGAGCAATGGCGAGTTTATCGCCCGAAACCGACTGCATTATAGCCGATACCATGGGGATATTCATGCTGATTGCAGGTTCTTCGCCTTTTTTAAACTTCACGAGCGGAGTTTTCAGGCTGACGTTCGAAGGTATTGCCTGCGCGGAAGAATATCCGGGTATAAGAAGATATTCATTAAAAGTATGCGAAGGTTCGTTTATGTATTTTGCCATTCTTTTTCTCCTTATTTCAAGACAAATGATATTCTGCTTTCAGAAAAGCCCCGAAATCACGCCGTTTTCGTCCACATCAATGCGCTCCGCCGCGGGCGATTTTGGGAGCCCCGGCATGGTCATAATATCACCAGTGAGCGCGACGACAAACCCCGCGCCCGCAGATACTTTAAGGCTTCTCACCGTGATTTCGAAGTTTTCGGGCGCACCGAGTTTTTTTGGGTCGTCCGAAAAACTGTACTGCGTTTTCGCTATACAGACGGGCAAGTCCCCGAAACCGAGTCGGGCAAGTTTTTCCGCCTGCTTTTTCGCCGCAGTTGTGAACACCGCGCCTTTACCGCCGTAAATCTTTCTCGCCACGGCGTCTATTTTTTCTTCTATGCTCATATCGAGCGGATATGCGAAAGTAAAATCTCCCTTTTCCTCTTCGCATAACCTCACCACCTCGCGCGCGAGCGCCTCTCCGCCCTTTCCTCCGTCCGCCCAGACGGTAGACATGACCGCCTTGACGCCGAGTTCCGAAAGACGCGATTGTACATATCCGACTTCCGCGTCCGTATCGGTCGGGAAGCGGTTTACCGCCACAACGCACGGAAGTTTATAGACGTTCTTTATATTTGAAACATGCCTCATAAGATTGGGTATGCCTGCCGCGAGGGTTTTTAAATCCTCTTTTCCGAGCATTTCTTTTGCCGTGCCGCCGTGCATTTTAAGAGCGCGCACCGTCGCCACTACAACCACTGCCGAAGGTTTTAACCCTGCGACGCGGCATTTGATGTCGAGAAATTTTTCCGCGCCGAGGTCGGCGCCGAAGCCCGCTTCGGTAACCGTATATTCCCCGAGTTTGAGTGCGGTCTCGGTCGCGAGCACGGAATTGCAGCCGTGCGCAATGTTAGCAAAAGGTCCGCCGTGCACCAATGCGGGCGTGCCTTCGAGAGTCTGAACGAGATTGGGCTTTAAGGCTTCTTTTAAGAGAGCGCACATCGCCCCCGCCGCCTTCAACCTGCCGCAGGTAACGGGATTGCCGCTCCTGTCGTAACCTATCACTATGCGGGAAAGTCTTTCTTTAAGGTCTTTTAACGAACGCGAAAGGCACAAAACCGCCATCACTTCGCTCGCGACCGTTATGTCGAAACCGTCTTCGCGCGGGAACCCGTTTGATTTGCCGCCCAGTCCGTCCACAATGTTTCTTAGCTGACGGTCGTTCATATCGACGCATCTGCGCCAAGTTACGGTGAGGGGGTCGATATCCGCCTCGTTACCCTGATGAATATGATTGTCTATCATGGCGGCGAGAAGATTGTTTGCCGCGCCTATCGCATGAAAATCGCCCGTAAAATGAAGATTGATGTCTTCCATGGGCACGACCTGCGCATATCCGCCGCCCGCCGCGCCGCCCTTTACCCCGAAAACGGGTCCCAATGACGGTTCCCTGAGCGCGACCGTAACTTTCTTGCCTATTCTCGAAAGCCCGTCGGCAAGCCCTATCGTAGTCGTGGTCTTGCCCTCTCCCGCGGGCGTCGGGGATATTGCGGTTACGAGCACGAGTTTTCCGTCCTCCTTTCCCGCTTTTATCGCGTCGCCGAGACACGAGAGGTCTATTTTGGCCTTGTATCTGCCGTAACTTTCCAGATATTTTTCGTCTATTCCCGCCTTTTCGGCAACTGCCGCAGCGGGCAGCATGTTACATTGCCGTGCGATTTCGATATCCGAAAGAAAAGCCATATCCTATCCCCTTTTTACTTAAAATACTTTACAGCGGATTCGAACAGTTTAAGGTCGTAATTACCCGCGACGTTTTTGTAAAGTCCTTTTCCGACGCGCTCCGAATGCCCCATTTTTCCTATTACTCTGCCGCAGGGAGAGAGTATTCCCTCTATTGCCCATGCGGAGCCGTTGGGATTATACTGCACGTCGTATGAAGCATTGCCGTCGATATCTACGTACTGCGTCGCAATCTGACCATTTGCGGCGAGTTGTTTTATAAGTTCTTCGTCGGCAACGAATCTCCCCTCGCCGTGCGATATCGGGACTTTTATTATGTCGCCGACATGCACCCCTTTAAGCCACGGGGACTTGTCCGACACAACCCGCGTCGCCACGATTTTGGATTGATGTCTCGCTATGGCATTAAAGGTCAGCGTGGGCGAGTTTTCCGAAGCGTCCGTAATCTTGCCGTACGGAACGAGCCCCAGCTTTATGAGCGCCTGAAAGCCGTTGCATATACCGCACATCAATCCGTCGCGACGGGTAAGAAGTTCCGTAACTTTTTCTTTTATGGCGGCATTTCTGAAAAACGCCGTTATGAATTTACCCGAACCGTCGGGTTCGTCTCCGCCCGAGAATCCGCCGGGGATAAATATAATCTGCGACTGCGATATTTTTTCCGCAAATTTCTCCACGCTCCGCGAAACTCCCGAAGCCGTAAGGTTATTTATGACGAATATATCCGCTTCCGCGCCCGCGTCGGTAACGGCGCGCGCCGAATCGTACTCGCAGTTGGTCCCGGGAAAAACGGGAATTAACACGCGCGGCTTTGCGACCTTTACCGCCGCAAAATAGGGAGTTTCGGAAACATATGCGAGATTTTCGGGTTTTCCTTCGCGCTGCACGATATTGCACGGGAAAACGCTCTCTAATTTATTTTCGTAAATTTTTTGAAGTTTGTCAAGCGATATGCCCTCTTTGCCGAGTGAAAGATATTTTTTATCGCAAGTTCTGCCAATCGTCATGCCCTCGCCGCAATCTTTTCTCGTCTCGACGACGAAAGAACCGTACCGATAGGAAAACAGTTCTTCGACGGTAAGATTATCGCAGAATTCCGCCCCGAAACCGTTTCCGATACACGATTTGAACACTGCCTCGGCAATACCGCCGTAGCCAATCGCGACGACGGAAAAGGCGTTTCCGCTCCTTACGAGAGTTGTAATTTTTTCAAAACACTTTATTAAAGATTCTGCTACGGGAAGCCCGCTTTCGTCGTATTCGGGAGCGACGAGCGCAAGCCTGTGCCCCGCCCCTTTATACTCTGGCGATACGACGTCCGACACCTTTCCCGTGGTAACGGCGAACGACACGAGCGTTGGCGGAACGGAAAGTTTTTCAAAAGTACCGCTCATCGAATCTTTTCCGCCGATCGCGGCGATACCGAGGTCCTTTTGCGCTTTAAGCGCCCCGAGAAGTGCAGCAAGAGGCTTTCCCCAGCGTTCGGGGTCTTTCCCCGGGCGCTCGAAATATTCCTGGAAAGTAAGGTAAACGTCCTTAAATTCCGCGCCGCTCGCCACGAGTTTGGATACCGAATCGACGACCGAAAGGTATGCGCCGTGATAGGGACTTTTTTCGCAAATATAGGGATTAAATCCCCAAGCCATAAACGAACAGTCGTCGGTGTAAGCCCTTTCCATGGAAATTTTCTGAACCATTGCCTGAGCGGGCGTCCTCTGATACTTTCCGCCGAACGGCATTAAAACTGTGCCCGCGCCTATCGTGGAATCGAATCTCTCAGCCAAACCGCGCTTCGAACAGCCGTTGAGGTCGGAGAGGAGTTTTTCGTACTCCTCCGTAAAGTTACCGTTTATATTCTTTGAAAACGGCAGACATTTTGCCGTCTTTATATTAATATGTTTTTCCGCGCCGTTGGAGTTTAAGAATTCACGGGAAACGTCCGCAATCTTTCTGCCGTTCCAGCGCATGGTGAGTCTCGGCTCGCATTTAACCTCCGCGACGACCGTGGCTTCGAGGTTTTCCTGTTCCGCGAGCGCTATGAATTTTTCCGCCTCGGGAGCGGATACGACCACCGCCATTCTCTCCTGCGATTCGCTTATGGCGAGTTCCGTACCGTCGAGCCCGTCGTATTTCTTCGGCACTGCGTTGAGATCGACGTCTATTCCGTCGGCGAGCTCTCCTATCGCGACCGAAACGCCGCCCGCACCGAAATCGTTACAGCGCTTTATCATGCCAGATGCAATCGGATTGCGGAAAAGCCTCTGCAATTTTCTTTCTTCGGGGGCGTTGCCTTTCTGTACTTCCGCGCCGCATGTTTCGAGCGAAGAAACGGTGTGAGACTTGGACGAACCCGTCGCGCCGCCGCAGCCGTCTCTCCCCGTTCTGCCGCCGAGAAGAATTATCTTGTCTCCCGCTTCGGGGCGTTGTCTTAAAACGTTTGCCGCGGGGGCGGCGGCTATAACCGCGCCGATTTCCATTCTTTTTGCGGCGTATCCCGAGTGATATATTTCGTCGACAATGCCCGTGGCAAGCCCTATCTGGTTACCGTAAGAAGAATATCCCGCCGCGGCGGTTGTTACGATCTTGCGCTGCGGAAGTTTGCCTTCGAGAGTATTTTCGACGGGCGCGAGCGGGTCGGCCGCGCCCGTAACGCGCATCGCGCCGTAAACGTACGCTCTGCCCGAAAGCGGGTCTCTTATCGCGCCGCCTATACAGGTCGCTGCGCCGCCGAACGGCTCTATTTCCGTGGGATGATTATGTGTTTCGTTTTTAAATAACAGCAGCCACGGTTCTTTTTTTCCGTCCGCCTCAACCTCTATCTTTACGGTGCAGGCGTTAATTTCTTCCGACTCGTCGAGTTTATCGAGTTTTCCCGCCTTTTTTAAATACTTTGCCGCTATTGTGGCTATATCCATGAGGTTAACCGGTTTGGTTCTGCCGAGCGAACTGCGCATTCCGAGGTATTCTTCATATTCTTTTTGCAGGAGTGCGTCCTCGAAACTAACTTGGTCAGTCGTCGTCAAAAAAGTGGTATGGCGGCAATG
>CALVWQ010000016.1 GCA_944367535.1 uncultured Clostridia bacterium
AAACGGAGGATTTTTCTCAACGGTAAACCTTTACTGGACCCCCAGACTATCTGGGGGTTTATTGTTTACACAACAAAAAGAGTTTGCAGACGCAAACTCTTTTTTTGTTTTGATATTTTTCACCATCGTGTTTTCATGCCCGTATCGCCCTGCAGCGGTCATATACTTACCGACGGCCCCATCAATCAACATATCGGACTTTATTTTCTATTAGGGTGTATTATATTTTATCCTCCCCGCTATCCGCCTCGTCCGACGCGGCGCACGAGACGCCGCCTTCGGAAGCCGAAACATCTGAACATGCGCCGTCCGTTTCCGCCGTCGCTTTTACCTTGCGGCGGAAGATTTTCGTCCTGAAAAGAATAATTGTGAAAACGATAAACGCGACGCAAAGTATAATAAGAGAAATTATCGACTCTTTAAGTCCTATCGGACAATATCCGAGCAAGAGAAGCAGTCCTCCTCCGAACACAATCGCGGGCAGTCCCGAAAGCACGAGGTTGGTGGAGGCGGGAGTTTCGTACATCGGGTCTATTTCACGGAGAAGTATCATACCGTTGCTCGCAGTGCCCGTCAGCATGCCGAACAGCGAGAAGAACGCCTCCTGTTCATAACCTTTATAAAGGTGATTGCTCGCAAGCCTTATATAAATGAAAGTTACGACCGTGCCGAGCGTGCAGATGATAAGAAGTTGCCACCACATCGAGGACAGCGCGTCGAGGTCTATCGCCGCGACTCCCGCTATAATCATGAAATCGAAACAAAAACCGCTCGTCCTGTCGAGAAGATAATTGTTTGTCAGGTCGCGATGAATGACTTTCTTTTTCTGCAAGAAATTCAATGTAAGCCTCACAAGTACCGCGATAAGAACACCGAGGAGGAAGTTAAAGCCCCATACGAGATTGACGTTGATAAGCCTCATGATCGCGTAAACTATGCCGTAAACGAGCGCCACGAGACAAAGGTTTATAGTCAGTTTGTCCACCGATTCTGTATTCGGGATTTCGTTTTCCGAAACATAGTCCGACAGCGACTCGTGTATCTTATCGTCGCGCGACCTTATGGTGAGTTTACCCTTTTTGCGGAGAATATTCATATACACGACTCCTACGACGGAGGCGACAAAAAAGCCTACGGTCGCTATCGTAACACCGAAAGTCGTGCCGCCCGCAAAACCGTAATCACTTTCAAAGATTTTACCGTAGTTCAAAGCCTGCCCCGTACCCTGCCCGAAACCGAGCGCGAGAAGTACTCCGCCGCCCGCGAAAAATCCGTCGGCAAGAAGCACAGCAAGAAGTATCGTAACCGCGAGCCCTACTATCGCCTGCACGACATAGACCGCGCCCTGCAAAACTCCCGTTTCCAATATCACTTTCGTGGAACTGCGCTGTTCAGTCTTGTCTTTTTTACCCTTTTTCAGAGCAAGCGCAATGAATCCGAGCGCAAGACTGTGATATGTAATAATCTCCATCACTCCGAGATTTATAAGGTCCTTACAGCCGGGTATCACCTTAAATATAAGCAGGAATATTCCGCCGATAAGCGCGGTGGGCATAAGGCTTTTGCGCATAAAAGGAACCTTCCTGCGCACGATATTTCCGAGAAGCAACGCGGCGACCAGAATAAAGAACTGTATCAGCAAATCCCACACAATGTGGTCGCCGAAAGATTCAAAGTTCGAGCCCATAATATTTATCCTCCAATGGTTTTTCTTTTAAGACGTTGAAAGTCAAAATATATTTCAGTACATTAAGACGTTTTTCTCCGCAGATTTTATATGATTTGTCGGAGATTGTATTAATGAGCAGTTTTCCTCCCCCGACGACGGAAGCGCCTTCTATATCGTCTAACGCTATACGCATGGCGCCGACTTTGAGAAAAACACCGTCGAGCGTCATTCTGCCTTTACACAATAATATGTTTTTATTGTAAGTTTTATCGTAAATTTTTACGTTTTCGTCGCTGTAAAGTACAAAATCCGACTTTCCCTTATAAATGCTGAACGTTTTGATCTTTTCAAGCTGAAAAGCATACCATTCCACGAGCCGCGAGAACTTAAACTCCTTATCGGCAGAAGCGAGCGTCAAATTCTCGCGGTATTCTACGGAAAGCCCGCATCTTTTGCAGTTTATGAAATGTCCTTCGGAAGACAAGGTGGAGACTCCTCCGCATTTTGGACATATAAAGAGTTCCCTTTCCAGATATTCGGCGCGCGCTTTCGCCTTGTAGAGGTTTCCGCTTTCCGAGTCTATAACGCGCAAGACGGAAAGGATTTTGCGGTAAAGTTCGTCGTCGTTCATGGCGTCAATCATATCCGTTGTAAGAACCTCGGCAACTTCGCCCGTAAACGGTCCTTTTCTTAATTCTGCCGACCAACGCGGACTGACGCCGTAACCGCCGCGGAAATCGTAAAGCGCGACCGGAAGTTTTAAAAGCCTTATGAGTTTACATACAGCGGGGTCGATATATATCTGAAAATCCGCCCAAGCTCTGTTACCCTCGGGAAACAACGCGACGCTGCCGCCCTCTTTTGCAACCTTCATGCAGTTGCGGATACATTCGATATCCGCACCGCCTTTACGTTTTTTAATCGGTGCAAAACAGTATCTTAACATTTTAGAAGGCAACGAAGAATTAAAAAGCGTATCGCTCGCGACTATATAGACCGGCGTATCGAAAGAAAGGCATACAAAAACCGGGTCAAGCGCTGTCTGGTGATTTCCCAAAATAAAATACGATTCGCCTTTTTTAAGGGGAAATTTTTTATATTTTAGTCCGTATTTTTTGGCTATAATCCAAGCGATAGGTCTTGCCAGCTTAAAACACAACCTGTGTCTTTTTTTTATATATTTTTTATTTTTATTCATAAAAAACCCGTCTAATACATAGTTTTCTGATTGATTTTACCATAATTTAGTTAAAATAAGATTAAATATAAATATTTTTTTCAAAAACTATTCGGCTGTCGACAAAAATCGATAATATCTTAAAAAAACAGCAGCGCAGGTGTGTTTTCCCGCGCCGCAACAAATAAAATTTTATTTTAATCTGAATTTAATAATCCTTACACTCATATCGGTGCCGTATTCAAAAGGCACCACAATAAATTCACCGTTTTTAAAAGGCACTTTTCTGCCGTTATCCAACCATACCGCGTCCGCTACGGGCGCGTCGATTTTTATCTTGGCATTTTCCTGCCAGCGCTGAACGTTGGGGTCGGCAGACATGGACACGTTCTTTACGATAGCATAGTAATACTCACCCGCTTGCACTATATCCGCGTTTTCCGCCTTTATATCGCAGGGCTTAATATCGTAAATTACGTTTTTATTGTAACGAATCCATTTGCCCACTTCCTCAAAAATACCGCTATCTATCTTTTTTAGCGTTCCGTCCCCTTTCGGTCCTACGTTCAGAAGAAAATTGCAGCCGTATTTTCTGCAATCCACGAGGTCGCCTATTATTTCGGGAACCGATTTATAACTCACGTCGTTCTTGGCGTATCCCCAATGCGAATTGAGTATCTGACACATCTCGCCCGCACGATGCCTGTCGGAATTATCGACATATGCGGGTTTACCCCTTTCAAAAGTTACGCTGTCTATTTCTTTATGCCCCACTTTTCCGAGTTCTGAAAGTCCGGTATTATTTATAATCATGGCTTCGGGCTGATATTTTCTTATCGTGGAATAAATTCTGTCCTCCTGCCAGTTTTCATTAGGCTTACTCCACATTCCGTCAAACCACAGTCCGCCTATTTTTCCGTAACGCGTACAAAGTATCTCTATACTCTTGACGAGATAATCGATATATTTCGGAAAATCTTTTTCAAAATCTTCGTTATACCAATCGAGCAGAGTGTGATAGAAAAACGGCACTATGCCTGCATCGTTACATGCATCCACGAACTCACGGACAAGGTCTCTCCCCGCTGCCGAATGAGGCGCGTCGAAATCGTTCAGACCCGCCGCATCGTAAAGAGAAAATCCGTCGTGATGGCGAGTGGTTAAAGTTATATATTTACAGCCCGCCCTTTTTGCGGTTAAAACGAGATTTTTTGCCCAATTCTTGCTGACTTTAAATTTGGCGGGCAATTTAAAATAATCTTCTCTTTTTTTGCCTTTTAAAAAAGAGAGAGCCCACTCGCCTTTCCCGAGCACGCTGTAAAGTCCGAAATGCACGAACATTCCGAACCCTGCTTTTTCAAAATCATATACGTACTGCCTTGTTTCCATTTTCCTTTCCTCCGTATTTCAACGGGCAAATCCGACATATTGCCGAAGTTTAGCCCAATATCGCCTCTAAAATTTTCCAGAATCCCAACATTAAAAACAAAAATAAAAGAACGGACAAGGGTGTGATAAGATACTTGTAAGTTACCTTTTTCCGTTCATATTTTTTTGACTTTATTTTCCTGCAACGCTCATAGATTATGGGCGAAACGTTTTTAGGCGTGCCATAATAATCGACCTCCCCTCCCGTAATGGCGGGCTCCGCATCAGGACACGCCATAAAAAAGCCCAAGTCCTCCGAGGGGTCGTATTTTTCGTCCGACACGCATTTTGCCATGATGAGAAGTTCCCAAGCTCGCGCGTAATATGGATATTTATTTCTCATTTCCATAGCATAGGAAAGCGCCTCTTTTGGCATATTGAGATTTATAAGCTCTTTTCCCTTTTCTATTTGAGCATTGATTTTCTTATTTTCCGCGCATTGCCGTGCTATATGTTCGTAAATCCGCCTGTTTTCATCACCGCAGGACTTAACGAGCGCATTATAATGCTTAAATGCGGTTATATCGCCCGAATATGCCGCAAAAAGCTGTAACTCGTCCTTTGCGCCCGCCTCGGCCAAAAAAAGCAGTCTCTGAACGGCAAATGACGTATCGGGAACGCCTTTAAGTGATTCCGATACTCTGTAAAATTTTCCGTCTTTAAGATAACTTTCGGCAAGTTTCAGTTTGCCTTTTATTATCATATCATCGATATATTTATCTTTATCGACGTCAATATGTAAAATAAAAGTCTTTTTCGTCCCGTCTATACGCTTTTTAAAAGCTTCGAGCGAGGTAAAATCCGCGGCACAGCCGATATCCGCCATGCTTACGATTATCGCCCCGCAATAGTCGCATACGAAACAGTCGTCTTTAACTTTGAGAACCGCCCCGCAATTGGGGCATTTCATATTAACGTTAGCCATAATTCACCTTTCGGCAAACTTATTTTATCATATTCTTTTCCTCTCTGTCAATAAACATTTTCGTCATATTCTTCGAGCCGGCAAAAAATTTCAGGCGGCGGCGCGATTTACCGCGCCGCCGCCTGACAGAAAAAATAATTAAATAAATTTTATAAGAATTTCTTTAATTCAGCGAAAGAAACTTTAAGCAAACTTCCTCTCAACTGTTTTTAAGAAAATACGGATTGCCGATATAGAAATAATCTGTTGCCGCGCCGGGAACCGCCAGACCGAACGACGCGTTACCCGTATCGTCTTTCTGAATACGGATCTTAAACGTATATTTTACACCCGTCTGAAGCGCCTGTCCCGTTATATCATTTCCGTGCTCGTCAAAAATATAAATGTCGTCCGGCTGAGCCGTGGCACCCTGCGCAGAAATCACGCCGCCGTTGATAAATATCGCATATCCGCCCGTCCAGACGGTGAGGTTAGGCACTGCCGCGCCAAACACAACATCGAATCCGTAATAATCGTATGTGCGGTATTTAAAATGAAGCGCCGCCACTCCCTGATAACCTTGCATATCGCCGTCTGCAATTCCTATTCTTTCTCCCCATATATCGGCCATATAAGATACTTTATAAAATCCCGCATAATCGCCGTCAGCCTCTTTATCGGAAAGTTCCGTGAAGGTTTCTCCGTTACCTACGCCTTCAAGTCTCGCAATATATAATCCTTTGGTAATGGGCGCGGGAGTACAGGTAACATTTATGGTTTTCACCTTGCTTCCGAGAGATGCCGTAACCGTTACGGGTTCCGCACTCGGCGCAACGGCAGAAATTTTTCCATCCGCAACGCTGACTTTTTCTTCATCCGCACTCACAAGCGCAACGGTAAGATATGAAGGCGAAGCCACGGGAGCCACATTTTCACCAACCTGCAAAGTCAAAGAAACCGTTTCCCCGGCATCTCCGTCTACCGTAAAGTCGCCAGCCGCCGCATCTACATAGCCGCATAAAATCCCGTTTTCATCGGGCTCGCCGCTGGCGAGCGCAATACTTGCCACCTCCGCGACGCAACGCGAAACCACCTGTTCCGAGTATATATAATCCGTTCCGTCATACACATATGCCCGTGCAGTCAGCGAGAGACCGCTTCCGTAAGCGTTATCGGGTATGTTTGTTACCACTGCGTTAAAAACCGTCTGTCCATCGACCGAATAATCAGAATTCGAATCGAACACCTGCGCCGCCACTTCCAGTACTCTTCCCGCATAATTGCTTTCCTTGGACTCGTGAGTAAGCGCAATGCTTTCATCATAACTGTCTGTGTCTATTATCAGCATGCCCGCGCTGAAACCGTCTTTCAGCGTGGTACCGCTTTGAAAATAACCGTCGTTTATAAGCGCGGAAAACCTTAGACCGCTTTTTTCCGTGTCGTTACGAACTGATGCTCCGTCTATCATCTCTATTTCGGGTTTGCCGTTTTCGGAAAGCGCGTCAACACCCGAAATCCCGTAAAACAAAAATGCGCACATGGAAGCGATAAACAACATCGACAATATAATAAATGTGCTTATACGTTTTGCTTTATTCATAGCGCACCCTCCCTGCATTATCACCCCAAATCCATTCGCCGTAATTATCCGTCTCGGAAGCAAGAATTATGTCCTTTTTGAAAAACTCAACCGAAAAGGACGGCGACAAATAACTTTTTCTTTTCATTTATTTCCTCCTTATTTTTCCGTGCCCGATTTCTATCGGGCACGGATTTACAAAAAACCAAATGTAATTTTAACTGTTTTTCAGAAAATACGGATTGCCTATATAGAAGTAAACTGTTGGCGCGTCGGGATCTGCCGGCACTCCTATACCGAAAGCCGCGTTGTCCGTATTGTCTTTCTGAATACGAATCTTGAAAGTATATCTTTCTCCCGATTCTAGTGCCTGACCGGTAACGTCAATACCCTGATTGTCATAAATGTAAATATCGTCGGGTCTTACCGTATTGCCGCCTTCTGCAGAAATCACTCCGCCTCTTATAAATATCGCATATCCTCCCGTCCATACGGTAAGGTCGGGCACTGCCGCGCCAAACACAACGTCGAATCCGTAATAATCGTATTCGCGATATTTAACATGAAGAGCGGGAAGACCCTGATATCCTATCATATCGCTGTTCGCGACTCCGAGCCTTCCTCCCCATATATCGCTCATATACGGAACCTTATACAATCCCGCATAATCTCCTTCCGTTTCTTTTCCCGAAAGTTCGGTAAACGCGGCGCCTTGAGCGACTTCGAGTACCGCCATATACAGTCCCTCTGTTACAGGTTCGGCGGGAACCGCATGACTGTAATTTGCGAGGTAATATTCGTTAGAGCTGAGCATTGCATTTGCAATATACGCCGTCATGGGAACCTCGAACATTATTCCGCTCTCGTCCGCCGCATCGCCGCCCTTGCGAAGGTCGACAACTAACGTGTATACCGTTTCGGGTGCAAGGCTAGTGGCTATTGTGCCATCCAGGTTATAATATAGTATAGAACTTATTCTCGTTCCGACGACACCGCCGCAGCCCGTTGTCTGCTCACCCGCGTTATTTACTGTTATATTCCTTTCGTTTCCGCTTTCGAACATAATATCGACTATAAATCTTTCATATATGCCGATATCGGAATTTTTTGCCCATAAGGCCGAGCCCTCTTTTGTCGCGCTCGTCCATTCGTAAACTTCCGTTCCCGCCGCAAAGCCGAGTTCTGTAACGTCTCCCGTATACTTCGCATAAGTCCCGTCGGTATCTGCCGCAAGCCCCATTTCGGCGGCAGCGTGTCTGTCATCGATACAGGTTACTGCAACTGTTTTAGAAAGAGCCTGCCCTTTATAAGTCGTTGAAATGGTTATTGTAGCAGTACCGCTCGCAATACCGGTTATCGTGCCGTTATTTACACTTGCAACCGACGGATTGTCGGAAGTCCAGTTTAAGGTCGCCTCTATTGCCGCCCCGTTTTCCTTTAACTGAGCGGTTATTACTTCGGTACCGCCGATGGGTATAGTCAGTGAATCGCTGCTCACGCTTATAGCCCTTCCTTTTGAAGAAGCCTTGACCGTAACCTCACATTCCGCCGTCTCCTCGCCGAGTGTAGCCGTAATTACGGCGTCTCCGAGTTTCAGAGAAGTAAGTTTGCCGTTTTCGACTCTTACCGTCCTCGGGTCGGAAGAAGTCCAGACGATTTCCCCCTCCTTATTGGCAGTAAGAGTATATTCCTCGTACTGTTCCATTTCGATTTCAGTTTCGTTTAACTGAAATTTTGTTTCTCCGCCGCCGCAAGCCGTCATGGTTCCGCAAATAAGCGCAAAAACCAGCACGAATGTTGCAAACGAGAAAATACCTTTCCTTTTCATAAATTTCCTCCTTTAATATTTTTTTAATTTATTCTTTTATACCGCCCATGGAGATATTCCCCATAAGTCGTTTATGCCCCGCAATAAAAACTATCAGAATCGGAATTATCAGAATAAAACATCCCGCCAGCCTCATAGGCGTATTGCTTATTTCGGGAACGGTGGAAAAACTGTAAGCATAAAGCCCGTACGCGAGAGTAGGTATCGACGGCATATATGTAAGAGTAACCGTATAATCGTTCCAGAATTCCACGAACCTTATCAGCATAACCGTCATAAAAGTACTCGCGACAAGCGGCAGAATGACAGAAGCCATCACCCTGAAATTGGATGCGCCATCGATATACGCCGCTTCCGAATAATCTTTCGGCACGCTGCGAAACGACGCATAGAACACCAGATAGTAAAGCCCGAGAAAATTAGCCTTACATATCCACATACCCCATATACTGTCGTACATTCCGAATGCCTTTAAAAATTGCAGCTCGGAAGGAAGATTTCCGACTATTGGAAGGGTCATCGTAACAACGACTATACCGTACACCACTTTATTGAATTTGAAATCGAATCTTGCCGTGGCATAAGCCGCTATACATGCGGTAAGTGTCGCGAAAAACGAACTGCCCACCGAATACAAAAGCGAAAACAAAAGCATGCTTTCGATATAGTAAGTCTTAATGTCCGAGCCCGTATTTATAGGCACATAGAAATAATTTAGCGCGGTTATTATGTTTTCGAAATGCCATTTAGACGGGAAACCCAATTGATTGCCGAGATAATCCAGATTGCCCTTAAATGACGTCATCAGCGCCCAGAAAAACGGTATGAACAGCGTAAGCGCATACAAAACCAGGAGCGCGAATACCAGGATAGTAACAAAGTTGAAATTTCCCTTTATCTTACTGTTATTCTTCAACTTTACGCCTCCTTTCCTCGGTCGTTGGTCCGAATCTTCCGAGCAGATACTTTACCGCATACACGAGCGGAATGGTTACAAGCGAAAGGAGTATTCCGAATGCCGAGAGTATAGGATAGTCGGCAGCGGCACCGGTCTTTACCGTTTCCTTATAGAGGTAATAACCTATCGTGAAAACATATTCCTCGGCACCGTCCGAATAGAAAGCGTAAATATTGGCCTGATTGACGAATATTCCGCCCACCGCAACAATGATAAATGTAGACATTGTGTCCCATACTAACGGAACGGTAATATATACAAACTCCTGAAAATAACGCGTTCCGTCCAGCCGCGCCGCTTCGACTACGCCCTCGGAAATCTTTTCCATGGCGCCGACATAAAGAAGTACCGACACTCCGAATCCAACCCACACGTTATAGAAAATTATAGTTCCGAAAGTAGTGTCGGGATTGGCAAGGAGTCCTTTTGCAGTGATGCCCAAAGACATCATAAGGGCGGGAATCGCGCCGTCCGCTATTTGTTTAAACATCAAAACCAGCGCGATGGTAGGTATTATGCTCGGCAGAAACAGCAAAATCTTGAAGAAATTGCGCATGAACGCCTTTTTATATATGTAGTAGGAAAAAAGCAAACCGCAAACCAGTCCCGTCAGCGTACCTATGAAAAAAAGTTTCAAAGAATTTATAACCGAAACGCGGTAAACCGTAAGCAGAGAAAAACTTTCAAAGAGCGTGGCAAAGTTGACCGTACCTCCCCACGTATAAACGTCATTCCCCTCATAGGTTTTAAACGCCAGAAGTATGGAATTGAAGTTGACACCCAAATAAAAAATGCAGAACTGCAAAATCGGGAAAGCCAACAACAAACAGTAGAATATAAGGTCTTTCGTACGGCGTTTGGAAAGCAAGCGCCTTATTTTTTCCGAATTCATGCAATTTACCGTCTTTAATCAAACATTCTGAAATTTATTCTTCCATACGCTTTCCGTCCAGTATGCACTAAGTCCGTTGAAGTAATCCTTTGCGCTTACCGAATCGTTTATCATAGCCGTGGTCGGATAAGTGTAAGTCTTTCCGTTTACTACTGAATACCACAATCTCGGCGAGTACCAAAGGTCAGTACTGTAATTCTGCATTATGGTACTGCTCGAATCCTGATACGCAAAGTCTGCGTTCTGATGCAGGTCGACCATAGTTTTGCCCCAGGAACTGAGTTCATCGTATGCGTCGCCCATCTCGTATGACACGGGGCGGCAGATATTCGTAGTCTTTGTATACTCTATGAGCGCTTTGTCGGTATAGCAATATTGCATAAACGCTTTCGCAAGGTCTATTTTTGAAGAATCGATGTTTCCGTTTATAAAGCCGATGTAACCCGTATTTTCAAGCAAAGTATAATCGCCAGCCTCTGCCGTTACTTTGGGAATGGGCATTATGCCGAACTTACGGTTCTGCGCGGACGCGGAATCGCCTTTTTCGGCGACGAGTTCGTTAAAGACGCTTTTAGCCTCGCTCTGCCACCAGTTTCCGTCTATGAGCATCGCGGGTCTCTGCATCGACGAATAATATTTCGACATGACAAACTGACCTTGTGCGTCCTTATGCGTAAACGACGCGCTGGTGGCGGTAAGATAATTGTAATACGCCGTATTCGACGTAAGTCTTTCGATAAACGACAGCGCGTAATAACGGCCGGGCTGTTTATAAAGTTCATATCCGTTCTGCGCCGTTATCGGGACGTATTTTTCCGGGTCGGTCGATATGACGGGATTTCCGTCTCCGTCGAAAGAAGTGATGTATTCGGTCATTGTGCCGTTATAATTATAGTTAAGTTCGGTCTGAACAACTCCCGCATAATCGGCGGCTATCGCCAGCATGAAACTGCTGACGTATTCCTGGACGTTGCCTCCCCACATCACGGGTATGAGATTTTTGTTCAAATCTACTATTTTCTGACAAAGCGCGAAAAACTGGTCGTACGTCGCGGGAAGACCGTTATCGTATGTGGTTTCCGCCTTACCGTCGGGGCCGTCAGACCGCGTCGCCGAAGCGTCGGTAACGAAACTGCCGTCTGGCGCAAAGAAAAGATTGTTATCTTCGAACAGTTCTATGTCATATACTATACAGTAATACGTTTCTGCCGTGGGAAGCGCATAATATCTGTCGCCAATCGCGGAGAAATAATCCTGCTGCGTCGCGGACATCTTCGATTCGATTGTAACGCTCTCCCCGCCGTTAGACGTCTGTTTTCTGACAAAATCATAGTTAAGCGGCGATGTTACGACGTCGGTAATATCGAGAAATTTATCTCTCGAAGCAAAATACTGTGCGTTCGCGCCTTCCGCAAATATCACTTCCTCCCTGAAACTGTCGATATTGCCCTCCATACCGGTCTGCGTAAAGGAACGCGAAGGCGATACTCTTAACTGCACGCCCTTTTTGCCTTCCTCGAATGATACGTCGGCATATTTTGCCTCAAAATCCTCTTTTATGGCATAAATCCAATCGGAACCGAGTCCACCGTCAAAAACTCCTATAGTAAGTTGTGTCTGGTCGGCGCGCACCTGTTCGCCCTGCTCTCTGTTACAGGCGGAAAATGCGGCAATCATGAAAACCAAACTCAACAATACGCATAATTTTCCGTATATTTTTTTCATCTTCTACCTCCGATTACAATATTATATAAATTCCGTCGCCGACATCGATGTTCAGGGTAAGAACGCCGTTTTCGGTCTTTAACGCGCGAGCCTGCCCGCCGATATATGCGGTAACTTCTTCAACGTCCTGCATTGTAAGCGAAAGTTCGGCGTTATCTCTGGGGGTTGTGGGGACTATAAGCAGACTGTCTTCGCCGGTATAAGGATTATGGAAACATCCTATTACCGCGTCGTCTCCGCTTACCGCGGTTACTTTGCCGTAAGAAGTAAGACTGTCGTCGTACAATTTATATTTGGCATCAGAAGGATTCGCGACATTTAAGATTATGCCCTTGGAATCGCATTGTAAAAGATGTTCTCCGAAATTCAGTATCTCGGTGTTGACCTCTTTGACATAATCGTAACGTTCGGTCCTTGTCCCGTCTGCCGCAATCATTGCGTCGGTAAACGATTCGCTTCCGCCGCTCGGCGTCCAATAACAAAAATACTGTAACCCCTTAACTCCGAAGGCAAGATTTACATAGACCTGCCAGCGTATATCTTCTCTTGAAGGAGTACGTTTATCGGGAACCCCGGGCGTACCTGAAATTCCCAAAGTCTGAATGAACGACCATAAAGGTATTTTCTTTTCCGCAGTTTTTGAACGCAGAACATCGAGATTATAGAAATAATCCTCTATCTCATAGCGAGTAAAGGGATTGTTGGGGTCCGGAACCAGCAACGGATATGAATCGTAAGAATAGTAGTTAGGATTTACCAACTCCATCCAATCATCTACATATTGCAGATACGGCACGCCTGCGCCGCCCTCCGCATAACTCGGAAACATATTAACATGCCACTGCTTGCCAGGATAGTTCGTCGTAAACGCGTCTATAAATGCATGCACAGTATCAAATTTGCTCCGCCCGGGCTCGTCTATAAGAAGCTGTCCAGCATAAGCCGGATATTCATAATAACTTTCAATAGCGGTCATCGCATCTTCTATAAGTTGCGCGTTTTTAGTAGTGTCGTATGTATTTATCGCTTCCGTAACGCGTCTGTCGGCAACTAAAAATTTCAGCCCGCTGTTGTTTGCAAATGTCAAGGCCTCCCTTATCTGATTTTCATCACTTTCAAAATATTCGAACCCGTTCACGAAGTTTATGCCGCTCTCGGCCATCGTGTCAAACGTCTCCTGCGTTCTGTTGGCCGCAGGAGGAGTAACCCACATACCGATATGTATATTTCCTATATCAAGTAAATCATATTGATTTTTTTCTTCTGACGGACGCAAATTCCCCGTTCCGGATGTTTTATCGTCGCCGTTACATCCGACGGAAGACGTCAACATAAAAGCAAAAAGCATGATAGCTATACTCCTTTTCCAAAGATTTTTCATGTTTTACGATTCTCCTTTATCACCCTTTTCTTTTATAATAATGTTATACAAACCTTTGTGCAAGTCGTTTTTTACACAATACACACCGTTATTTATTATTTTTATTGACTTTCCCGACCAATAAATGGTATAATTTTTTTGATTAAAAATTATTTGTTTTATATGGTGGGATATGTTGACTTATAGCGAGAATGATATTAAGGCGACGCCTTTTTCCAAATTATCCGTCTTTTCATACACCAATATTTTACATAAACACACCTTTTACGAAATTACAATAGTTCTTAAAGGGAATGCGGCAAGCATTATCAATAACGGAAATGTGCGAAAACTGGAAAGAGGCGATTTTATTGTTATATGTCCCGGCGACGTTCATTCCATACAACCGCTGACTAAAGATTATCTCCACAGGGATTTTTATATATCCACAAACAAAATGTATAAGATAAAAAAACTCATGGGCGAAAAGTTTTTTCAGGAAACTTTGAATAATAAAAAAGAAAAATACTTTTTCCTGAACATCGACGAACTCGGTCTTATAGAAAGAAAGTCGGAAGTTTTCAATCTTCAATCAGAACCGGACGAAAGCACCTTTGACCTGCTCGATACCATGCATACGGCGCTCGTCTCGGAAATTTTCGGTTGTATTCTCAATAAGACGCTCTCTATAAGAAAGAATGTCCCACAATGGTTGAACAATTTATATCTTCATCTTACAAGTTTCCATTATGTCAATCTTTCTATTGACGAAATCGTAAAAAATACAGGTTATTCTCATAGTTATGTTTGCAATATTTTCAAAAAAATATATAACGTAACTTTAAAAGAATGCCATACGAGAAGCAAAATCCTTCTTTCCGCCAACATGCTCGGAGAAGAAAAAATAATAGACGTAGCCGCAGCTTTCGGATGGGAAAACCCGAAAAATTATACCATCGCGTTTAAAAAAGTATTCGGCGTAACGCCGAATGAATACAAAAAAGGTAGCACCCCCCCCCATCAGCAAACTCGGCCGTTATATTCAGACCCTCCGAAAATGGAAAATCTCAGCGATTTCGAAAAAATCGTCGAGCCGTAGTTTTGAAAAGTGAAATGAAAAACAGCAGTAATTTTCCCATAAAAAATGTTTTTCTCCCGACTTTTAAAGATGATAAGTTTTAATATAAATTCCCCGATTTAGCTAACATGATATTTATAATATATTTATATTTTTAAATACTTTCTCTCTATAAGTATTAAAAACTCTATAATAAAACAGATATTTATGCAATCGTAGGAATTTTTTATAACGGTTTAACCATAACCTTTCCTCACATAAGTTATAAAGATGACATAGTAACAGAAAGTTATAACTCGGGGCAGATATATAAAACAAATAAGGAAGTTACGGCAGATGTCAAAAAAATTAAATTTTTATAAAAAAATATCCACCAGCTCATCTGATGGATATTTATATAGAATAATAAACCCTATATATTGACACAACCACAAGTGCGTATTATAAATCCCGAACATTTTACTTGTGACTCATGAACGAGTGTCGAGGGTGAAGTATATTTAATTTGTCTGTTTTTATCTTCAAGTAATTTATTCTGATTTATTAGATGTTTACTATTTAATAAATTTCTTATCTTTCCCAAACGTACCAACAGGAATTCACATTTACCAGGGTTTCGGCATATAAAATTGAATAATCTTCCATGTTTGAAATATTATCGTCGCACCAGTTCCTTTCAGATAGCCATAAATCTTTGAAGGCTGATTTCAGTTTAATTAGATAAAAAAATTATTTCGTAAAATACTTTTACTCTATATTACAACCACTTTTTATTTGTGCGGCGTTCCATATATGTTTTTTGTTTTTTATACTCGAAAAACCCTTTTATAAGGTATTTTAACGCAATCACTATGTGTTGCTTAAAATTCCATTTTAGATTCACTAAACTATTTTCTGTGAAGATTGATTTTTTTATAATTACTATGTTATTTTGTGTATTTTAAACGGCATGTCAAAAAGACAATTATACATAGCGTACACATTTTTCTAATAGTTTACACTTCCTTTTTAGCAAAAGTTTTTCAATAATTTTGCTATATAAAGAGCAGGCAAAATCAAACCTGATTTTGCCTGCCTTTGGTGGAGGTAACGAGATTCGAACTCGTGGCCTCCGCGTTGCGAACGCGGCGCTCTACCAACTGAGCCATACCCCCGAAATTTATACACATTTTCTCTCGGGCATCGCTAAAATACCGTCGAGCGATTAACGGTGATATTATAGCATAACGATTTATTTTTTACAAGCATTTTCAGCCGATAGTTTTATTTTTTGTTTTATTTTATAATAATTTATTATTTTAACAAAGTTTATTCGAACGGATTTTTTTTGCCGCGACGACACACTTTTATGCTTTTACGGCATTCTCTTAAATTTCGGGATAATCGGAGGGGTTATACACGCAACGTTCGCATTTTCCCGCAAACACTCCCGCAAATGCAAGTGACGCTATGTAACGGCCTATTCCGAACGACAGATGATGCCCTTCACGTTAGACCACTTCAATGTCCGCCGCACTGACATTCTCTATTTCTGCGCCGCACGTGATTATCCCGCCAAATCTTTTAACGGACACAATCTTTTCCTTCACTGCGTTAGTTATCTATGCGTACATTTTTTCTCTGCTGAAATCGTATTTTTCAAATGACTTACACTCGCAATAATTTCCGTACTCCCAAGTCATGTGCCCATATAAAAGGATGTCTTTCCGCACCGAAAAAATTTTTTCGGTCAACTTATTTATTACTTAGTTATAACTTTCGGCAACACCGCTTAAACTGCTGCACTGCTGTAACGTTATTATGTCCCAATTTTCATCTTCGAGCGCATAATTTACAGTGATACCGGAAAGATTATTATATCCATTTTTATCGTATTTCCGATATTCGTATGCCGCCTCGTTGTTTTTAATGTTCTGAGCATGCAGAGATAAGGGACATCCGCCTATATAAATGCCCCCGACTACAGGGTCCTGCACTCCGCAACACGTAAGAACGCCTCTTAAATGTGCAATAGCATCGTCGCTGAAACTGTTTCCGATACAGAATATTTTCATTTGAACTCATTCCCCTTTCTAATTTAAGATAATGTTATAAAACCATAACTCGGTCAATATAAATTTCTTTTAATTTGCCGATCCGATTCAAAATTTTAAAAACTTAATATAAATCCTAATATTCATTTGACTTCTTCGTCTTTGAGCCATCTGAAATTTCCCCTTACACCGTGCACTTCCGTATAATACACGAATGTATCGGGATATTTTTTCATGAGATTAAAAAGTTCTGAAATCTGTCCCACGTTAACGACGGATATTATCATTGAATTATCTTCGCCGGTAAACATCCCCCTGCTTTCGACTATAGTCGCACCGTGGCGCAGATTTTTTATTATATCGTCCCTTAGAGCCTCAGGCGTTTTTGTTATTATCTTAACTTCTATCGCATGACGGGTGTCGCGCATAAGCATTGTTATGGCACGTTCTGAAATAAACATCTGAACGACCGCGAGCAGTATAGAATTAAAATCTAGATAAACAAAGTACGAAAGGCCGATTATTACGAGACAGATAAGACTTATTATCCTTTCCACGTTTACATACTGAAATTTTTTCTGTATCATCGCAGCTATTATATCGGCGCCGCCGGATGAAGAACCTATTCTCAGCATCAGAGCCGTCCTGACACCGAGCATTATCCCCGCAAAAATCGCCGCAAGCAGCCTTTCGTTGGCGTTAATATACTGCGGGAAACCTATAGCCGCCCAAAATATTATAAGCGCGGAAGATATAACAGTAAATATCATCGAATAAATGATATAATTTTTGTTAAGCCTTACAAACGCGTAAATGATAAGCGGCGCATTAAGAAGAATATTGAACCAGCCTGCGTTTATGCCAGTAATCTTCTGCAACATCGTAACTATCGCTTCGAGCCCCAACGGCACAAAGTCCGAAGGATAAACGAAAACATGAAGAGCGAGCGACGAAACAATCGCCGCAGTGATAGTAAACAAAATTTTTATTACGGTTCTTTTCAGGTTTTTTTCCGTTTCTGAAGTATAACCCATATTATGATCTCTCCGTTTCAGTAAAAAAGTCCCGACGGCGGCAATTATCCGCCGGCTCTTACCAACTCATTTTCCCGGTTTCTTCCTTTATCGCATCCCAGACCAAATCCTTGCACCACCAATGCGCCATCGGAGTTTTTACGAGGCGGCAGTTTTCGGGCATGCCTTCCTTTTCGTAAATGCGCCGAATGGTATCAAAACTTTTTTCCACTCCGCTCATCGGGAATATCAGATCTTTTTCTCCTGCGATAACAATCAGTTTGCGCGGAGCGATGAGACAGGCAAGGTCTCCCATCTCGAACCACTCATAGGCAAAAAGATATTATTACTTTTCATTATCGGTTATTAAAATAACACGGAACAAAGGACATGTTCCTCTGTTTAATACATATGGTTTAAAAATACTCGCCTTAATACTTTTCTTCTGTTATTAAATTCTTGTGACCGGCTTTCTCACCGATATTTATACCGAAAAATTCATTTTTCAAACCGCATTATATCACCTGTCAAAAGTGAGAGCGGTATTATTAACGCAACTTAATAATTTTTACAACGCTATTAAATATATCATAACCCTTATTTAACTGTCAATAATTATTATTGTTTTAATACAAAAACAATCGTCAAATAAAATGTCAACAAGATTACATATAAATAAAAAAATATTACTCCCGCGCCTCCCGAAAAAATTTACGGGAGGCGCGGGCTTTTTTATTTTAAATACTTAAAATTATACTTAAAATTTAAAATTTTTGATTTTTAAGGCAAACGGATTTCCTAAGAAAAATTGCAATAAAAGTTTTAACATTTTTTATAAAATTTAAGACATACGGCTGATAAAAAACAAACACGCTTTTATTCTGTAGTCGGCAACACGGCGTCGCTCCGCGAAGATTTTCTTTCTGCCGCAGTCCCGCCCTTAGAGCGGTTTTTATCCGACAACTCTACACTGCGGACGGTTACAGTCGTTTCTTGCCTGGACCTGAAAAGGAATTCTGCCTGGACGAAATTTTTACGTATCTTTTTTCCGAATTTAATCGGAGCGCTGTCTCCTCGTATACCGTTTTTCCAGCAAACGGACAAAACCGTCGGAGCATTTCCTATCAGAACGCTCTCCGCTTTTTTCGCACCGTTATAAAGGTCGGGTCTGAAAACTTCACCGTCATAAGACCTTACAACAACGCCCATAAACTCCGTATCGGAGTCGGCGGTAAGTTCGACTGTCCAATACCCGTAATCTGCGACGTGATTCCTGTGCCCCGACAGACAAAAAGCCGGCGACAATCCGAAAAAGAAATACTTATCCGCCTGCGGAACGCAACGGCATTTCACCCCGTCCTCACCGATGCTTATCTCAACATCGCCCGCGTCGTAAATTTCGCCTTTTTTCCATACGGGCACCTTGCGGCACGTCCCCACATTCCAGCCGAAACAATTTTCGTAAACCATGGACGCGCCGCGGACGGTATAAGCGGGAATAAAACAGTATTTCGAGTTTATTTCCTCTTCCACGGAGCGATACGGAAGGAGCGGCGCGCCGTCCTCGGTTACCGCATTGCAGAAGTCCTGATACTGCATAAAAGCATATGTTATATAAGCGGGTTCTTTTACTTCCGCGCTGAAAACTTCTATTTCGTTTTCCGAACGCACGACGGCGGAAGCGGGATAATATTTCCCGTTTTTCCCTGCCACCGTAAACCCGTTAAGTTTATCGCCTTTAAGTTTTCCGCCGCATGTTATACATACTGCCTTTCCGCTTTCAATTATAACTTTTTCTATACGCGGATAGCGTTTGCGTTTTCCCGACAACACGTCAGCCACGCGCTGGGCTACGGGCGCTTTGTTTACTGTATGAATGGGATGATAATATAGTTCGCCGTCCGTTTTGAGCCACCTTGGCTCTATGTCGTAAATGGGGACGGCGGTAACGGTTTCATCTTTTTCAAGTCGGGTTATCGCCTCGTTAATCTCCATGTACCCGCATCGGTCTCCGTACGGATAATATTCGGGCGCGATATGGACGGCGACAAACGGTATCCTTCCGAACATGGCGTCAAAGTCGCGTTTTATCAAGAGCATAGTTCTGTAGAAATACTGCGCATACTCGAAATCGCAAGATGAACTTTCTCCGAGATACCACACTATACCCGCGAACGAAATTCCTTCCAAAGGAGCTATTTTTTCATTATATACTCCGCTTATTTGAGTAAAATTGCGTATACCCGAATGATTGTAATCTTCCGCCGTGCAATACCTTCCCATGCGCTTTAAAAATGCAATGAGATCCGCGTCCGTTTCCGCAGTTTTGCGGCTGCAATACGTCTCTGCGCTTAATCCCCCCATCGCCGTCTGCACAATCCCGACGGGTATACCTTTGCGTTCGGAAACGAAGGAAGCGGCAATGACCGCAATCGCCGAAACATCCGAACATTCGGAACCTTTTTTCCACGCATAATCACTTATAAAGTCTTCCTTAGGATATGCGGGACGATGAATCTCCGACGTATCCGAAAACGGGGGTTCTTCGAGACACAACAGCGAAATATCGCTTTCCCCAGCCTTCGCAAGATATTTATCGCAATCCTCCGTCGCGGAAAGCGCATAGGACATGTTTGACTGCCCCGCCGTCATATACACGTCGCCGAAACGCACATTTACGGAAACACTTTCAGTCCCGTCGGATACGGACAGAGTAAATACTGATTTAGTATCGAAGACGGCGGGAAATTCCGTGCGGAATTTCCCGCCGCAGGGATTGACTTTTAAGTCGTAACAATATTCTCCGCCTTTTAAAACGCATTCGACCTCTTTTTCCGCAAAGCCCTTTACGTTAATCGGCTTGCCGCGCTGTATAATTGCGCCGTCTTTAAAATAGCCGTGTAATTTAAGCATTTTCGCTCCTCTCAAAAAGCACGTAAAATTATGTTCAGGCGTATATTCCCGTCTGCTGGGACGCTATGAGCCCGTCTATTATAAGGTTGATGTAAAAACCGTCCGCATAAGGCTGGAACCGCATTTCGCGACTGTTGAAAAATTCTTTGCGATCCTTGTCTGCTTCGGCGATTTTTTCTTTATCCGCGCCGCATAATTTTAAAATCATGACATTCAGAAATCTTAAAACGTTACCTGCCGCAAAGCGCAGAATGTCCATACTTTCGCCGCGCACGGCGTCCTCCGCTTCGGGAGCGGGTTCGGTCAATAATTCCGTAAGAAGCTCCTTTGCTTTCACGAACTTCGGCAACAGGTCTCCGCACTCGGGATTTAATGTACCGCCCTCAAAATAGTCAAACGGGAGATATTCTTCGAGCATTCCGTAAAATTTTCTCGCATACTTGGCGTTTTTGCCGAAAGCGGCGTCGTAATATTCGCGCCGCAATGTAACGAAATCAGTCTCGCCGTCAAGAAGCGCGCGACCCATTACATAAAACGCCAGTCCGCTCGGATAAAATGCACGCTGTACCTGACAACTCACAAATCCGTTAAGCCCCATGCCATGAAGGCTTCTTATGTCGTCAAACAGAACCTCCGCCAGACTTTCGCCGCCGAAATCGCGGTTTATATCCCACATAAGATGATAGTCAAAATCGAAACTGTCGCCGTGAAAAACTTTTTTCCAATCTTCCAGAAATTTTATATATGTCCCAACCGTATGCGGATATTCGATTTTGTTTCTTACATAATTTAGTTCGGAAGTCTTTTCGCTGCGATTGTATGAACTGGTGTAAGTCCTGAAAATAGGCGCAAACATCATAATGAATCTGTCTTCGTTTTCTATGCGCTCAGTCTGCGGCGCCCAATACAAATCGAAATAAACGAGAAAACATATTTTTGCGGGAATATTTTTCTCGGTAAAACGCCTGTCTATTTCGTTGAGAATCATCACATACCAATCGGAAAAACTCTTTTTAGCGCACTCTTCACATTCGCAAACATTGTTAAAACCGTCGGCTAGCCAGAAATGAATAACATCTGCCTCACTGTGATTTTCGGCATACTCGACCACCTTGTCGACAAGTTTAGAACGCACAGCGGGCGAAGAATAACATAACTGCGTATTAAGCGGAATACCGCCGAAAAAGCCCCTCTTTCCGTTCACCTCCGCAAGCATCGAGCGACTGTTTTCGTCGAGCGAATCTTTTTCGATGCTCCAACCGTTACATTCGAGGCCCAGGCAAGCGGCCGTCCAGCCGTGTCCCACGGCATGGTATATCATATCCCGCATTTTTATCGCTTTTACGATTTCTTTTACGCAAGCGCGACTCTTATCCTGGGAGAAAGGTTCAGCCGCAAGAAGGTCGTTACCCTTATGAGAATACCACCTGTCAAAAAACTCGAACGAGTTCATAAACTGTATAAAATAGGTGTTAAACCCTGCTTTTGGCGCCCACTCGATGATTTCGAGAACGTTTTCAAGAGAAACCGCACCCTCTATTGTTATACCTCTATGTCTGTTGGCAGGTCTGACAGAAGCACTTACATTTATTTCCTCGATTTTCCTTTTCGGGACATACTCTCCCGCCTTGCCCGGCCTTAAAAATCTGCATCCGCAGCGCCGCAGAAAATCGTATACGCCTATGAGAAGCGCCCTCGGCCTGTTGGCGCGAATAACGCCTTTACCCTCTTTTACGTCTATAATGAATTCCTCGCGGAACAAATCTGTATCGTCGCCTGCTTCAACTGCTATACCGCCGTCGCAGTTCGTCATCAGTCGAAGATATTTATTTAGTTCCCTTTTGGCATATTCAGTCGCGTTCATAATTCCTCCTATACATTACAATGAAAAAAACGCGAAAGCCCCGCGTTCACCGCGCCCATGATAGTCGCATTTTCCATTAGCCCCGAATAATGAACTTTTCTTCCCTTTAACTGCTTTGAAATAACACGAAGATAAACTTCGCCTAAGAATAAACTCACCCGATTCGCTGAGTTTACCAGGCGTTGCGAGACATATACAACACAGTTTTCTTTCCGCGAGCGCGGGATGAAGCGTCATCTCACGCATAACTGAAATCACATTGTCGAAATCGCTTCTGCTGAAACTGACGACTTCCGATATAGAACGGCTCAACAAAACGTTGCTATCAAAATCGGCGGCGCAAACATTTAAGGTCCGTCCCGAAAGATCAACCGCTATAACGTAGCCGTAATCCGCATTGATTTTAAGCGTTATGCCCTTTCTTCCCTTGGTATCGCTCTGACGCGTTATAAGCCCGTCTTCCATCAGGTCGTCTGCTATCTTGGCAACGGCGGTGTTTGACAACTGCAAAACACGCGCTATATCCGAATACGACCTGCTCTGTTCCCGCAAAAGTCTTATTATGTCTTCCTTGTTTTTTCTGCGAAGATAAGACTGATTTCTCGCCTGCATTCTACCCCCTCTTTTCCCATGAGATGCTCAATATATCTTGCGATTATATATTATAAAATCTTTAAATCGATTTGACAATCATTTGCACCGACTTTATATTTTTTTATCGGTTCTACGTCCCAAAACACGCTTTGCGGCAACGCCAGCGACAGCGGCAAGACAAACCAACAACATAAGAGGCGTGCCGTCAAGCGATGAATTGCATCCACCGGTTTGCTCGGGTTCCACGTCTGATGAAACAACGTAATGCGCTGTTTCAGACGGTTGACTGTCGGTATGCTCGAATGTATCTTCCGCGAGCGCTATTACCATAATGTCGTACTCGCCGACAGCGAGGTCTTCAAGGCTGAAATAATTAGTATAAACCGTCTTTTCGTCGCCTGCCGAAACAATGACTTTGTAAGCGTAAGCTCCTTTGACTTCTTGCCATTCTATCCTTCCGCTCTCTTCATTGACAGTTACCTCGGGTGCGGCAAGCGGCTGCGGTTCTGGCGGCAGCGTCGTATCTTTGACCTCTACTAAGAAATCGTCTATAAGTACATTCGCCGTACAGCAGTTAAGACTCATATATCCGAAATAATCATACTTTGTTATGTTGAAAGTACAATCGCTGACGAGAGTGTCGTCGGCGTATAATTTATATGTATTGTCCTCTACATCCAATCGGTATTCCACCCACGGCAAATCTGCACCCGCGGCTCCCGAAGGGACTGAATACTGCGATTGTGTAAGAGTCAATTTGTCTCCGTAAAGTTCGCGTGAATTATTCAGGTCAATCGGCTCTCCGCCGTCGAACACTGCGTAAGTATGACCCGTAACGGCAGCGGAATCCGCATAACGCTGCAATGTAAACAGCAGGTTATTGGTGCCTGTATAATGGCTCTGTGCACGTTTTCTGAACGATATACCCACCCAACTGCATTCAATGACACCTTCGGTAAGAAATTTAACTTTAAATGTTACGGTGAAATTTTTTACACGGAAATCATCTCCCGGACCCATGTAAAAGAACGAGTCGGCGCCTGTGGTGTTTTTTAAATGAAGTACGCGGTTCTGCGATTATGCCTTTGGATTTAGCGCACATTAGCACTTCGTCCACAACTTTTACCTGTGTGTTTGCTTTTTTGACATAATCGTATACATCTGTGCGATTACCGTCCCTGTCAAACATCGCTCCCGTGAATGTCTCCGCCCCGTTGCTCGGCAAGACGCCGGTAAAGTACTGAATACCCTTTGCGCCGTAAGTAAGAGCGGTGTTTTTCATAATGGTTTTCTGGAAACAGGCAAAAACCACGAGAACGGGTACTATCGACAGCATCATAGCCGCAAAAACCCTCGGCATATTTACCCCTGCCTCACTTGAAATACGTTGTATACCGTAAGCAATAGTAGCTTTCGCAGGCGCATACATATAGATTGTGAAATAATCGTTCCAATAACCTATCGCCTGCAAAACTCCGACAGAAACAAGAGCGGGAACTGCAATGGGTATCATAACTATAAAAAATATCCTGAAATGCCCCGCGCCGTCAATCTGAGCCGCCTCAGCATATGTCCAAGACAGGTTTTTGAAAAACCCGTACAGAAGAAGAAATCCCGAGCCGAAACCGCCCATTGCGGTAATGAATATGCCGGTATAAGTATTGATTAAATGTGCCTGATTATACAGCCTGTACATAGCCGCCATGGAGCCCATAGTAGGTATCATCATTATCACTATGGCCGCAGTATACATTGCGCTTTTGCCGGGAAAATCATACTTGCTGAGCACATACGCGGTCGCCGAACATGAAAACAGGCTCAGAAAAGTGCAACCGAAAGTAAGAATGATACTGTTTAAATACATCATAGGAATAGTTATGCCGTCATCTATGGTAAGCGAAAAACTTTCCTTCCAGTTTATGAGTGTCCACTTCGACGGTCAACCGTTGACGTTATTGAGAAAATCCGTCTGCGTTTTAAAAGAATTCAGAAGACACCAAAGAAACGGAAAAAGCAAAGTATAGAAGTATCTGTGCCCGAACTGTAAAGAGGATAATGGTCATAAGAAATATAGTCGGTCTTGATTTTATTCATATACTGCGTCAGATACGCATCATAAGTTATCGGATCGCTTGTACCGGAAAGTTGCGCACCCGTCGCTATTACGGGGAAAAGATTGACTTAAAACATAAGTCCGGGCGCCGCCTCTTCGAAAATTTCCCTGCCGAATTCGAGCACTTCGAATTTCGAAGCGTCGGGTTCGTCCTGAATCATAAACCCGTAAAGTGCGTCATAATAATCGCTCTCCCTATAAGGCTCGATAATATCGGCAACCATTTGCACAAGTTCTTCTTTTGTCTTAACTCCGCTGTCATAAAGCGTTTTCGCCTGCATTATGACGTTTCTGAGGTTACCGTCGCCGAGAATGTGTTTTATTCCCACTTCGTGAGCCGCTTTTAACGGTCTGTCAATACCAAAATTAAAAAAAGTTTTAATTTTTTTGAAAATTTTCTCATTAAATGGAAACTAAAAGTCTTTTTTTGTTAGAAATATTAAAGAAAGTTTAATTTATGCAAACAATATAAATGTTTATTTTATTTAATTTAATTTCATAATTAAATTTGTTTTAGATAATAATATAGTTAAAATTTTTTTTAGGAAATAAATATAGACTTTCAAACACATATATCGATAAAAAAAACTCCGTGCCGCAAAAATCAGGCACGGAGCATTAAACAATTTATATATTAAATCAAATCATTATTTAGAAAACTCTACTTTTACAACAGTCCCTGCACCGAGTTTTGAACTTAACGAAAGCTTCGCCCCATAAAGTTCGCAGACATGTTTTACAATTGCAAGGCCAAGTCCCGTGCCGCCCGTCGCTCGGGAACGGGATTTATCCACCCTGTAAAATCTCTCGAAAATCCGGCTCTGATACGCGGCGTCTATGCCTATGCCGTTATCAGAAACAACAAGTTCCGACGAAGATTTTTTATCTTTTAATGATATTTTCACTTCACCGCCCTCGTTATTGTATCTTATTCCGTTTTCCGCAAGATTTTTTATAAGTTCATAGATATGTTCGCGTTCAGCAAATACTTTCGCATCGCCCGAAACACTTACCTTTACTTTCTTTTCCGCCGCGAGCATATCGAGATTCTCCCTGACCTCGCGCGCCACGTCGCCGAGGCTTACTTCCGAAGCCTGACAGGCTGCCGCAGAAGTATTTTCGAGTTTGCTTAAATTAAGCATATCGTCTATAAGATTAAGAACGCGGTCAAGTTCTTTATTGATTTTACCCGAATATTCAAGTATAGTGCCGTCCTCGCTGCGCATGGATATAAGGTCATTAAAGCCCTTAACTGCCGTGAGAGGTGTTTTCAGTTCATGCGAAGCGTTTGCGAAAAATTCAAGGCGCATTTTTTCACCGTTCTTTGTATCTGTTATATCGCAAAGAACCGCGATGATGAGGGCGCTGTCAGTAAAGTTCACGGTGCACAGATACCATCTGTTTTCCGCCTCGAACTGAAATATCGCACCCGTCCTGTTGTCCGCGCACTCCCTTATTGCCGAAACGAAGACTTCATCGGCGGTAAGCACTTCTATGTGCTTGCCCGCAGCGTCTCTGACCCCGAAAATCTCAGCAATACGGGGATTAGCTATCATGACATTCAGGTTACGGTCAAAAACGGCAATCCCGTCCGTAACGTTATTAAGCACATAGTCTAGTTTCTGTTTTCCGTCCCTTGCCGCCACGATATTTTCACGCAATCTCTCGCCTAAGTCGTTGATACCCGAAAGTATGGAATTTATATCCGAATCGTCGGTCGTGGGCGAAATTTTGTTATACGTTCCGTTTTCTATACCTTTGAGCGCGTCCTTGACTTGTTTTAGCGGTTTAAGGAAAACGCCGCTCAAAAAAACACTAGCCACGGTACTCACCGCCCATACCGCAATCAGTATGACGAGCATCGGGACCAAGGATTGCAAGGCATAAGAATCAATACTTTCAATCGGAACGGCAACCCTTATGAAAACATAACTATCGCCCGAAGCCACTTTTTCGGCATAATACATCATCTGTTTATCTAAAGTATCGCTCTTTCTTATGACCACTTGAGGAGAATCCGCGAGCGCTGCCACAATCTCTTGCCTGTCGATATGATTTTCCATACCGCTCACGTCCGCCTGCATGCTGTCGGCTATAATCTTGCCCGTGGCATCCACGACCGTAACACGCACGTCGCGCGTACTTACGGGAAATGAGATATCCTCCGAATAATTCGCCGCATATATCCCTGTTATTTCTTTTATTTTTCGTTCGGTCATCTCTTCATAATTGCCGTTCGTTACGAGAATACCTGCACCGAACATCAGAAGCAACACAATTACCGTTACTATTATATTATAAATTATTAGTTTCTTTTTCATTTAAGATTATAACCCACCAAGATGATATCCAACGCCTCTGACGGTGATTATCTTTACCGACGACTTTTTTAGCGCTTTCCGCAAAGAGGCGACATGGATATCCAACGTACGGGTCTCGCCGAAATAGTCTTCGCCCCATACCTTATTGAATATCTCGTCGCGGTGCACAACGTTCGGCGCCGAAGCCACAAGCAGTTTCAGTAAATCGTATTCTTTCAGCGTGAGAGAAACGTCCTGACCGTTCACGGAAACGGTGTGTCTGTTATCGTCGATTTTTATATCGCCATAAATAAACGCGCTTTTAGTATTGACACGGCGAAGCCCCGCATTGATTCTCGCAACGAGTTCCAAGACTCCGAAAGGCTTGGAAATATAATCGTCCGCACCCATATTAAGCCCTTTGACCTTGCTTATCTCCTCGCCTTTTGCGGAAACCATTATCACGGGCACGGCAGAATAGCAAGGTTTGGCTTTCAGGTTTTTAAGTATATCGTATCCGTCAGCGCCTTCAAGCATGATGTCGAGGAGAATAAGGTCCGGAATTCTCTTCTTCATTGCCTCGGCGAGCTCTGTTCCGTCCGCAAAACATTCACAGTCGAACCCGGCGCCAGTAAGCGCACAAAAATAAAGTTCGCGAATATTTTCCTCGTCGTCAACCGCATAAATCAATCGTTTTTCCGCCATTTTAGTTACCGTTGTCCTTTTTGTTACCGTTATCCTATTTTGTGATATCCCGTGATAGCGTATTCCACCCATTCGCCGATATTTACCGCATGATCGGCGATGCGCTCTATATACTTAGCTATCATCATGAATAGTATTGCCTGGTCGGCATTTCTGCCGTCTTTTTTTATAAGTTCTACGAGTTCTCCCTTTATTTTGCCAAAGAGATTATCCACCCCGTCGTCCCGCCTGTCCAGAGACCTCGCAAGTTCCAAATCCCGGTTAATGTAACTCTGTACGCTGTCTTTAACCATGCCGGTCGCAAGTTTTGCCATCTCTTTAATATGAAAAGGCTCTTTAATAAAACTTTCTTCGCCGAACTGAAAGGTTATTTCGGAAATATCTGCCGCCTGGTCTGCAATTCTTTCAAGGTCGGTTATCATTTTCAGCGCTGCGCTTACATCCCTGAAATCACTCGCGACAGGATGTTCCATAAGAAGTATTTTAAGACAGTCCTGCTCTATTTCATGCTCTAAATTATCGACGTTTTTATCTTCTTTTATAACTTCACCCGCGAGTTCCGTATCCCTGTGCACGAGCGAATTAACCGATTTTTCTATCGCTATTTCCACCGTGCGGCACATCGCTATAAGTTTATTGAATACTGTGGTGAGTTCCTCTTCGTATTTGTTTCTTATACTCATATTATAACATATCTCTCCCTTTATTACAATTATTTATCCGTTCACATCAGCCGAATCTGCCCGTTATATAATTTTCGGTGCGCTTGTCGGCGGGACATGTAAATAGCGTCTGCGTGTCTGCAAACTCCACAAGTTCGCCGAGATAGAAAAACGCCGTCCTGTCGGCTATTCTGGTTGCCTGCTGCATATTGTGCGTAACGATGACTATGGTCAGGTCTTTCACGAGTTCCGACATCAGTTCTTCGATTTTCCCCGTGGAAATAGGGTCAAGCGCACTTGTGGGTTCGTCCATTAACAGGATTTTCGGTTGGGCGGCGAGAGACCTCGCTATACACAGCCTTTGTTGCTGACCGCCCGACAGCCCCAACGCACTTTTATTCAGTCTGTCTTTTAATTCATCCCAAATACTCGCGCGTTTAAGGCTCGTTTCCACTATTTCGTCCAGCTCCGCTTTCTTTCTTATCCCGAACGTCCGCGGCGCGAACGCCACGTTATCATATACGCTCATAGGGAAAGGATTGGGTTTCTGAAACACCATTCCCACATTCTTTCTCAGTGCCGACAAATCGATGTCTTTCGCGTAAATATCCTTTTCGCCTATCGTAATGCTTCCCTCTATACGGCAACCGTCTACCAAGTCGTTCATCCTGTTTAACGTCTTTAAAAGCGTGGATTTACCGCAGCCCGAGGGACCTATCATGGCGGTTATCTCGTTCTTTTTCAGCTCCATGCTGACTTCCTTCAACGCCTGAAAATTTCCGTAATACAGATTAAGCGACTTTATGTTTACCGCTATGTCCGAAGTAAAATCGAATATATCCAGATTGTCTTTTACGGTTTGTTTTTTATCTTTCATTGCCGTCCTCCTCAGTGTGATTTTTTTACCCGTTTCTGAATGGCGTATACCGCAAGATTCAATAAAAGCGAAAATATAAGCAGTATCAACGCCAGCATATACGCCTGCCCCATATACAGCCCTTCGTTCGCGCAATAATACAGGAGAACAGTGAACGAACTGCCGCGCTCGGCGGGATTGCCGGTAAAAGTAAGCGTCGTACCCATAGTGAACACGAGTGCCGCGGATTCGCCGAGAATTCTGCCTATCGAGAGAATGGACGCAGTGGCGATACCCGGGAATGCCGACGGAAGCACTACTTTAAAAATAGTCCTGACTTTATTTGCGCCCAGCCCGTAACTCGCTTCGCGCAGCGTCATGGGCACTGCGTGCAGGCTCTCTTCGGTAGAACGTATCACGGTGGGAAGAACGACGAGAGTCATCGTGAGCGCGCCCGCAAGCACCGAACTTCCGCCGAGCAATCTTGCAAACACGATGTTCCCGAATAACCCGAATACGATTGACGGTATTCCCGACAGCGTGTCTATAAAAGTCCTTATTATTTTTACGGGTCTGCTGTCAGGTTTGGCATATTCGTGCAGATATATTGCCGCGCCTATGCCTATCGGAAGCGCAATTACAAGGGAAATGGCGATAAGTTCGAGCGTTGCAAAAAAAGCGGGCGCGAAAGTAGGTGTGTCTATCTGCTGTTTGGAAAAGAAAAAGTCGAAAGAAAAATTCGCGATACCGTTTATTACTATATATATCACCACCGCCGCAAGGCAAATTGCAACAAGCGCCGCGCATATTGCGGCAAAAATTTTCAAGCCCTCCGAAACTTTCCCCTTTCTCAAATATTTTACATCGCTATTACATGAACTCGTCAGTTTTTTTACGCCGCGCTTGCCCTTGAAATCCTTTGGCACGAGATTAAGAGAAAGAGTTATTATCAGAATAAATATCAAAAGCACAAGCCCCGTTGCGATGAGCGCGCTGCGGTGTATATCAGTCGCATACCCCATCTCCATTACTATATTCGTGGTAAGAGTTCTGATGTAAGAAAACAGTCCTGTCGGAAACAATGTGCGATTTCCCGAAATCCAGATGACTGCCATAGCCTCGCCCATAGCCCTTCCGATTCCGAGAATAAGCGAAGAAACTATCCCCGAACGCGCCGCGGGAACTACTGCACGGAACACTGCCTGAGCCTTGGTATTACCGAGCGCCAGCGCACCCTCGTAATAACTCTGCGGCACCGCCTCGATTGCGTTTTTAGACAACGAAGCGACGGTCGGAATTATCATGACGGACAAAAGTATAGAGCAGGCGAGTATTCCCTGACCTATACCTGCGCTGTTCATGTTCGCAAGAAAAGGCACGAGCACTTCAAGACCGAAAAGTCCGTATATAATCGAAGGTATTCCCGCGAGCAGTTTTATAACCTGGTCGAATACCGCGCGCAGATTGATTTTATTTATCAGCGCTGCAACGCGCGCCGCCGCCTTATTTTTTCCCTTGTATTCGAGATGAAATTTTTCGGGGCACCAATAAGACAGAAAAACCGCGGTAAACACGCCCACCGTGCCGCCGATTACCGCCGCGCCGAAAGTAACTATTACGGAATTTACTATCATCGGCAATATGCCGTACTTTCCGTATTCGGGAGACCACAGCGTGCCGAAAAGGAAATTAAATACTCCGACTTCGCGCAACGCGGGAACGGAACCGTACAGAATATAACCCGTTATTCCCAAAACCGCCACTATCGAAAAAAGCGCACAGACAATAAAAATTATCTTTGCCGTCACTTCTTTCATTTTGCTTTTACTGCCGCGACGACGGCTTTTCAAAGTCGGCGCCGCGGCAACATTCATATTATTTATATCAGCCATGTTTTTAATATCAGCCATAATTCCTTTTAAGGCGGGTGGATTTTATCCGCCCGCCGAAACATTTCGTTATTCCGCGCTTAATTATTTTGCCTCAATCGCGGTCCCTTTCATGTAAAGATTGAATAACTGGTCGAAAGTTACGTTTGTAAGTTTACTGCCCTTTTTGACTATAACCGCGATTCCGTCGTCCGCAATCTTGTGTGAAACTATGCCCGTCTCGCTTGATTTCAAGTCTCTCGAACTCATGCCTATATCGTTCGTTCCTTCCTGAGCGCCCGTGATTCCCTGACCAGAACCCTGCGCGTCGATATTGACGGTTATCCCGGGATTGAGTTCTGTATACGCTGCGACGAATTTTCTCATAAGCGGTTCGACGGACGTTGAACCGGTGATATTGAGCACCGTCTTGGTACCGGTATAAGCCGTATAAGTCTTTATTTGAAGTCCGCTGACGGTAACGTACCCTTCCTCTCCTATTATTTCCTGTCCCGCCTCGCTCTCTATGAAGTTTACGAAATTAACTGCGAGGTCGTTTGCATTGAATCTTTGTTCGTTCCATACGAGATTAAAGGGACGCGATAATTTGTATGATTTATTAACCACGTTTTCTACTGTCGCATCAACTCCTTCTACCTTTACCGCCTGTACCTTATCTGCATTGGGAGCAAGACTACCTAGAGAAATGTATCCGAGCGTATCGTATCTCTGCGCTACCGCAGTTATGACAGCGGCAGTACTGGTGCTCTCCGACACCACGGTACTGAGTTGTGAGCTTTCAAGAGCTTCCTCTATCGAAACTCCCTCACTGCTTTTGACAAGTTCGTGAAACGCGCTGCGCGTTCCGCTCGCCGGCTCGCGGCCTATCGCACGGGTTATGTTTGACGAAGCGTCGTCTGCCCCGCCGTTGTTACAACCCACTGCCGCTACGCCAAGCATACAGACCGAGAGCACCGCGGCGAGAATTTTCCATAATTTTTTCGCTTTCATTTTTTTACTCCTTTCTTTTCGTTTTCTTTTTTGTACCTTCATTATAGAAAAAACAACCTTTACTATCTATCATACTTTGGAAAAATAAATGTAAAATCTGTGTAAAATCACCTGTTTGCGATAAAGATTTTCAGATTAACAGCTAACGCCGCGGATAAATCCGCGGCGTTAGCCGAAAAAATTATAAGTGGGTAAATGGCTTTCTACATTATAATTTCATTAATATCTATATTTACTCGTCAATATGCCTGAATGCTTCAAGTTCCGCTTCATCTTTTGATAAACCGAGCGAAATATATTTTTGTATTTTATCGGTTACTTTTTTATAATCCTTTGGAATTATCTTTTTGAAATCGGAAATACGGCTCTCGAAATTTTCAAGTATGCTTTTAGCGACCGCCGAACCCGTTGCGGCAAAATGTCTGCTTATCAGTTCTTTTAATTGAGCCTTATCCTCCTCGGTCGTTACCTGTCCGATAATAATCATTTCCTTATTTACACGCTTATACAGATCGTGATTTTTATCCAATACGTAAGCCACACCTCCGCTCATACCTGCGGCGAGATTTTTACCCGTTTTTCCGAGTATAACCGCTTTACCGCCTGTCATGTATTCGAGTCCGTGATCGCCCACTCCTTCGACTACGGCGACCGCACCCGAATTTCTGACGCAGAATCTCTCGCCCGCGACACCACCTATATAAGCCTCGCCGCCCGTCGCCCCGTAAAGCGCAACGTTGCCGACTATAATATTCTCATCCCATTTATAATTTGCCTCATCAGAAGGGTATAGCGCGAGTTTTCCGCCCGAAAGCCCTTTACCGAACGAATCGTTTGCGTCGCCCTGCAAGGTCAGAGTGATTCCTTTGGGTAGAAATGCGCCGAAAGACTGTCCTCCATACCCCTTGCAATGCACGGTGAAAAAATCATCGGGAAGGGTGTTACCGTAATTCTTTGTAACATAAGAACCGAGCAGAGTACCGAAAGCACGGTCGGTATTGCCGACAGTGATATCGATTTGAGCTTTTTCCGCCTTCCCCGCCGAGTTTCTGAAAGCGACCGTGAGCACCTTGCTGTCCTTAGTATCGCCGAGTTTAAAGTCGTATGCGCATGCAGGGTCGAAAGTTCTGTTTGCGTAGTGAGCGTACTTATCCGAAATAACCGCTTGAAGATTTATTTTTTCCGTGCGCTCAGTCATCACATTTGTACGAGGTACGAGCATATCGGTTCTTCCTACCATTTCGTTAACCGTCCTGAAACCTAGTTTTGCCATGATTTCACGAAGTTGCCGTGCGGTAAAAAGCATAAAATTCATAACGTATTCGGGTTTGCCTTTAAACCTCTTTCTTAATTCTTCGTTTTGCGTAGCAACGCCGAAAGGACAGGTATCGAGATTGCATACACGCATCATCATGCAACCCATTGTAACCAGCGGCGCCGTGGCAAAGCCGTATTCTTCCGCGCCGAGCAGAGCGGCGATTGCGACGTCTCTGCCGCTCATGAGCTTTCCGTCTGTCTCGACCACAACCCTGTTACGAAGACCGTTTTCTATAAGAGTACGGTGCGTTTCTGCCACGCCAAGTTCCCAGGGAAGCCCTGCGTGATGAATTGAACTATACGGGGCGGCACCTGTTCCTCCGTCATGTCCGGAAACAAGAATGACCTCAGCACCCGCTTTAGCCACGCCGGACGCTATGGTTCCAACCCCCGCCTCTGACACAAGTTTAACAGAAATACGCGCTTTACCGTTTGCGTTTTTTAAATCATATATAAGTTCCGCAAGGTCCTCTATCGAATAAATATCATGGTGCGGCGGAGGAGAAATGAGCGAAACGCCTGTCGTGGAATATCTCGTCTTTGCTATCCAGGGATAGACTTTTTTGCCGGGCAAATGTCCGCCCTCTCCCGGTTTTGCGCCCTGCGCCATTTTAATCTGTATTTCTTCCGCGTTGACGAGATACTCACTCGTAACCCCGAACCTACCGGAAGCCACCTGTTTGATTTTGCTGTTGCGTTCGGTCCCGAATCTTTCGGTTTTTTCGCCGCCTTCTCCCGAATTGGATTTGCCTCCGAGCCTGTTCATGGCTATCGCCATGCACTCGTGCGCTTCCTCGGATATGGAGCCGTAAGACATTGCTCCCGTTTTGAATCTCTTTACTATCTCGTATTCGCTTTCCACTTCTTCGAGCGGCACGCCTTTTTCAGGGAACTTAAAGTCAAGAAGGCTCCTCAAAGTATGTGGCGTCTCGTTGTCCACGAGTTCGGTATAAAGTCTGAATTTTTCGAAACTCCCTTCCCTGACCGCACGTTGAAGGGCTATTATCGTGCGAGGATTATAAAGGTGGTCTTCTTTCGCGTCACCCTTTTCCAGCGCGCGTACGCCTACCTCCGACGAAGAAATCTCACTCGTGTCGAGCGGGTCAAAAGCTGCGTCGTGTCTGAATCTTATATCCTGTTCAATTTCTTCAAGTCCTATGCCTCCCGCCCTGCTGACGGTATTGGTAAAGTATTTTTTTATGACTTTTTCATCAATACCCACCGCCTCGAATATCTGTGCCGATTGATATGACTGCAATGTGGACACACCCATTTTGGCAGCTATCTTTACAATTCCCTTCATAATCGCCCAATTATAATCGTCGATTGCAGTATGAGAATCTTTATCGAGTATTCCCTCACTCACGAGTTCTTCTATGCATTCGTGAGCAAGGTATGGATAGATAGCCCGTGCGCCATAACCCAGAAGCGTTGCAAAATGATGTACGTTTCTCGGTTCGCCGCTTTCCAGGATTATGGAAACCGCAGTCCTTTTTTTTGTGCGAATCAAATACTGTTCCATAGCAGATACCGCGAGAAGCGAGGGTATGGCGAGCTTGTTTTCGTCCGTTCCCCTGTCGGAGAGAACGATTATGTTCGCGCCGTTGCGAAAAGCCTTTTCGCAATTTACAAACATATCTTCAAGCGCGTCCTCGAGAGACGTGTTTTTATAGAAAGTCAAAGAGACGTCAGCACACCTGAAATGCGGCCTGTTCAAAGACCTTATTTTAAGCATGTCTACGCCCGTAAGTATGGGGTGCTCTATTTCCAGCACCCTGCAATTTTCGCCTTTTTCTTCGAGAAGATTTCCGTCGGAGCCGACATACACCGTCGTGTCGGTAACTATCTTTTCGCGCAGCGAATCGATAGGCGGATTTGTTACCTGAGCAAAAAGCTGCTTAAAATAATTAAAAACAGGCTGATGTTTTGCAGACAACGCGGCGAGCGGAATATCCGTGCCCATTGACGCTATTTCTTCCTCGCCGTTTTTAGCCATAGGAAGAATATTGTCCTTTATATCCTCGCTGACATACCCGAAAGCTTTATAAAGCCTGCTTCTCGCCTCGGAAGAAAAAGAAGGAACGTTCTTTGACGGTATCGGTATATCGCGGAGCCTCAAAAGATTTTCGTCCAGCCATTCGCCGTAAGGATTTCTCCCCGCATATATTGTCTTTAGTTGCTCGTCGTCAATCAGTTTTTTTCTTACGGTATCGATGACTATGATTTTTCCGGGATAAAGTCTGGATTTTTTTACAACCGAAGCTTCCTTTATATCAAGCACGCCCGTTTCTGACGACAGTATAAATCTGTTGTCATCAGTTATGTAGTAACGGGAAGGTCTGAGACCGTTTCTGTCGAGAGCCATGCCCGCAATCTCACCGTCGGAAAACATTATTGCGGCGGGCCCGTCCCAAGGTTCCATCATCGTGGCATAATAATGATAAAAATCCCTCGTCCTTTCGTCCGCATAAGGGTCATGTTTCCATGGTTCGGGGATTGTCATCATAACGGCGAGCGGCAGATCTATTCCGTTCATATACATAAATTCAAGAGTATTGTCGAGCATGGCAGAATCGGACCCGCTGACATTCACTGCGGGCAGAACTTTTTCGATTTCGTCACGCATTATCGGAGAATAAAGAGTTTCCTCCCTCGCCATCATCCTGTCGACGTTTCCGCGAATCGTGTTTATTTCGCCGTTATGCGCTATATATCTATTTGGATGCGCGCGCTCCCAACTAGGATTGGTATTGGTGGAAAATCTCGAATGTACTAGTGCAATCGCGCTTTTATACGATTCGTCCGACAGGTCTTTATAGAATTTACGCAATTGTTTTACCAGCAGCATCCCCTTATAAACCACTGTGCGCGATGAAAGAGAGGCAACGTACACGCCGCCTCGGCTTTTCTCGAAAAGCCTTCTTATCACATAGAGTTTACGGTCAAAACAAATACCGCGCGCGACATTTTCAGGACGACGCAGAAAACACTGGCTTATTGCAGGCATGGTACGGCGCGCACGCTCTCCGAGAATATCGGGCGCAACCGGGACTTCTCTCCAACCTATAACAGCCACTCCCTCTTTTTTCGCAATGTTTTCAAAAGTTTTTTTGGCTTTTTCGCGCTCTGTTTCATCGGTAGGCAAAAAAAACATTCCCACGCCGTAATCGCCCGATTCTCCCAAATCAGCTGTTAAATTGTTTTTAAAGAATTCGTGCGGAATCTGTGTGAGTATTCCCACACCGTCCCCGACCGTACCCGACGCGTCTTTACCGGCACGGTGTTCAAGTCTTTCGACTATTTTAAGAGCATCGTCGACTACCGAGCGGCTCTTTATTCCGTCTATGCTGACGACAGCCCCTATTCCGCAAGAATCACGGTCGCATTTATTACTTAAACCTTCGTACATATTTCACCTGCTTTTCCGATTTTATGAAAAATGCGCCACAGACCCCTGTCTGCGACGCCGTTGTCATCTATTTTGTATTATATTCGACAGCGGAATTTTTGTCAACTTATTTTTTGTCCTTTTTTTAACCACACCATAATCTTTTTTTAACCTCTTTATAAATATTTTATATATATCTGTTGACTTTTATTATAGTTTAATAATACAATTTATATAATTTTCGACGATTATCCTTTTTCCTTGTAAATTTTATAAAATTTTCCGAAATCTAAGGGATTTTTTTATGGGAATAATCAAAACACAGGAAGCCAGAAACGCTTTAAAACTCGGATTTCTATGCTCCATAGCTTATCTTGCTTGTTATTTTGCAAGAAACCTGCTCGGCGTTCTCACTCCTTCCATGGAAGAATTGGGAGTATGGACTACACAGGAAATCGGATATATATCCACCGCGTATTTTATATGTTATGCCTGCGGCCAACTGATAAACGGCGCGCTGGGCGACAGAGTGCGGGCGGTATATCTGGTCAGTACGGGGCTTATCCTCGCGGGAGCGTGCAATTTCGTATTTGCGTTTGCAGATAATTTTTATCTTGCGATTGCCGTTAATGTCATACCCTTGAAAAATACCTTTTCCGCCAAGTCTTTTTGCTTGTCCGATAGCGCCGCCATTGCTTTATGTATTTGCTTTTCGTCCTCGCTCCGTAGCAGAGCGGAAAGAGGATCGGCGGCAGGACTTGCAAAGTCTATTCCGTTTTCGTTCAGATAGTCCAATGAGATATGCCGCCGCGTTTCTTTCCAATGGTTGCGCTTTTCCTGTTGCACAAGTTCCGCGTATAGCGTGTAAAATTCGTCCGTTACCTCGATTTCGCTTGTCGTGCCGTCCGAAAATATGTACTTGATTGTCTGCAAAAAAATTGTCCTCCCGATTGAATTTTGAAAAGGTTGAATTTTCCAAAATTCGCGCGGGAGGACTGCGGGCTTTTATAATGCGACATTTTTCGCAGGGCATAAAAAAAGCGCTCACGCTTTTGTGCGTGAACGCCTTAATTTTACTATTTAGTTTTCTTCGTTTTGGTCTTTGTCTTTTGCCTACATTCGGCGGCTTAATCTTTCGTTATCTCGCCGTCAGTGCAATAGACGGTGTAATTTCCTGTATTGCTATCCCAATTCTTATTTTTTTCAATTGCAATCCACTCTGTATTTGTTCCGCTATATGTTATACTTGAAAGTGAATTACAATAAGCAAACGCTACTTCCCCAATGCTCGTCACGCTTGAAGGAATTGTTATTGCGTTAAGGGAAGTACAACCAGCAAATGTGGCGTCTTCAATACTCATCACACCGTATGGAATTTTTACGCTCGTTAATGTGTCGCAAGCATAAAATGCATATTTATATATTCCATAATTCTTATTGTTGAATAATTCGGGTAAAATAAGCGAGGTTTCTGTTCCCGAATAGCCAACAAGATATACGGAAGATAAAACATTGCAGCGTAGTGTTGCAAGCGTGAAATACTGTAGTCGATGATGAGGCTGGTATGCCGTATGGAATGCTTGTTGAGTTCTCCGTAAACCACAAGAAAAGAACCTGCTCCGGGACTGTTTTCCTTATCCCAAAGTCGATACTGAAAAAACAATTTGGCACCGTGACGTGTGCTTGGCATAGACAAGTGCGC
>CALVWQ010000017.1 GCA_944367535.1 uncultured Clostridia bacterium
ACGAGTTCCGCTTCCATCGCGTCGCCGAATACGATATCCAGCACCGTATATCCCCCTCTGTCCGTGTCTTTATTCGGAGGCGCAATGCCGATCTTCACGTCCTTGCCGCGCACTCTGCCCTTGATAAAATATCCGAAATATTCTTTGTCGTGCGAGATAAACTTCTCTCTTTCCACCATAATTTTCTTATCCATTTCTATTCCTCCTTTTATTTACCTTTTCTCTGTGAAATTGCTTTTGCCTCGGACTTACTCTTGCCTTCCGCGATCGCCTTCTTATATTTGTAGATACCGCTATGATCGCTTTGACACTGTAAGTATCCCGAACGCATTCCCGCTTCATAATCGGTCAGTTCTTTTCCCTCTTTCGGACCGTAGGTGTGCACCTTTGCCTTTCTGTCTGCCGCATAACCTTTTGCACGTTTAGAAGGCACCGACCAGCGGCGCTTATTGTATTTTTCTTTGTTTGCCATAATTTCCTCCAAAATTTTATTTTTTTATTGCCCGTGTTGCCGTTAGCTAAGCTATTAAGTTGTATATGGTAACGAACGCTTAAACTTGGACCGCTGTCCTATGCGATTTCTTGCGGTGAGCGGCCACTCTTACACTTCGAAGTACCGCATAGGTTTCGCCCCGATTTCTCTGCGTTCGGTTGCACCGCTTAATCGATATAAGTACGAATGTACGTATTCGACGAAAGCCTTTTGCCGTTAATGTGTTTACGGTCTTTATACAGAAGCTGATACTTGCTATCACGCATAAGCGTTCTGCGATAATAGGTGTCCACACTCAAAACGGCATTGTTTTGTTCTGCGTTTACAATCAGGTAAAGCTCTTGCTTTACTATGTAATCGCGCGTCCGATACACGTTCTCAAACAGTTTTTCGTTCTTTGCCTTGTCCATTTTTGATTTCTCCTTTTTTCTTGTTTTTTATGAACTCAACTAATTGCTGCTCATAACGCTGTATCATACATTCAGAAACCCTATGGATCAGATTTTCCTGTTCTGCCGATAAAAGACTTCCGTCCCCCGTCATAACCTTGATATATAAAGGAACTGTAACCATTTCATCGGATTCGCTTTTCCTTAAGCCTATACAAGCTACCATTTGATATCTTTCAACCATCCAACTCTCCTTTTAGAAAGCTTTTGAATAACCCCTTCACTTATAAGCCACGAAAAAGACAAAAATGGACCCCCTTACTGAAAACTTTTTTTAATTTTGTCATAAATTTTTCTCAACCTGTTTCTTATAGCAGTTGGATCTATGCCTAATTCAGCCGCTACTTCCGACTGCTTCCGCCCATAATAAAAGACCTGCTCAATAAGCCATTTTTGATCTTCCGTCAATACTTTCAACGCTTTACGCAGTTGCTCGACATCATCATTTTGTAAAGCTCTTTCTTCTATATCGCCTTTCGGATCAGCTATTTGGAATCCGCTTTCAACAAGAGTTTCCAAAGACTGATGACGGCGAGTTTCTTTTCGTTTGATACGCTTTTCTTCCGTTTCAATCTGTTCATAATGCTGAGCAACTTCGTCCGAGACTTCAATGTCGATAAATGTGCCATTGATTTCATACTTGATTTTCTTCATACCGAACTCCTTGTGATTTTTGAGATCCGCAGAGCCGGTTTTCCACAAACAAAAAGACGGCAGGAAAACAATCAAAAGTTGCTTTCCTTGCCGTCTAGCGGTCTGCGGAATATTTAAATTTTAGTTTACTAAGCTACCATACTTACATTCTCAATTAAGACTTGTCCGTTGTCTAAAAATCGAACAATCGTCTTAAATCCCTTTAAGACAATTTCTACCGTTTTGCTGGTTTTATCTATTCGACAAACCAGTTTGTCGGCACCGTTTCTTACGTCTTGCACAAGCTCACCTCCATTTTCGTTTTCGCAAAGACAAACTTGACTTTCGTGAAGAAATATGATACATTATTATAAATAGTCATATTCATATGTCCTACTTGAACTTTGCAGCTCAATTTTATCAAGATTGTTAAAATGCGAAAAGGCCAAAACCAGACAAAAAAGGACATAACAAGACAAAAAGAAAGGGGTGAGATTTATGACTTTTAATCAATTTGTTCAGAAACTTTATACTCATTGCGGGAATGGCAATACGCAACCAAACTTTCTTCGAGAATTGTTTTGTAAAATTACAAATGCGCAAGAAGATCCCATCTTTGACAAAGACGATGATTATTTAAGGAAGTTTTTTAGTGGAACAAGAAATCTGCCCCAAAAAAGTGCTTCTTATTTATTGACTCATTTAGATAAAGGTAAATTTGACACCTACTTATACGATTTACTAGCAGAAGATGCCCTCACAGAGCTATGTAATGATTTTGAGCCCTTTATTGGCAATGCATCAAATGAGAACATAACAACAAAACTATCGGAATTATTTACATCAATTCTTAAAGCTATCGCAACAAAAAAAGAGGTGGCGACAAAAAGTGCCTTCACAATAGAAATCCCAAATTTAGTTTTAGAAAGAGAGTTGACTGAGATAGTAAAAGAGTTAGCGTCTCTTCCTCCTGAAAAACGCAAAATCAATCTGTCTTATGATCCGTATAGGGTTGATAAGAAAATCCTTCCTGAAAATTTCTCTTTAATTAAGGAAATAAAACAAGATGTTGTAGAAAACTACGTTTTTATTGAAGATCTGTTCAAAAATGCTTCTCAAACCAATGCATCATTTTTTGATCAGTTTGCTTCGGAAGTAAAATATGTATGTGATAACATGATTTCTCAACCACATTCGCAGGAAATAGTCTTCTATGAGATGGTAAAATGGCTTAAAGACAGAGTTTCTTGCAAAAGTGATATTGCTTGTAGAAAAATTATCTCTTTTTTCGTCCAAAATTGCGAGGTGTTTCATGCGTTTACCGAATAAAGTTATTTCTTACAATGAAAGTATAATTTCCAAATTTCCAATAATATTGAACCTCTTAAAAAGCAAAGACTATAAAGTCATGGAACTATATGAAAAACTTAAAGCAGATTTGGATATTGAATGCTTTATTGAAACATTAGATTGTTTATTTGCTCTTGGAAAAATAGTAATTGACTACAAAGCAAGGAGAATTCACTATGTTGTATGAAATATGGTGTGATAAATTTATAAGTAATGGAAGTCCGCGTGGTATTATACACTTTAACGAAAAATTAAACATTGTTAAAGGACACGATTCTGGTACAAACTCTATCGGCAAATCCACCTTTCTTTTAGCTATCGATTTTGCTTTTGGCGGTAACTCATATGAAGAAGATAAGCGGTTAATTAAAAAAATAGGTCATCATTTAATAAATTACTGCTTCAAATTCAATGACGATTTTTATTATTTTTCGCGAAATACCGCCCAACCCAAAGAGGTTAATATTTGTGATGCTGATTATACTGTTAATGAAACCATCTCCATTGACGAATACAATAATAAGCTCTTAGCGTTATATGGCATCAACCTACCTCATATATCCTTCCGGCAAATTGTCGGAAGATACTTCCGTGTGTATGGAAGAGGCAGTTCCAATGAAAGAAAACCTCTTGCATCTTATGACGGTGAGGCACCCAAAGATTCTCTTATTGCTCTTCTAAAATTATTTAATGGATACACGCCTATTGAAAAATTGTTTTCGGATATAAAAGAGAAAGAAGAACGGAAAAAAGCTATTATTAATGCCGACAAATATAATCTTGTTACTATTATAAAAAGTAAAAAAGATTATCAGAAAAACTTAGCAGATATTGAAAGTTTAACTGAAGAATTACAATCTCTGGCTCGTTTTGGTCGTCAAGAATTATTATACCTCGCACCGGAACAGGCAGAGGAAGCTGCAGAATATAAAGGCCGCTATGAAGCACTAACAAGACGAAAAAAACAACTATGGGTGAAATATTATTCTGTTAAAAATAATGCTGAAAAAACGCACACTTCAACAGCACAAGACTTTGAATCTTTATTGCGATTCTTTCCGGATAGCAATATTAAATTACTAAAAGATATTGAAAATTTCCATTCGGAACTTACTAACATATTAAGCGACGAGTTCAAAAATTCAATGTCAGAATTGTTGAAGATGATAAACGAAATTTCGATGGAACTTACTCAAATTGAGGTTCTTCTGAAGAAATTAGAGGTGCCCAAAAGGATTGCTGACAGTACGTTAAAAGCATATGCAGAAACTCAGGGCCAAATTAATGAATTAAAAAAGCAAAACGAGCTGTATACAGAAAAAAAGGACATTGAAAGTGATATTAGAAAATTAAAATCCGATTACCAGAAGCTTTTTACCGATATCTACAAAAAAATTACAGATGACATAAACAGGGTTATGGCTGAAATGAATGCATTTATTTATGGCAAAGATGTAGTCGCTCCATTATTACTTGTTTCCAAACCAAATTCTTATAGTTTCGGAATAGACGTCGATGGCGGAACTGGAACAAATTATAAAAATCTTATATTGTTGGATCTTGCTTCTTTGAAACTTACAGTATTGCCAACCATTGCACACGACACTATTCTTTTCCACAATATTGGACAAGACCCAATGGTGAAAATTTTGGAACTCTATAATAAATGTGAAAAGCAAATATTTATTGCTATAGATGAGTCAAAGAAATACGATAAAACGGCGCAAGATATAATCGATAATAATAAAATACTGGAATTATCTGGCGGCGGAAACGAGCTATTCGGCTCTTCTTGGGTTACGAAATCTGTAGATGATGATTTATTGGAGTGAATATGAAAATAACATATAACAAGCTTTGGAAGTTGCTTATAGATAAAAAAATGAATAAACAAGATTTATGTAACGCTACAAAAATTAGTGCTGCTACTATGGCAAAACTTGGTAAAGGAGAAAATGTAAATACAGAAATCTTATTACGTATTTGCAATGCTCTTGATTGTGACATCGCAGATATAATGGAAATTGAACGAGGTTAAAAGCATGTCAAGAGATCATATCATTCCCCAATTTATTTTGCGCGGCTTCGCTATTAATCCTGCTGCAAATAAACAAAATCAGAAAATTATGATTTACGACAAGGATACAAAGCAAGTCCATACTAAAAAAATAGCAGATACATACTCTCTGCTCGATTTTAATTCCCCCGAAACAGAAAAATATTTAGCCAATGAATACGAATCAAAGGTTGCTAAAATTTTTCAACGTGCTTCAAAAGCCGCATCAGAAAAGCAAGAATCTATATCCCTTTCCAACAAGGAATATAAAATGCTTTTTCGATTTTTTGTTATTATGTGGCGAAGAAATTATATTCAACTTGAAAAAGCAAAAGAAATGGGTATTCAGCTTGAAAACATGTTGAAATCATTGTTTGGAAATCATTATAAAGAAATGCTGAAACCGGAGTATAAAGATTATTCATTTGAGAAAATGTTTGACGAAAAGATGGATGATGTTAGAAAAGCCCTATACGATAACATTATTCCAGAAACCAAAGATAATGATCCAACTGTACTTAAAACTATTAGATATTACTCCCCTTTTATTGTTAACAACACATCAAATATCCATTTTCTATTACACAACACATACGCAACATTGAGATACATGGTTCCTAAAAGCCAAAATGAGATATATGCAGAAGATATTCCGAGCATAATGATATATCCTATTTCAAAAACGCTATGTTTTTGCATGTTACTCAGTGAAAAAGAAATAGATACAGACAAAGAAGAATTTAATATTCCAATTGATGCTTGGTGTAACGATGAAGATATTAAACTACATTTTATTGATGGATATATAACACAAACCGCAAAAAGTTTTGTCGTTGATGACACTAACTTATCTTTAGTTGAAGATGCAATTAGTAAAGATTAGTATTATGATTGTTAAATTGCCTTTTGCGTGAAAAGTTTCTCCCCCAGCGAAAAAGGTAAAGGGGCAATGTTTATCCCTCGTTAAGCATAAAGCATTGCCTGTTTCCTTGACCTTTTTCTACTGAGGGAGTCAATTGGTTTTTTGCAAAAAGCAATAGCTCAAATAAAATATAATGTAAAGGAGTATAGTATGGAAAATTGTGTTATATATGCAAGATTCAGCTCCCACGGACAAAACGAACAGAGCATCGAAGCGCAAGTTCGCATCTGCAAGAAATATGCCGAGAACAAAGGCTTTGATGTTGTCAATCTCTATACCGATAAAGCCAAAACGGGAACGAACGACGCTCGTCCGGCTTTTCAAAAAATGATTGCGGACGCTAAAACCGGAGCTTTTCGGTACATCATAGTTTATATGTTCGACAGATTCGCTCGAAATCGCAGGGATAGCATCATGTACAAAGAAATGCTCAAAGATAAATACGGCGTCAAAGTAATTTCTGCTCTGGAACCGATCGCCGAAGACGAAGGCGGCGAATTTTATGAAATGTTCCTTGAATGGAATGCCGAAAAATACAGCAAGCGTCTTTCCAAAAGAGTCCGCGACGGTCTTGACATCAGCATCGCAAACGGCACATTCTGCGGAGGCTTTATCATTTACGGCTATAAACTTGAATTGGATCCCGTTCCCGGAAAACAAGGCAAGTTCACTAAACGCATTGTGGTCAACGAAGAAGAAGCCAAAGTTATGCGCTATGTTTTCGAGCAATACGATAAGGGCGTAAGCAAAAAGCAAATTGCCGCCGATCTGAACGCACAAGGAATTCGAGTAAAAGGCAAACTCATTACGCACAAGACTTTCGATACTTACATAAAAAACACGAAGTATACCGGTGAATTTTATTTTGGTAATAGGCTTTGCACGAATATGTATCCTGCAATCATCGACAAGGAAATATTTGAGCGAGTACAACAGCGACTTACGGAAAATCGATATTTTTTAGGCGGCAAAGAAACGGCAAAAAAACCTTACCTCCTGACGGGCAAATTATTCTGCGGACATTGCGGTACGGAAATGGTATCAGGCGGTGGTAAAAGTAGAACGGGAAAGCAGTATTACTACTATGAATGTAAAAAAAAGAAAAAGAAGCTTTGTGACAAAAGAATCGAGCACAAAGACGAACTTGAAAAATATGTAGTTCAAAAAGTGATAGAATTCTTATCCAACGAAGTCAACCTCAAAGTTATCGCGCAAGACGTTTTAAAGTATTTTGACTCCCGCACGGACGAAAGCGAAATTAAATCTATTCGGAAACGAATTGCCGATATACAAGAAGAAGCCGACGCGGCAGCTAACGCATTTATCGAAGCAAAAAGCCCGCTATTAAAACAGCGCATCGAAAAGCGTATGCAAGAATGTGAAGTGTTGCTTGCAGACTTGGAAAAAATAAAAGCACGCCTCATTGTAGAGCGCGGGCAAAAACTCACTGAACAGGACATCGTATCGTTCGTCAATATGATATTGCAAGGCGATGTTGAGGACATAGAGTTCAGACGGCGACTGATAGACAATTTGGTCTATAAAGTCTATGTGAGCGACGATGACACCTTTATTTATTTTAATATAAAATGCGGCAATCATATCGAGGAAATAACTTTGGAAGATACAAAAGCCGCCCTAAAAGAATCCCACAAAGTTCTAACGCAACGTGACCCTGCCTGCCAAAGCTTGACGGCAAAACCGTCAGGCTTTTTCTTGTGATTTTAAGTTTTTGTTTTAATTTTTTCTGTCTTTTCTTGTTTTTATCACAAAAAAAGAGCAGATTGCTGGATAGATTGTGGAGTAAAACGGTTATCGTTTACAGCGTATAATTTATTTTTTGAACTTCTTGCATAAGTTATTCTCGGGAATAATCGGGGTTGAGTTATTACAGGTTCTTTTTTGCTATTTATGTAGGATAAATAGATCATACATTTCTTCCCACTCGGATTTCGTATAAAATGCTTGTGCGCCTTGTATCCATTCTTCCGCCGTATGATCCCCACGTAAAAAATAAGTGAACACATTGTTGCTCTCTCCCGCAAGCTTTCCGTCATGATCAAACTCAAAAGCATTCATACCGAAGCCGTACCCCGACATCTTTAAATTTCCGTTCAAAAAAAGATCACTGACTCCGTTCTGATAGGGACTGACGGTAAAAATATCGACCTCCTTAGACGTTTTAATGGTATAAACCGAACGGGCAAAAGGAGTCAACTTTGCAAATTCTTCATCCGTCAGAAAACATTGCACCGGTAAGACCATGCCTGTATTTTCCAAGAAAATTTTGCACCCCGTAGTCGAATACATCATTTGTATCCATTTTGACGCAAGTTCCATTTTATCCGTACCTTTTTGAATGTAACAGGGACCGACATTCGAAATCACAACAGTTTGTTTTTCGTTTGCGCCGCCTTCTGCCTGCGGTATGGGCATAAAACGAAAATCCGCTTTGCCATAGGCGTTTAACTTGTCGAAATACGTTTTAGATTCTTTTTCCCACCACTCTGCGTCGAATAACATAGCTATATTTTCCCCGTTATCCGAAAAATTTGAGAAAATGAACGATTGTTGTGCGACGGAAGATGATTGTATCGCATTTTTTTCCTTGTCAAAATACTTATCGTTAATAATTTCACTCAAAAATTTTACATATTCGCTCTTCCCCGTCTGCGACGCAAGAAGCCAGGCGTTTTTTTCGGTAATCATTACGCTTTGCGTTCCGTCGTCCGCTACAGTTATACCTTCCGCCTCAACGGTTTCCGCATCAAACGTACCCGGCGCAAAGGTCGCCGGTCCGCTATACGTTAAATTCAGCAACGCTTTTTTCTCTCCCTTCATATTGCGCAAGAAAGCCATATTGATACTCGTGCATATACTGTTCGTTTTCTAACGATAACGTGTACGCGATATATCCTGCGTCACTGATTTTATTCAGTAAATCAATGAATTCTTCTGTTGTTTTAGGCACGCCTCCGACGCCTGAATAGGTCAACCATCCCTTTTTTGAAACAAATCGTGATTGTATATAAATCCTTTCATTCCCCATTCATAAGGAACAAGATAATAAATCGGGTCTTGTTTTGTCCCGTAATTAAACGCAGCCGCGATACCGGGATCGATTCTGTCTAAAAGAGATTTCGTGCCGTTTGCAGATATTTCTCCTTTTTCATCGTATACTTTTTCCATGAACAACGAAGTCATGCTCTCGGAAGATCCGTCCGACAAAGCATGTTCGTTTTCCGTCGTCCTGCACCCTATGGGAATCATCGTCAGACAGAAAAACAATATTATCAGAGTAACGCAAAATACTTTTTTCATTTTCTGTATCCTTGATGCAATCTATAAATTCGTAATAATTTATTAAAACATTTAAATATTTTAATAAGAAAACAGCAACACCTTGCTATTTTAGTTTTACTCGTCCTCGTAGTCTTCGATTCGCCATTCGTTCGTCCAAACTATAAAAGGATTTCCATTTTCGTCAAACTTTAAAGGAAGCCATACATATTGGGCAAGGCTCGTGTTTTCATCGGAAATACTGTTTAAAGCGTCCGCTCCGTACTTAAAATCGGCATTGGGATTAAACCAGCTTTCAAATATAGCTTCTGCTCCGTCAAAATTATCGGGAATATCCACAAGCCACCTGTCCCCTAAACAAATATAAAGATCCTTCTTTTTCGGATGACGGAACACGGAAGAGAATTGCGCATGAAAAGAATTATTTTTAATATCCCCTCGGCAAGCGTTTCCTAGCTCCTTCCATTCTCCGTGAAAATCTTTTATTTCTGCAATTTCGCTTCTGTTTGGATAGTAACCAGTAGTTCCCGAAGTCAAAAGAAATTTTCTTCCGTTTCTTTCAAAGAACGCAGGCGCTTCTCTCACAAAAGGCGGATAAGGATACGGCAGATGCGACGATTGTTCGTCGGTAAACTTAGTAAAATCATCGGACAACGTCCTGCAAATCATTTCGGAGTGAGGTTTTTCGTAAATTATATAGCATTTTCCTGCGTAGACAACTAAATCGAAGTCCCCCGGCACTCCCGCCTTTTCTCTACGCACAAGTCGATACTTGCCGTTTATTTTATTACTTTGACAAACGGCGTAATATCCTCCTGCAAAACTCTTTTTTTCCGTCAAAAGTTCCGCTATTTTAACCCACATGACATATTTTTTTGTTTTTTCACAATATACAATGTGAGGTCTGTCCATAATTCGTGCAGGATAAAACGGACTTTCTGGATTTTTATCGTCAAGAGCGATTATACCCTCATTTTTCCAATTATAAAGGTCTATAGAAGAATACATTTTCACTCCGTTATGCCATATCGTCCCGTTTCCCCCGTTTGCCCGACCGTTTACGCCTTCCTTATTTTCGCCGTACCAGTAAAATCTGCCGCCAGCGTAAAAAATGGAACCCCCGTGAGCCTGTATAAGATGCCCTTCGTCATCATAAATATATTTTCCTGGCTTTATGGATTTACCTATGTTTGTTTTTTTCATCTTCAAATATAGTTTTCGCCCTTGATTAATCCGGAAATCAAGGGCGAATTCATTAAATTATGCTTTTTTCAAGCAATTAATCTCAGAAATCGAGAAAGAGTACCCGTCTCCCCAATTATTACCTGCGACCTGTATCCACAAAACCGCGTTGTCATAATCCTGAGTAAAGGTACATTCAACAGAATTCACGCCGCTCGTAAATGCCTTAGGGCCCACTATTGTAGTGTCGTCCGTTCTTTTAGCCGGATCAAGATTAGAAACGATAGCCATGTGTTTCTCAGCTATATTTGTTCCGTCGATATCTTTAAACTTAAAGGAGAATGTATATGTTTCTCCTTGATTCACGGGTCCCATCGCTACTGTAAGCCATGTGTAATGATGTCCTGTCGCCTGTTTTACAACTTTAAGCGCGGATGTCGCTCCGTCGGGAAGTTCTTCGCCCGAGTTGATTATACTCATATCGAATACGGAAGTTTGTTCGCTGCCGTTTTTGATATAAGTAGTAGCCGTGCCGTACACAACCTGATTAAATATAGTCGCATCAGAATAGTTCTCGCCGTATCCGTACTGCGCTGTCGGGGTTTTTCCGCAAACTGCATTATCAAATGACATTTTATATACATCCGCCGTATTGCCGGCTTCCACTTGAATAAATAAAGTCACCTCTTCCTGCGCTTGGGCGAAAGTAGTCGACATAAATATATGCCCCATGGAAACCGAACCCTGAATAGTTTTGTTGTCTATTTTTTCTCCGTTTTTATCTCTCAACCAGTAGTATACCGAATTAAGAGACGTTTCCTCTCCGTCAGGGATAAAACGCGACTCGACCGAGAAATATGTTTCCCCCGCTTCTACGTTTTTGAAGGTAAAGCCGAAGCCCATATAAACGCCGCTAACGCTGTCCACTTCGACAAGAAGATATTTACCGCTTCCGTTATCGGGAACATATTGAGGGTCATCAGATATTAACAGCGTTCTCTTTGCGTTTCCTTCCGAAACATCTGTCAATATGCTACCTTTGATCTGATTACCGAAGACGAATGTTTCGTTTTCATAATTTTCGACATGAGACTCCATCGAATATAAATTGCTGTACAAATGTTCTACGCTCATTTCGTAACTATCTTTGTTTAACGTAATAAGAGTTCCGCCTACTTCTCCTTCGGCATAAGTGTCGAACGTTCCGGTTTTTAACCCAAAAGTAATTCTTATTCCATCGTATAAAACGGAGGCGTTAATAGAATGGTTATGCCCCAAAAAAACCCCGTCAGTATTCGCCGATTTAAGCAAATTCCAAAATCTCTCATCTTTTCCGCTGTTCCATAACGACAACTTTGAGTGAACGCATCCGAAATCTCCGTTTTGTCTTTCGGAAGAATTTTCTATATGGTCGATATCGGCAAAATCACTTTCCGAATATCCATACTGTTCAAATGCTCTGACGACGCCTTGGAAAGGAACATGTATAAACGCCATACTTTTGGCGTTTTCACCGTAAGCACGTTTCATTTCCTTTATACTTTCCTCGAACCAATTTAACTGCTCTGATGTCAGACCGCATATTTGCGGTAAGGGGTCACTATGCATAGGATTATAAGTATTGTTTGTATCGAGCATATATAACATTTTCTTAAACTCACCGTTTTGTCTCAGCTCGATATTATAATTTGATAAACCCTTATCCGAATGATTTGCGTATAAGCAATAGGTTGAGTTTTTGTATTTATCAAGTATTACGTCGAGTCCGCAAGAACTTTCAAGATCATGGTTCCCCATCGCAATACTCCAATAAATACCGTACCCGTCCATTTTTTCAATTATACGGCCGAGCATTTCGGCATCCGGGTCAAACTCTCCGTATATAACATCGCCTGTTATAACAATAAAATCGGGATCTGATTTTCTGACAGCCTCGTCCATATAAACGAATAAGTTTCCGTATACGTCTGACCATTTCTTTCTTTCCGCGTCGGTTAGTCTTGATGCTTCAGGAGAATTAACATTGATAATCTGAGTGTCGGTTAATTGAAGTATTTTAATATCCCTGCCTGCGGGGACGTTTACGGTGAAATCCGCAATTTCGCTGTCATACGATAAATATGTTCCGTTACTTAAAACCTCAACCTCTTTTACCGTAACGCTTATATTTTTATTAATCGTATTGACTCCATCGTTTACCGAAGCGGAAACCGTGTAACTTCCTGCGGCAACACCCTTAATAGTATTATACTCAACTACAACTCCCGCCTGATCATCCGTCAAAGTAAGAGTCGGATATACTTTAATCCCATTGAGCGTAGCGTCGATTTCCGCTGTCTGCCCAACGTCGATAGTTACGCTCTCGGGAACGGAAAAAACAGGATCGGCGTAGCTTTGCAGCGTTGAAATATAATCGTCCAACCATTGTCCTGACTCACCGTGACATTTTGCTGCAAGAGCCACATATACTACGTTCCTTCCTATCGGGTCGAAAGAAGATGCATATGCAATTTCTGAACCTACTTGAACAAACGCTCTCGCAACGAAATCTCTGTCGTAGTTAACTTCGTTCAGATTAGATAAAACCGCATTAAAACGATATTTATCGGTCGGGTCTGGCTCGGTCGATGTGGCCCAAACTTTTCTTTCTACCACAACATATTCCACACCTTCGGTAAGTGCGGGATTCGATATGACGAATTCGCCTTTGTCTTTAACTAAATCAAGAGGCGCAATCATCATTCCCATTTTTATTTCACTGTCAGCATACAGTTCGTTTAAAGCGTCGTATTGCGCTTTGTCTATTGTTGCGGAAAATCTTATTCCCGTGGGGGAAAACTTCCGTACCGACGCTCCGTCCGCCATTTCGAACGACGAGACACGGTCGGAAAGAGTAAGAACATCTTCCGCGTATACGTTTACAGGTTTGCTTTTAAAAGAGCCTAAAACAAACAGTGCCACACATATTAACAAAAGACAAGTCAATAAAGTCAATAAAATTCTTTTCATATTTTTCGCCATTATTATTTCCTCCCTATTCCCCAAATATCGGGTGTTCCTTGCTCTCCGATTGATACGTCAACCCATGAACTCACGCTGAGAATGTTTTGTTTGTCAGTGAAAAACTGTATCACGACGATCGGCGTGTTATAATTGTTTTTTCCCATAATTGTTCCTCCGTTATTATTTAAATTTATTCAAATGCGGTTTAATTTTATCCGACAATTTTTGCAAGTCTGCATTCTCCCCATTAATAATTCTGAAATAAGTTTCGCCTATCTTCTTTATAACGTTTTCTTCCGTAACATTCGGATCACATATACTTTTTAACATTCCGAAACTGTTTTCATACGCGCTTATATTCTGTTTATAAAGATCGGTTATTCTGAAAACAATAACCGTTTCCACGTAACTCAACTTCGATTTGATAAGTTCAAATGCTTGTGCAAGAATTTCGTCTGTCGGAGTATATCTTCCATAATCCGAAAAACCCAATTCGGTAAACCATACAGGTTTGGCATCCCCGTGTTTTTTAGCAACATTGTATATTCCGTTATTAAGATCTACCCACGATTCGTCCATGCTCGTTGCTCCTTCCGAAAGAAGATACGGATGCCAGTTGAGTATATCGAAATAGCTGTCCGGATCAGTGTCAGAATAATCTCTGCCCGAAGGTATCGTTTTTGACTCGATCACTTTATAAAACGCTTCAAGATAATCTTTGCTCCATGTATATCCGCAAAGGGAAGGCATCAGAAGTTTGTTATTCTTATCCGCACTTTTTATTCCTTCGTTGACGTAATAGTTAATATCCATACAAATTCTCGCTATTTCGTCAACCGAGTAAAAATACTTCGCGTTATTGGATGTTTCTCCTACTCTGTAACCGCACTTATGTATCGTTCCGTGTTCCGACTGATCGGGTTCGTTTATCACTTCGAAAAAAGTAATTTCTCCTTTAAATTCTTCGGCTATTAATCTCCACGTTTCTTTCTGAATATTTAAAAATCTTTCGTAAAATTCTTTTTCGTAGTAAGGATCGGGAACACACGAATATGTTGTAGGCGTATAATCGAAAGGATAAAGAAATTCTGATGACATAGCCAGAATTTGAGTTACTCCGTTTTCTTTCAAAGCTTTACACAGTTTATGAATTGACTCGACGTTGCTTTGATTAAGAAAGACTTTATCCGAATCGGGTTCTCTTTCCACCATATACCTTGCGCTCATCCATATCCTGAACGAATCCACTCCGAATCCTCCACAAACGTCGCTTACATAATCGTAAGTCGTGCAAGGTTCCAAAAGAGGCTGCAACTCATAACTGACTTCTCCTAAACCGTAATGTAACCTCGTCCTTGTAAATGACTTTGCGTCGCAACCTACGACGTTAAAGCATATTATCGCAGTCAGCAAGGAGAGTAAAACCATTCTGATTAATCTCATCTTAATTTTTCCTCCTTTTTTTTGCAATAATTACTACGACCGAAACGGATACGCAGGCAACCGTTAGTATCGGAATGGCGATAAGCAATACGGTTTTTAAATTTACTTTCTCATTAACGTCCGGCTTTACGGGATATTCTTTTACATCATCTTCCTCGCGATAATCTCTTCTTTCGATTTCGTAATGACTGCTTATGGGTGCCAGCTGAAATTTCTGTATTTTCGCCTGTGTCGAGGAAATATTTTCGATTTCTATTTTACCCTCCTCCACTACTGAACAATTAAACGATGCAATAAAGTTATCTGTTGCGAGAGCCGAATCATCCGCGCCGGCAATGCCGATCTCGACAACCGAAGGGGTCTTTTCGAAAACCCATTCGTCCAATACCACTTTGCCTTCATATCTTCCGTTAGTTACCTTTACCCTCAACTTATACGAGCCGGTAAGGTTTATCTGTTCGGAAAGGTCGATTTCCGTTACCGTTCCCGAGACGTTGCTTTTTATTTTTTCAGACGCAGAGTCAACTGAAACGAAAAAACCGTTACCGAACGAAATTTTAAATTCTCCCGAATTTTCTATTCCCGTTACGGTAAAAATAAAATACGTTATTTGCCCAACCAAGCCGATTTTCGAATTCGGATCGATAATAAGTTTTCCGCCGGCTACTCTGGCGCCGTTTCCTAAATCAACAGAATCGACGCTTTCGGCTTTCGAAAAGTCTGCTTCTATCGTCTGAGCATAACCGTCAGCCATTACATCTGTAAAACCTGACAAAAAGACAAGAATGTACAGTATCGTCATGGCAAAAATTACCGGAATGCACATTTTTTTAAAAACATTTTTCATGCTACCTTTACTCCACATTCAAGTTGGTAAGTTTGAAGTCGATAAGAGAAAATCCCACGCCGTTGGTCCCGTAAACTGAAACGTAACCGTAAGTATTTACGTCAGTATATTCGGCTCTGCAAATCGCAAGAACGTCGTCCGACTGATTTTCTTCTTTGAAATAAACATAAACGTTTCTGCCCCTGACTTCGAAAACGCACACATAAGTCCTTCCGTCCCACATATTGACGGCCTCTCCGTTTTCCCTTATATAACACGCGGTCTCACCCGTTCTTGTTGAAATGTTCCTGCCGATTATGGTTGTCTGGAAAGATTTATCGTCATCGTTTTTATGTATTTTTTCGTAGCCGTTGCAGAAGAATCCGACAGCGTTAGACAAATCGATGTTGGAACTGAAAGAACTTTTCGCAAAAGATATTCCGAAAGACGCGTCGTTGCTTGCGTTACTCGTAACTTTAACTCTGAACTGTACTAAAAAATCGGAGTATTTACGTTTTGGTCCGAAACAGGAATACTGGTCGCATCCGTCGAACACGAGGCTCCCCTTCTGAGCGCCTTCAATATAAGACGGAAAAGATATTTTAGAGCCGATGTACCAATCTTTTTCACTGAGATAGTAATCGAAAAACCCGTTTTCGTCCTCTTTTACTCCTAGAAAATCGTTTTCAGCGTTTTTTTCTTCTGACGTTTTGCTTACGAAATAATCAAACGAAAACTCATCGAAATATACCTGTGTTTCCGCTCCCGCGCCCGAAACTCCGACACACATAAATCCATTTGCGTCCGAACTCGTAAAAGTTGCGGAATAATCACCGAGCGAGATTACAACGCTCCTGTCAGAACGAACTGAAAGTGTAACGGTATAACCGACGTTTTCTTCAATGGAAATAATATCTGGTGAGCGCTTTTCTATAACTCCGTTTTTAATTTTAGCAAAGGTGTACTCATTGCCGTCGAGATTTGCCAACCCAATAAAACTCGCATCTGCTCTCGACGACGTTTCTTCCATTCCGACCCCGAACCCGAAAGCCGATCCTTGGCCGATCGACATTACGGAAAATTTACCCGATATAATATATTTATCGTTTAATTTTGCGTCTACCGTATTCAATTTTGAATTGAACACAATATAATCATCGTTTTTAAACGCCACTTTTCCTATCGGCGCGACATATATCTGCGATTTATCATAATATGCGCAGACGTGCCATTGACTGTCGCCGACTGCTTCCGACGGATAAGTTATTTTGTCCTCGCTGAAATCGTCTGAAAAGAACTCTACTCCGCTATCATCCGTCATTGTGCATTTAAGAAAATCGACTATGAGGTTGTTTGTGTTAAAAGCGACATATGGTTGGGAAATTGTCAAACCCTCGAATAAAAATTCACTTGCCGAATATTCGGAAGGAATTTCCGTCAAATCGCCTGTTTTAGCAATGTAATCATAGTTTTTAAGATAATAAGCGTTGACTTGCAGATCGTAAGTATCCGATTCCGAGGGTAAAAAAGTATATTCAATCCGTACTACGCCTTCGTCAGATGAAAAAAGTTTACAATCTTTGCGCGTTTCTACTTTTTCTTGTATCTGCCCTTCCGCCGTCTTTTCAAATAAACTTACCCTTCCGTCAACAGCGATTTGAAACAAAACCGCATATTCGTATGCAAACCATTCGATAGAAGTGTTTTGTCCGCCTATAGCAAGACCGATATAAGGCGCGCCGAGTCTTTCGTTAATCAGAAGATCAATCGAAATTTTAAACGCTTTGAGTTCTTCTCCGAAAACTTTATTCGTCGCGACAAGCCCTCCTCCCCAGTAATTCGAACCGTTGAATCTTAAAGCATTGTAAGAAACTTCTATCGACGAATCGCGATTTGTCCAAACGTTAGAAAAATTCGGATCATTAAAGTCGTCGTCATATCCGTGGTACTTAACGGCCGTGGCGTCTGCTTTTTCATAAACGGGACGGGAAAAAAATACACACGCCGCCAAAACCATTACAATCAATATGGATATTATTTTTATTTTTTTACTAAAAATCATTGTCCTAATTACTCTCCGATTTAATACTCTATGTCGGGTGTTATTTTATTTAACGCAAATTTAACTAACAGAATAAGCGGCAACATAATGAGCGACCACGAAATGCCTACGGTAGCGGCGTTGATCCTGCCTGTCACTCCCGACCTTATCTGATCGAAAATATACCAACCGAGAGTATATGCCTGATAATTGTATCCTCCGGATGTCTGACACGACATAGCCAAAAACATCGGCTGGTATGTGAATGAAAACACCGACACGACGCCCGAAAAAACGAATACTCCGACGGTAGGCATTATTAAAGGAACCGCAACTTGGCATAATTCGCGCCAAAACCCGAGACCGTCAAGTTTTCCCGCATCAATGACTTCTTCAGAAATCCTCTGCATTGCTCCGCACATCATTATTACGTTTACGCCGAGTCCCGACCAAATCGCATAAATGTACACAAGAGGCCAGAAAGTTGCCGAAGGTCCCGTAAGGTCAAGCCAACTTATATCTACCCCGATACTTTTGAAAACAAACGCAACCGGTCCCACAAATGTATTCAGATTATTTTCAAACAGATATCTGAAACTCATCGTAAGAACGAGCATACTGACCATACTCGGCAGATAAAACATAACTCTGAAAAATTTAACAAACGGTACGCGTTTATAGAATGCGAACGACGATATAATCGCCAAAGGTAAAATTATAATGTTTATGAATATCGCGTGAAACGAATTAAGAAACCCGTTATGAAATTCCGGATATTCTTCAGAGAAAAATTTGGGTACTATGTCTATATAGTTTTTAAGTCCGGCGAATTCAAGACCCTCCGCCCCGTTCTGCATAAACGTAAGTGCAATCGTGTCGACGTTGACGTAAAGCCAGAATATCGCCCATTGAATAACAGGATAAAGAATTAATGAAGCATAGAACATAATGTGCCTTGTCTGAACTCTGCTTTTTTTATTTTCTATTTCCCTGTCTTCTTTCGTTGTGATTGACCTGATCATACCTCTCCTTCCGCCCATTTCATACGATATAGTTCTGCACAACTGTTAAAAGAGTTTCTGGTAAGCTCTATAACGCCTTTTTGTCCGTCTTTACCGTCAATCATAATCTGTTTTCCGTTCCAAGAAAGAAGGTTACTTGCCATATTTATTATATTCATATCGCCGAATATGTCCTTTTTAGAAAATCTGTAAACGCACGATACGTTTTCCCTTTCTTTCACGTTGCAAGGATAAGCCGTCAGTATTTCGCTTTCCGCATAGACTTCGAATACCGATCTGTTAAAATCCGTCCACGCGTAATCTTGTGCGAGTTCGACGGGATTGTAGACAAACGGCCTTATGCTTCCCGTCGTTTTTGTAAATTCCATAACCTGCGATTCTTGACAGAGAAACAAGAGAAATTGCTTGGCCAAATCCTGGTGAGCGGCTTTTTTAGGAATAAACATTATCTCGTTAGAAGCCGAAAAACAGGGGATCTTGTCGCCTTCGAATTCGTCTAAAACAGGAACACTGGTAAAAAGAAAGTTGACTTTGTTCGTTATGTTTTTAGTTTCGTATTCGAGAAACGAACTTGCAAGAGTCATGGCGTACCTGCCCTGAACAAAATTCTGTTCAAGCCTTTGAAGTCCGATTTCCACTTTCTTTTTGTCTGCGGTGGAATAAGGACTGTTTTTATACGTCTGATTAGTCTCGTCAACCACAAGCGACCGAAGAGTATCTATTGCAACCTGCAAACCCGTCTGCTCGTAACCTTTCATGCTTATCGTCTGATCGGGGTAAGGGAATTCGCCGTTACCATAGTTAAAAAAATCATAAAAACTCCCCTCTCCCTCAACATTGGAAACGGAAACTCCTTGATATTCCGCCCACCAACTGTAAAGACAGAAAAACAACCATGCCGGCTGACTTGCGCTCCAACCTATTGGCGCGATATATTTGCCGTTAGCAACTGTATAACCGTTTGCTTCGTTATAGGCGTTAATATCGTTACAGTATGAAATAAGTTCGGATACCGTGGTCGGCGGAGCAATCCATTTGTTAGTGGAAGGGTCGACCCTGTCGGCAGAAATAACAGACGAATCTTTATGTTCAATCGTTTTAAGCAAGTCCTCGTTGTACGCCATTGCTCCGGGTAGAACGGTCCACGGAACAGCCCAAGGCAGAACTTGCCCCTGTCCTGCTTTTTGTTGCCTGAAATACATATCCCTTACGCTCGGTAACATATAGTCGTATACGCTTACGACCGAGCCGTCGAGTTTTTCGACGCTTCCGTTATATACTTCTTCAAGGGATACGATGTCTCCCTTGGTAATGTAGTCGGATATATTGTCTCCAAGGCACATAAAAATGTCGGGAACGTCGTTACTTTGCATTTTATTCGCAAAACTGCAATCCTGGTCGGATGACGGAAAAAGTTTATACTTGAAATCCGGATTTTTTTCCGCGTATGCCTTACATGCGTTTTCCAGCCATTCCTCGCCGTAACCGCCGTTATAAAAGCATATTTTAAGTGCGTCCGGATCGGAGGATTTGCCGCACCCGACGATCGCCAAACTCAAAAGTGCGATCGCAACCGATAATATAAAAGTAAACAGTTTTTTCATTATTGTTCTCCTTATATCAAACTATATTTACAGATTTTTCGTGTTATTTTTTAACCTTTTATGCCGCCGCCTATAGCAAAGTTCATTATTTTTTCCTGAAAACCGAGATAAAGTAGAACCATAGGAAGAGTGGTAATAAGTATTGCGGAAAAAAGCTTCGGATAATCTCCCGTATACCGTCCGCCGCCACCGCGACCGTCTATCATATCGCTTATTCTCTTGACGCCTATCGAAATAGTCTCGTGCGATTCGAGAAAGAAGTACGGCGTTTCATAGTTACTCCACACTCCGATAAAGCCTAAGATCCAAATTGTCGAAGCAATGGGCATAACCTGCGGATAAATTATTTGAAAGAAAATTCTCCACTGTCCCGCACCGTCTATTTCGGCAGCCTCCGAATAAGCACCGGAAATATTCTTGAACGCGCTGTTCATAATAAGAAAATTAAACCCCATCCCACTACTCGACATAAAGATAACTCCCAAGAACGTATCGTTTAATTTTAGGCTGGACATAAGTCCGTAAGTGGACGCAAGTGTACCCGAAATCGGAATAACCATCGAAGAAATAGCGATAAAATACACAACAACGTTTATTCTGAATCTGAATTTAATAAGAGCATATGCTATAAAACTAGACGCCAAAACGGTTACCGTAGGTATAGAAAAACATAATATCAGCGAATTTCCGAGCATGGTAAAAACTTTAAATTCACCGAAAACTTCGACGTAGTTTATGAAAGAGAACCGTTCCGGAAACTCAAACGGTGAAGTCAAGTTAATAAACTCATCGAAAGTTTTCATGGAATTTATAAACATCCATACGAACGGAAGCAAAAGGGTCAGCGAGTATATCATAAATACCACGCAAAGTGTTATAAGTATTGCCTTATGACTTTTATCCATTCTTTTAATTTCTTTTTTCGCATTATCCCCGAACATCTTTTCTCCCTAGGACATTTACCGCCCTTAAACTTATTTTCCTCAGATATCGTCCGAACCGTTGTCTCCGCTATCCGTCCAGACATCGGTTTTTACCGCCTTTTTAATCGATTCCACGTTCAGACTTTGTATCGTCAACGAAAAATTATCGCTCGCATCACCAAAGTATAAAGTAAAATATACACTTTCCGTTTGTTCGGTTAGTATGAATGGTATTATAACTCCTTCTTCTCCGAAAAATATTTCCTGCTCAACTATTTTATCTGTTATAATTTCGCCGCCGAACGGAGTAGTTCCCACCCTGAAAAGCAAAACGGGATAATTGTCGCCGTTACTTTCCGCTTTGAATTCTATCTCGTATTTACCAGGCGAGTCAATGCTGAATTCCCAATATATCTCGGTATAATTAGCCTCGTTTCCTGCCAAATTTTTAATATCAAGTGTCAACGTCCCGTCATTTTCGTAATAATAGCCGACGTCCGTATGCCACAAATCCTGTTTAACCCCGACGGGAGCCTGAACGTTTGCTTCCGTTTCCTGACAGGAAAAATTTCCGATAGATACCGAATACCCGTCGGCGCCGTAATTTTCACCGCTTAACTGAATCCATAAAATCATATTATTATAATCACGGTCAAATGTATAGCAGAATTTATTTTCGCCTTCGGAAAACTGCTTGGGCTGGAAAATCTTATTGTCAAGCGCGGCGGCGAAATCGTCTTTTGAAGTTAAAACGTAATGCATTCCGGAAATATTTCCGCCAAGTTTTTTTAAACTGAACGAAAAATTATAATTTACTCCCGCCTTCACTTTGCCGAATATCACGTTTATCCATGTCACATGATTTCTACCGTTCGCTTTTTCAATTTTTAACGCTTTGTCCGTTACGCCTTGCGGTAACTCGGAAGTGTTTTGTGTTACGGTAAGATAATGAGGACAATCCCCTCCTCCGTTGACCGTTTTTACGTTTACGTCACCGTAGTAATCGTGTGAAGCAATTCTGTAATTCGTAAACGTTTCGTAATAACCGACGTTTTCGTTAAAAATATCGATGTCATTTTCCTTAACCGACACGAAATTGAGTTTTAATTCGTAATCAGCGTTCAATCCGTCCGTGAATAATATTTTCAAGTCGTTTACAGTGCTTTCACATTTATAAACGAAAAGATATTTTCCGTCTTTTTGCGCCATATACACATTCTCGGTATAAACGGGTTTTTCTCCGTCAAGAAGCTGAACTATAAATGAAGGACTTCCCGAAACAATATCGAAATCAATTTCTATTTTATAATAATTGTTCTTAACAAGCACGCGTCCGGTAGATAAAACAGCGTACCTGTACCCTTCCACGTCTTGTCTTCTGACGCTTACCGATTTTTTCCCGTCTTCCATTAATAGAGAAAGCGTAATTCCGTCTGAAGCAACAAAATCAGCGCCGACCAACTGTCCTCCGCTTTCGGTCACGTCAGAAAAATCCTGCTCGTATTCTTCGAATTGTGCGACCGTAACTTTTAGGACTGCTCTTCCGTTTCCGTCTTCCGCCACACCGGTAATAAGAGAAGAACCCGTTTTTAAAGTGCTGACAACTCCGTCCTCGTTCACCATCGCCACCGTTTCGTCGGAACTCTTCCATTGTATGGTTTTATTGGTAGCCGTTTCCGGGTCGGCAACGAATTCAATTTTATAAGTTTGTCCGACACTTAATGTAACGCCGTCGCGATCTTTGGTTATTATTATCGATTCGTATCCGTTCTTTTTTGCGGTCACATTGAGAGAAAACAAATCTTTTGCCACACCGTTCACGACGACGTTTATATCGGACACCCCGACGGAGACTGCCGTGACTTTCCCGTCGGAATTTACGGTTGCAACCGTTTTATCGGAAGAATCCCACACAACGGATTCCGCTTTCGCATTTTCGTCGGAAAGAGTATAAGAAAGCATGAACGATTCACCGACGCAAACAGTGTTCAAACGAGGTTTTCCGATTATTTTCACCGATACGACCGGGTCCGATTTCCCGCAGGCATTACATACTAAAGCCATAAAAACCGCGAGTGCGCACGCTAGTACCGTTATGACAGCCTTACCGTTTCTTTTCATCTCCACCCATAATCTCCCTTATAAATTCAAATAAATTTAATTTTATTATACAACTCAATAGTTAAGATAATATTTACATATAAATAATTACAATTTAAATCCCATTTTCAACCATTATAACGATCGAAATAACGTGTTTGATTATGGAAAAAAATAAAATAACCCGCTCTATTTCGTTTTTTCCTTCCTCAGCCATAAGATAAACGTAATATTTTCTGAAAAGCATTTTGTTTCAGCGTTTTTCTGTAATGTGTAAAGACGTACTACTCTTTTTTTCAACTTTTATAATCAACATTATATAAAGGGCGTTTGTTTTGTTTTTCAATTAAATAAGCCGAATCTTATCAGCGTATATGCGTTCCTTTCTTTTTCACTTATTCCGTCTTTCCACGAACCTGCCAATTCGAATGAATCCGGACCGACGAAAAAACTTTCCTCCTCGTCTTTAAGATGGTGAGGCCCGAAAAGGTTTCTAAGTCCCGAATATAAGGTTATTCTCACAATATTTTTTCCTTTGTGTGCGTATCCCGAAATATCAATTGTGTTATAGAAAAAAGACTTCTTTACTTTTTGTCCGTTAATATACACTTCACACAAGTGAAACCTTCCGTCAAGCTTTAAAAGACTTTTGCCGTCATACATAAATTCTTTTTCAAGTGTTATATTTCCTATAAAAAACGGGTAACCGTCTTTTATAAAGTCGGTTATAAAATTATTTCTTTTGTCTATATAACAGTTTCCTTCCGCTACATAAACGTTTTCTTTTTTGCCATTCCTTACCGGTCGTTCGAAGAACACCCCGAAATCGCCTGCGAGATAACAAGGCTCGACAGTCGTGTCGTAAACAAGACAATTTTTAATATTTTCCGTAACATTTTCGCCGAACAGCGCACAATAAACTTTATTGCTCTGATAAAAATTTATCAACATAACAATTTCATTCGCGCCTACCTTTATATGCTTCGTAACGTCCGATTTAAAGATATTTTTATCCAAATCCGAAACGCCGTCGAATTGAAACTTGTTCCCGTTGACCCTGCACTCGATGTTATTCATTTTCTCAGACAAAAAAAATAATTTTTCGGGAACGGTTTTTACTTCGAATTCATATTTCAGATATACTTTTCCTACGTATTTTTCTTCAATCAAAGAGTTAAATACGCCCATATATCCCATTTTATCGCTATAATTTATGCCATCCTTAGAATAACTCACCTTGTCAAGCAGAAGATAATTGGGACTACAATCTATTACCCGATACCCCTCTTTTAAAACGAATGTATTTTTTTCATCAATAGGTTTTGACGTCTTGTCCGATAAAAAAAGAACAAAAGAGCGATAAGGCTCGAAATATATGGTTTTGGATCTTGATTCGAGTCTTAGCGTTTCTATATCTAACTCCATAAAACTCGAAAAATTACCTTCAAACGACACTTTTACCCTTTCTTTTTCCGAAATATTGACGGCAAAAATAAATCTTTTTCCGTCGATTTCCATCATCGTAGACCTAACGTTTCCGCTCGGATCGTCAACTTCATACTCTCTTTCATTCAATAATTCGTTAAACGAGACGTTGCTTAAAAATTCGTAGTCGTACTTTAAATATTCTCTATATTCGGGGATTCCGTCGGTAAAAAGAATTTTTCCTCCTTGCAAATAGTATTTTTCAAGAATTTCTCCCGTTTTTTCGGTAAGCGTTGTGGTCTTTGGAAAAATGACGAACTCGTACTCGTATTCGCCGATGCGCAGTCTGTTGTCTGTTACGCTTGCGAATTCCGAGAGAATATCCTCGTCTATAATGTGATAAGGAATATTAAGCGAGGACAATTTCTCGCACAAATTCAGATAAGAAGCGTCAATATCTCCGCCATTCATAGTTCCGTACTTATACACAGAATACAGACTTTTTATCGGGCAAAATACTCCGACTTTAACTATTTCACGCGCGTTTCCGAGGAGTGCGCCAAGACGCGAATAATAATCGTTGAAAAACTTAATGCCTTTTTTAACCCAAGGATTTATTACAGAATAATGCGCGGGGTAGTCTCTCTTTCTTTGCCCCATTTCGGAGTAAGGAATCAAATGCTGACACATTAAATTCACACCGTTTACGTACTGCCAGTCAGCTATGCGTTTAAGTTCCAAAGGTGTAACATCCCAACCACACATGGCGAATGTTTCCGACATAACCTTTTTTCTGCCGAGTTGTCTTGCGATACTGCTTGCCTGTCTCGGCGTACAGGGGTTTGAAATTATTCTGCCTAACCAATCGATGCCTATTATATGTTCATAGCGGTACAACGGCATTATCCCGGCGCAGAATATCATCTGACCGAGCAGACAATTTTCGTCAATAAAATGCCCCGTCAATTGTACGCCGTTTTCTGTGCACCAATTATATATTTTTTTTGCGTAATTATCTGTAATCAGTCGGTTCATAAGCGACCAGTATTTGTATCTGAACTCTCTATAACCGTCTTTTTCGCAAAACAGAAAACCGAGTCCGGCCCTTACGTCCTCGCCGTATTTCTCTTTGAACACCTTTTCAAGAACCGGAGTATACGGCTGAGCGTTCCTGTAATACTGCGGTTCGTCGGTAAAAAATCCTTTAAGCAGACAAAATTCGTTACCGAGAGTGTGTTTATATTTTTCGTGTGTTCCTGACACAAACTCGTCGACAACACGCGGATTAAGAATATCCGCGGTTGAAACGGAAACATTCATAAATATGTTAAGACAATTTTTTCCGCTTAACGTTTCAGTTAAAGTTTCATTGTCGAGATCGTATGAAATATAAGAATTCTTATCGTACTCCCCTTGGGAAAAAGTAAGATATCGCTCTCTGTTTTCCTCCTTTTCGAGTAATTTCCCTCCAAGAAATCCCGACGGCCAACCGTTCTCGTCATATACCCAACTCTGTAAACCCTGTTTTTTGCCTTCTTCAACGCAGGTTTTAACGCAGTCGAACCACTCTTTGCCCAAATACTCAGTCAAAAGGCCGCCCCTCGCATGCATAAAGTATCCGCCGAAGCCGTTTTCTTTTATCCACCTTATTTGCGAAAGCAGTTCTTTCTTATCAAGCTTTCCGTTCCAGGACCAAAAAGGCAGGCTTTTGTAATCTTTCGCTTTTTCATTTAAAACTTTTACAATCTTTATATCCATATAGTTAACTGCGTAAAATTATTTTCGTCGGCATTCAGCCACGAAAATATCCTCATAGGCACCCGTTATTCAATTCTCAAATCAGGATTTTCCGAAAAATGTTTAAGCATAACCAGATTTTCGGTTTTGCTTTCGTTCTTTATAGTTACCCCTTTTTTTGCAATTCCCGCCGTAACGAAATACTCGTCGTTTGTCAGTTTGCCGTATTTAATAAGCGTAGGCGTTTCCAAATCCCATTGATTGATCTTTCCGTATCCTTGGATTAAAATAAACCCGTAAGGAGCACCGTCTTTTACGGTAACGGTTTTACCGGGATAAACCGTAAGCCTTTTAGCGCATACGAGTTTACTTTTGTAACAAATCCACTCTTCTTTTCCATTTGCGTCCTCTTTGTCTACAATCGGTCTCATGAACCTGTGTTTTTTGAAGTCCGGGTCAACGTTAGCTTCCCAGTCTATAACGTCCATAAGGTAATCGAAATTGCCTCTCTCTTCGGGAGGACAGTTTTTCCATAATAAATCTTCTGGAACGCAATGTCCACCGTACAAAACCGACTGATACATCGCATATACATCGGAAGCAAACTGTGGCTCGTAAGTGCAAAGACTTGCCGGAGCATGCAACACTCCGGGAGGAATATCCCAGCCCGTATCGAGTTCTATTTTGTACGCCTGCGAGTATTCTAAAATTTTATTGTCGCCTTTCGTAAAATTTTCAAGGCACCTTTTTATATCATATTTTTTGCATTCGGGATTAAGTCCGAAAAAAGAAAATGGGAACTCTCCGCCGTGATTGTTCATCTGAACGGGAAAAAAGTACATTTCAGGCTTGCCCTCGCAGCCTACTCTGTTTGCGTGTTTATCTCTGTGATGAATGTGGTGAGGCAAAGGTCCCTGATTGTCAAAAAACTTTGAAAACATCGGCCACTTATGATACTTATTCCAGATACTCTCGCCGACTATTTCTTCTTTCAGCTCCGCAATCATATCCCTTAAAAGTATCTGGCGTGTTCCGTCCGCCGACACGACGTACGACAAACCTTCGTCCTCGGGCGTGCCGGGACCGTTTTCCGCCCAAGTTGTAGATGCAAACCATCTTTCGTCGATTCCGCCCTTTTCAAGACCGAGAACGTAATAATCGTCGGGATGAAGTTTTATTCTTTTCGCCGGCCTACAAAAACTTCTCGGAACCCATGTTGGTTTTAATCTTAAAACGCCTTTTCCTTCTTCTAATAATTCTCTGCTCAGCAAACTGTTTCTCTTATTGATCTTAGTTTTCATAACCGTGCAATCCTTTTGAATTTATATAAATATAAAATAAGGTTTATATAAATTATGATACTACGCGGCGGATTTATTGTATAGAATAAAAACTTAAAAAAACAGTAAAATATTTTCCTTTGTGTATAATTTTTGTACTTATTATTGACAATTCATTTTGAACGTCGTATACTAAAAAAAACGATCTGAATGAAAACGGTTACGGAAAAAAATGAAAATAATTCTTAATAAAGAAAAAATAAAGCTTATTCTTCGCTATTTTTATGAACTGACGGATACAAATCTGTGTTTTTTTGATTCAAATTTTCAAATACTTGCGGCATACCCCGATAATATAAAGCCGTTTTGCGAATACGTAAGAGGTTGCAGAGATAAGCAACAAAAATGTCTTATTTCCGACATTTCGCACTGCGAAAAGGCTCAGAAGACGCGTAAAACCCTCACCTACACATGCCATGCCGGAATCGTGGAAACGGTTGTGCCCGTTTTTTCCAACTCAACTAATATAGGATATATTCTTTTCGGACAGTACAGGGATTTGGAGGAAACCCTTTCGAATCTCGAAGAACTGAAAGAAAAATGCGAAAAATACGGATACGACTACAATTTGCTGTCAAAATATTACTCCGGTCTCCCCGTTATTTCGGAAAAACGAAGAAACGCCATTATAAATATGCTTGAACTTGCGATAAAATATCTGTGGCTTGAAGAACTAATTAAACTCGATAAAGATTCTTTATCTTCTAGAATCTTTCACTTTCTTGATGAGAATTTTGCTACTGATTTAAGCATTAAAAGAATATGCAAGCATTTTATAATAAGTACGAAATCTCTTTACAATATAGTCAAGTCGGCAACCGGCGTTACCGTTTTCGATTATATAACGAACAAGCGGGTGAACGAATCAAAAAAGCTCCTCCTTCTTTCCGATAAATCTATAACGGAAATCGCTCTCGAAGTCGGATATTCCGATTACAACTACTTTATCAAAGTATTCAAAAAGAAAACGGGCGAAACGCCTCTCCGTTTCAAAAAACGAAACTCATAATCCGAAATAACTTTTCATATTAAACAAATAATTTTTTTCAAAGCCAATATTCTGATTTGCGTAAAATATCAGCATTTAGTGTATTAAATTCCGGACTTAACTTCTATCTTAAAGCTTTTGAAAAGTTTTAGACTGCACTTAAAGACACAATAACCGTCTTGATAATCAAAATTAACCTGTTCACCCGATTGCAGATCGACAAGTTTTTCCGGGCGTTTTTCCGTTTTGACGTATATTTCGCAAGCATACTCGCAATCGAAATCACAACTTAAACTTACTGCGTTTAAATATATGTTTTTATCATCCCTGAATTCAATAAATTCAACGTTTTTGGAAGCGGTTACTTTGAATTTATAGTCGTTATTCGTCAATAGTCCTAAAATGTTTGCAAAAATTTTTCCGTAAATATCGTCATCTTCGCGCTCTATTACTCCCGCCGACCATATTACCTCTCCTTTGACAAATTTTTTTCTGATGAGTGCGGGATACTCGGTAGAGATTCCGGGCGGATTAGAATGAATGGACACAAATTTTCTATCGTCAATCGAATCGATATAAGGCAACGTTATCGTCGCAAGGATTTCATTATCTCCGTCGACCTCCATAACAGGCAACTTGTAACCGAGCGGTAACGGATACTTATCACTGAAATACTCGAACACAGAACGGCCCTTTTCCGTAGGCGCGAAGTATGAATAATTACCATGCGTAAATCCCTTGATTTTTCCTCCGAGCAGCTTTTCGATAAGGCGTTTATCGCTTACCGATGAAAAATAAAGTTTCCCGCCATTTTCGACATATTCAATGAATTTTTCTATTTCAGGATTATTAATGTCTTCAAGAGCGGATAAAACGACGCATTCATATTTTGATAAATCTCCCAAATGTCCGTTAGCTATAACAGTCGTCGGAATATGATTTCGAGTCAGATTTTTTACCGCGTTTTTAGAACACCATTTGTTGTTAAATTCATAACCGTTTGCAGAAAATTGCGCGTGACTGTCGAAAAATACCGCCACATCAGATACAAGTTCGCCCTTATTGTATTTTTCAAGAGGGATCTGTTCCTTAAAAATTTTACCTATTTTGTCATAAACTCTGCAATCCATAGTTCCCACGGGGTCTATGGCGTCGATTATGAGCGTCGCTCCGTGATGCGCCCTGGTAACGGCAATCTCCGTTTCCAGCCTTTCTTCGCTCTTATTAACAGTGTGTTGTTGCAATACGGGGCAACGCGTATTCATATACTCAAAAGGTTGATTTTTAGTAACAGTATGATAATATTTGCATGAAAAAGAATGATTGAACAAATCGCCGTAAAGATCTCCGCCGACGTAATCGGCGAGATCGCTTATGTCTTCTGTCGAACCGGAGTCCCACCCGAAAGCAATGACACCCGCATTATTGAATTCAATGGTTGCATCAGGAAAATACTTTTTCGTTTCGCCTGCCACGAACGCGCAAAAATCACCCATCCACGTTTGAAGTTTTCTTATATAAGTCCTGAATCTTCCGTCTTTAAAATTCTCTTTGGGGAATTCCCCTCCGACTTCTTCCCGCCATCGCTTTCTGCAACTTTCACACCTGCAAGCAATCGGCCAGAACGGCATATCGTAGAACAGTCCGTCTAATTCAAAATATTCGCTCATTTCTTTAATCTGTTCAGTCAAAAATTTCCTATACTCGACATTATTAAGACAAACGAAACCGTATCTTCCGCCGTCATCCATAGCAGACCTTCCGTTTTCTTTTACCATACGCCATTCAGGATGATTTTCTTCTGCCCAGTTGTTGTGAATCAAACTGTAATACCCTACGACATTTATATCGTTCTTACGACACAATTTAACTAGATTAATTATCTTTTGATTTTTTACGAAAGCATTATGCTCCCTCGATACTTTGGTCGGAAAATTACACAGCCCGATATGAGACTGGAGATATATCATTGCGCACTGGATATGCGCTTTTTTCAAATTTTCGAGATAATTGTACTCGTCGAACTCAGACAAAAACTTCTCGTCCCAATCATCGATGTGCATATCAAGTAAATGTCTTCTGTAATTATTTACATACCATTTTTCCATATTAATACCTTACTACCCGTATAGTAAAGTTTAACATTTTAAATAACGCTTTTATAGAAATTAAATGTAAAAAAAAAGTATTATCTTTTCGTGTTTTACTTATTTTTGCCTATCTTGCTTCCAACGCTCGCTCACGTTCCTTTACGAGCGCAAAGACATGTACGATAAAATCACATAAAATACGCGTCACCTTCCAGCCTTGTGAATTTTATTCCATATATTAAACAATAATTTTTTACTTACGTAATATATAAAAAATATAACCGATTTAATGAAAAATTAGCCGTCTGCATGAAAAAATGCCTGTTAAAAGGAGCAAAACAACTCATCAGGCATTTTTCATAAGTTATACTAAAAAAAACAAAACGCTACATAAAAACCCGTCGGCAAATACGGTACATCGTCGAAAAAGTCATTAATTTTGATACATTGATTAACATACAGTGAAGAGTCTGCTTTCGTGCGGCTTTAATGTAATTTCCAAAACATCGGCGTATATCATCTCTTCCGACCATACATCCCTAAAACAATAGTTCTTTCCTTCGAGCCCCAAATCGGTCGCCGAAAAGTTCAGCCTTAAATCGTCCTCCCCCGTATTAAAAACGGCGACAGTTCTCACATTCCCGTACGAATCGGGAATATCAAATATTGATTTAATATAAATAATCCGCGGAAGATTAAACCCGCTTTTGCGATAATCATATTTTGCAAAATAAACATTCTCGCCGTTATTAAGATATGAGATTGCTTTTTTAAGTATTTTAAGTCTGGGGTCGTCTTCACATACCTTTGAAAATCTTCCTGAGATTTCAACCAGAGTTCTGGTTATAATCTGAAAGTTAACGACAAACATGAAATCTTTATCATCGAGACCGGGGAGCAAACCTATTGAATCGCTGTTAGGTATGAATAAATCGCCCGAATGGGTCGATAAAACGGGAACAGACCAAAACATGGTAATCAAAATATTTTTCCATTTACCCGCGCCTATATCCAGACCGAAACGATAGTTGTTGAAATATCTGCCTATGAAAGGATTGCCCATGGAAACATCGCAACCCGTCTCAAGATAACCGTTTTCCGGCAAACGTTTTCTCAATTCGCGATGCCACCAATTTCTCCACTCATACCCGGACCGTTCACCGTTTGCAAGTAAATCATGACTGTCCTCAAAAGAATAACTCCAAAAATCGTGTTTAACGCCCTCGAATCCGGCTTCCGCGACAATTTTGTCGATAGCGTAAGTCATATATTTTCTTGCGTCATGATTACTTACGTCCAAAGGCTGACTGGATTTTATACGATAGGAATAATCGATAAACCAATCCGAGTGTTCTTTATAAATCTCTGTTGCGGTCGGACAAAGTCCTCCAATCCATATTGCAGGTCTTAATCCCAACCTTCTGACCTTATCGGCAAAACCTTTCAGTCCTTCGGGGAATTTGCGCATATCCGTACCCCCGTCTTTCTCGTACGCCGTACCGAGACCGTGGGCGTTAAGGTCTACGTTTTTATCGCAAAAAGCCGAATAACCGTCATCCAGTTGAAAAAACTCTACTTTCGGAAAATATTTTCTGACAGCTTGCGCCTCTTCAAGCAGCATTTTTTCCGATACATCACGATAAATACCGTCATTCCAACTGTCCCAGATCAGAGTATGGCGGTTGGTTTTTTTAGAACCGAAATTATTTGTCAAACGCTCCTTTAACGCCTTTGTATAGCCGTTGAAAACCGAATTTATGTTTGCCGCGGAACAGGTTTCTCCGATATAAAAAACATCAGTAAGTTCTTCCGACGGAAGAATTCGTCTGCATTTTATGTCCTTAAACGACGAAAATATGGTGATTACTATTTTGTTGCCGCTGTGTTCCAGCTCGAAATTATGGAAGAAAACATCTTGACAAAGACTTCCGATAACCAAACCTTTCTCCGTCTCATAATTGCCGATAAGCAATGCGGGAAACGGCTGATACGGAGAAGCAAGTATTCTTTTTCCAGTAACCCCGGGCTCTGCCCAGGAACTATCCGGATAAAAGTTCAGTTTTTTATTTACGGGAGCTTCAAAATTTATTCTGTCGGCATCGACTGGAATAGTAAGAGAACCGTATAACCGTGCGTTCTCCACACAATAAAAGTAATCATTTTCTCTCGTACACCCGAAATCAAGTCCGTTTATAACGGCAACCCGCTCCGTCATAAAGACAGGTCTGTCAGAAACGTTCCTGAATTTTCTGCAAATTTCATATCCGTCGCACACAGACTTTACAATAATTTCTTCACGGATCTCCCCGTCCCCTGTTACTTTAAGTATTAGTTCTTTCATTAAATTTTTAAACACCAAATTTTTCATAATCATACTTTCTCTCTCAGTTTTTTTATTGTTCACAGTACAACAAAACATAATTTCGGGTTAATTTCAATAATAATGTTTGAAATTCCGTTATACTTATTATTTTAACACGATATTTTATTACCGACAATCCTAAAATCGAAAAAAAACTCCCATTTTGTTGGACAAATTAAAATAATATTATATAATAAAATTTAAATTTAACTTTTTCAAAATTTTTTTATATAATAAGTGATAAAAGGCTATTATGAGCGAAAAAAATAAGGATGTTTACATTATCAATCAATCTTTCAGTTTTGATATAAAAATACTGCATTGCGGTATTGAACAGATGAAAAATCATAAACTTTCATGTGCCCGTCTCGATCGTTTTGTCATTTCATATATAACAGAAGGCGAGGGAATATATATACTTCAAAACAGGTTACACCATATAGTAAAAGGCGACCTTTTCATGACTCCTCCTGCAATCATGTATTCTCAGCATTCCGTTCCCGAAAATCCATATAAATATTACTATATCGCTTTTCAGGGTTCGGCATGCTCACAATTGTTGCGTCGTGCGGGAATGACCGAAAACTCTCCCGTCTTGCATATCGGCGAGCCTTACATTATAAAACAAATGAAAAAGATATATTCCGAACTGTCTGAAAACACGTTCTCTTCTCTTATTAAGGCGAATATTGCTCTGTTCAACATTTTTTCGTTTCTTATTTACAAAAACCCTCAAAATCATAAAAAACTTAACGAATCACAGGCTGAAATTTATGTTCGTATGGCAATAAAATATATAGAGGACAAATATTCATCAGATATTAACGTAACGGATATAGCGAATTATCTTCATATAAACCGATCGTATCTCTCCGAAATTTTTAAACAAATACAGCAACAGTCGATAAAAAAATACCTGACGCTTTACAGGTTGGAAAAAGCCCGAAGCCTGCTATTAAGTAGCGATTTGACCGTTTTAAAAATTTCTCTTCTTACAGGTTTTAAAAATGAAAAAAATTTTTTCCGTATTTTTAAAAAATATCTTATTTGCTCGCCCGATAAATACAGGAAAATACAACTTAACGAGATAAAAACACATTAAATATCGGCTTTAAGAATAATGCTAATTATTTTCTGAAATAAAAGTCGGAAAGACTTGGCTTAAACCAGAAAGACTCTAAATCAGCGGAAATATAAATGCAGATACAAACCTAAAATATACCTATAAAAAACCATGTAGTTAAAAAACTAAAATCGAATATAAACGAAGCTCAAAACCACTTCCGGCTCCGCCGATAAATCGGCGGAGCCGGAAGGTCGTTTATTGAAATTTTCCTTATTTTTTTTACCTTATTTCTTCTATTCAAATTTCAACTATTCCGTTTATTTAAGTTTTCTTATTTTTTTATGGTATTGAATTAAATTTTACGGGTTTTTTATTAAAATTTACATTAATGGTTATAAACTTATAAATTTTTGCAAACTTTAATGAACTGAAAATTTCCGCACTGTAATAAATATATTATTTATATAATTCGCCGTAATAGGCACAGGCGCGATAGTCCGCACTTTCGAGGTCTTTTGTGCCGAACGCACACCAGCTGTGCGGACGGTACAGGTCTTTATCGTCTATATTATGTAAGCTTACGGGAATACGGAACATACTCGCAAGAGTTATGAGGTCTTTGCCGATATGTCCGTAAGTAAATGCGCCGTGATTTGCGCCCCAGTTAGCCATAACGTTATATACGCACGAAAAAGCGTTGGTACCGTTGAGTCTCGGAACGAACCACGTGCTCGGCCATGTTCTGTCGGTCCTGTCGAGTAAAGTCTTATTAACCTTTTCCGGCAGAATCGCCGTCCAGCCTTCCGCAATCTGCATTGTATAACCTATCCCGTCTACCATATTTACCCTGACGAGAGTAACGGGCATTTCGCACTGCGTGCTGAACGTACTCGAAAATCCGCCGCCTCTGAAATACCCTCGGTTTGCGGGAGAAAACTCTGTCGCATCAAGCATTGCGGCAATATCTTTATCGTTTACATCCCACCAGCGCTTCATGACGCCTTTTCCGCTTTCGTCAAGACTTGCGCCGGTCCCGTCAAGAGCCGCCGCGCCGCTGTTTATTAAGTGCATGAATCCGCCCTCTGTTTTACCCGAAGGTTTCCAACCCGTGCAGCGTTCGACGGCTTCGGGACTCCAATAAGTTCTCACGTCCGCGAACACGCTCGCGCGCCCCGTAAGAAGATTGCAAAACAACATCGCAAGACCATTACAGTTATCGCTTTCGGTGGCGAGAAGTATCGGCTGTTTTTTCCCGTTCCAGTCAAAAGTCGAATTTAATATAGCCTCGGTATAGTCGCCGTTGGGCTTATAGTCCGTCCACATTCTCTGTCCCTGGAATCCCGCGAGAATCGCGTTTCTGCCGAGTGCTTCCTCATGTCTTCCTATTTCGTTCAACTTTTCGTTTCCGAGCATGATGTCTTTTATGATAAGCGTCATTTTCGCAACGAATTCCCATTGAGCATCGAGTTCAGCCCTCGTAAAATCCTTCTGCTCCCATATACTGCCGTTATAGTCCTTGCCCTCTTTACAGTTTTTCTTTATCCACGCGAGTTCTTTTTCATACTCTTTCTTATCGTAAATTTCCAAATCTATTCTTCTTAAAATTTCGGTCATATCCACCCATTCGGCGCGTATCCCGAAATATTTCTGCATCATATTCGCATCTAAAAAACTTCCGCCGATACCCATAGCAACGGAGCCTATCGACACATACGCCTTGTTTCTAATCTGCGCAACGGCAAGCGCGCAGCGCGCAAATCTTAAAATTTTCTCTTCCACGTCGGGAGTAATCCCGCTCATTCCTATATCCTGCACGTCCTCGCCGTAAATCGCAAAGGCCGGAAGTCCCCTCTGCGCATGCGCCGCCATGCACGCCGCGAGATAAACCGCACCGGGGCGCTCAGTCCCATTGAACCCCCATACGGCTTTGGTCGTAAGCGGGTCAAGGTCCATCGTCTCGGAGCCGTAACACCAACAAGGCGTAACCGTAAGCGTAGCGGCAACGTTCTCTTTCGCAAAATACTCGGCGCATACCGCAGCTTCTTTTCCTCCGCCTATCGTACAGGGTGAAATCACCACTTCGGCAGGCGTTCCGTCGGCATAAAAGACGTTATCCTCGATAAGTTTCTTGGCATCTTTCGCCATCTGCATCGTCTGTTCTTCCAATCCCTCTCTGATACCGCCCCATCTTCCGTCTATAGCAGGTCTTATACCTATTTTAGCTTTCATAACTTATCACCTCTAAATTTTATACACATGCCCGCGTGAATTGCACGGGAATTTTTATTTTATTTAAGTTTAGCATAATCGGTCGGTTTTTTCAATGGCCGCTTTTGTTAAAAAAATTAAGCAAAAAAATCAAATCGGCATAATTTATGGATTTAATAAGAATTATGTGCTATACTTTTAGTTATGAAACAACTTCACCGCGCCGATTCGGAATCGCGACGGCACTATGTCGCCAATAGAAACAGCGACGAAAACATAAATGCAAAACTTCTCTATGCGGGAGAACTTAAAAGCTCGCGCGATTTTGCCGAACAGAATCACACCCACGCTTTTTGCGAAATAGTGTTTATAAAAAGCGGTAGCGGATTTTTAAACTATGACGGCAAACGTTATCCCGTCAACAAAGGCGACCTGCTCGTATATAATCCCTCGGTTCCGCACTCGGAATCGTCGGTAAAAGGCAAAGAACTTTCGGCATATTTCTGCGGCATAGATTCCTTAAAGCTCAAAAACATGCCGATTAATCATATTTTAAAAAGCGGACGCCCGCCAGTCGTGCATACAAAGGAATGGGAGAAGGAATTCGAACAATATTTTTTCGGGCTTATACGCGAAGTCCAGACAAAGGACTTTTATTGCGACGTTATTTCCCGCTCGCTGGTCAAGAATATAATAGGACTGGTTTTAAGGCTTCTCGCACGCTCTGACGCCGATTATTTCCGCACGAACGAATCATTTATTTCGGCAAAAAAGTTCATCGACGAACACTATCAGAACATAGAGTGCGTGGAGGATATATGCAAACACATGTATATTTCGAGATTTTATCTGACGCATTTATTCAAAGAGTACAGCGGCGTTTCGCCTATACGGTACATCATAACAAAGCGTATGGAAAAAGCAAAGGAACTTCTTTCCGATACGCACCTGTCGATTACGGAAATTGCAAATCTGACGGGATATACCGAGGCGGGTTCGTTCATAAAGACTTTCAAAAAAATTTTGGGCGTAACGCCGGGAGAATATCGGGCAAAAAACTCATGCAGAATTGAAAAAAATCATTCGCCGACCCGAATATGATTACAACTTACTTAAACAAATAAATTAAAACAAGTTAATCATACAATAAATCAAAAAAATCCCGCCCCGCGCTTTTTAAAAAGCGCGGGGCGGAAGCATAGACGAAACTCTATTAAATATCTGCCGAAGTTATCAGGTTATGGTTTTTTAACCGTCTTATTTATGCCGCTTTCCGAAATATTTCCGTTTTTACATTTCCGGACTTTATTTTTAAAATTTTTCCGAAAAATTCTGCTCGGAATTTTTTCTCAGAATTTTCTTTTAGACGCCACAAGCCAATAAACCGCAAATCCCGCTATCAGTGCGGCAACCGTAATCCACAGCGCGGTACTCAGGTAAGCCCCCGTCATGTTTTCGGGTTCCGGCGGGATAAACTCATAACCGAAAACATACTCTGCGACGCCGCCCTGCGTATACATTGCAAGCGTATGGTCACCGTCGCGTAATTCGGTTATGATATTTTTAGATATTATGACGGTGGAATCGTTGTAAACAAACTCCACCTCTCTGCCGTCGATGGTTACTTTCGTGGGCGTATATGTCCCGAAATTAACAATCACGCCGAGGTCGCTGCTGCCGTCAATGCTTCTATAAGTATCTATTACCTTAACCGAACTGACTTTTTTATAAGAAAAACAGTAAGTGCCGCCGTCGGAATAGGTTATTTCAAAATCATATACCCTTCCGCCCGTCAATAAAGATGTATAACTTTCGTTTAAGGTAAGTAATCCGTCAGACACGGTATAGTCTGAATCTTTCAGA
>CALVWQ010000018.1 GCA_944367535.1 uncultured Clostridia bacterium
GAGATTCTCCGCGCGCGCGTCATCGTCTTTGCCGAGCGCGGAAGGAAGAACGGAAAACGTATTCGAAATACCGTCGCGGCAATATTCGTAAGGAAGTTTTGCAACCGAGTTTAACGACGCAAGCGCGCCCGAAGCGTCTCTGCCGTGCATGGGATTGGCGCCCGGCGCAAAAGGTTCGCCTTTGAGTCTGCCGTCGGGAGTGGCTCCCGTTTTCTTGCCGTAAACCACGTTTGACGTGATTGTGAGTACCGAAAGAGTATGTTTTGCACCGCGGTAAGCGGGCGTCTTTTTAAGTTCTTCCGAAAATTCTTTAAGTACCCCGACGGCTATACCGTCCGCGCGATCGTCATCGTTTCCGTATTTGGGAAAATCGCCCTTTATTTCGAATCCTTCGATAAGTCCTCTTTCGTCTTTTACAGGCGTAACGGCGGCGTATTTTATGGCGGAGAGAGAATCGGTTATCACGCTCAATCCAGCAACCCCGCAGGCAAGAAATCTCTCGACTTCGGTGTCGTGTAGAGCCATCTGTATTTTTTCATAAGCGTATTTATCGTGCATAAAATGTATGACGTTAAGCGTATTGACATAAAGACGGCATAACCATGCGCGGTATTTCGCGAATTCCTTCATCACTTCATCGTAATCGAGTTTTCCAGAAAACACCTTGCCTTCGGGCGCAATCTGTTCGCCCGAATTTTCGTCGCGGCCGCCGTTTAAGGTAAGGAGCAGAAGCTTTGCGAGATTGCAGCGCGCCCCGAAAAACTGCATCTGTTTTCCGATTTTCATAGCGGAAACGCAGCACGCTATGCCGTAATCGTCCCCGTAAAGCGGGCGCATGACGTCGTCGTTTTCATACTGTATCGAATCGGTATCGACAGATACCCGCGCACAGAATTTTTTGAAAGGTTCGGGCAGTTTTTCGGACCATAAAACCGTGAGATTGGGTTCGGGCGCGGGACCTAAATTGTAAAGAGTATTTAAAATCCTGTAAGAATTTTTCGTAACGAGAGTGCGCCCGTCCTCGCCCATACCGCCCACACTCTCGGTCGTCCACGTCGGGTCGCCTCCGAAAAGTTCATTATATTCGGGAGTGCGAAGTTGCCGCCCGAGCCGCAATTTTATCACTAGATCGTCCATGATTTCCTGAGCGCGCTCTTCGTCGATAATCCCGTTTTTCAAATCCCTCTCTATATAAACATCTAAGAATGTGCTTACCCGCCCCAAACTCATTGCCGCTCCGTTCTGCTCTTTTATCGCCGCCAGATACGCAAAATACAGCCACTGCGCCGCTTCCTCGGCATTTGCCGCGGGTTTGCCGATATCTTTACCGTATAATTTTGCCATTTCGGCGAGTGCGCCGAGAAAATCGATCTGTTTATATAGTTCTTCCGATATGCGGATATTTTCCTCTGTCATATTCCGCATACCGTATCTTTTTTTATCTTCTTTTTTGCGTTCAGTAAGAAAATCTGTGCCGTACAGCGCGACGCGGCGGTAATCGCCTATAATCCGACCCCTCCCGTACGCGTCGGGAAGCCCCGTTATTATCCCCGCATGGCGCGCGGCACGCATTTCTTCCGTATAGGCGTGAAATACGCCGTCGTTATGAGTAGTTTTATATCTGAACTGTTCCTCTATTTTTTCAGAGAGTTTGTACCCGTAAGCTTCGCAGGCAGACCTCGCCATCCTTATTCCCCCGAACGGATTGACGCCCCTTTTAAGAGGCGCATCGGTTTGAAGCCCAACTATTATCTCGTTTTCCTTATCTATATAACCCGCCCCGTATGTAAGCAGAGAAGAAACGTGTTCGGTGTCAACGTCCAAAACTCCGCCTTTTTCGCGTTCGGCTTTTAAAAGTTCGTCGACTTTTTTCATCAGCGCCGAAGTGCGAGCTGTCGCCCCGCATAAAAACGAGCCGTCGCCGTCGTAAGGGGTGTAATTGCGTCGGATAAAATCCGAAACGTCTATTTCGTTTTCATAGTTTCCGACGTTGAAACCCTGCCACTCTTTGAATTTCATAAATTGCCTCCCGATTGATTTTTACTTTCCCTGTCCGTAAAATAAAATAAAAAAACCCGGGCAGAGAAATCTGCCCAGGTGGTCGGCTAAAATATCGCTTTTCGTTCCACTGCGGTTATCTCCGCTTTATCCACCGGTAGCGAAAAGCTAAATTAATAAAGTAATAAAATATCTTATATTAAAAATTATATTCCGATTTTTATAAGTTGTCAAGATATTTTAAAATAAATTATTTACAAAAATAAGTTTTTATTAACGACTAATATTATTCACGTTTGCAAAAGAACCCGATTATTCCTTCGGAACCGTAATTGAATATCAGTAAATTTCCGTCGCTTTGCCCCAACACCCTCGTACCGTCAAGATAAAAATTAGTTTTAACGTTATTTACGGTTTTGCCGCCCCTTCTCCCACTCGCACGTCATCCCGCGATAGGTCAGCGGATTACCCATGTTATCATACGTTATACTTTCCGTTCCAAACGCTTCGAGCCGATCTGTTTCTTCTTTGTACTTATATTCTGTTGTCTCCCCGTTTACACTCTTTGTCAGGATATTCCTGTTGTTGTCATAAGTATAACATACTTCCTTTTCGTTGTAAAGGTCTTTTTCCAATATTATCCTGTTTAATTTGTCGTATGTATACTTATATCTCTGTTTCCCGTTCTCATTTACGCTTACAATATTTCCAATTTATATAAAAGAGGAGCCGAACTTTGTGTCGGATCCTCTTTTTCACTTAAAATTAATATGAAAATACCTGTTTGCAATAATTTTTTTTATACAGTGAATATCTTTTTTAGTATAATGTCTAACAAATGTCCTTGGCCCCTTTTTCCCATTAGCTTTTTTTGTCCAATCTTTACAAAATATTGTAAAGGAATCCATTGGACCTTCAACTATTGAAACTATATCCTTATAAGATATCTCAACAATCAATTTTTCTTTTATTTTAATAAGAACACTATTTTCTTGATATATATCTACCGCAAACTTATAATACCAATACGCATAAATGATACCCGCCAAAACCAAAAGTATAATAATAATTGAAAAAACTATTAAAAATATATATCCACTTAACTGTGAAAACGTTCTATTTTCTTCAACTACATACTTTACACATGAAAATATACAGATTGTAAGAAAAAATAATTGTATAAATATTCCGCAAGTAATTCCTAAAACAAAATACTTTTTTGATTCTTTTATCTTATAAGTCATTCTTAACCTCTAAATTAAGGTTTTAAAAAATTCCAGGGAAATGTGAATATTTGTCTATAAAACGTTCTTGCTATCATTTGCCATAAATTTGTACCCATATAAGACATTACACCATTTATTAAGCCTCTTATACCTCCTTTACCTATTTCCATAACCATTATTTCTTTTGCGGCTTGATAATGCGCACCAAATCCTTGTCCGGACCTTAAAGATTCCCATAAACCAGCACTACCTAATACTGCACCAAGCCCATAATTTAATAACCCTTGAACCAATGTTATACCGCCTTCATTCAACGCTTCTCCCCAATCTATTGTATTTCCTTTAATTGCGCTCTCAGACAAATTAGAGCCTATACCAAAAACAAAGGAACCAACCGTTACAGCCACTAATGATGTTATTATTGAGACAGCAGAAACCGCTATTGTGCCCACAGCAAGCATTCCGCCAAGTATTGCGGCTCCGCTTAATGCAAAACCAGTGAAAAATCCACCTACAAACGAACCAATACTATCTAAAAAACTACCACCATTTATTGCTGTAGTTACTGCATTTACTGTACCAGTAATCAACCCACCAATAGCAGCACCCACAATTAAAGTAATAAGCCAAAATAAATTACCATTCGGATCCACGTTCGTCACAGGGTTATTCCCGCAATAGGCATAGAGATTGAGACCGTTTATTGTTTCGGGATCAAGATAGGTAATATCATCTGCGTTGATAAACCGCCCGGTTTCAGGATCGTAATATCGGCTGTTTAAGTAATAATATCCAGTCTCCGTATCATAGTAATACCCACGATAACGGAACGGATTTATTTCTGCAATTACTTTATTATTGTTTCCTTCTATAGTATAGCTTATATTTTCGCTTGTGTCAACATAAGTTCCGTTATTTAATACATAACTCTTTTGTTTACCCCATGCGTCATATACATATTTTACTATTTCTACCCCGTCGGTATTTATTATCCCGATTATATAACTATGTAGAAGGGCGGGAAAGAAACTAATTCAAACTGGCTTTGAAAATATCGAAATTATCGAGTTGCGCCGTATTAGAAAAAGAGTATGACGATAAAACGGCGAGGCGGGCAGAGCGAAGTTCGCCCTGCCCGCTATTTTTACGTTCGGAATCTTTTAAATTCTTCAATATAACGAAATAGCTCAAACATTCTTTTTACATTAAAGAAGTTTAAGCTATTATGACTTGGTGCGGATGACAGGAGTTGAACCTGCACGAAGTCGCCCCCACTAGAACCTGAATCTAGCGCGTCTGCCAATTCCGCCACATCCGCATCGTGTTTATTTTAAGCCGCTTTTTTGCGTCACGTCCGTTATTATACTATTTTTCAATGACAAAGTCAACTGCTACGCTCGATTTTGTTACCGAATGCATGTGTTTTTTTACCACGTTAACGTGATACGGGTCGTTCTGATAATCGTTTAATGCGTCCTTATCGTCCACGACAACGGAAAGGTATACGTCAAATGAGCGCGCAGAGCCGAGAAAATCAATGCCGACCTCCATTTCCCTTATTTGCGGAACTTTTCCCTTCATTCCCGAAAGCACTTCTTTTGCTTTTTCCGCACTCTCGCCTTCATTCAATTTAAAACACACCACATGTTTAATCATAATTACTCTCCTCCCAGCGGCACGACCGCCTGCGCGTTCAACGTAAGGTCTGCAAAGTTACCTTTAAGGTATTGCAGATACCCCTCCGCGCCAATCATCGCGCCGTTATCGGTACAATATTTCTTTTCGGGAATTACAGTATGAATCCCCTTTTCCTCCGCCAATCCGCAAAGTCTTTCGCGCAGATATCCGTTTGCCCCCACGCCTCCGCTGACAGCTATTTTTTTATAACCCGAATTCAACGCCGCCTTTATCGCCTTATCGACGAGCACGTCTACCGCCGCGCGCTGAAAACTCGCGGCGACGTCGGCTTTATTAACAGCGAGTCCTTTCTGTTCGCAATTATGAACGTAATTTATAACCGCCGTTTTAAGCCCGCTATATGAAAAATCAAACTCTCCGCCATCGTAATGACTAAGCATTTTCGGCAGCGGAACGCAATTTTTGCCTTCCCTAGCCAATTTTTCCACGCTCGGCCCGCCCGGATAAGAAAGCCCGAGAACGCGTGCTACTTTATCGAACGCCTCGCCCACCGCATCGTCGAGAGAACTGCCGAGAACACGTACCTTATAATAATCCTCGACTGCTATAACCGCGGTATGTCCTCCGCTCGCGAGCAAGGTTATAAAGGGCGGCTCCAAAGTTTTATCGGCAAGATATGCCGCCGCTATATGTCCCCTTATATGGCTTACGGGAATGAGCGGAACGCCGAGAGAAAACGCGAGTGCCTTTGCAAACGACACTCCGACAAGGAGCGCTCCCAAAAGCCCCGCGCCCTTGGTTACCGCAACCGCGTCTATATCTCCGATTTTCGCGCCCGCCGCGCCGAGCGCCGAACTCGTCGCTTCGAGAATGGCGGAAGTATGCACTCGCGACGCTATTTCGGGCACGACCCCGCCGAACTCGGCATGGCGAGCCGCCGAACTGATAATCTTTTCGGAAACAATTTCTCTGCCTGCGCGCACAAGCGCAACCGCCGTTTCGTCACACGAACTCTCAACGCCGAGAATAAGCGGATTTTTTTTTATTTCAAATGTTTTTATCCTGTCAGAATAGTTCATTGTGATTTTTTCAGATAATCGTTGATAAATCCCTGAATATCGCCGTCCATGACCGCCTGAACGTCGCCCGTTTCATAACCCGTCCTGTGATCTTTTACGAGCGTATAGGGACAGAAAACATAACTTCTTATCTGACTGCCCCATTCTATCTTCTTTATTTCGCCCTTTATGTCCTGGTCGCGCTCCATTCTTTCGGCTTCGCGCTTTTCGGTAAGTTTGCTTATAAGCATCCGCATCGCCATTTCGCGGTTCTGAGTCTGACTGCGTTCGTTCTGACACGATACGACTATTCCCGTCGGAATATGCGTTATTCTTATCGCGGAATCCGTCTTGTTGATATGCTGTCCGCCGGCGCCGCTCGCCCTGAAAGTGTCTACGCGTATTTCGTCGGGATTTACCTTGATTTCATCGTCGTCCACTATCTCGGGCATAACTTCCAGCGAAGCAAAAGACGTATGACGCCTTTTATTGGAATCGAAAGGCGAAATACGGACAAGTCTGTGCACGCCCTTTTCGGCTTTCAAGTATCCGTAAGCACAATCCCCCTCCACTTTGAAAGAGACGTTTTTGATACCTGCCTCGTCACCGTCGAGCCTGTCGAGCTCGGTTACCGTATAGCCGTTTTTCTCGGCATAGCAAAGATACATGCGATACAGCATTTCCGTCCAGTCGCAAGCCTCGGTGCCGCCCGCGCCCGCATGCAGCGTTAAAAGCGCGTTAAGTTTATCGTATTTTCCGCGCAGAAGCGCGGCAAGACGCATTTGCTCGACAGTTTTTTCCACCTCGGAAAGTTCCGAAGATAAGTCTGCAAGTATACTCTCGTCATTTTCCGCCTCGGCGAGTTCCACGATTTCTTCCGCCTCATTGACCGTCTTTTCGGCTTTGTCAAAAGCCGAAACCTTGTTGGTCAGCGCGGCAATCTCCTTTGAAATCTGCCGGGATTTGGCAAGGTCGAGGAATATTTCCGGTTTTTCCGAAAGTTCCGTCTTTTCTTTTAGCTCTTTTCTCAGTCCTGCGACGTCAAAGAGAGTGCCCTGCCTCTGATAAAATTAACTTCAAGTCCTTTATTTTAAGTCTGTATTCTTCGCAATTAACCATTTAAATCTCCTTTAAGTCGGTTAGTTTATTATCTTTAAATATTTCGTTAACATCGAAAATGTCTTTAAGTTTTTTCTGCATTCTGCCGAGTTATTCGCCGAATCGGTTTTAATATTATTTACCGCAGCAGTTTTTATATTTTTTTCCGCTTCCGCAAGGACACGGGTCGTTCCTGCCTATTTCCTTTTTGGCTTTTCTCTGTATCGGAGCGCCCGCTTCTCTGTTAGTCGAAAGGTCCTTTTTCTCCTCTTTCTGCATCTGGGGAACTCTTCTGAGTTCGGCTTTCAAAAGAAGGGTTACCGTATCGTCCTGAATGGCTGCGGTAAGGTCCTCAAACATATCGAAGCCCTCTTTCTTATATTCGAGAACGGGGTCTACGTTGCCGTAACCGCGCAGACTTATGCCCTTGCGAAGCTGGTCCATGGAGTCGATATGGTCTATCCATTTGCTGTCGATGTTTTTAAGCAGTACCACTCTCTCCACTTCCGAGAAGTTTACGCCCTCCTCTTTATATCTTTCTATCTTGGCGTTATAGACGTTTATCGTTTCTTCCACCAATTTTTCGATAAGATAATCGTAATCCCAGTTTTTGGCGCGTTCTTCGGTTATAAAACCTGTGTCCTTGGGCAAAAGTTTGCTCTCTATTGCGCGGTTGAGCGCATCGAGATCCCAAGTTTCGGGTTTGTTTTCGTTGTTGACTGCCGTATCCACGACGTATCTGACGAAATCGGGAATAAGTTTCAGAATATCCTCGTGCACGTTTTCGTTTTTAATGACTTTCATGCGCTCGGCATACATGACTTCACGCTGTTTGTTCATTACGTCGTCGTATTCGAGCACCCGCTTTCTTATGCCGAAGTTTCTGCCCTCTATGGCGCGCTGCGCGTTTTCTATGCTGCGGGACAGCATTTTGGACTGCATGGGCTGATTTTCGTCGATTTTAAAAAGTTCGTATACCCGCATCATCCTGTCGCCACCGAAACGTTTTGCAAGGTCGTCTTCGAGCGAAATGAAAAATACGGAAGAACCCGGGTCGCCCTGACGTCCGCTACGTCCCCTCAGCTGATTGTCGATACGCCGCGATTCGTGGCGTTCTGTGCCGAGTATATGCAGTCCGCCCGCCGCGACCACTTTTATCTTTTCGGCGTCCGTCTGCGCCTTGAATTTTTCGTAAATTTCGCGGTAATGTTCGCGCACGGCTCTCACGTCGTCGGGAATTTCCGAGATAAACGACGTCGCGAGGTCGATGACCTCCTCGTCGACGCCTTCTTCGCGAAGTTTGCGCTTAGCCATAAACTCGGGATTGCCGCCGAGTAGTATATCCGTTCCGCGCCCCGCCATATTGGTCGCTATCGTTACCGCACCGTATCTGCCCGCCTGCGCGACTATATCAGCTTCTTTAGCGTGGTTTTTCGCATTGAGAACGTTATGTTTTATGCCTTTTTTAATGAGAAGTTTGCTTATCTCTTCGGATTTTTCGACCGTAACCGTACCGACAAGCATGGGCTGCCCCTTAGCATGACGTGCGGCGATTTCTTCGACTATCGCGTGATTCTTGCCGTTCACCGTCTTATATATTATATCGGGGACGTCTATTCTCGCCACGGGCTTATTGGTGGGGATTTCGAGAACGTCGAGCCCGTAAATAGCGCGGAATTCTTCCTCCTCGCTCTTTGCCGTACCCGTCATTCCCGAAAGTTTTTTATAGAGCCTGAAATAGTTCTGGAAAGTAATTGTGGCGTAAGTCTTGTTTTCGTTTCTTATCTTGACGCCTTCCTTTGCCTCTATCGCCTGATGCAGACCGTCCGAATATCTTCTTCCGATCATCAGACGTCCCGTAAACTCGTCGACGATTATGACCTCTCCGTCCGAAACGACGTAATCGTTATCCCTTCTGAAAATATAGTTTGCTTTCAAGGCCTGTTGGATATGATGCGATAAGGAAGCGTTCTCTATATCCGAAAAATTCGCGAGCCCGAAGAAAATCTCGGCTTTCTTTGCGCCCGTTTCGGTTATCTGAACGCTCTTTTCTTTTATGTCAATCGTAAAGTCCTTATCCATTACGAGACTTTTTACAAACTTATTCGCCGAAACGTATTTTTCGCTCGATTCCTGACCTCTGCCGGAAATAATGAGAGGAGTCCTTGCCTCGTCTATGAGAATGGAGTCGACTTCGTCCACGATGGCGAAATTGAGCGAGCGCTGAACCATCTGATCGAGACGGCTTTTGAGATTGTCCCTTAAATAGTCGAAGCCCATTTCGTTGTTTGTGCCGTAAGTTATATCGCAGGCGTATGCCTTCTTCTTTTCCTCGTCCTCCATGCCCGAAATTGCGACGCCGACGGTAAGTCCCAAAAATTTATAAACCTTTCCCATCCACTCCGCGTCGCGGGAAGCGAGATAATCGTTTACCGTAACGATATGGACGCCCTGCCCCGTCAGAGCGTTTAGATATGCGGGAAGCGTCGCGACGAGCGTCTTTCCTTCACCGGTTTTCATTTCCGCGACCCTGCCCTGGTGCAGACATATACCGCCTATTATCTGAACCTTATAGTGTTTCATGCCGAGCACGCGTTCGGCAGCCTCTCTGACCGCGGCAAACGCGTCGGGAAGAATATCGTCGAGAGTCTCGCCTTTACCGAGACGTTCTTTAAATAAATCGGTCTGCGCCCTAAGTTCGGCATCCGAAAGAGCGGCATATTTACTCTCTTTTGCAAGAACATCGTTCGCAATCCTGTCGAGACGGCGCAGATTTCTCCTGCCTTCTCCCCCTAAAATATATCGGAATAATCCCATGTTATTCTCCTTTTCGGTTATTATTTTTTATGTACGTTCAAAACGTTTGTTTTTATTCTCTGTTTTTTCTTGCTTGGTCTTTTTTCTCTTGTGTTTTGTGTACTTCCGGCACGCTTGCCACGGTAATTAAATAAACTGTCTTTGCACCGGCTGTTTTAAGAACCGAGCCTATTTCCTGTGCGGTGGCACCCGTCGTCGTAACGTCGTCAACGAGTAGCACCGCTTTTCCGCGCACCGCCGCCTTATCCGTTACCCTGAATGAGCCCGCGAGATTTACGGCGCGTTCCCTTCCCGTGAGTTTCGCCTGACGTTCGGTATCTTTTATTTTGCTTAAACAGTGCCCGACTTTTACACCCGTCAGTTCAGAAAGTTTTAACGCGATAAGTTTGCTGTGATTATATCTGCGTTTTCTCTCCGCTTTTTCAGTCATAGGCACATAACAAATCAAGTCTGCGGAAAAATAATTTTTAAAATACACCGCTGCGAGATACTCGGCAAACATGTCCAAAAGATATATACTGCCGCCGTATTTCGACTTCATTATAAGGTCGCTTACGGGCTTTTCGTAGAAAAACGCGCTTCGCCCCTTGTCTATCGCGGTGAGCCTGTTTTTGCACGACCGGCAATAATCCTCCGGAACATCGGTTTTTCTTCCGCAATGCGCGCAAATATTTCCGTCCGCAACGGGAAGCGTCTTTTCGCAGTCCGCGCAGAAATACTCATCGCCGAATATTTCTCTTCCGCAGGCGGCGCACCGCCAATGCGGATTGAAAAAATATTTCCTTATGAACGCGCGAAAGGAAAACGGTTTCATTTAACCGAGATATTTTTTAAGGCTTTCCGCCCTGTCCGTTTTTTCCCACGCAAAACCGTCCCTGCCGAAATGACCGTAAGTCGCCGTCTTTCTGTAAACGGGAAGTTTCAGACCCAAAGCATCTATAATCGCCGCGGGTCGCAGGTCAAATTCTTTTAAAACCACTTGCGCGAGTGCCTCGTCGTCCATTTTACCCGTCCCGAAAGTATTGACGAGTACCGAAACGGGCTTAGCGACGCCTATCGCATACGCTATCTGAACTTCGCAAGTGTCGGCGAGCCCCGCCGCAACGATGTTTTTCGCAATATATCTCGCCATATACGTCGCCGAACGATCCACTTTCGTAGCATCCTTGCCCGAAAACGATCCGCCGCCGTGCGGGCACTTCCCGCCGTAAGTATCGACTATGATTTTTCTGCCCGTCAGCCCCGAATCGCCGTCGGGTCCGCCTATCTCAAAGCGCCCCGTCGGATTTATATAAAACTTGGTATTCCCGTCAATATACTTCCCCGGCAACACCTCGTCAATCACATATTTTTTCAAATCCTTTCTGAGCGTATCGGTATCCACATTGTCGTCATGCTGTGAAGATAAAACCACCGTATCGATTCTCACGGGTCTGCCGTCCTCGTATTCCACCGTAATCTGACCTTTGCCGTCGGGACGCAGGTATGGGAGCGTCCCATCTTTTCTCACACGAGCGAGTTTTTCGCACATTTTATGCGAAAGCATTATGGGAAGCGGCATGAGTTCCTCCGTCTCGCGGCAGGCGTATCCGAACATTATTCCCTGGTCTCCCGCACCCGTCCTGTCATATACGTCATCAGAACCGCCGAAAGCCGAATTGTCCACGCCGAGCGCAATATCGGGACTCTGTCTGTTTATACGTACGTCGATTTTCACCGTATCCGACGAAAAACCGAGTCCATCGTCCGTATACCCTATATCCGCAATTACTTTACGTGCTACCTTTTCCACGTCCGTCTTTACAGACGAAGTTATCTCGCCCATTATCAGCATATAATCGGTACTCGCACACACCTCGCATGCAACCCGCGCATCGGAGTCGGTACGCAGTATTTCGTCGAGTATCGCGTCAGCGACCTGATCGCACACTTTATCCGGATGACCTTCCGTAACACTTTCGCTTGTGAAAAAATTTCTCATTTTAGTCCTTAAACATTCTTTTGTTGGCAATACTGAATTATTTTACCATTATTGCAGTATAATTGTCAATGAAAAACACGGCGATGATGTTTTTTTATCTTTACTCGAAATTTGTTTTTGCCTTTTTTCGCGGCAATAAAACCGTCTTTTAAAAATTTCATTTCTGCCGATAAAACCGGTTTCAGAATCATTAAAATGCGTTGACATAATTTTTTTATTGCGTTATAATTACTTAAACTCTTTACTCTGTCTATTGTTTATTATGACAATCTGAACAAACGATACAAAATATTCCTTTAAAAGTTTTTTCAAGGTTATTTCAATTTTCATATTTAAAATATGTAAAATGTGTTTTCAACTTATTTGTTAAAATATAAACTATTCTTAATATTTATTTACATTGAAATCATGCTGTTTTTTATGACATCGGAGGCGTTGAATGAAAAAAAAGAAGAAGAAAAGCATAGGATTTATACCGATGGTAAAAACTCTCGGCGGGTCTATCAGGGAATATAAAAAAGCATCCCTGCTGACGCCCGCCTTCGTTATGGTCGAGGTCATTCTCGAATGTCTTATTCCGTGGATAATGACGCTGCTGCTCGGCGCAATCGAAGTTGTTTCGGGTACGGCGACAAATCCCGACCCGCTGGTCGTGAAAATCGTCGATTTTCTGACGCGCGGTCAAGAAAATCCGAATATTTTACTCATTATTATAGAATTCGGACTCGTACTTATCGCGATAGCGTTTCTGTCGCTTATTTTCGGTGCACTGTCCGGTAAATACTGCGCAATAGCATCGAGCGGATTTGCCAAGAATCTGAGAAGGGACATGTTCGGAAGAATACAGACATTCTCTTTTGCCAACATAGACAAATTCTCGACCGCAAGTCTTGTTACGAGGCTTACGACCGACGTAACTAACGTCGAAATGAGTTACATGATGATTATAAGAACCGCGGTAAGAGCACCGTTCATGCTGATTTTCTCTATGGTAATGGCGTTTTCGATAAACGCTTCCATGGCTCTTATATTCCTGTGCACTTCCCCGATACTCGCATTAGGTCTCTATTTCATAATGACAAAAGCCGTGCCCTTCTTCAACCGCATCTTCCATAAATACGACGCCATGAACGAGTCTGTCGAAGAAAACATAAGAGGTATGCGGGTCGTAAAATCCTACGTCCGCGAGGATTTTGAAAAAGAAAAATTCGGAAAGGCATCCGACAGCGTAAAAAAAGATTTTATAAAAGCCGAAAAACTTATTGCGCTCAACATGCCGCTTATGAACTTCTGCGTTTATTTCGGCATTATCGCCATATATGTCGTAGGTTCTGTGCTTATTATAAATTCAAACCAGAAACTCATGCAGATAACTCAGTTGCAGAGTTTTATGACCTACTCGTTCCAGATTCTCATGAGTTTAATGATGGTTTCCATGATTATGGTCATGGTCCTTATGTCTTACGCTTCGGCAGTCCGAATCACGGAAGTGCTTAAAGAAAAAAGTTCCATCACCTCGCCCGAAAACGCCGTAAAAGAAGTTAAAGACGGAAGCGTCGTATTTGAAAACGTAAACTTCAAATACTCGCAAAAAGCCGAAAAATACGCGCTCTCCGATATCGACCTCGAAATAAAAAGCGGAGAAACCGTGGGTATCATAGGAGCTACGGGATCGAGCAAGACCTCGCTCGTACAATTGATTCCCAGACTGTACGACGTGAGTTCGGGTTCGGTAAAGGTCGGCGGCATCGACGTCAGAAATTACGACATCGAGGTTCTCAGAAACTCCGTCGCAATGGTTTTACAGAAAAACGTCCTGTTTTCCGGCACCATAAAAGAAAATATGCGCTGGGGTAATAAATTCGCGACCGACGAACAGATTGAGGACGCCTGCAAACTCGCGCAGGCAGACGAATTCATTCAGAATTTCCCCGACAAGTACGATTCATACATCGAACAGGGCGGTGTCAACGTGTCGGGCGGACAGAAACAAAGGCTCTGTATAGCGAGAGCGCTCCTGAAAAACCCGAAAATTCTCATTCTCGACGACTCTACGTCGGCTGTCGACACCAAGACCGACGCGCTTATACGTCATTCCCTGAAAACCTATATACCGGAAACGACGAAAATAATAATAGCGCAGAGAATCGCTTCCGTTCAGGACGCAGATAAAATTATAATAATGGACGGCGGCGCCATTACCGCAATGGGCAAGCACGACGACTTACTCAAAAACAACGCCATCTATCAGGAACTCTATTACTCTCAAAACAAGGAGGCGAAATAACATGCCACCTATCAAATCTGTAAAAAGACCGGCAGGCGGAGTCGGCGGACATCACGAACGAGCAAAAAAAGGCACGATGAAAAGGTTATTGGCGCTGATATTGCACAATAACAAGCGGCTGATGACTGCAGTGCTGATATGTCTGATTATAAGTGCAATAACGGGTGTACTGTCCTCGGTATTTTTAAACGGCGTTTTGACGGAACTTACCCGCGGCATCAGTTTAATAAACGAAAACGGACTAACCACTTCGGAGGCATGGGCGGAAATCTTCCCCTCCCTGCTCAAAATTTTTATAACGATGGCTTGCGTCTACACTGCCGGAATAATCGCCTCTTTCACTTACACCAGACTTATGGCAATTCTGACGCAGACGTTTTTGCATCAGATAAGAACTTCTATGTTCAATAAGATGCAGTCTTACCCCATACGCTTTTTCGACACTCACAAGACGGGCGACATAATGAGTCAGTACACCAACGACACGGATGCGCTCCGTCAGCTCATTTCGCAGAGTATTCCCAACCTCATTTCAGCGTCGATAAGCGTGGTTACGTTGCTTGTTCTAATGCTTAATTTCAGTATATGGCTGTCGCTTCTAATCTTTTTCGGCGTGTTCATGATGTTCCTCGTAACCAAATCCATAGGCGGAAAGAGCGCAAAATTCTTCCTGCAACAACAAATCGCAATCGGAAAAGAAGAAGGTTACGTTCAGGAAATGATGCACGGTCAGAAAGTAATAAAGGTTTTCTGCCATGAAGAAGAGGCCATCGAAGGTTTCGACGAAAAGAACAATCAGCTTTGCGATGACGCAAGAAAAGCGCACACCTACGCCAACATTCTGATGCCCATAGTAGGCAACCTCGGCAATATACTATATGTTCTCATCGCGTTCGTCGGCGGACTTCTCGTCGTGCTCGGTGCGCGGAACCTTACGATTACGGGATTTCAGGAATACGACCCCGCGGCTTTCCTCGTCACCATAATGTCCTTCCTCCCCATAAGCAAACAGTTCACGGGACAGATTGCACAGACTTCACAACAACTCAACTCCATCGTCATGGGTCTTGCGGGCGCGTCGAGGATTTTTGCACTGATGGACGAAGAACCCGAACAGGACAACGGTTACGTCACCTTGGTGCGCTGCCGCATAGACGATGACGGGACTATTCACGAATGTAAAGAGCGCACGGGACACTGGGCGTGGAAACATCCGCATCAGGCGGACGGCACGATAACGTACACCGAACTAAAAGGCGATATTCAGATGGTAGACGTCGATTTCGGATATGTGCCCGAAAAGATAGTGCTGCACGACATATCGCTTTACGCAAAGCCCGGACAGAAGGTAGCTTTCGTCGGCGCGACCGGCGCAGGCAAAACGACGATTACAAACCTCATAAACAGGTTTTACGACATTGCCGACGGCAAAATACGTTACGACGGAATCAATATAAACAAAATAAAGAAAGCAGACCTCAGACGTTCGCTCGGCATAGTATTGCAGGATACAAACCTCTTTACTGGCACGGTCATGGAAAACATACGTTACGGGAAACTCGACGCCACGGACGAAGAATGTATCGCAGCAGCAAAACTTGCCTATGCAGATGACTTCATCAGAAGGCTCCCCGACGGTTACAACACCATGCTCACGGCTGACGGCGCAAACCTATCGCAAGGACAGCGGCAACTTCTTTCTATTGCACGTGCGGCAGTTAAAGATGCGCCCGTCATGATACTCGACGAAGCAACCTCATCTATTGATACCCGTACCGAAGCGCTTGTGCAGAAAGGCACTGACAGGCTCATGGAAGGTCGCACGGTTTTCGTCATCGCCCACAGACTTTCCACTGTTCAGAATGCAGACGTAATTATGGTTCTCGAATTCGGCAATATCATAGAGCGCGGCTCACATAAAGAACTTATCGCCAAAGGCGGCAAGTATTACCAACTTTACACGGGCGCGTTCGAACTCGAATAATATGCGATGCGACCTCTGCCCCAACATGTGCGGCGCGGACAGAACCCGCGCGGCAGGCAGATGCGGCGCGAAGGAAACCGTGCGTATAGCCAAATACTATCTTCATCCTTTTGAAGAACCCGTAATTTCGGGAAAAAACGGCTCGGGCACGGTTTTTTTCTGCGGCTGCCCTCTTCAATGCGTGTTCTGCCAGAACTATGAGGTTTCGCGAAATCTGCGCGGCAAATACATATCCGACAAAGAACTTGCGGAAATTTTCAAAAAACTCGAAGACGCCGGCGCAACAAATATAAACCTAGTCAATCCCACGCACTATTCGCGCGCGATAATGCGCGCCCTCGAAATTTACAGACCTAATATCCCTGTCGTATACAATACGCACGGCTACGAAAGAAAGGAAATACTCTTTGAAATCGACCCTTATATCGATATATATCTGCCCGATATGAAATTCTTTTCCCCCGCCCTATCAGAGCGTTATACGGGAATATCGGATTATTTCGAGAAAGCATCCGCTGCCATAGAATTTATGGCAGAAAAACCGCTCGTGTTCGGAGATAAAGGGATAATGAAAAGCGGAACGCTCGTAAGGCATCTTGTTCTTCCTCAATGCACTTCGGACAGCAAAAAGATTCTCGACTGGTTTGCCGACATCAAAGACAAAGCGTTTATAAACGTAATGAGTCAATACACGCCCTTCGGCGACATCGAAAAATTTCCCGAATTGAAAAGAAAAATTACTAAAAGGGAATACGAAAGCGTTCTCGAATACGCAATGTCTTTGGGAATAGAAAATATGTTTTATCAAAAAATCGAAAGCGCGGAAGAAATTTATATTCCCAAATGGGATTATTGAACCGATATTTCACTGTTTTAATTTTAATTGAACAAAAAACCCCCGGCGTGCAGCCACTTGTTTTGCTGACGCCGGGGGATTTTAATTTAAACAAATTTTATTAAATTTTAAGCCCGTACGGGTTAATAGTACCTCAGTGAACTTTCACTTCACTCCACATCTGATTGATACGCTCGTTGGCCTCGTCGGGGAAATAATTCATGACCACGCAGCGGTCCAAAACTTCTTCCGAAGGATAACTTGCGGTAAACTGTCTGCCCTTCGTATCGTAAACGACCGTATAGTCGCCTTCCCCGAAGAAATAGGAAAGATCTACGCTGTATTCGCCGTCAGCCGCGCCGTAAGAATCCACTACCCAATCAAACACTTCGCTACCCGCAACGCAGCTCACATACCCTATAAATTCCATGTTTGCAATGACGTTTTCGGGTTCGGAAAGAAAATCTATGAATTTAAGCGCAAGATCCTTGTTTTTTGCGTCCTTGGGAACGCACCAACCGTCGAACCAGACATTTGACCCCTCGTCGGGAATGCTGTAATAAAGTATTTTGCGCTGATCTTCGTCCTCAACCTCAACCGCTTCCGCCTCGTCCATGGCGTATACGGCGTCTCCGCTCCAAGCAAAATAAATGTCGATGTCGCCCGTTATGATATAATCCTTGCCGCTGTCGACTTCCATTCCGTAGCTTCTCTCTTTAAGGTCGGTCAGCGCGTTTTTCACTGCCGATACGGTATTCTCCGTCGTGTCGTTGAACGCCGCTCTCAATGCCGACTGATACGCGTCCTTCGAGCCTCCGGCAGCATAATCCGCCGCACATTCCAAGAGTTCGTCCTGATAATAATTTGCAAGACCTATGAAATAGGTGTCGCGAACGCTGTCTTTGATGCTGAATCTTCCCCTGTAATCGTCATTCCACAGATTCATCCAGGAATTCATATCGGCAACATCCACCGCTTTGGGATTATAGACAAGTCCTAACGTTCCCCACATATATCCTGCGGCGTAGTTTGCAAGAGTTTTCCCTTCTCCGAAGGAAATAGAATTAAATGTATTCTCTATAAAAGGAGAAACGTTCTGTTTATACGCGCCGTCCGCAGCGAGTTCTATTTCTTCAAGCATACCCTCTCGCGCCATTTTCTCTATCATATAGTCGGACGGGCATATAAGGTCATACGCATCGCCGTCTATTTTCAAGGAGTTATAACAATCCTCCGGCGTATCGAAACAAGAATACTCGACAGTTACGCCGTACTCCTGTTCAAACTTTTCGATAAGAGTTTCGTCTATATATTCCTCGCAGTTGTAAACCCTGAGATCCGCCTCTTTACCGCAGCCCGCAAAAGAAAACGATGCGGTAAGGGCGGTTATCGCAAGCGTCGACGAGATGATTTTTCCGAATTTTGTGTTCATTTTATTTTCTCCTTTTATTTTTATATTTTTTTCTTTCTTATAATCTGTTCTTTTTTAATCTTAGAAGAACTTTTAAAGTTCATAAAGCAAACTACCGCTACCAGTATTATGAATATGAGCGATGACAGAGCGCGCAGTTCGACGAGGTAAGCATTCCTCGGTTTTTTGATTGCCGCGTAAACATACGTGCTTATCGTATCGAATCCGGACGGCCTTGTATAAGTGGTCACCATAAAATCGTCGAGCGATAAGGTTATTGCAAGCATGAATCCCGCAAAAATACCCGGTAGGATTTCGGGGATAACCACCTTGAAAAGTGCGTAAGCAGGCGTCGCGCCCAGATCGAGAGCCGCTTCGTATAAACTCGGATCCAACTGTTTTAATTTAGGCAACACGGACAATACCACGAAAGGCGTACACAAAACGATATGCCCTATAAGCAGCGCCCCGTAACTTCTGCCCATCGATATAAAGGCAAACACGAGCATAAGCGATATAGCCGTTACTATTTCGGCGTTTATTACGGGAATCTGCGAAGCGCTCTTGGTAAACTTGCCCAGCCATTTTTTATTATAATAAATGCCTATCGCGCCGAGTGTGCCGAGAACGGTTGAGAGCGCCGCAGCCAGAACGGCAAGAACGACCGTATTGACTATCATCTCCCTCAACACCTTTACGCTGAACAGATTTCCGTACGCTTCAAGCGAAAACCCGCCCCATATTCCCATGACCTTTTCGGGAGTGAAACTGTAAATGAAAAGAAAGACAATTGGCGCGTATATAAACGCGAGAGCGATAAAGACTATGATAACGGATATAAACCTTTTCATAACACAGTCTCCCTTGCGTTTCCCTGACCCGAAAATCCGCCCGTCAACAGCGTGCAGAGAAACATTATAACGAGAAGTACAAGCGCTATCACCGAACCGTAATGCCAGTTACCGCCGCTGCCGAACCACAACTCTATAAGATCCCCGATTATCGCTATTTTGCCGTTGCTGTACGTCTTGCTGATAACGTAACATGTCATGGACGGCAGAAAGACCATGGTTATTCCGCTCGCGATTCCTGCGGCAGACAACGGAAGAGTAACCGATGTAAACACCTTAGCCTTACTAGCCCCGAGATCGGCCGCCGCTTCTTCCAGACTCTTGTCCATTTTTATAAGCGTCGTATAAAGCGGAAGTATCATGAACGGAAGATAATCGTATACCATACCTATCACGACGCTTAAATAATCGTGTTTTCCGAATATTCCTACAAACGACAGGAGTTCTTTCATCGCCATTGCACGAAGCACGAAATTTATCCACATCGGCATAATAAACAACAGTAAAAGTATTGTGCGGCGGTGACTTTTTAACCTCGACAGTACATACGCCACGGGATATCCGATAAAAAGGCATAACGCGGTTATTATCAATCCCATAAGCATACTGCTGAACAGATTCTTTATCGGAGTCGGGTTTGTGAAGAACCACACGAAGTTACTGAACGTGAAACTGCCGTCTTTTGCCGTAAAAGCATAGTATATTATCAATAAAAGCGGGAAAATTACAAACAGAATCAGGAATACGGCATACGGTATGCAAAGCTGTTTTCTCGAAAAGGAAAACAAACGTTTTTTCGTTTTTTCGGACGTCATCTTCTGACCTCCTGTTTCAGCGCAAGACGTATTTTGTCCTTTTTGATAATCACTCCGACTCTGTCGTTTTCGTTCCAGGTGTCCTCGGTGTCGAACACGTAGTCTTCTTCGTTTTCGTCAGTGCGGACTATAAGCTGATAATGGTCGCCCTTATAGATTATCGAAACGATATTACCGACCGCACCGCCTTCTTCCGCGTTATCGGTTATTTCTATGTCTTTAAGTCCTACCGTAACTTCCACATCGGTATCGGTAAGGTCTATTTTATTGCCATCTGCGGTAATGAGATATCCTTCCTCATCAAGAAAAGAGCCGGGATATAACTGCGTAACGTCGCACTCGAATTCGCCGTCTCCGAAACATACAGTATTGTGCTTGGTGATATAACCTTCGAATTTGTTGTCCGAAAACTCTTTTGCCATGATATGAATGTCGTCTGGGCGGATAAAGATGCTCGCCTTTTCTCCGACCTGCCTCTGCGCGGTGCTCTGTATCACCACCTCGCTCTTTCCGACTTTCATCACCATTTCGTAATGTACGCCTTTGAAAATGGAACTGATTATAACTCCCTTAACCTGCCCCTTGTCCTCATCCATAAGGAATATATCTTCGGGACGGACTACGACGTCCACCTTTTCGTTTTTTTCAAAATCGTCGACACAGTCGAAAACTTTCCCGATAAATCTTACCTTTCTGTTTCCCGTCATGGTACCGCTGAAAATATTGCTGTCCCCTATAAAATCGGCGACAAACGAATTTTTCGGCTCGTTGTAAATATCGGTCGGCTTGCCAATCTGCTGAATCACGCCGTCTTTCATGACCACTATCGTATCGCTCATGGTGAGCGCCTCTTCCTGGTCGTGAGTAACGTATATAAAGGTAATGCCGAGCTTTCTGTGCATCTCTTTAAGTTCGAGCTGCATATCTTTTCTCATTTTCAAATCGAGCGCGCCGAGCGGCTCGTCCAGGAGAAGGATTTCGGGTTCGTTGACGAGCGCGCGCGCAATCGCGACTCGCTGTTGCTGACCGCCGGAAAGCGTGGAAACAGAACGTCTTTCAAATCCTTCGAGGTCGACCATTTTCAGAGCGTGCTCCACCTTTTTAGCGACTTCCTGTTTATCGAGTTTAACCTCTTTTATCTTCGTCTTGCCCGACTTGTCCGTTATTTTAGTCGGAATTCTTTTCAGTTTTAAACCGAAAGCGACGTTATCATAAACGTTTAAATGCGGGAAAAGCGCATAACGCTGAAAAACAGTGTTTATCGGCCGTTTATTCGGCGGCAATGCGCTTATATCTTTTCCGTTTAAAAGTATCTGACCGCTTGTAGGCTTATCGAAACCTGCGATCATTCTGAGCGTAGTGGTCTTGCCGCAGCCCGATGGTCCCAGAAAAGTTACGAATTCGCCTTTTCTTACGTAAAGGTCAATGTTATCAACGGCAACCAACCCGTCCTCGAATACACGAGTAAGCCCGATAAGTTCAATTATTTTTTCCTGTGTTTTGTCGTTCATTTCAGTATCCTCTTTGCTGAAAGTATAAACTCTTTTTATGTATTAAAACGACGGCGGCGACGACACCCATACGAATTCGGCGGGCGATGACGTCCTGTTTTCTATTCTGTGTACGACGCTCGCCTTGTAATAAAAACTTTCGCCTTTTTTGACGCGAAGTTTTCTTTTACCGAGAATAAGCGTAATTTCGCCCTTTATTACGTATCCGAACTCCTCTCCCTCATGCGGGAAATCCTCTTCGGTCGAGGCGAGCGGATTAAGCGACATATGCACGGGCTCCATCGCGTTTTTCTGGGCATTCGGAACGAGCCAGTTTAAAGTATAATTCTCAGTCACCTTCTCTATAAACTCGTTTTTATTGAAAGTAACTTTTTCCTCCTGGTCGTCGTCGGAAAAAAACTCTTTTAAATTTGTGCCCAGCGCCGAAAGAATGTCTATAAGCGTCGCTATGGACGGGCTGGTCAGGTCGTTTTCGAGCTGCGATATGTATCCTTTGGTGAGTTCGCACCTGTCCGCAAGCTCTTCCTGCGTAAGTTCGCAGGACAGCCTTAAATCTTTTATTTTTTCACCTATTACCATATGGCTTTCCCCGCGTTATTTTTTGGTTTAGAGATTTCTAACAAAATGTTTAACAATTCTAAACTCAGCGCAACGTTTAATATTATATAAATTTGTTTTGATGTTGTCAATTATTTTATAATACTTTTTTTAATTTTTTATCCGAAACTTTTACTATAAAAATCCCCGCTCGCGTCCGAAAAGATTTTATCGGCTTTAAGCCGCGGGTTTTTTATTTTTTTCAGTCGATTTACTTATTAAATTTTCCCCTGAAATTTCTTGACGAATTGCCGCCTCGGACTCTTTTCAGTTTTATATTTTTCCTTCCTTTAAGTTTATAGTTTTAAATAAGCGCATTCTTTAAACATAAATCCGTAATAGAATCATAATTTTCGGATTTTCAGGCAGTTTCCCTTTTTTGTTTTATTAAAGCTTAACGTTTGCTTTAATTTAACAAATATAATATAATATATCAACATTTCGTACCTACGCGGACGGGCGCTTATAATTAAAAAGGCGTATTCACAATGTTCATTTTCATTCAGATTCTCGGATTTCAATACTTAACTCAATAATTAAAACGAATGAATGTTTTAAAATCCGGAGAGGCAATTTATGTTGCCTCTTTTTAAATGAAAAAAAGTTAAACTATATATAATATTAAAATAAATTTTATGCTGAAAAATACAAATTCAATATTGAAAAAAATTTTTAAAAAACGCGCCGCGCCGATGAATTCGGCGCGGCGGCATAATAATTTAACATGTAAAAAGTAAAATAAAAGAACAATATCGATAATGACAAAAGTAATTAACCTTATTAGTTAAACCTTTATCGATTTTATCGGATATAATACCCAAAAGCGGGATTATTTGAGGTGGAAAGCCTTGTTGATATCCTCTACTTCCTTTTCGTTTATCATTACGATTTCTCCTACCATCTTGGCATGGATAATCGTGTTTGCGGTAAATTCCGCGACTTCAAGTCTGTCAAAAGCGTTTATAAGCGTTGTACCCGTACTTATGAGGCTGTCGTTTTCGACAAGTACGACGGGCGAACGGTCGGACAATATCTCGGAAATTTTTTCGGGCGCAACGATATTGGTACCGAAAGGCACGCGCGCAAGGTCTCGTATCGAAATATACGATTCGGGAATGGTACGGCTGTCGATGGGAGTGTGAGTAACGCCGAAAGCCATGATATGCTTGGGCTGAGCGACGGTTATCGCGTTGATTTTGGGGTGCTCGTCGTAGATGAGTTTGTGGAGCCTTACTGAGCGGCTGGGCTCTTTGCCCGCCTCCCTCCAATCGTGCTCTATTCTCACTATATCCTCGGGTTCGATGTACTTTCTGTCAACGTTATAAGGCGTTATAAGGAATGTGTGCTTATCGAGACGTACGGAGAAAGTGCCCTGCGTGCTCGTGAAAAGACCTTGGTCATAAGCCCTGTGTATGAGCGTACACATTTCCTTCCTTAGCTTTCTTTCTTCCGAAGAAAAGGAAGTCGGAATAAACTCTCCCAACGTGTGAAGCCCTTTTTTATTGTACATTTGCAACTGTTCTTCCGTCAATCCCTCGGGCTTTCCTAAAATGGAGGCGGTAATTCCCAGCGAAGCGGCGAAATTAAGGGTTTCAAACCGCTTAAACGCGTCGAAGAGATTATCCGCACAGGTTATGACGCCGTGATTTTCCATAACGACGACGTTAAAACCTTTCTTGATTTCTCCTACAATGCGTTTTGCGAGCGCGTCGCTGCCGGGGACTTCATACTTCGCTATACCCACGGGACCGCACACCTGATGAGGTGTAGGAATTATATTTGCGTTGGGCACTTCGCGGATAAGACTGTAACTCACGAGTGCCGGCGGGTGCGCGTGCAGAACCGCCGATACGTCGGGTCTGGTTTCATACACGAGTTTATGAAAGGGAAGCTCGACAGAAGGCTTATATTTACCTATTACCGTACCGTCAGGCAATACTTTACATATATCCGACGGGGAAAGCGAACCCTTGTCTATACCCGAAGGGGTTATCCATATATTGCCCTCCGAATCCATTATGGAAAGATTTCCGCCGGAAGTGGTCGTAAGCCCCTTCTGATAGACGCGGTTTAAGAGCAGGACAATCTGCTCGGCAGGGTGCATCAGATTAAAATTCATAAATAATTCTCCTTTTCTCTCTTTTGTATTTTACCGCAAAAAAATTTTTATCTTGACAAAACAAAAACGTCGCGCAAAATTACATCTGCTGTCCGCCGGTAACGTTTATCGCCTGACCCGTCATGTAAGACGAATAGTCGGAAGCGAGGAAGACCATAACATCTTCTATATCCTTATATTCGCATGAACGTTTCATGGGTACCTGATTTATATATTTTTCCCTTACCTGCTCTTCGGTTATACCTTGATTTGCGGCATATTGTTTGAAAAGACTGTTTACCCAGAGCGGTGAATTGAGAAGATTTCCGGGGCAGATGCAGTTTACTCTGACGCCCTGTTCCGCGAATTCGAGCGCAAGGCTCTGTGTAAGGCCGACACCGCCGAACTTACTAGAAGCATAAGCGCCGTTTTTGAACGAACCTTTCTTGCCCGACTTGCTGTTTATCTGAATTATGCTTCCGCTCTTTCTTTCGAGCATGGAGGGAGCAAACGCCTTAACGGTATTGAAATATCCGTTGAGGTTTATATTGGTAACGAGTGCAAACGCCTCGGGAGAAAGCGAATAAATATCACCGCTCTTGACGATTGCGGCGTTTGAAATAAGGATATCCACCTTTCCCCATTTATCAAGGACCGCTTTTGCAGCCGCTTCACACTGGTCAAATTTCGTTACATCAACAGAAATAGCGATTGCATCCTTTAACTTTGAGGCAACCGCTTTTGCGCCTTCGTAATTTATGTCGCATACGGCGACTTTACAGCCCTCTTTGTCAAGACGCAGGGCGAGCGCTTCGCCGAGTCCCTGACTTGCGCCCGTAACAACGGCAACTTTGCCTTCGAGATTGATTGTACTCATTTTTCTTTCACTCCTTGTTATTTTATAAATCCGAATTTTTCGGGTAATTCCCAATTATCTGAATATGCGACTGCGCCGCATTTTACTTATTTTACCGTCTTTCTTCCTAAATCGGCAAAAACTTGTATCCGCTCGTAAAGGTCCGGAATCTCTTTTACCGTGCGCGGAGAAAACATACCGTATTCAACGCCTTTTTCCGTCGAGACCGCCTCGTGCCCTATCAGCGCCCACGTCGAATCGATAAGATGCGAATATTCAGGCAAAGCGAGCGCGGCGCACGCAAATTTCTGACGCGGCGAATTTATATCCTCTCCGCTTATCTCGAAAAGGATGTATTCGCGGCAGAGTTTTTTAAGCCTTTCGAGCTGCGCGGGCGTATTTCTTGTCGGCATATACGCAATCGCTTTAAATCCCGTCTTTTTCAATTCCTCGATAAGTTCGGGCAGGAAATCGTCCTCGAATTTTTGAGCCTTCTTATCGCCCGTAACCGAGTCTCCCACATCGCCCAGATACGCGTAAGCGGGTATCGCGCCGTATTCGGACGCAATTTTTACGAACTCCGCCGCTTCGGGCATTTCCTCATCCGCATCGATATAGAAAAATGCCGTGTCTGCTTTAAGCACTCCGAGAAGGTCATATAAAAAGTTCTCGTTCGTTTCGTCGAGCAAATACCCCTTTATCTTTTCGGAAACAGTGAGTTTAAGGTCGTCAGTCAAAAAATTTATGAGAGTTTCGGTTCTTCCGAATCTCGCCGAGAGTTTTGTCGCGAGAGCATAAAGGAGATGCCTTTCGGTTATGCTGCCGCCCTCTGACGCGCATGAAAGCGGATAAACGTCCTTTTCAAAGTCCAGATTTATCCCGAACTTGCCGAATTTACCCGTTATAAGTTCGCACATCTTGGCATTTCTATCATTTCTCTTGCCGCGATAAAACGAAAGGTAATCGTTAAGTTTTTTTACGCTTTGGGCAGGAATGCCGTGCGCTGCCATATATATGCAGTCCTTTTGGTCGGGGTGATTGATTTTTCCGAACCCGTGGCGGAATTTTGCGCGAACCTCCACTCCGCAAGTAGAGCCGAGCCCCAATACCGAACATGCCTTTTTAAATTCCGCCGCACCCGAAAGCGAATCATGGTCCATTATTCCCGCGGAAGTAAGCCCCGCGCGATAAGCCATGTATGCCGCCTTTGTCGGTGAATACGGCGAAAAAGAATAAATAGTATGTATGTGATTATTTGCATCGTTATCGCGGAAGTGCGGTTTTTCTGTTTCAGAAGCGACAAGTTTTGTCAGTGCGTCAAGCCTTGCTTCCGCGGTTACAGCGTTGAGATTGTCAAAAAGTTCTTTATCCATTTTTCACCGTTATATATATTTTTTATTTCAATTTATATTTTACACCAAATTATTTTTATCGTCAAACGGTTTATTCAAAATAATCAAAATTTAACGGAAAACTTACTATAAGTACTTTAAAAAGAAAAAGCCCCTTAACCTCAAAGGTTAAGAGCACCTGTCCGTAATCCGATTTTCCTCGAATCACGCCGCTCAGAAACTACCGTTGACTCTGTTCATCGCATAAATCATCAAAACAGCCAAATCCTGTTTGGTAATTTCTTCGCCGAAACCGAATAACTTTTTCATTGTTACCTCCTTCGCAGACCCTTGTAGTCCGCTTTATAAATCTGTATCATTTCCCCCGATACCGGCAACAATAAAACTATTAAGTTGTCTGAAAATCATCAGCATATTTCCGCATCCGATTTTCGCCTATATTATATATCTCGCATATACCTTTGTCAACGGATTTAACGTCGAAAATAAAAAAATTTTAAATATTTTCAAAAAATTTTCATGCGGTTTCGCTATTTACGAAACCGCATGAAAAAAACTGTTGTTTTTTAACTTTTTTAGTTATTTGTTAACGCATTCGGCAAAGTGTTTGATAAAAAAGCCAAACGGCGTACCGTGACCTTAACGGAACACGGAAAAACCTAACACTCACGCCCCCGAGAAATTTTACGTCAGTTATTTAGTGCCGAAAATCCTGTCGCCAGCGTCACCGAGCCCCGGAAGAATATAACCGTGTTCGTTGAGACCGCGGTCGAGAGTCGAAACGTAAATCTCCACGTCGGGGTGCGATTCGGCGACCTTCTTCACGCCCTCCGGCGCGGCTATTATGGACATGAGTTTTATTTTTTTACAACCGCGCTTTTTGAGAAGTTCAATCGCCGCGACCGAACTTCCGCCCGTAGCCAGCATTGGGTCGAGCACCATAACCACCTTATCTTCGATGTTTGCGGGCAGTTTGCAATAATACTCGTGCGGTTCGAGGGTTTCCTCATTTCTGTAAAGTCCTATATGCCCGACCTTTGCCGCCGGGAAAAGCGTGAGCACGCCCTCCACCATTCCGAGTCCCGCGCGAAGTATCGGTATAATCGCTATAGAATTTTCCTTTACTACCGTCTGCGTAGTTTTTTCGAGCGGTGTTTCCACCTCTATTTCCTGGGTGGGCACGTCCTTAAAACTTTCATACGCCATAAGCGTGGCAAGTTCCTGAATTATTTCGCGGAACTTTTTCGTATCGGTGTCCTTGTTTCTTATTATTGCAAGCTTGTGCCTTATAAGCGGATGATCCAATATAAATACGTTCTTATAGTTTTTCATAATTTACTCCTTTTTACTCCCGTCCCCGTCGGCGGCGGCAGCCGCGTCGGCTTCGGCTTGCTGTTTTTCACCGTTTTCGGCATCCTTTGCGGCTTCCTCTTTCTGCACCACGCCGAACATGGTGTCTTCGGTCTCGGTATCGTAAGAAACTTCCTTGGTAACTTCCGCCTTACCCGGCTTTAACATCACGTTGACTATTATGCCGAGAATGAGCGCGCAGGCTATGCTGGAGATCTGAATAGTGGGGCTTTCGTAAGAGCCGCCGAAATCGAGAACCAGCCCGCCTATGCCGGTAACGAGTATTGCCGCTACCACGAACAGGTTTTTGCTGTTATCGAGGTCAACATGCTTAAACATTCTGAGCCCCGAAACGGCGATGAACCCGTAAAGCGCAATGCATATCCCGCCCACAACGCAGGTGGGAATACTTTCTATAAACACCATAACGGGATATATGAACGCAAGCACTATGCACATTATTGCGGTGGTAAATATCGTCCATACAGAGGCGTTTTTGGTTATAGCCACGCAGCCTATGGACTCGCCGTAGGTGGTGTTGGGGCAGCCGCCCATGAGCGCGCCGGCAATAGACCCTATACCGTCGCCCAAAAGAGTCCTGTGGAGGCCGGGGTCAGTAAGGAGATCTTTTTTGATTATGGAACTTATGTTCTTGTGATCGGCAACGTGTTCGCAGAACACCACCAGCGCCACGGGCGCGAAAGCCAACAGCACCGAAAGCACGCCCGCGCCGTCCAGTTTCATATCGCCCGAAACAAGTTCTTCAATAGCGCCCACAATGGTTATATCGGGAATCCAGTTATTAAAATCTGCAACGGAGGCAAAGGCTGAAAAGTCCACCAGCCGGCAATATTCCGAGCCGCAGGCGTTATAGCCTATGAGGGTTATTATCACGGCAAGAACGTACCCCGCCGCCACGCCTATGACGAAAGGTATCATCTTCATGCCCTTGGTGCCCTTTACGGAGGCTATGACCGTTACGAGAAAGGTTACTATACCCACGAGTATGGCGAGCAGATTGTAGTTTGCCGTGCTTACCGATATATTCATCAGGTTATTCATGGCGGAAGCGGAAAGGGAAAGACCTATGAGCGCCACGGTGGGACCTATTATTACGGGCGGCATAAGTTTATTGAGCCAGCCCGCGCCCACGAATTTAACAACTATCGCTATTACGGTATAAACCAACCCCGCGATTATCGCGCCTAAAATTATTCCGCAGCAACCGAAAGCGAGCGCAGTGATCATAGGCGTTATAAATGCGAACGAACTGCCCAAAAACACCGGACTTCTGAATTTTGTAAACAGAATATACACGAGCGTCCCCACGCCCGCACCGATAAGTGCCGCCGCCTGATTGAGGTACTGCCCGTTCGGGTCTACCACCATGGGGACGAGCACCGTTGCCGCGATTATCGCAAGCAGTTGCTGGAATGCGTAAATGAGGTTTTTGCCGAAAGGCGGTTTTTGGTTTACATCATAAACTAAACCGTTGTTGTTCATTTGTACATCCTCCCAAAAAATTATTTTCCGTACCGTCTGCGACGGTATTATTCAGCCGATAATCAGAAAAACCAAGCCGTATTGTCAGGCGAGGTCATGCCGCCGCATAAAAAAAGAAGTCCTTAAAAAGGACTTCAAAAGAAAAGGCGATTTTTTAAACACGATGACTTTAAAAGGAAATGAGGAAAGACGACGATATTTGTTTCTGCCGATATCGAAATGTTTTGATACGATAATCTTTCCATAAATCACTCCCGAACCATCTTTTTGATTATATCACACCACAAATTTTTTTGCAAGCGTTTTTTAAAAACCCGAAATATTTTTTAATCAGCCTTCAAGACTTTCTAAATACAGACACGCATTCGTTGCCGCGACGCCGCCGTCAGCCACCGCGGTGACGACCTGACGCACCGCCTTCGTACGGCAGTCCCCCGCCACGAAAAGCCCCTCCGTGCGCGTCTTGCAAGTTTCATCTGCAATGATATAACCGTCTTTGTCTATGTCGACGACGTCGGCAAACGCCTTATTGTCGGGAACCTGTCCTATCGCGACGAACACCGCAGGAATTTCGTGAATGCGCATCTCTCCGTTTTCGTCTTTATATTCGATTGCTGTCAGTTCCTTGTCGCCTATAAAATCGGTAACGCTCGTATTGGGGCGCACTTCGATATTCTCTTTTGCGCGAAGGGCCTTTACAAGCCCCTTGTCACCGAAAAATTTATCGAAAAGCGTATATACATATACCTTTTTACAGTAGCTCGCCAAAAGCAGCGAATATTGAAGCGCGGTATTTGCGTCGCCGATTACAGCCACTTCCCTTCCCTTATAAAACGCACCGTCGCATATAGCGCAATAATAAACGCCGTGCCCGACAAGGTCGTCGCGACCCGACTTGGTTCTCAAATGCTTATGCTTCACGCCGGCGGCTATAATCACGCTCTTTGCGTAATACTCGTTGTATTCGGTCTTTACGGTAAAACTTCCGTCATCAAGTTTTATTATCTTGACGGCTTTTTCTATTTCGAAGTCCGCGCCCATCGAGGTTATCTGTTCAAAGAGATTGTCTGCAAACTGCTCGCCGCTTATTTCCTTTATTGAAGGATAATTTTCAAGGCGAGGCGAAGTCGCAATCTGACCGCCGAGGCTTTCGCTCTCCAACACCAATACGGTTTTACTGTTGCGCAGTGCGTACAGCGCGGCGGTCATACCCGCCGCGCCTCCGCCTATCACTATGATATCGTACATCAGTTATTCACGCTCTCAATATATTTTCTTATTTCGCTCGCGTTGTCGTAAGCCTTTATGCCGTCACCCTCGGGAACGAGAAGCGTAGGAGCTTTCTTGACGCCGTATCGAAGCGTGGTTTCTTTTTCTTCTTCGGCATTAACTACTTTATATTTAATACCCGCCTTGTCGAGCATCATTTTGCTCGTCTTGCAGTTGGGACACCCGTTCCTTGTAAAGAGAATGGGCGTGGTAAGAGTTTCCTCCTCATGTTTTTCGCACTGTTTCGCGCCCGCCCCTGCGGCGTTTTTCGCATGGAAATGCGAGTTGGCTATGTCGTAAACCTTTCTGTCCGCAAACTCTGCGCGCTTACCGTCGTTCCAGTTCTGTACGGGACGATAATATCCGGTTATTCGGCTGTAAACTTCCGTCGTCTTTCCGCACACGGGACATTTATAGACCTCTCCGGGAATATATCCGTGGTCGGAGCATACCGAATACGTAGGTGACATCGTATAATAAGGAAGTTTATAATTTTCGGCTATCTTGCGCACGAGATTTGCCGCCGCTTTCCAGTCGGGAAGTTTCTGACCGAGGAAGGCATGGAAAACCGTACCGGAAGTATAAAGCGTCTGCAAGTCGTCCTGAATGTCGAGAGCCGTGAATATGTCGTCAGTAAATCCTACGGGCAGATGCGAACTGTTGGTATAATACGGCGTCTTGTCGCAATCCGAAGCGGTGATGATATCGGGATAACGCTTTTTATCATGCTTGGCAAGACGGAAAGACGTGGATTCCGCAGGAGTCGCTTCGAGATTGTAAAGGTCTCCGTACAACTCCTGATAGTCGGAAAGTTTGTTTCTCATGAAATTGAGTACGTTTTTGGTAAAAGTCTGCGCCTCGGGCGCCGTCATGTCTTTTCTAATCCATGCCGCGTTCAGACATGCCTCGTTCATACCGACCAGACCTATCGTAGAGAAATGGTTGTTGAACGTGCCGAGATATCTCTTTGTATAAGGATAAAGCCCCGCGTCGAGAAGTTTCGTAATGGTATCCCTCTTGACTTTAAGAGACCTCGCCGCTATATCCATGAGATGAGTGAGTCTCTCGTAGAACTCTTCCTCTGTCTTTGAAAGGTATGCTATTCTCGGCATATTTATCGTAACGACGCCGACCGAACCGGTACTTTCGCCGCTTCCGAAATAACCGCCCGACTTTTTGCGGAGTTCCCTCAAATCCAGCCTTAAACGACAGCACATGCTGCGCACGTCCGAGGGTTCCATGTCGGAATTTATATAGTTGGAAAAATACGGAGTGCCGTATTTCGCGGTCATTTCGAAGAGAAGTTTGTTGTTCTCGGTTTCGGACCAATCGAAATCTCTCGTAATCGAATATGTGGGAATGGGATACTGGAATCCGCGGCCGTTGGCGTCGCCTTCTATCATTATTTCGATGAAGGCTTTGTTCACCATCGCCATTTCTTTCACGCAATCTTTATATTTAAAGTCCATCTCCTTCCCGCCGACGATGGCATTCATTTCGGCGAGGTCGTTCGGCACCACCCAGTCGAGCGTAACGTTCGTAAACGGAGACTGCGTGCCCCAGCGCGACGGAGTATTCACGCCGTAAATGAACGACTGAATACACTGCTTTACTTCTTTATAAGTAAGGTTATCTACCTTGACGAAAGGCGCGAGATATGTGTCAAAAGACGAAAAAGCCTGCGCGCCCGCCCATTCGTTCTGCATTATGCCGAGGAAGTTTACCATCTGATTGCATAAAGTAGACAGATGAGATGCGGGAGAAGACGTGATTTTGCCGGGAACGCCGCCGAGCCCCTCTTTGATGAGTTGCCTTAAAGACCAGCCCGCGCAATAACCCGTCAGCATGGAAAGGTCGTGAATGTGCAGGTCCGCATTCCTGTGAGCTTCCGCGATTTCTTCGTCGTATACTTCTGACAGCCAATAATTTGCGGTAACCGCACCCGAGTTGGAAAGAATAAGACCTCCGACCGAATAAGTTACTGTCGAATTCTCCTTGACGCGCCAGTCGGATACTTTGAGATAATCGTCGACTATCTTTTTATAGTCTACGAGCGTAGCTTTTATGTTACGGACTTTCTCGCGCTGCTTGCGATAAAGTATATAGCTTTTGGCAACGTCGACAAACCCCGCCTGTATAAGCACGACTTCCGCGCTGTCCTGTATATCCTCGACGTTTATCACGTTGTCTTTGATTTTCTTGGAAAAATCAGCAGCGACCCGAAGGGTAAGCATGTTGAGAATATCCGCCGTATAATTGACCTGTTTTGCGTTAAACGCCTTGGATAACGCCGTTGCAATTTTGGACATGTCGAACTCGACAAGACCTCCGTCCCTTTTCCTGACCTGAAACATTCTTTATCCTCCCCGTTAAATTTGTGAACGTTATTACTATACCACCCCGTCAAAAAATTGTCAAGGAAATATCACAATATTTTGTTGGAAAAATTTTCAAAAAACACAATATATTGTGGTTTTTTTAAAAACCTGCCGTATGCCGCCAAGCGGCATACGGCAGATAATCCCGAAAGAAACACAATAAATAAGCGAATAAAAATTTATGTAATAATTATAGCACAATAAAAAAAATAAGTATAGCGAAAAGGAAAAATAAAAATAAAAAATTTTTTCAAGAAGCGCGAAATTGAGTTGCAATTTATTTAAAAATATATTAGAATATAGAACGACCTTTTAACGAGACGGAGAGGTGTCAGAGAGGTCTAATGTGCCCGCTTGGAAAGCGAGTATACCGAAAGGTATCGGAGGTTCGAATCCTCTCCTCTCCGCCAACAGTGAATAATACGAACTCGTTTTAGGGTTCGTATTATTTTTTTAGGTATAATATTTAATTTTCACCCTGAAATACAGGCTCCCGAAAATTCAAAAAATTTTCGGGAGCATTTTAATTAAAGCGTCTGCTTTTTAACCATTCTTTCCGCGCCTTGAAATTTTGATAATAATACCGATATTGACTTGGAAATATTCTTAGAATGGCTGTGATTAAAACAAATTTTAAAATCTGTCGTTTTCTTCCTCTTTTTTTCTTTCCGTATTTTTATTTACGCTCGAATTATGAGTCGTTACGGCATTTCCGCCGAAAAAAGCAATTAACGCAAATACCGCATAAACCACTATTTTTGCTATTGTGGTAATTTGCTGCATTATATTATAAAAATCATATGCGTCCGAAGAATAAAAATTGTTTGTCATGCTGCCTATACTGTAAAAAATCGACAGAAACATGGAAATCGCCGTAAAAATCAACGTAACAATCAATACGGTTTTCGCGGTTTTTTTAAGTTCCTCGTCCTCCGACTTCACAATGACGTATCCGCCGACAAGCGCAAACGCAACAAAACTCAAATATCCGCACAACCACATAAACAAAGCCTTCCATCGTTTAGTCCAACCCTCATTCATAATTTCCCCTCCTTTTTATTTATTTATATTATAACAAACAAAATAATGTGTGTCAATCTGCAAAAATATAAAATTTGCCATGCAAGACAATTCTTTTACAGAGGTATAATCATCCGCAAAGAAATTTTTCGATAAAACAAAGCCGATTATGAAAGTAAGAAAAATTTTATCGGCATTGAGCTTTATGCGATTTAACTATCATAAGAACACTTATAATAAGGATGAAAAGAGCGAGTATCCCGCCGAAAACGTTGTTTAACAGATGATTTTGTCCGTTACCGAACGCCTGATTCAATGACACCTGCAAAATCAGTACCGAATATACCGCAAAGACGAGATTAACGTTACGTATCGCACGAACTATCAGACTGTCCTGTCCTCGCGCCCTGATAAACTGAATAATCGCCGAAACAATCTTATACACGGTAACGGCTGCAACTACATAAATGACATTTCCCGCATATTCATAATACATTTCGGCTTTGTTGATTAAAACGACGATTCCGGCTATCGCAAAAGTGAGCAAGTTTAACAAATACCCGCAGACGCGATAAGTTTTTACCTGTTTTTCAAAACAGTTTTTATATTTTATTTCGCAAAACAATATAATTCCTTTCAATGCGACAAGCACAAAATAAAGCAAGGCAATCGTAATATTCCATACCGAATAAAACATTATGCCGACAAGCGCCTGAAAGACGGCATAAGCGATATCCGTAAAAAAACCCGCCGCGGCAAAAACAACCGTGCGAAAGCCGTAATTTTCGAGGATATTGTTTGTAAAAGTCCGCCGCCGTAAAATCAGTATTATACGGGCTTTTATTTTAGGTGCGACCAAAACCGTCGCGTATACGAAATATACAAGCCCTGCCGCCGACAGAACGTAAAAGACATAATGTAATACGGTTTTTTCGGGTACGAACACGAGAAGCAGTATCGTACCCGCAACCGCCAACATAAACGTGATATAAAAAAATAAGAGAAACATCCTGCGCGGACATTTAATTTTATCGATTATAATCCCGAAAAGTTTTTTCATTTCAACTAATTCCTTTCCGCGTAAAAAACGCTTCTCCTTTTATGTTATATCTTTTCTGCAATCAGAAGGTCATTCCCTTTTTCAAGGATATTTGCGAATTTCTCCTCTGTCTGGTCTATTACGGGAAGAAGGGTGCGGGTTTTCCTGACAACTGATTTTTTATAGATATAATAGTTTAATCCGCAAAGTACTATTCCCAGAATACCGAGCGCAATTCCGCCCGCCGTTGCCGCGATACTGCCCTCTATAAGCATCGTAAGACACATTCCGCCGCCGAGCACGAGCGTGGCAATACAGCCGAATATAAAGGCAAACACACTCGCACCCAATGTTTTGGCTCTCTCTAATCCGTTTATGGTTTCCAATGCCTCTTCCGCCTGCCGTTCAAGTTTTACGAGTTCCTGTTTATGGCGTTGTTTCCTGTCGCGCTTTAACGAAAGCGTTACGTTGTCGAGCGCCGAGGGATTTGCGGCAGTTATCTCCCATCCGAATGCCTCATACATATCCATTGCCTTTGCCTGGTCTTTCGCTTTGATGCTTACGGTCTTATACTCATAAGACACAAAATCTTTTTCTTGCATAATTATTTCACCTCTTTTTCACTTTGCCCCGAAAGCCTTTGCCGACGCGCGTTTCGGTTGACTTTTTCGTGAGACATGTGTATCATATAACATACAAAGACAAAAAGCAAGCTTATAAACGGGCGATAAGACAGACCCGATTTTCTGTCGCATTAAATAATACACAAAGGGGGAATTTGTCTCATGAGTTATACTGCCGAGGATTATACTAAACACTATATAGTAACTGCGCTTTTTAAACTGATGAACGTTTATGAATACGAAAATATACGCGTCAAAGAGATTACCGAAAAAGCAGGCGTGGGCAGAGCGACTTTTTATCGGTATTTTAAAAGCAAGGAGGACGTAATCGTTTACTATTTTGAGCACAATACGCGCGAATTTGTGTTCGGGCAACGTATCTATCCGCGATGTAAAGATGACTATATCAAAGTCGCGACAGACGTTTTAACCATGTTCAAAAACAATAAAGAACCTTTTAAACTGTTGAAAAAAGCACATCTGAGCGATTTATATTTAGACTTCTTGAACACAAGTTTCGTGAAAACGTTCGAAGACGACAATCCGAGCGAAAACAAATATCTCCCGTATCTTTATGCGGGAATGCTTTACAATGTTTCCATGAAATGGTTAGAAGACGATTGCACCGAAGACATCACAACCCTTGCCACACTTATAGTCAACGCGGTTTACAATAAATAACTCAATAAAAACAGACAAAATTATATAAAACGGAGCCTCTCTCGCGGTAAAAATTTACCGCGAGAGAGGCTCTTTATCCTGTTCCGTTCTCCGCTTTTTACAAACCTTTAACTTTAATTTATGCAGAGTATTTTTGAAATTATGGAAACGGCTGGCAACCTGTTCCGCCTGCTCGCCACCGGAGAACGGCGCGGGCTTCTCTGTCTGCTTATCTTCGCTCACGCTGCCGTCATAAATTCG
>CALVWQ010000019.1 GCA_944367535.1 uncultured Clostridia bacterium
CCCGAACAGATATCCAATACGCCGTGCGGGATGAAGATGCCGTCGTTTAAGACAATATACCGTTGGATAGACGAAAGATACTTGCGTTCCACCCTGAAAAGCCTGCGCAGGAAAGGAAAGACGAGAAAACGTTCAGGGAACGGCGGAAGGTTCACAACGGGGAAAAGCATACGGAAACGGGATAAAAGCGTATACAGCCGCAAAGAGTTCGGGCATTGGGAAGCAGATACGGTAGTTTCAGGGCGCGGCAAAACAAGCGCTTGTTTTGCCACCCTTGCAGAAAGAAAAACTCGGTTTTACATAGCGATAAAGATACCTGACAGGAAAGGAGAAACGATGGCGAAAGCGATAATTTGTGCACTTTCAGAATTTCCGAAAGAAGCGGTAAAGACGATTACCTGCGACAGAGATAGCGAGTTTGCATGTTGGAGAGAAATAGAAAGCGCATTGAATTGCCAAATGTACTTTGCCGATCCGTATTGTGCCTGGCAGAAAGGTACGAACGAGAACCTAAACGGATTATTGAGAGAATTCTACCCTAAGGGACATAATCTTTCTCGCGTTTCTCCGAAAACGCTCGAAAAAAATCTGGCGTTAATTAACGCCAGACCGAAAAAGATATTAAATTTCCAAAAACCACAAGATTTATTTGAACTTTTTCTCAAAAAGTGTTGCACTTAGTTTGACAAATCACCAAATTTAACTCAATCAATATTAAAACGAATAATAATATAAATTTTATTGTTTAATCAATTTGTAATCTTCTGCAAGTTTTCTAAAATAAGGCAATGAATCGACAATGGTCTTTTTATCGACGCAGTAAGCGATTCTGACGTATCCCTTTACGCCGAAATCGTCGCAAGGGACAATCAAAAGTTCGTATTTTTTGGCTTTTTCATAGAAACTTACGGCATCGACGTCGGGCGATTTGACAAAGAGATAAAACGCGCCGTCGGGCTTGACGCATTCAAAACCGAAATCCGTCAGATTATTATAAAGTAAATCCCTGTTTTCCTTGTAAGGAGAAATTTTCACTTTAACGTCTATGCAACGCGCCACAACCTGCTGAAAAAGAGCGGGCGCACAAACATATCCCAAAGACCGTCCCGCGCCGCAGACGGCAAGATATATCTCGGCGCTTTCATGCATTTTCGGATTGACAGCTATATATCCTATACGTTCGCCCGGAAGCGAAAGCGATTTTGAATAAGAGTAGCAAACAATCGAACTGTCGTAATAATTCATTATATACGGAACAAATATCCCGTTATATACGAGTTCTCTGTACGGCTCGTCGCTTATTAGATATATCTCATGCCCGAATTCCCGCGATTTGCGTTTTAAAATTTCACAAACGTTCCTTACTGTTTCTTCCGTATACACGACGCCGCTCGGATTATTGGGAGAATTGATTATAACGGCTTTGGTCTTTTCGGTTATGCGATTCGTAAAATCGGCAAGGTCAATCTGAAAAGTTTTATTCTCAGGCTCTGAAACGACAATTTTCCCGCCCGCATTTGCGATAAAAACGCTGTATTCGGTAAAAAAAGGAGCAAATACGATACATTCATCGCCTTGGTCAAACAAAGCTTTCAAAACTATGCTCAAAGATGCCGCCGCACCGCATGTCATATATATATAATCGGCAGAAATATCGACGCCGAATCTATTTTTAATGTTGTCCGCGACGGCCTTCCTAACTGCGGCATCGCCCTGCGCGGAAGTATAACCGTGCAAAAGCGTGGGTTTTAATTCCTTCGTAAGAGAGAGTATCGCTTCGGTAACTTCCTCGGGAGGTTCGACGCTCGGATTGCCGAGACTGAAATCGAAAACCTTATCGTATCCGATTGCTGCTTTACGCGCTTTGCTGTATTCAAATATTTCCCTTATGACGGAACGTTTTGAACCGAGCGTATATGCGCTTTTATTATATGACATTTTCAGCCTCCGATTTTCAATAACTTCAAGGCATTGCCGAAAAATATTTTATCTTCGGCAGACTTGCCCAAATTATACGATTTAAGTATATCACTATGCGATGCGGTATCCTGCCACGGACAATCGCTTGCGAACAAAACTCTGTCGTCACCGTGTTTGTCGAGTATCTTTTTAAATAATTTTTCGTCTATTTCATGCAGAGTAAACGCAGTATCGAGATAAACATTGCAACCTGCAATTAAATCCAGCACATTCTGCCACTGTTTATGTCCGCCATAATGTGCCAGAACTAACTTTTCATGGCCTATTTTATCAATAACTTTTTTAGAAAGTTCCGGCGGACATTTTACGGGTTCTCCGATATATCCGTCATCTACGCCCGCATGCGTCACAACTATCATGTCATAATCTTTTGCGGCCGAAATAATTTTGATATATCCCTCATCGTCAATAAAAGTTTCCTGATAATCGGGATGAATCTTTACGCCGAGAAATCCGCTGTCTTTTAAAAACTTCATCTTATTTTTTATGTCTTCGCAAGCGGGGTGAATTCCCCCGAAAGAAATAAGTTTTCTTTTAGAGTCCTTATATTTTTCGTTTATCTCAATTGCGAATCTGTTCACACTGTCAAACTGCGACGGTTTTGTCAATACGGGCAGAGTTACGCAAATATCGGCATCCGCTCTTTCCATAGCATTTAAAAGACCTTCGGCTGTGCCATCGGTACAGGGATGACCATCAGATTTCATGGCAAGAAAATCTATGGTTCTCTGCGCTATTTTTTCCGGAAATATGTGAGTATGAAAGTCAATAAGCATATTCGTTCCTTATATTTTAATGTTCAGTTAAGCTTTGATATATCTTCTGCGGACATTGTCTTTACGCCCTCTGAAACCAGAATTTTATCCGCTTTTTTGAGGTCGGAAGGTTTCAGCACGACCGATGCCGTTTCGCCGTCGATGGAAAGCCCGTACATATATTCTACGTTTATCTGTTTTTCACTTAGAATTTTTAAAAGTTCCTGCAAACTTCCCGCTTTATGCTCTATTTTTATTACAAGCACGTCCGTAAGCATAGTAGAAAAACCTTCCGCGGATAATTTTTCGCGCCCCGAAGCGGGGTCGTTTACTATAAGGCGTAAAAGCCCGTATTCGGTGGTGTCGGCAAGGCTCAAAGAAATGATATTGATTTTATTTCTTTTTAATACATCAAGCACTTCACCGAGCCTGCCCTGTCTGTTTTCAATAAATACCGATAATTGTTTAGCGTTCATAATAATCCCCTCTTTTAATATAATTTACGTTTATCAATGACGTGCACCGCTTTGCCTTCGCTACGCGTAAGCGTCTGCGGTTCGACTATTCTTATTTTTGCATTGAGTCCGAGAGCTTGATTTATTGTGTGAGATATTTTCTGTGTCAGCGCTTCAAGCCCTTTGATTTCGTCGGAGAAATACTTTTCGTCGATTTCTACCTGTATTTCAAGGGTGTCGAGATTATTTACCCTGTCAACAATAATCATATAGTGCGGCGTTACTTCTTTGATATCAACAAGAGCCGCCTCGACCTGACTCGGGAAAACGTTGACGCCGCGGATTATAAGCATATCGTCTACACGGCCTTTGAATTTGCTTATTCTCGCACTCGTTCTACCGCATTCACACGTGTCGTAATTTATACTGGTAAGGTCTTTGGTTCTGTACCTTATGAGCGGCAGACCTTCCTTTGTGATTGTAGTAAATACGAGTTCGCCCGTCTCGCCCGCCTTGACGGGTTTTAACGTCGAAGTGTCGAGAATTTCGGGATAGAAATGGTCTTCGCAGACATGAAGTCCCTTGTGATAAATACAATCGCATGCGACGCCCGGTCCCATAACCTCCGACAATCCGTAGATATCGTGTGCGTTTATATGAAGCCGACCTTCGATTTCAGAGCGCATTTTATCCGTCCACGGTTCGGCGCCGCAGATAGCCGCGCGAAGTTTCAGGTCTTTTATGAGATTTTCCGCTTCTAGAAGTTCTGAAATATGGAGAAGATAAGACGGTGTGCATGCGATTGCGGTAACGCCGAAATCAACCATCATTGTTGTTAATTTCTTGGAATTTCCCGTACTCATGGGCACGACCATGGCGCCTATTTTTTCCGCACCGCCGTGTGCACCGAGTCCGCCCGTAAATAGTCCGTATCCATATCCTACCTGTATTATATCTTCCTTTGTTACTCCCGCCATGGTAAGGCACCTGGCAACACATTCGGACCATATATCTAAGTCGCGCCGGGTATAACCGACGACCGTAGCCTTTCCCGTAGTACCGCTAGAAGCGTGTATTCTGACAATCTGAGATTTTGGGGTGGCAAACAAGCCGAAGGGATAATTATCTCTTAAATCATCCTTAGTCGTAAACGGAAGTTTAGTTATATCCTCGACGCCCTTTATATCACCCGGCAAAAGTCCGAGCTGTTGCATTTTCTTACGGTAAAACTCTACGTTATGATAAACATAGTCCACCGTTTTGACGAGCCTTGCGCTTTGAAGCGCAGTCATTTCGTCTCTTGACATACACTCCTTTGTTTCATTCCAAATCATGTTACTCACCGTATCCTTTTTCAAATGCTTTTAAATTTATATCTGTTGTTTTCGTGGGAACTGTAACTTTAATTACATCCTCCCATTCAGATTTACCAAATCCTATAAATTTTGCCGCGGCACCTAATACAACTGAATTAAGAACTTTACTGTTACCGAGATCTTTTGCGGCGGAAAGTCCGTCTATTGTGTGAATCCTATGCTTTTCACCGAGTTTTTTTATGATGTTTTCCGGATAACTTTCCGCACCTATTACGACCGTCATCGGATCAATTTTGCAATCATTAACAATTATAATACCGTCTTTTTTAAGGTAATGAGCATATCGCATAGCTTCAAGTATTTCAAAAGATATAAGAATGTCGGCGTCGCCCGCCTCGACGACGGGTTCGGCAACGTTTTCACCGAAACGTATAAAAGTAACGACGCTTCCGCCTCGCTGTGCCATTCCATGTACTTCCGAAAGTTTAACGTCATACCCCGCGTTTAAAGCGGTATTGCCAATAATTCTGCTGGTTAAAAGCGTGCCCTGACCGCCCACACCGACAACCATTATGTTTGCACTTTTCATATTATCTTTCCACCTTTGATATCGCTCCGAATTTACACTTAGACATGCAAAGCCCGCAGCCGTTGCACATCGTATCGTTTATAGTAACCGTCCCGTCGACGTTGCGTGTTATCGCGGGACATCCGATTTTTAGACACATTCCGCATTTTTTGCATTTTTCGGCATCCGACACGCATTTATAAGGAAATTTCTGTCCTTTTAGCAGCGCACACGGCGCTTTTGCGATTATAACCGAAAGAACCGAACCGTTTACGCAATCCTTTATCGTCTTTTCAAGCGTATCGACGTCGAAAGCGTTTACGGTGCAAACGTTCGGGACGCCTATCGCTCGGCACAGAGTTTCCAGATTTACGGCATAAGTTTCTTCGCCTTTCAGCGTTTTGCCCGTTGCTGCATGGTCTTGATGCCCGGTCATTCCAGTCGTGCGATTATCAAGGATTATAACAGTACCGCTTGCCTTATTATAGACCATGTTAATAAGTGAATTTACTCCCGTATGCAAAAATGTCGAATCACCGATAACAGCCACCCAGTCTTTTATGAAATCTTTGCCTTTCGCCTTTTCCATTCCGTGGAGTACGGATATGCTTGCTCCCATACAGACCGTCGTATCTATTACGCTTAAAGGCGCAACGGCACCGAGCGTATAACAACCTATATCTCCAGCGGCATGAATTTTCAGTTTATTAAGAACAGAAAACACGCTTCTGTGAGGACAGCCCGAACAAAGTATGGGCGGACGCGCGGGGACTTTGTCGGCGGAGAATATTGCGTCGTCTTTGCCATATATTGCTTTTTTAAGCAAATTCGCCGAATATTCGCCCTGTTTTGTGAAAAGTTCCTTGCCTTTTACTTCGATGCCCCATGATTTTATCTGTTCCTCAATCACGGGTTCGAGTTCTTCGATCACATAAACGCATTCGACTTCTTTTACAAAGTCTTTAATGAGTTTTCTCGGAAGCGGATTTATTATACCGAGTTTTAAAACGCTTGCGTCGGGACAAGCCTCTTTTACATATTGATATGGTATTCCCGAAGTAATAAAACCAAGCTTGCGGTCTTTTATTTCTACCTTATTGACAGGAAATTCCGAAGCATCGCGCTGTAAAACGTTTTCGCGTTCTTCGACGGCAACATGCCTTCCTATAGCCGAACCCGGCATCATCACGTATTTTTTTATATTCCGCTCGTAAACCTTATCTGTAACTTCCTCGCGTTCCTCGATATTCACAACGCTCTGTGAATGAGAAAGTTTCGTGGTTGTGCGAAGTATTACGGGCGTGTCATATTTTTCCGATAGTTCGTAAGCGAATTTTATAAACACTCTCGCCTCTTCGCTATCCGACGGTTCAAGAAGAGGAATATGAGCGGAGCGCGCAATCATTCTCGTATCCTGTTCATTTTGGGAACTTGCCAATCCAGGGTCGTCGGCAACAACGATAACCGAACCTCCGTTGACGCCCGTATATGCAAAAGTATAAAGAGGGTCGCTTGCGACGTTGAGTCCTACGTGTTTCATGCAGGCAAGGCTTCTTACTCCCGAAAACGAAGCGCCTATCGCAACTTCGAGAGCAACTTTTTCGTTCGGTGCCCATTCTGTATAAACTTCGTCGTATTTTGCGAGAAATTCGCTTATTTCGGTACTCGGAGTGCCCGGATATGCACTCGAAACTTTAACTCCCGCCTCGTATGCGCCCCTTGCAATCGCCTGATTTCCAAGCATTATTTTCTTTTTGCTCATTCTTTGTTACTCCTAAAATCTTTTACGCGCTTTGCTTTACCCTCGAATCTCTGCAGTGTATTCGGCGACTCCAACTGCACTTTGGCGTCGAGTCCTAAAACGACGCGCAGTTTGTTTTTTACCCTCGAAGTCAAATCTGAAAGTTCGGCAAACGAATCGGTAGACCGAACAAGTTCGACGCGAACGGTAAGTTTGTCGGAATATCCTTCTCTTTCCACAACTATTTCATAATGCGGACCGAGCTCCGAAAAGCCGAGCACCACTTCTTCAATCTGACTCGGGAAGACATTTACACCTCTTATTTTAAGCATATCGTCAGATCTTCCCGACAGATTCTCCATACGGCAGAAATTCCTCCCGCAAGCGCAAGGCTCGTAGAAAAGCCGCGTTATATCCTTTGTCCTGTATCTTATGAGCGGCAACGCTTCTTTCTTTATACAAGTTATCACCAATTCGCCCTTTTCACCCTCGGGAAGAACTTCGCCCGTTGCGGGATTTATTATTTCGGGAATGAAATAATCCTCGTTAATGTGCATGCCGCAAAGTTTTTCACATTCTCCCGAAACCCCGGGGCCCATGAGTTCGCTCATTCCGTAGTTGGACGTCACCAAAACATCGTCGCCCCACACCTTATGCATTTCCGCGCGCATGGATTCGGTCAAAAGCTCGCTGCCTAAAAGTCCGATTTTGATTTTGAGGTCTTTTTTCGGGTCGACACCCGTTTCCCTCGCAACTTCCGCAAGCCTTAAAGCATAGGAAGGCGTAGCAACAAGAAGAGTGGAACCGAAATCTTTCATATACATAATCTGCTTCTCGGAATTACCGGTCGATGACGGTATAACGGTAGCGCCGATTTTTTCAAGTCCGTAATGAAGCCCGAGCGCGCCCGTAAACATTCCGTATCCGAAACAAATCTGGGCTATATCCTTACTACTCGCGCCTCCCATACATGCGATACGCGATACACATTCAGTCCAATTCGCTATATCGTTAGCAGTATAACCCACTACCGTGGGTTTACCAGTAGTTCCGCTGGAAGCATGTATTCTGTTCAGCTTATCGCTTTCAACGGCAAAAAGCCCGTAGGGATAGTTGTCCCTCATGTCCTGTTTTGTGATAAAAGGGAGCTTTGCGAGGTCTTTCAGTGTCTTTATATGTTCGGGTTTTACGCCTAAAGAATCCATTTTAGCCTTATACGGTTTTACCTTTTCATATACTCGCGCAACTGTTTCTTTAAGTCTTGCAAGCTGCATTTCCTCAATTTCTTTTCTGGAAAGCGTCTCCTCTTTTGACCAAATCATTATATACACCTCATGTCTTTGTATAACGTTCCGCGAAGATTATTTTATTTCATTTTCTATAATTTTATCGAAAGCTTCGCTTATAATGTCGTCAGACGGTTTTCGGGTAAACGCGCTTACGACAATGGTAACCAAAATAGAATAAATCATACAGATTACGCCTATTGTTGGCGAAAGCCCTATCCCGCTTTTCAGAGCCTGTCCGAAAGAACAGTCCCAACCGTTGAAATCATAGCCTAAAACAAATATGAGCGCGACCGTTATAAATAGCGTGCCGATTATCGATGCCCATACGGCGGATTTTGTAACTTTTTTAGAAATGAGACCGATAACGAAAGGTCCTATGAAACAACCCGCAAGCGTTCCCCAACTTATGCCCATCAAATAGGCTATTGCCGCTATACCATAAACTTCGTTAAGAATTGCAAGCGCAAGAGAAACAGCGACAAATATAAGGCAGAATATTCGCATATAATTGTTTACGCGCCTGTCAGAAGCCTCTTTTCTGATATTGCCTTTATAAATATCGATAGCGACAACGGAAGCGCTCGTAAGACATACCGACGATAAAGTGGACATGCTCGCAGATAAAATAAGAATCACTATGACTCCCATAAGCCCCGCAGGTATAACAAGATTAAGCATTTCGGGAATCACGTTATCGGAAGAAATTCCCTGAACTTCTGGGAAAAGTCCGCTTAAACCGCCAACAAAATATGCACCGAATCCTATTATAAGCGCGAATAACGTGCTGACTATCATACCCTGGGATATAGCCTTTCTGTCCCTTATCGCATAATATTTATGTACTGTCTGCGGCAAACCGTATACCCCGACGGAAGTAAGAAGTATAAGCGCGAGAAGCGATACGGTACTGCCGTAAAAACCCGTCTTTGTGCTGTTAAAAGTAAACCATGTGAGATTCGGGTCGTTTACAAGTTCCGTCAGATTCCAACTGACCTGGTCGCTGTTAAGGAAGAAAAACACCATTAAAATAACGCCGATAAGCATTATTATTCCCTGAATAAAGTCAGACAGCGCGGTCGCGAAATATCCGCCGAAAAACAGATAAAGCGCCGTGAGTACGGCAAGACAAAGCATTATAATCCAAGTATGATTTATTCCGAAAACTATTTTAAAAAGACTTCCGAGACCATTATAAACCGAAGCGGAATACGGAATAAGAAATACGAAGATTATTATTGCCGAAACAAGTTTTAACGCCCTGCTTCCGTATCTTTTTTCAAAAAATTCGGGCATGGTTTTAGCCCCGAGTCTTTGCGTCATGTTTTTTGTGCGTTTAGCCAATATTTTCCATGCAACGAGCGAACCGAGAACGGCATTAAAAATTCCTATCCATACCGCCGCGAGTCCGTATTCGGCGCCGAACTTACCGGCATAGCCTATAAAGATAACAGCTGAAAAATAAGTTGTACCGTATGCAAAAGCACTCATCCAACCATTAAGCCCGTCTTTTCCGGCAAACAAAAAGTCATCAACCGACTTTGACCGGTTACGCGTATATACGGCAACGGCAATCATGCCTATGACGTAAAGCACGAGAACTATATAATCGAAAACCATAAACTTCTCCCGAAATTCGTCTCAAGTAAAAAATCCCAAATTAAATAAACAAATTTATCAATTTTATCAATTAATTATAAGTCAAACAAATCAGATATTGACGCTGCCCTTGCGGCCGAGAAGTGCTGAGTGCTCTTTAAGAACAGGGTCTACTTCTTCCCCGACAAATTCCTCGACCTGCGCAGGAGCGCGTCCTATATAGAGCGAAGCATTCAATACGTCATCTAACTTTCCGTGAACGGCTCTGAATACGTCGTCTCCCTTTATCAGCTCTATAAGATTGTTATCTTTTCCGTACATTTTGACGTTTTCCGCCGCCTTCATGGACAAAACTCTTATTTCCTCATGAAGTTCCTGTCTGTTTCCACCCGCTTTAACACATTCCATTATGATATTTTCCGTAGCCATGAACGGAAGTTCTGCCGCGACGTGTTTTTCTATCACCTTGCGGTATACGACGAGATTTTCGGTTATATTCATATAAAGTTTCAAGAGCCCGTCCACAGCCAAAAAACTTTGCGCTATTACGATTCGCTTATTTGCGGAATCATCCAAAGTCCTTTCAAACCACTGCGTAGACGCGGTCATGGCGGCATTTGCGGGCATGCTCATTACAAACCTCGCGAGAGAACATAGTCTTTCGCTTCTCATGGGATTGCGTTTATATGCCATTGCCGAAGAGCCAATCTGTGTCTTTTCAAATGGTTCCTCTATTTCTTTCATGTGCTGCAACAGCCTAATATCGTTGGCAAATCTGTAACCGCTCTGCGCTATTTCGGACAAAACCGACAACACACTGTAATCGAATTTTCTCGGATAAGTCTGACCCGTAACTTTATATACTTTCTTATACCCCATTTTTCCGACTACGCGGCGTTCGAGTTCCTTTACCTTTTCACCGTCATTATCGAACAAATCCATAAAACTCGCCTGCGTACCGGTTGTACCCTTCACGCCGCGAAGTTTTACCTTGTTTTTCAAGTCTTTTAACGAACGATAATCCATAAGGAGGTCTTCGAGCCACAGACACGCACGTTTTCCGACGGTTGTAAGTTGCGCGGGTTGCAGGTGAGTAAATCCGAGCGTAGGTACATCCTTATAAGCAAGGGCAAACTTTTTAAGATTATCAATGACGTTTACAAGTTTAGCGAGAACTATGTCGAGCGCATTATCTATTACAATGATTTCGGCATTATCGGTAACAAAACAACTAGTCGCTCCGAGATGAATTATTCCCGCCGCTTTTTTAGCCTGTTCGCCATAAGCCTTGACATGCGCCATAACATCATGCCTTACCGAACGCTCGTATTTATCCGCAACGTCGAAATTTATATCGTTTTCGTATTTTTTCAGATCTATTATCTGCTCATCGGTGATATTAAGCCCGAGTTCCTTTTCGCTCTCGGCAAGAGCAATCCAAAGCTTTCTCCACAGACCGTACTTTTTATTGTCCGAAAAATTTACCGACATCTCCTCTGACGCATATCTGGTAATAAGCGGATTATTATAATATTCGTGCATCGCCTTCTCCATTTTTTTATTTATATTTTAACATACTTTTTCAGTATATCATTTTTTGACAGTTTTGTAAATATAAAAATCCCCCATTTTACTCTTAATTTACATTTTTTTGTCCGATTACCCCGTCCATTCGATATATTATCACTTGACTATGTTTTTGATTTATTATATAATATACCATAAAGCGTAAAAGCAAATTTTTACTTGTTTTACGGAGGCTTAAAACCATATATGGACATGAAAAAGATTGAGAAGAAGTGGCAGGCGATTTGGGAAAAAGAAAAAATCGCCAATTTTAATCCAAAAAACATCGATAAGAAATATTATTGTCTTGAAATGTTTTCCTACCCTTCCGCTGCAAAACTGCACCTGGGACACTGGTACAACTACGGTCCCACCGACAGTTTTGTGCGCTACAAAAAAATGAAAGGTTACGAAACTTTTCAGCCCATGGGGTTCGACGCTTTCGGGCTTCCCGCCGAAAATTATGCAATCAAAACCGGAATTCATCCGAAAGACTCCACCGAAAAAAATATCGCCAACATGGAGCAGACGCTCAGAGAAATGGGCGCGCTTTTCGATTGGAATGCCGAAGTCAAAACATGCAACGAGGATTATTACAAATGGACACAGTGGCTTTTTCTTAAACTTTACGAAAAAGGACTCGCTTACAGAAAAGAAGCGCCCGTCAACTGGTGCCCCAGCTGTAAAACCGTTCTCGCGAACGAACAGGTCGTGAACGGCGAATGCGAACGCTGCGGCGCCACGGTCGTAAAAAAAGACCTCACGCAATGGTTTTTCAAAATAACCGATTACGCCGAGGAGCTTCTGCAAGGGTTAAAGGACCTTGACTGGCCCGAAAAGACAAAACTCATGCAGAAAAACTGGATTGGCAAATCGATAGGCGCGGAAATTGAATTTACTTGCGAAAGCGGCGATAAGTTCAAAGTATTTACAACGCGCGCGGATACCCTGTTTGTTGTTTCGTTTATTGTATTTGCGCCCGAACATCCCCTGGTCAAAAAACTCACTTCCGACGGGCAGCGCGAAGAGGTGGAAAAATATCTTTACGAAGCTTCCAAAGCAAACGAAATTGAACGTCTTTCCACCACTCGCGAAAAGACAGGCGTATATATAGGTCATAACGCCATAAACCCCATAAACGGGAAAGCCGTACCGATTTATGTCGCGGATTATGTACTCTATTCTTACGGAACGGGTGCCGTAATGGGCGTTCCTTCGGGCGACGAACGAGACTTTGAATTCGCCACGAAATACAATCTCCCCATCGTCAGAGTAACAAAGGGTATAAACTGCAACGACGATCTCCCCTTCCACGAAGAAGGCATTATAGTCAACAGCAAAGGTTTCGACGGCATGACTACGCAGGAAGGCAGAAAAGCAATCGTCAACAAACTGATTCAGGAAGGCAAGGCGGAATATAAAATAAATTACAGGCTACGCGACTGGCTGGTTTCGCGTCAGCGTTATTGGGGCGCACCAATTCCCGTCGTATATTGCGAAAAGTGCGGCATAGTGCCTGTACCTTATTCGGAACTGCCGGTCAGACTTCCTTACGACGTAGAATTTACGCCGGACGGAGAATCTCCTCTCGCAAAACACAAAGGGTTTATGGAAACCAAATGTCCAGTTTGCGGAGGTCCCGCTCACAGAGACCCCGATACACTAGATACGTTCGTGTGTTCGAGTTGGTACTATCTGAGATATCCCGACGCTCACAACGCAAAAGAGCCGTTTAATCCCGATATCATAAATAAAATGCTCCCCGTCGACAAATACGTCGGCGGCGCAGAACATGCCTGCATGCACCTTTTATACGCGAGATTTATTACTAAAGCGCTTCGCGATATGGGATATCTTAATTTTGACGAACCTTTCAAATCGCTTGTGCATCAAGGCGTTATACTCGGCCCCGACGGGCTCAGGATGAGTAAATCCAAGGGAAACATTGTTGCCCCCGACCCCTATGTGGAAGAATACGGCGCGGACGTTTTAAGGCTCTATCTTATGTTCGGTTTCTCATACACCGAGGGCGGACCGTGGAACGACGACGGAATCAAGGCGATTACGAAGTTTCTCGACAGAATAGAAAGACTTGCCGCAAAAATCAATTCTCTGCCCGTTGACAAAAACGCCGACAAGCACGCTCCCAACGGAAAAGAAGAAAAAGCGCTCTTATATGCCGTCAACTATGCGATTAAATGCGTGGACAGAGACATGGATTCCTTCTCGTTCAATACCGCCGTCGCAAGGCTTATGGAATTATTGAACGCAATATATAAATACGACGGAGCTGAAACGGAAAAAAATATTCCGCTGTTTAAAGACTGTTTCAAAAAACTCGTTCTGCTTCTTGCACCCTGCGCGCCGCATTTTGCGGAGGAAATTTGGGAAGGACTCGGGAATAAAACTTCTGTTTTCTATTCCAAATATCCCGAATGCGATGAATCCGCTCTCACGCTCGACGAAGTCGAAGTCGCGGTGCAAATAAACAGTAAGATGCGTACAAAACTCGTCGTGCCGAGCGAAATAGACGAACAGGGAATCAGGGAAATTATAGAAAAAGACGAAAAACTTGCTGCCGAAATTAACGGCAGAGAAATCAAAAAATTGATAATCGTGCCTAAACGGCTGATTAACATCATATTATAATTTACAAACTGAGAAACCGAGAGTGTGATTATGAAAAAAAGAACCGAATCAGACGTTACGCAAATCGAAAGATTTTACCCATCCCCCAGCACCGGCCTTACCGCCGAACAAGTTGCAAAACGAACTGCGAGCGCGTTAACCAATCATGTTGAACAAAAATACTCAAAATCTTATTTGAGCATTTTTATCGGAAATATCTGCACAGTATTTAATCTTTTGGGACTTATAGTATTCATTGCGCTGTTAAGTGTCGGCGCAGGTCTTTTCGATTTTGTTTTCGTCATCATTTACATAGCTAATTTCAGTATAGGTATTATTCAGGAAATCAGAGCGAAACACTGCATCGAAAAACTTTCGCTTCTAGCAAACAAAAACTTTAAGGTCGTGAGAGATGGTGAAAACAAAGAAATTGCAATAAGCGAAATAGTCCTTGACGACGTAATCGTTCTCGGTATCGGCGACCAGATTCCTGCCGACTGCAAAATACTGTCGGGCAACGTCGAAGTAAACGAATCGCTGCTCACGGGAGAATCCGTGCCCGTAAAAAAACAAGAAGGAGACGAACTTTTCGCAGCAAGTTTCATCGTAGCCGGAAATTGTTATGCGCAGGCTGTCAAAGTCGGCAAAGACAATTATGCCGCACAGCTCTCCGCAAAGGCAAAAAAATACAGAAAACCGCGTTCGGAGCTGATGCAATCTTTAAGAATTTTTATCAAAACCGTCGCGCTCGTCATTGTCCCGATGGCTACCGCGTATATGATTAAATCGGCAGTGATTTTAGATGTTTCCGTTCCCGAATCCATAAGACGCACATCGACTGTGGTTATAGGAATGATTCCTTCTGGAATGTTTCTTCTTACAAGCGTCGCGCTTGCCGTGGGAATAATAAAACTCGCGAGACACAAAACGCTCGTTCAGGACCTCTACTCTCTCGAAATGCTCGCACGCGTGGATACAATCTGTTTCGATAAGACAGGCACCATAACCGACGGGAATATGAGCGTTACGGACGTTGTTCCACTGCAAGACGGTTTCGATATCAAAAAAATTGTCTCATCGGTTGTCGGAACGCTTAAAGACACAAATCAGACCGCTTACGCGCTTCGCAATTATTTCGGAGAAACAGCAGAGTTAAATGCAACTGCCGCCCTCCCCTTTAATTCTTCACGTAAATTGTCAGCCGTAACGTTTGGAAAAGACGGAACATACGCAATAGGCGCCCCCGAATTTATCCTCGCTCACGAACAGTTTAAAAATATCCAAAAAGATATAGAGTCTTATTCCGCAAAGGGTTTAAGAGTAATACTTCTCGCACATAGCAAATCTGCAATCGAGAACGATAATGTCAAAAAAGATTTTTCGCCTGTGGCCTTAATTTTGATTGCCGACAATATTCGTCCCGAAGCATTCGATACGGTAAAATGGTTTAAGGATAACGACGTCGCAATAAAGGTAATTTCCGGCGACAACCCTATTACCGTCGCAGAGGTTTCTAAACGCGTCGGAATCGAAAACGCGGATAAGTTTATAAGTCTCGAAGGATTGAGCGACGAAGAAGTTGCGGCGGCCGCAAACGAATATACCGTATTCGGAAGAGTTACGCCCGAACAGAAAGCCATACTCGTAAAGGCTATGAAACAGGAAGGTCATACAACCGCCATGACGGGCGACGGCGTAAACGATATAATCGCATTGAAAGAGGCAGATTGCGCCATTACGGTGGCAAGCGGCAGCGAGGCGGCGAGAAACGTTGCCCACCTCGTACTGATGGACAATAACTTTAACTCCATGCCCAAAGTCGTGCACGAAGGCAGACGCGTTATTAACAATGTTCAAGGTTCCGCCTCATTGTATCTGATGAAAACATTTTTCACAATGATGCTTTCATTTATTATACTTTGGATTCCGAAAGTAGCCATTTATCCGTTTACCTTAAAACAAATGAATATCCTTGAAATCGCTGTAATCGGTATCCCCTCTTTCTTCCTTTCTCTTCAACCTAACGACGCGCGCATTAAAGGCACGTTTATTAAGAATGTCCTCTTTAAATCCGTCCCGAGTGCACTGCTTATGGTAATAAGCGTAGGTCTAGTGGGATTGATAAAAATTTTCGACACAACCGCTTCCGACGAAACTTATTCGACCATGGGAATACTTGCCCTCACTCTCGCGGGAGCCGTAAATTTATTTATGATATGCCGGCCGTTTAACAACTATCGCAGAATACTCTTTTCAATCGTAGCCGTCATAATTGCGGCAGTCATTCTGGTGGTGATTTTCTTAGGACTTAATTTCCTCGGGCTTGTCCGCTTGGCGCTCGAAAATAACGGGTACAGACATATACTTTTCGTTTTGGCAATATTCCTTCTAGATTTCCCGCTGTCGCTGCTTTTGCAAAAAATATATTCGATGCTTAGAACAAAAAACATCAAAACGGAAAAAGATTGTGTCTGATTTTATATTATTTTATAAATAATATATTTTAAATAATAACACATAAAAAAATTTTCTGCCCAATTTGCAAATATAAACCCCCTGTCGGCAAATCCGCTAACAGGGGGTTTTAATAAATAATTTTTAATGTATTAAAAATATTAAAAGTGTTTATTAAAAATTTATAAACTTTATTTTACGGAATTTATAAGGTTAATTATATCGCCTACCGTCTTTATATTAACGGCGTCGTCTTCCGAAACCGTAATATTGAATTCTTCTTCAAGATTCATGAGCATTTCCATAACATCAAGTGAGTCTGCACCGAGGTCTTTGACCACCTCTTTATCTTCCGTAATTTCTGCAACGGGTTTATTGAGTTGTTTGGCGATAAGTTCCTTTATTGTTTCAGCCGATACCATTTTATTTTTTCCTCCATTGAATTATATTCTTATTTTATAATATTTTAAATTTTTTTGCAAGTAAATGTTTAGTCAATTTATATTTTCATGACTCACAAACGAATATTCCCATATCAAATTCGGTAAATTTTATTTCACCGTCATAAGTTTTACAGTCGATGAGGTTTGTGAGTTTGCCGGTAAATTCGAGTCTTCGTTCCTTTTTGCCCGCATTGACTGCAATAAGATACTGTTCGCCCGCTTTTTCCCTGACAAAGACAATCATGCCTTCGGACGCATAAATTTCCCTGTAATCGCCGTCGGAAAACACAGCAGAACTTCTGCGAATTTCCCCGAGATTAACATACCATTCCCGAATTTCTTCATCGATATTATCCCAAGGAAAAAATCTTCTGTTAAGCGGGTCGCAAAACCCCTCCATTCCGACCTCGTCGCCGTAGTAAATTGCAGGCACACCTCTTAATGTAAACTGCAACAAAGTTGCGGCTTTAAGCCTTTTTAATGCAGCGACAAAACCTTTTCCTCGGCACGACACTTCGGCAAGTTCGGCCTTGCTTTTTCCGACGGCGTCGAAATCGCTTACTGCGGAAAGCAACCTGGCCGTATCGTGTGTAGAGAGAACATTCATTGCACTGTCAAGTACGAAGTCGGGATAATTATCGATTTGTTCTTTTATTGTCACAGACAAGTGTTCGGCTTCTGCATGATTTACAAAACCGAGAATTGCATTTTTCAAAGGATAATTCATTACGGAATCGAGTTCGTAGCCCTGAAAATATTCACGGCGTACTCCGTAAGAAATTTTATCCGACGCATTTTCCCAAACCTCGCCTATAATCAGAGCTTCGGTGTCGCTATCCTTGACTGCCTGTCTGATTTTTCTTACAAACGGTGCGGGAAGTTCATCTACCACGTCGAGACGCCAACCGCCTATACCTAGTTTTGTATAGTGAGAAATTACCCCGTCCTTTCCCGTTATGAATTCAATAAATCCCGAATCCCGTTTATTCGTCGAAGGAAGCGTCTGAATACCCCACCATGATTCGTAAATTTCCGGATACATTATAAAATTATACCAACCGATATACGGAGAATTTATATCGGAATAAGCGCCTTTCCCGCCATAAGTCCCGTATTTATCGAAATATATGCTGTCATCTCCCGTATGATTGAAAACGCCGTCCAAAATAATTTTTATGCTTCGCTTTCCCGCTTCGGCAATAAGATTTTTCAAATCGTTTTCATCGCCGAGCAGCGGATCGATTGACATATAATCCGCCGTATCGTATCTGTGATTGGAATATGCGGCAAAAATCGGGTTAAGATAAATCGCTGTAACACCTAACGACTTTATATAATCCAACTTTGCGGTTATGCCCTCCAAATCCCCGCCGAAAAAATCGTTATTCAGAACATTGCCGTACATATTCGGCATAAAAACGGGATTTTCTTTTTTATCCGCGTGAAAAGTTTTCCCGTGCATAGGTTTGAGATGTTTGCCCGAACTGTTGAATCTGTCCGGGAAAATCTGATATATAATTCCGCCTTTAAGCCAATCGGGAACCTTAAAAGATTCAGTGTATGCTGTCAGCTGATACGGGACGGGATTATCGCTGATAACACATTTGAAATTTCTGCCTCTGCCGAGATAATTGCCGCTGCCTAAATCAAAATAATAACCGTAAAGTCCCCTTTCAAATACCGCACGGCATTCGTACCCGCCCGGAATACGCCCCATTTCAACGCGTACAGGATTATCTTCACCGTCTTTGACGTATACCAAGAAAACAGAACCAAAGTTACCTTTGATTCTGAATGTGATTTCCCGTCCGGCACACACGGCGCCCGTTCGGCTTTTATAATATTTGTTCAAAGGGTCATACATGCACATCGTCAGGCTCTTTATATTATTTTCAGTCTATTCTTTTTAAATGCCAGATTTTATCGGAATATTCCCTTATACTCCTGTCCGCGGCGAAAATACCGGAGGAAGCGATGTTATAAAGACTTTTTTTAGCCCATTCAGTCTTATTCTTATACACCGAATCGGCTTTATCATGAATATCGAAAAAAGCTCCGAAATCCGCTAGACACATATACGGGTCCGCGACCGGACTGCCAGTAAGCAGATAATTTGCGATATCCGAAAAAGACTGACCGTTAAAGCCCTTGTTTAATGCAGCGATAACTTTTTTCAGTTTTTCGTTATTCATGTAATATTGAGTCGAATTATAGCCTTCCCGCCATAATTTATCCACTTCGTCCTCAGTTAGTCCGAAAATAAAAATATTATCATTCCCGCATACCTTTCGCATCTCAACGTTCGCCCCGTCAAGCGTACCTATGGTGAGCGCACCGTTTATCATGAATTTCATGTTGCCTGTGCCGCTCGCCTCTTTACCCGCCTGCGAAATCTGTTCGCTTATCTCGGTTGCGGGCATGAGTTTTTCAGCCATGGAAACACGGTAGTCTTCCATGTAAACGACGTTTATTTTTTTGTTTATGCGCGGATTTTTCTTTATTTCCTCTCCAATACAGCAAATAAGTTTTATGATTTTCTTTGCAAAATAATACCCGGGAGCCGCCTTCGCGCCGAAAATAAAGGTTTTGGGAACCATTTCCGCGTCGGGATTTTCTAAAAGTTCATTATAAAGAGAAATTATATACAGGGCATTCAGGAGTTGGCGTTTATATTCGTGCATTCTTTTTGCCTGAACGTCAAATAACGTTTCGGGGTCAATTATCAAACCCTCCGTATCCTTTGCATATTTACAGAACTGATTTTTCTTAATTTTTTTGATTTCGTTGAGTTTATCGAGAACGCCTTTATCGGACGCAAACTTTTTGAAGTCGGAAAGTCTAGAAGCATCAAGCACGTATCCGTCCCCTATACACTCGTTAAGAAGCGCGGAAAGTTCGGGATTCGACTGACAAAGCCATCTTCTGTGCGCTATGCCGTTTGTTACGTTGGTAAATTTCTGAGGATATATATCGTAAAAATCCTTAAAAATACTGTTCTTGATTATATCGCTGTGCAGAGCCGACACACCGTTGACGGTATGCGACGCTATCACACTTAGATTTGCCATTTTTATCTGACTGTGCGAAAAAATACTCATCCTGTCAATCTTATCCCAATCACCGTAAAATCTGTTCCACATTTCAGCACAGAAACGCTGGTTGATTTCTTTAAGTATTGAATATATTCTGGGAAGTTTACGCGCAATTAGGTCTTCGTTCCATTTTTCGAGCGCCTCGCTCATGACCGTATGATTGGTATACGCCACCGTCCTCGTTACTATATCCCAAGCCTTCTCCCAAGAATATCCGTTTTCGTCTATGAGAATACGCATAAGTTCGGGTATACAAAGTGCGGGATGAGTATCGTTGATGTGTATTGCGGCTTTATCGGGCAAAGTGTCAAGAGAACCGTATCTTCTTATATGGTCTGAAATTATGTCCTGTAAGGCCGCCGAAACAAGCAGATATTGCTGTTTTAAGCGCAGGGATTTTCCCTCAAAATTATTGTCATCCGGATATAGTACTTTCGATATGAGTTCAGCCTCGTTATCTTCACGCATACAACGCATATAGTCGCCTTGAGAAAACGTCTTCATGTCGAATTTATGAATATTCTGCGTTTTCCAAAGCCGTAAAATGGACACCGCTTCACTGTCTTTGCCGGATATCATCATATCATATGCGACAGCCTCCACCTCCGTCGCGTCGATATGCTCGATTTTAAGCCCGTTTTCCGTCCAGTTTTCCTTTATATGACCATCAAACTTTACTTTATAAGTTTTATCTAGCCGCTGTGAAAGCCAAACTTCACCGCCGGGCAACCAAATATCGGGGAGTTCCATCTGCCAACCGTCAACAATCTTCTGTTTGAAAAGTCCGTATTCATACCTGATAGAGTATCCCATGGCGGGATAATTCTGCGTGGCTAGAGCGTCCATAAAACATGCTGCGAGCCTACCCAGGCCGCCGTTACCGAGCCCTGCATCCGGTTCAATTTCATAAAGATCGTCAAGCGAACAACCGAATTCTTTTTTTAACGCTTCATCAAAAGATTTTTGTATATTAAGATTATAAGTGTTATTTTTCAGAGATTGCCCGAGAAGAAACTCCATGCAGAGATAATAAACTCTTTTTCCGTCACGGGCACGGTACTTCTTGTTAAAGGCACTGCGTTTTTCAAGCAGCATATCTTTAACGCACATAACCACCGCTTTATAAATCTGTTCTCTGCTTGCCTCTTTAGGTGAAACCGCAAAATATTTTGATAGTTTGCTTTTAATCAGTGATGTCGCTTCTTTTTCCGTAATTTTGTCCATCTTATGCTCCGTTATCAATCTATAAATTTTGCTCTTTTCGTTAAATTATCGTTCATATAATTTTTCATATCGTTCCGCAGATATCTTCCATGAAAAATCGGTGCTCATGGCGCGTTTTTGTACGTCTTTCCACTTAATCGGTTCCCTGTATGTTCTTACCGCTTCGTTTATTACGTAAAGCATATCGTGTGCATTGTAATTTTTAAACGTAAAACCATTCCCGCTATCACCCGTATACGCTTTTATACTGTCATTAAGGCCGCCCGTTTCCCTTACCACGGGAACGGTTCCGTATCTTGAAGCTATCATCTGCGATAAGCCGCAAGGTTCTGTTTTAGATGGCATAAGAAATATATCCGCCCCTGAATATATTTTCCTAGACAGGTCCTGATTATACGCTATTATTGCCGCACATTTGCCGCTATACGCACGGGCTATATTTGTAAAGAAACTCTCATACGCTATTTCGCCCTTGCCGAGTATAATGACCTGAACGTCGGAAGACAGAAGGTTTTCAATTATAGCCTTCACGAGGTCAAGCCCTTTATGCTGCACCAATCTCGATATTATCGCTATAACGGGCACGTCGGCTCTGACGGGTAATCCTAAAAGTTTTTGAAGTTCAGATTTACATACTGCCTTGCCCGACAAATCCATCAGCGAATAGTTCTTAAATATATATTTATCGGTCGCGGGATTATAGTAATCAATATCGATTCCGTTTAATATACCGTATAATTTATGAGCGTTGCGATTGATTATGCTTTCAAGACCATGCGCATAATAAGGATTTTTGATTTCTTCCGCATACGTGGGGCTTACCGTATTTACGACATCGCTCATTTCGATAGCCGCTTTCATTAGATTGACATTGCCCGAAAATTCAATATACTGCTTTATAGATTCAGGGAACCCGAACAGCGATTCATAAGTATCCATTCCGAAAACTCCCTGATACTCTATATTGTGTATAGTAAAAACGGTCTTTATCCTGCGATATTGCTCGTCGTTATAATACATGCCTTTAAGATAAATTATTGATGCGGCCGTTTGCCAGTCGTTACAATGCAATACGTCGGGATAAATATTTAATCGTGACAACGCATCGAGCGCGGCGCGCGAAAAAAAAGCAAATCTCTCCCCGTCGTCGTAAAAACCGTAAATATTCCCTTCGCGACGGAAATAATATTCATTGTCTATAAAATAAAATTTTACACCTTCATACTCATAAACAAAAACTCCGGCATACTGCCAACGCCAGCCGAGGCTTACATTAAAATTTTTTATAAAGCGAAACTGCGATTTAAATTCAAGGCTTATATTACTGTATAAAGGTAATATCACGCTGACTTCATTATGTTTATTTCGCGCAAGCGCTTTCGGGAGCGACCCCATGACGTCTGCAAGCCCACCTGTCGCGATGAACGGCGCAGCCTCCGAACCGAAAAATACAATCTTTTTCTTTTCCGTCACCTTGATTTCAGGAAGTTTTCCCGCCTTGGGTCTCTTAACCGGCAATTTTGCCGCTTTCGGTTTTTCAGTAACTATTTTTTTCTCTGCCATAATTTTTACCTCAAATCATTATCCCTTTTGCGATATAGAACGGATGGTTAGCACTGCCCGACAGATATTTTCTGTCGGTTACCGTTACGTTTTTATCGGTTATAATGCAGTCAAGCGTACAGTTTTCGCCGAGAACCGCATTTTGCATCACTATGCTGTTTCTGACAACAGACCCCCTGCCGACCTTGACGTTCCTGAACAAAATACTGTTCTCCACTTCTCCTTCGATGACGCAACCGTCGGCAATCATTGAATTCTTGACGATTGCACTGTTGCCGTACTTGGTCGGTGCAGAGTCGCGTATTTTGGTGAACACGCTTCTGTCGCCGAAAATTTCGTCCCTTACCTTTCTGTTAAGCAGTAAAAGGTTACTGTCATAATATGCCTGCAAAGACGTTATTCCCGCAAAGAAACCTTTATGCTCATATCCGATTATACGCATGCTGTTTATATTTCGCGCCACAACATCCGACATAAAATGTGAATAGTTATGTGAAATACTATCTAAAACTATATTTTGCAAAAGAGTTCTTTTTATAACGAAAACATTTGCAAAAATATTGGCCTCGTTTCCATCGTTCTCTGATTTTTGATTAACGCCCGTGACCCTGTTACCTGTAAGTTCGAGTTCAGTAGCAATTTCATCTTCATTCAAAGTGCGTTTCTTATAAACAAGCGTTATATCCGCATGATTTTTTATATGATTATCTATAATTTCATTATAATTCATTCGGCAAACCGCATCGCAGTCGGTCATAATTACATAATCTTCATCTGCCCTGAAAAGAAAATTTGTTATACCCTTCAATGCTTCAAGCCGCGAATTATAAAGCGTACTGTTTTGCGCGTTTCCGTATGGCGGCAGTATTATGACACCTCCGTCTTTTCTCGCGAGGTCCCAATCCTTACCGCTACCGACGTGGTCCATAAGCGACTGATAATTGTTTTTTGTAATTATTCCAACAGTATCTATTCCGGAATTGACCATATTTGAAAGCGGGAAATCAATAAGGCGATATCTTCCGCCGAACGGAATAGAACCAAGAGTTCTTATACGGGCAAGCTCCGCAACGTTTTTATCGTGAATATTTGAAAAAATTATACCGACAGCTCTCATTATTTTTCCTCCTTGGCAACGCTTTTATCCACGATTTCGCCGGGAGCGATCGTTGCGCCGTCGGCAACGGTTATATTCCTGCCGAGTACGGTAATTTTCCTTTTTGAATTAACTAATCCTCCGACGATCGCACCGCTTCCTATAATAGTTTTCTCATCCACAATTGAATATTCTACGAGCGTATCTTCACCGATAACCGATTCAGACATTATAATACTATTACGGACAACCGCGCCTTTTTTAACAATGACGTTACTTGCAAGCACGGAATTTTCTATTGTGCCGTTTATCTCGCAGCCCGACATTATTATGCTGTTTCCTATTTTTGCATTTTCTCCTATATAATGCGGAGGAGCAAGCGGACTTCTTGATTGTACCTTCCAACTTGAATCGGCAACATTAAACTTGGGATTATCTCCTAAAAGATCCATATTCGCCTCATAAAGCGAATCGATTGTCCCGACGTCTTTCCAATAACCTGTAAACTCGTATGCCATCATCTTTTCGCCCGCTTTCAGCATTTTAGGAAGAATATCTTTGCCGAAATCATTTGACGAAGATGAGTCTGCACAATCTTCTTCAAGATACTTGTATAATTTTTTCGCAGAGAAAACGTAAATTCCCATCGAAGCAAGAGTAGATTTTGGTTCTTTGGGTTTTTCTTCGAATTCGTATATGCTTCCGTCGTCATTAGTGTTAAGAATACCGAAACGCGAAGCGTCTTTTTTATCGACGTTTATTGCCGCTATTGTACAGTCTGCATCATTTAGAATATGATAATTGACCATAGTGGAATAATTCATTTTATATATATGATCACCTGACAAAATAAGAACATAATCGGGGTCAAATTGTTTGATAAAATGAATATTCTGATAAATTGCGTTGGCTGTGCCTTTATACCAGTCAGACGAATTTTTCGCCTGATACGGCGAAAGAATATGCACTCCGCCGAATGTCCTGTCCAAATCCCAAGGCTGTCCGTTACCGATATAATCATTCAAAATCAGCGGCTGATACTGGGTCAGAACTCCTACGGTGTCTATACCTGAGTTGACGCAGTTGGACAATGGGAAATCGATTATCCTGTACTTACCGCCGAAAGATACGGCGGGTTTTGCGATGTTGTTTGTCAGCGCGTATAGGCGACTACCTTGTCCGCCCGCTAACAACATCGCGACGCACTTCTTTTTCCTTATCATATAGTTAAATCTCCTGTAATGATTTTTAGTTTTTCCTGTTTAAATACAAAGCCGAAAAACGCGGCAGACACAGCATAATCGAATTTTTTCTGCCGTGCGCCTGACGTTTTACTGACTTATAACTCTTTCTCTTTACCCTGCCTTCGCCCCCGAACTTTAAGTCATCAGAACAAAGCACGCATTTATATTCTCCTTCATTTACGCCGAGTCTATATTTTAAGTAATCATTTCCCGAAAAGTTTATGACGACGACGGTTTCGCCGCCGAGCCTGTCCTTTCTGATAAACGATATTACGTTATTGTCACGCTCGTCGGCAGAAATCCACTCGAATCCGTCCCACGAATCTTCCACGGTATATAACGCCGGTGTATTCTTATAAATATTATTAACCGTTTTGTTATATTCCGAAAGTTTGGCGTGATTTTCAAATCCCAGCATAAAAAATTCAAGCCCCTCTTTATAATTCCATTCTTTAAATTGACCAAACTCATTACCCATAAAGGAGAGTTTCTTGCCGGGATGAGCATACATATATGCAGTAAATGCCCGCAAATTTGCAAATTTTTCTGGAATATCGCCCGGCATTTTGTCGAGAAGCGATTTTTTACCATGTACCACTTCGTCGTGCGAGATCGGCAAAATGAAATTCTCGCTGAAAGCATAAAACATCGAGAAAGTGATTTTATTATGATTGGACGAGCGAAAATATGGGTCGCACTGCATGTAACTCAAAACGTCGTTCATCCAACCCATATTCCATTTAAAATTAAAACCGAGCCCGCCTAAGTCCACGGGTTTGGTAATCATCGGAAACGCTGTCGATTCTTCCGCAATCATGAGCGCATAAGGATATTTCCCGAATACAACGGAATTAAGTTTTTGCAAAAAAGCTATCGCCTGCAAATTATAATTACCGCCGTTTTCGTTGGGTATCCATTCACCGGGGCGCCTGTCATAATCCAGATACAGCATCGACGCCACTGCATCGACCCGCAATCCGTCGATATGGTATTTTTCAAACAAAAAGACGGCGTTGGATATAAGAAAACTCTGAACCTCGTTCCTTCCCCAGTCAAATATGCGCGTTCCCCACGCCTTATGCTCTTGCCTGTCCCACCCCTGATTTTCATAGCAAGGCGTACCGTCAAACTCATACAGCCCGTGCATGTCTTTCGGAAAGTGCGCGGGTACCCAGTCAACGATGACCGCCAGCCCCTTTTTATGACAGCAATCCACAAAATACATGAAATCGTGCGGAGTGCCGAACCTCGAAGATACCGCATAATATCCTGTTATCTGATATCCCCACGAACCGTCAAAAGGATATTCCGAAACGGGCATGAGTTCTATATGCGTATATCCCATAGCAACGACATAATCCACGAGTTCCGACGCATATTCCGCATAAGTATAATATCCGCCGTTTTCGTGTTTTTTCCATGACGCGAGATTGACCTCGTAAATATTTATCGGCTTATCGTAAGGCTGAGACCTTTTGCCGATAAAATCCGTATCGCCCCACACATAGCCCGAAAGGTCATAAATTTTAGAAGCGGTCTTTGGAGGAGTTTCCGCATGAAAAGCGTAAGGATCGGCTTTGAGTACTGTTTTTTTGCCGTGAGTTACAGCAAATTTATAGGCGCCATACTCCTTTATCCCTTCGATAAAAACTTCAAAAACCCCGCCTTCGCTTATTCGGCTCATGCGAGCGGAATCGACGTTCCAATCGTTAAAATCGCCTACAACCGAAACCTCTTCCGCCCGCGGCGCCCAGACGCGGAAAACCACACCTTCTCTATCGTCGCGTATTTCCTTATGCGCACCCATAAAATCGTACGCATTATAGTTTGTTCCCTGATGAAACAAATATAAGGGCAAGTCAATTTTTTTGTTTTTGTCTTCTTTATCTTTAATCATAAGGAATCAAATAATATATTGCTCTTTTTTCTTGGGCGCCTCTTCCATTTCTCTCTTAGTAGCCTCGTATCCTTTTTTCCCGAAAAGTGCATACGTGGCGTTTTTGCCGCCCTCGACTCCTGGCTGATTATAAGTATCTATGCCCAGCATTTCACCGCAAAATGCCGTCTGCATTTCAAATAAATACAGCAATTCCCCAACCGTAAAAGCATTTACCTCCGGCATTATGATTGTATGATTAAGCCTCCCCGCCGTTGTCAAAGCATATTCGGTGGCAACACGCTCCGAATTGATAAGTTCATTCATTGTATGTCCGCAAAGAAATGATACGTCGGGAAATTCTTCGCATCCATTGCTTATAGTGACGTTGCTCCTGAATTTTTCCACCCCGATTATCGTTATGACTTTATCAAATGGGCCTTCTCTGTACAACTGAACCTGTGAGTGCTGGTCTGTTACACCGAGCGCCTTCACGGGAGTTTGTCCCGCATATACACTGTTACCGTTTTTATCCGTCGCCTTGCCTAAACTTTCCGCCCACAACTGACAATACCAGTCCGCCATATATCTTAAACTGTCGGCATACGGCATCATTACCGATATGTTCTTGCCCTTTTTCATTGCAAGATACTGCAAAAGCGCCGCAAGCAATGCAGGATTTTTCTTCATATCCTTATTCATGCATATCTTATCCATATACGCGGCGCCCGCGAGCAAGTTCTTTATATCTATACCGACAACTGCCGCAGGCAATAAGCCGACGGGACAAAGTTCCGAAAATCTTCCACCCACCCCATCGGGTATATAAAATGTTTTAAGTCCCTCGCTCTTTGCTATTTTTATAAGATTTCCCTTCTGTGCGGAAGTGGTGGCAATCATATGTTCATTGGCCTTGTCCCCGAATTTATTTTTAAGCAAATTCATAATTATAAGGTACTGAGCCATGGTTTCACTAGTAGCACCGCTTTTTGTAACGACATTAAACATCGTCTTATTTAAATCGAGTACGTCAAGCAGCGCACTCATTCTTTCGGGGTCAACGTTATCTTCGACATAAAGTTTAGGATACTTACGCTTTGATTTCGGAAGTTCGTTATGTCTTAAATGACAGAGCGCCTGAAAGACGGCGGTAGGGCCCAACGCCGAACCGCCGATACCGAGAACAACGAAATTATCAAATTTTTTCTTTATTTCTTTTGCGGTTGCTAATATATCCGCCACAATCTCTTTCTGATTATACGGAAGTTCCGTCCAGCCCATCATCCCCTTACCGCGGTTTTCCGCCACTTTTGCATATGCTTCGGCGGCAATCTTTTTTCCCTCCGCAATATCGCCGTCGGAAAAACCGTCATCACCGACGAATTCTTTCATCATATTATTATAATCAAACTTAATTTGCATATTTTTACGCCACGTTGCATTCATTACTATATTCTACTCCTTAATTATAAAAACATATTCAAACAATTGTAATTCTAACATAAAAGCAAGAATTTGTCAATATCAACTTTCCAATTTTTACCTGTTTTACAAAATAAATACTTGTAATTTACTTATTTTTTTCAAAAGCAATCAAATATAATGCAAAAAGACAAAAATGTGCCGATTTATAAAAATATTTATTTAAGCAAAAGCCCGAATACAAAGATTCGGGCTTTTAATTATTTTAACAAATCTTCAATCTGTTTTTTCAACTTTACTCTAATATCAAGATATTTGTCGAGTTTTACCTTCTCTGCGTCAACCAAATTTTTCGGAGCTTTTTCAAGGAACCCATTGTTGGAAAGTTTTCCGCTCGCTCTCGCGATTTCCTGCTCAACATTTTCGAGTTCTTTTTTCAGTCTTAATGTTTCCTTTTCAAAATCGACAAGCTCTCCAAGAGGAATATAAAGTTCTGCCGAGTCTATGACCTGTGCAACAACCTTTTCTTTCAAGGCTGACTTATCGTTTATGAAAATTATATCGGAAACACCTGCAAGCCTCCCAATAACAGCCGAATTATTTTTGACCGTTCTTGTCTGTTCGGTGTTGATGTAAAGGCTTACTTTTTTTGAAGGCTGTGCGCCCGTCTGCGACTTTACATTGCGTACACTTTTTATGATGTTTTTTATAAGTTCGATTTCTTTGACGCTTGCAAAGTAATTAAGACGTGAATTATACCTTGGGAATTCCTCGGTCATGAGAGATTCTCCCGCCCCGGGAATACTTTGATATATCTTCTCGGTTATAAACGGTATAAAAGGATGCAATAATTTTAAAATATTGGTAAGAACATACACGAGCACGCCCAAAGTATCGCTCGCCTTTTTCTCATCGTCACCGTAAAGAACGGATTTGGTAAACTCGATATACCAATCGCAAAAATCACTCCACACGAAATCGTAAAGATTGGAAAGTGCGATACCGAGTTCGTATTTTTCCATATTTACCGTTACTTCTTTTATGACTTTATTAAGACCGGTTATTATCCACTTATCGGCAACCGTAAGTTTACAATCCTTAACAGGAGTGATTTTTTTATTTTCGGCATTCAGAAGCACAAATCTGGAAGCATTCCAGATTTTATTCATGAAATTTCTTGCCCCTTCAATCTTTTCGTCGGAAAAACGCATATCGCTTCCCGCCGCGACGCCGTTAATAAGTGAAAATCTGAGAGTATCAGCGCCGTAGTTTGCGACCACTTCAGTAGGATCTATTCCGTTACCGAGAGATTTACTCATCTTTCTGCCCTGCGAGTCCCTTACAAGCCCGTGTATAAAAACGTCCTTAAAAGGAATTCGCTTCATATGTTCAAGTCCCGAGAAAATCATTCTGGCGACCCAGAAGAAAATAATATCATAACCCGTAACAAGAACGTCGGTAGGATAAAAATAATCGAGGTCTTCGGTCTTTTCCGGAAAACCGAGAGTGGAAAAAGGCCAAAGCGCGGAAGAAAACCACGTGTCGAGCACATCCTCATCCTGCCTGATATGCTCCGAACCGCATTTAGGACACTTTTTCAAATCTTCCTTGCTAATTGTCATTTCACCGCAGTCATCGCAATAGAATGCGGGGATTCTGTGCCCCCACCACAACTGACGAGAAATACACCAATCCCGGATATCATTCATCCAATTAAAGTATATTTTAGAAAATCTCTCGGGCGTAAACTTTACGCTCTTTTTTCTGACCGCGTCAATTGCAGGTTTGGCGAGCGGTTTCATTTTGACGAACCACTGTTTCGACACCATAGGTTCGACAGTATGATTACAACGATAACAATGCCCTACGCTATGATGAAGCGGCTCTATTTTTTCTATCAAACCCGCCGCTTCGAGTTCGGCCACCACTTTTCCGCGACATTCTGTAGCCGGCATTCCGCTGTATTTACCGGCAAAATCATTCATTATGCCGTCATCATCTATCACTTTAACCACAGGCAACGAATGTCTCAACCCGACCTCAAAGTCGTTGGGGTCGTGCGCAGGAGTAATCTTGACCGCGCCCGTACCGAAATCAAGTTCAACGTAATTATCCTTAATAATGGGGATTTCTTTATTTACCAATGGCAATATTAGAGTTTTTCCCGCAAGAGATTTATATCTTTTATCTTCGGGATTGACTGCAACAGCCGTATCACCGAACATGGTCTCGGGTCTTGAAGTGGCAACCACAACATATTCGTCAGAATCTTTTACAGGATATTTAATGTACCAGAGATGACTGTCTTCCTCAACATATTCCACCTCTGCGTCAGAAAGCGCAGTTCTGCAATCGGGACACCAGTTTATGATACGGTTTCCCCTGTAAATAAGCCCTTTTTCATATAAATTTACAAAAACTTCTCTGACGGCGCGGGAACACCGCTCGTCCATGGTAAAAGCAAGTCTCGACCAGTCGCAGGACGCTCCGAGCAGTTTTAACTGTTCGATTATTCTGCCACCGTACTGTCTTTTCCACTCCCACGCTCTTTCAAGAAATCCGTTTCTGCCGACGTCGCTTTTGGTAAGCCCTTCTTTTGCCATACTTTCGACAATTTTTAGTTCAGTAGCAATTGAGGCGTGGTCGGTGCCGGGCAACCAAAGCGCGCTGTAACCCTGCATTCTTTTAAATCTGATAAGCGTATCCTGCAACGTAGAATCAAGTGCATGCCCCATATGCAATTGTCCCGTTATGTTAGGCGGAGGCATAACAATAGTGAAAGGCAGTTTATTGGGGTCTACTTTCGCTTTGAAATACCCTTTTTTCTCCCATTCCTCATAAATTTCTTTTTCAAATTCGGATGGGTTATATGTTTTTGCCATGTCCATACAGACTTTCTCCTTTAATGTAACAAAATAAATTATACTTGATAAAAGCGGGATTGTCAAATTTTTATCCGCCAACATTGTCAAATATAAGCCGTTTTTCATAAAATAAATTATAAAAGAATCAAAACGGAGATTTATCTATGAAAAAAATCATGCTGCTAATTTTATCGCTTATTATAATAGTCTTGCCATTTTCCGGATGCGGCGACAAAGACGACCTTAAAACAATCGAACTGAACGAAGTTACGCATTCGGTATTCTATGCACCGCTTTATCTTGCGATAGAAAACGGCTATTTTGCCGAAGAAGGACTTAAAATCAACCTTACAAACGGCGGAGGTGCGGATAATTCAATGACCGCGGTACTTTCGGGCTCTGCCGATATAGGACTTATGGGCCCCGAAACAGTTATATATGTTTATAATCAAAACAAGGCGGATTATCCGAAGGTATTCGGGCAACTGACTCAGAGAGACGGAGCATTCCTCGTTTCGAGAAACGACGAACCGGACTTTGAATGGACCGACCTTAAAGACAAAGAAATACTCGCAGGAAGGCTTGGAGGCGTTCCCGCAATGACGTTTGAATACATTTTAAAAGAATTAGGTTTGACAAACAACGTCGATTACACTCTTAATTTCGACGTTGAATTCAACCTTATGACCAGTGCTTTCATAAGCGGAACCGCCGATTACTGCACCGTTTTCGAACCGACCGCTTCAGAATACGAACAGGCCGGCACTTGGCATATAGTCGCCAGCGTCGGCGAACAGGGCGGCGATATACCCTATACTTCCTTTATAGCGCTCGGAAGTTATATCGAAAAGAACGCGGACACCATAAAATCCTTTCTGAAAGCCATTAAAAAAGCACACGAATTCATGAATACTCACACCGAACTCGAAGTGGCGGAAGCCATAGTGAAACAATTCCCGTCAACCAGTATCAAATCAATCGAAACTTCACTTAAAAACTACAAAGCGATTGAAGCATGGAAGACCGACCTGCAAGCCACAGAGAACAGTTTTACGAGATTACAGGATATTATGGAAAATTCGGGAGAACTTTCAGCGAGAGTACCGTTTGATAAAATAGTCGACAACTCATTAGCGCAAGAAGTTTTCGGATAAAATAAATTTTTACGGCGGAAAAAACGATGAAAAAACTTTTGGAATTAAAAAACATATCCATGAAATACCAGACTCTGACCGACGAAATAACTGCGATAGATAATTTAAGTCTTGAATGCGGAGAAGGCGAATTTTTATCTATTATAGGTCCGTCGGGTTGCGGCAAAACAACGGTACTATCTATCATTGCAGGACTTATACAACCCACGTCGGGAGAAGTGCTCATCGAAGGAAAACCAATGGGAAAAAACTCGGAAGAACTCGGATATATGCTTCAAAAAGACCAGTTGTTTCCGTGGCGTACAATAGAAAAAAATATTTTTCTGCCGCTGGAAATTAAGAAAATAAACGACTTGGCGCACAAAAATTACGCGCTTTCGTTACTAAAAAAATACGGGCTTTACGAATTCAGAAAAAACTATCCCGACCAATTGTCGGGTGGAATGCGACAGCGCGCCGCACTTATAAGGACGCTCGCCTCATCACCCAAACTGCTCCTGCTAGACGAACCGTTTTCCGCACTCGATTATCAAACAAGGTTATCTGTTTGCGACGATGTTTACGGAATTATAAAAGCTGAGAGCAAAACAGCGGTTTTAGTTACTCACGACATCTCAGAAGCCATATCTATGTCTGACATAATCGTAGTACTTTCCGATAGACCATCAAAGGTAAAATCGGTTCACAAACCGATAATATCAGGAAATTCCCCGCTGCGAAAAAGAGAAAGTCCGGATTTCAGTATCTGGTTTGAAAAAATATGGAAGGAACTAAACGGATGAAAAAAGATAATAAACTTTCCGCAGAACATTTAAGATATATAAAAAACATAAAACGAGAAACATGCATCGTATGGATATTGAGAATCTCTATCCTCCTCTTTCTTTTAGGACTTTGGGAACTGCTCGCAAGAACCGGAGTGATAGACCCGTTTATCACAAGTTATCCGACTAAGATAATCGTAACTATCAAAAACCTCTTCGTTGAAAACAATCTCGTTTATCACATGACGATAACATTATACGAAACGATTCTCGGATTTTTGATTGCAGTAGGTCTCGGATATGCAATAGCACTTGCTTTATGGTGGTCGGAACGGGCGCGGAGAATACTTGAACCATATATAGTCGTGCTTAACAGTCTGCCTAAAATCGCCTTAGGTCCAATAATAATCGTATGGTGCGGAAGCGGAAGCAAAGCCATAATCTTCATGGCAGTGCTTATAGGCATAATTGTTGCGATAATCACAATGCTGAACGGTTTTCTCGCCACAGACAAAAATAAAATCTTTCTTTTAAGGTCTATGGGCGCAAGCAAATTTCAGATACTGCTGAAATTGGTTATCCCGGGGAGCCTGCCCACTTTCATCAGCATGCTCAAAATAAGCGTCGGAATGGCATGGATAGGTTCAATTATGGGAGAATATCTAGTTTCGCGTGCAGGACTAGGATATCTTATAGTATACGGCGGGCAGGTTTTCAAACTCGACCTCGTCATGGCTGCAACCGTTGTACTTTGCATACTCGCAACTCTTATGTATGCTCTTGTCGCGATGCTTGAAAAGTTGATAATAAAATATAAAAACTGAATAAATTTTATCTAAATAAAGCCGCATTGAACCAAATTCCAACGCGGCTTTATTATTTTAAAAAATAATTTATAATATATAATTTATTCTTCAATCAACATCATCGCAGATTATCACAGAAGAATACAGATTACCCCGCCCTTATTTTCATTTACAATTCGAGTAACGGTTTTGCGCATTTTTCCCTGAGCATCCTTCGGCATCGCCGTGATTTTATCGTTTAAGCCTTCACTCACAAGGTCATGCAGCGATTTGCCGAACATGTTGGTCTCCCAAATTCCGGACGGATTGTCTTCAAATTTCTCACTTATGTATTTAATGAGATCCTCGCCCTGTTTTTCAGTACCTACTATCGGAGAAACTTCTGTCGAAACGTCCACTTTCATTATGTGCAGACTAGGCGCCGACGCTTTGAGTTTCACGCCGTATCTTCCGCCCTGTTTTACCAGTACGGGCTCTTCGAGATTCATTTCATCGACAGTCGGAAGCACAACACCGTAACCGTTTTCTTCTGCCTCGGAAAGCGCGTCTTTTATCTTGGCATACTTGCGCTTTGCCTCTGAAAAAGTTTTAAGATAGCCCATGAGTTCATAATCGTCCTCTATGTTTTCTCCGCACTCATCAGACAAAACCCTATAAAAAAGACCTGATTTAGGCGTAAGTTTATAATCCGAGACGCCGCAACCGAGCCGCAATTCGTCAAGTTCTATGTCGTTAAAATCCTCATCGGCAGTAAATGTATTCGGTAATGCCGAAAAATCCTTCATTTTGACCATATCGGATGACGCCTTTTTCACACCTTCTACGAGCCTTGTAATAATTTTATTATCGGCAGGAAGCGCCTGCATCCATTTGGGCAATTTCAGATTAAAACCGCTCATAGGGAATTCGAGCAATACTTTTTCCATAATTTCGCTTATATCGTCAGACGATAAATTCAAAGCGTTTCCGCATACGACGGATACGCCGTATTTACTTTCGAGCGAATTTGCAAGCGACGTCGTGCGATCCGCACTCGGGTCGACACAATTCAAGAAAATTATAAAAGGTTTACCGCAAATATTGAGTTCTTTTATGGTTTTTTCCTCGGCAGGAACATAATTTTCGCGCGGGATTTCACCGAAACTCCCGTCGGTAGTAACCAAAATTCCAATCGTCGAATAGTCTTCTATAACCTTTTTCGTCCCTATTTCGGCGGCTTTTTCGAACGGAATTTCCTCATCGCTCCAAGGCGTTTTTACGAGCCGCGGTTTATTATCTTCCTCGTATCCGTTAACGCCGTCAATAAGATACCCGACACAGTCCACAAGACGGACATTTGCCGTAGATTTATTTTTAAAATGGACTTTTACCCCGTTTGCGGGAACAATTTTGGGTTGCGTCGTCATTATCGTCTTTCCGTCGGCAGATTGCGGCATTTCATCGGTTGCAATCTGTTTCTGAAATTTATTGCCGATATTCGGAATTACGAAATTTTCCATGAATTTTGTTATTTTATATC